>CALKOT010000084.1 GCA_938092015.1 uncultured Paracoccaceae bacterium
CGCCCGCATTCCGCGCTTGATCGGCAAACACCGGACGACGCATATTGGGCGGGCTTGAAAGACAAGAAAGCAGCATGAAACCTAAACCCGATACACCTTAAAAACGCTACAAAACTGTCCGAAAAGATGGGACCACTTCACCTTCAAAACTGACAGCCCTGTCACACGCACACATCGCTTCAACTACAAGCCAAACCAATTTTCTTCAAATTGCTTCTAAATTCGAGAAAAATTCCAATGGAATCTGAAAGTTAGAGGAAGCCCTGTGCAAAAAAAATTCACCTGACCTGGCCGAAGGCTCAGCAAATTTGCGGGCTGTATTCGCCTCACTGAGGGGCGTTAGGAATTGAAAACGAATGATTATCGGCTCTGAGTTGTGGTGCTGATGCTAGGGTTGATGGCTTAGTTAACGGCCCGAGAGGGTCACCTCGTTAACTCTCGCATCGCCCCTTCGATTCCCTGCAAAGTCATAGAATACATCCGATCTGCAAAAATTTGCTGGATCAGCGAAGTTGAATGCGAATACTGCCAGCGGACTTCGGGGATCGGATTGATCCACACAGATGATGTCCATTGATCCAGCGCACGGCGCAGCCAAACTTCGCCGGATTCTTGGTTCCAGTGTTCGACTGCCCCCCCTGGCTGGACGATTTCGTAGGGTGACATCGCGGCATCGCCGACGAAGACACATTTATAGTCTGAACCAAAGGTGCGAATGACTTCCCAAGTCGGAGTTTGTGCGTCCCAGCGGCGGGCATTGTCTTTCCAGACGCCTTCGTAAAGGCAGTTGTGGAAATAGAAATGTTCCATATGCTTGAACTCTGTCGAAGCGGCTGAAAACAGCTCCTCCACAAGTTTTACATGCCCATCCATTGAACCACCGATGTCGAGGAACAGCAGTACCTTGACCGCGTTGCGGCGCTCTGGCCTTGTTTTTACGTCCAGATACCCGTTTTCAGCTGTCGAACGGATAGTGTGGTCCAGATCCAATTCTTCTACCGCGCCGTCCCGCGCCCAACGACGTAGCCTTCGCAATGCGACCTTGATGTTGCGCGTGCCGATCTCGACGCTGTCATCTAGGTTGCGATACTCGCGTTTGTCCCAGACTTTTACAGCGCGGCCGTGGCGGTCTTCCTTCTGGCCAATACGAACGCCTTCAGGGTTGTATCCATAGGCCCCAAACGGGGAAGTGCCAGCAGTTCCTACCCATTTCGAGCCACCTTGGTGACGCTTTTCCTGCTCTTCGAGACGTTTCTTCAACGTCTCCATCAACTTTTCCCAACCCCCGAGTGCTTCGATCTCTTTCTTCTCTTCTTCGGTCAGCATTTTTTCGGCTAACTTGCGAAGCCACTCTTCAGGCAGATCCATTGCATCGACGCCGTTTTCACCACCAACAGTCTCTATGCCTTTGAAGCAGTGCCCAAAAACCTGATCGAATTTGTCCAGGTGGCGTTCATCTTTCACCAGGGCCGAACGGGATAGGAAATAAAACTCCTCAATGTCATACATCGCAACGCCCTTATCCATCGCTTCTAACAGCGTTAGATACTCCCGCAGAGTGACGGGCACTTTTGCGTCTCGCAAAGTCAGAAAAAAGCTGTTGAACATAGCGTCGTCCTTGGATCGGGCCTCAGAAAGGCGCTGGCGGCATCAAGCCAAAGCGCACCAATACGAGGGTTACAAAGAAGGCTAATAACGCAAAACCAACCGCATGTGCGATGGCGAATTGCCATTTATCGGCCTGTTCGCCGCCACGTCGCGCAGCGCGTCGCCAACCTGTGAAAAATCCTGCGAACAGGGCGATGATGGGGATCATGGTTTACTCCGGTCAGCCCGATGCGGGGATCAGGCCAATATCAACAAATTCTTGACGCCAGCTCGCAACTGCACGGCTGCCGCCGCCGTATACATAGCGCGCCCAGTCCAAGGCCTCCAGCGCCGTTCCGCTCGCCTCAGCCCATCTTCCGAGCTGGCTTAGGGCAATGGCCCGCCAGCGTAAGGCGTGCGTAAGCTGCCAGTCCGATCCATTTGCTGCAAATACCGGCTCTGCGAGCTCCAGCAAAGCAAGCCCGGTGTCATGGTTTTCGAGATTGATCAGGTTAATCGCCAGTTCAGACCTGACGCGTGCAAGGTGCACTGAATTCGCTGCCAAAGCGCGTGCATGCGCCAGTTCCGCTTTTGAGAGATAGTCGACAACCCGATCTGGATCGTTTGCTTCGAAAGCAACAAAGGCCGCTGTCTTATAAGCCTCACCTAACCTGTGTGGTGCTGCGCCTTGTGTTTTAGCTAACGAGATAGCTGTTTGCAGCGCCTGTTTCCGCAAAACGAAATCTGTTTCATTTTCGGCAATCATCAACGCGGTGTCATACTTTGACCCGATGAGATCAATCGTCCGGGTCAATCCACCAAGCGGTTCAGACCGGAGGACGCTTCGCGCTTCAAGAGTGGCCTCATCACTATTTAACCCGTTTCTAAGAGTATCGTTGTAAAGCGTTCTTAAGATTAGAAGATCAAAGCCCGTTGGCCAGACGTGGGCGTTGTCATCATTAAAGATAGAATCGTTAAGATACCGCAAGTCATTCCCGGGCCCCAGCGCCTGAGTTACTTCTTCCAAGATACAGGATCTGATTTCATGTGGCGCCGCGAATGCCGGAATGAAAACTGTGATCTTGTCGAGTTTACTGATCTGACTCCAACCCGCGGCGTCGCGCGCGTCCAGGCTTTTGAACTCAGCCCAAGTGACATCATGAGGGATAAAGAAGCACAGCGCATTTGCGGCGATTTCATCCATCTCAGTACGCGGCGCGCTTCTAAGCGTAATATCGGCGTTGGGTCCGCCAGTGGCAGACACATCAAGGCCGGGCGCAGCGTTTCTGATCCGAGTTACAAGATCATCAAGAAAAGGGCGGTACGAAGCAAGTTCTGGTGTTGAGAGCGATATGGTTGCAGGTTTTTCCCATTTCAGAAGGCGGGGAACACTTTCACCCCATTCAGTCTGAAACATCAGGCGATCAAAGTCCCGGGCGATGCTGCGAGCCGTCCAATGAACGGGCTGCACACCGATTGCTTCACCATAACCACTATAAAACGGACGTTCGGTAAGAGACTGTGGCTGCGACCGGCTTTCCTCTTTATAGACGGATTGTGGCGGCGTTGTTGCGCAGCCGGCCAACAGGGAAAAGATCGCAAATGCCGCTCGCATTAACGGTTGTACCGTATAAATGGTGTTTTCTTAGCTATGCGGTCGTAAAGTTGACGTGCAGCGTGATTAAAATCCTGCGTCAACCAGTATACTGACGGCGCGCCTGCTTCATCAGCGATTGCGTAAACAGCCTCAATCAAGGCCCGTCCTGCGCCGGTGCCGCGCACATCAGGATCAACATAGAGATCCTGGAGATAGCAGCAGTTTTCAACTTTCCAGCCATGGCGGTGGAAAAGGTAGTGGGTCAAGCCAACTGGCTTTCCATCAACTTCAGCGATCAGACCGCTGAATTCATGTGGATCGTCTGAGTGAAGGCGGTTCCAAAGTGTTTCATAGACGTCTTCGGAAACTGAGGTTTCGTAGAATTCCAAATATGCAGTCCACATGCGCCGCCATTCGGCGTGATCATCTTTTCGGATTGGACGAACGATTGTCATAGATGCCTCATGCCAGGGTCGTCGCTGTCAGGATCGACAGGGCCGTCGATATGATGACCGCCTTGGCGATGGATTCAACCTTCACCCCGTATTTCAGGCCGAGAACGAACGCCAAGACGCCGCTGGGTGCGCCATACATCAACAATGATGGCGCTTCCCAGGCGGGTGAGGGGGCAAGGAACGTGCCCAGCATGATTACCGCAAGCAGTGGCATCAGAAAGTTCTTGAACCCGACAACCGCCCAAACCGGCCCGCCAATCGATTGCAGACTTTGACCAGACAAAATCACGCCAAGCGAAAACAATGCGACCGGTGTGGCAGAGGCAGTAGCCATATCCAAAAAGAACGAAAAGCCATCGTGCAGCGCCAGCCCGCTGAAGTTCCATGCAAACCCCAGTGCGATGACGACGATCAATCGATTAGTAGCTATGTCTTTCAAAACTGCCAGCGGTCCCTGTTCGCCTTTGATCGCTTCCATGATCATGATCGTGCCTCCGAACATAAGAACGATGTCAAAGACAATGACCGAGGCGACAGGGTCGATGCTTTCAGGGCCATAAAGCCGCTCTGCAATCGGCAGAACGACATATACATGGTTGGGGAAAGCCGCCGTCATCGCCAAAAGCACAGATTCGCGCGGTCCGACGCGAAACCCGTAACGCATGACCAGAAAACCGAACCCGTAGATTGAGAATTCCACCGCCAGATATGCGGCGATCATATCCCATTCGACGGCGTCAAAATTGACGCCTGATATCAGCCGGAATTGTAGGGCAGGAACCGCGATACCTACCATGAATTGATTGGCGCCCTCAGCCGCCTGTCGCGAAAATTCGCCCACGCGTCCAAGGACGAAACCAAGGATTGCGAAGCCGAAGACCGGTAGAATCGCGTACTGAAGAGGTGCGAGTAGCGCCTCCAATTACTGGCCCTGCCGCCTCCGATTCATGAAAGCGATTCTCTCAAGCATGTGCACGTCCTGCTCATTTTTCAGCAGGGCGCCATGAAGACGGGGCAGGGCATCGTTCGCGTCGGCTTTCAAATCAGCGGCGCTTAGATCCTCTGACATCAGCAACTTCAGCCAATCCAGAACCTCAGAAGTCGACGGCTTTTTCTTTAGTCCAGTAGTGTCACGCAAATCGTAGAACTGGGTCAGTGCTTCACGCACCAGCGACTTCCTGATGTCAGGGAAGTGCACGTTGACGATCTGTTGCATCGTGTCGGCATCCGGGAACTGTATGTAGTGGAAGAAACAACGGCGCAAAAATGCGTCCGGCAGTTCCTTTTCATTGTTCGACGTGATGATGACGATGGGGCGTTGCTTGGCTTTGATGACCTCACCAGTCTCATAGACAAAGAACGACATCTGATCGAGTTCCTGCAGCAAGTCGTTCGGGAATTCGATATCAGCTTTGTCGATTTCATCGATCAGCAGAACAACTTTGCCGTCTGCATCAAAGGCGTCCCAAAGCTTGCCCTTTTTGATGTAATTCGCAACGTCCTTAACGCGCTCATCGCCCAACTGGCTGTCGCGCAAGCGGCTGACAGCGTCATATTCATAAAGGCCTTGTTGCGCGCGAGTGGTCGATTTCACCGACCATTCCAGCAATGGTAAGTCCAACGCCCCGGCGATCTGGCGGGCAAGTTCAGTTTTCCCTGTTCCAGGCTCACCCTTCACAAGAAGTGGTCGCTCAAGCGTGATTGCGGCGTTAACCGCGACTGTCAGGTCTTCTGTCGCTACGTAATCTTTCGTCCCGTCAAAACGCATCAAATTTGCCTTTCGTTTCATCACTATGCCTCATCCTGGCACAGGTGCGCGGGCATTCCCGCAAGGGGAATCAGGATCGTGAGAGATTTACGTGACATTGCCCGCATTTACACCCTATAAGACGCGCGTCTTGGGGGCGAGGCGACTCGTCGTTGGGTAAACGTGGAGCGGGAAAAGCAGATGAACACTCACACCACTGTCGAAGCCGACTATTTTCCGTCGGAAGATGAACCGTTCATGAATGATCGGCAGAAAGAATATTTCCGGCAGAAATTGCTCGATTGGAAAGATTCGATTCTCGATGAAAATAAGGAAACGGTCAGCCAGATGCAGGAAGATGCGCGCAGCATCCCCGATGTCGCCGACCGTGCTTCTGAAGAAACTGACCGGGCGCTGGAACTGCGTACCCGTGATCGTCAGCGCAAACTGGTCATCAAGATCGACGCGGCGCTGCGCCGGATCGAGACGGATGAATACGGCTACTGCAATGACACCGGCAATCCGATCAGCTTGAAACGATTGGACGCGCGGCCAATTGCGACGCTTAGTCTTGAAGCGCAGGAACGTCATGAACGCCGTGAAAAAGTCTATCGGGACGACTGATCTGGCCTACCAATACTCGAAAGGTTCAAGTGCTGCTCAATGGTTTGTCTTTAGTGGGTCGGTTTTTGAGCACCGAACAAAAGCTTCAGTTTCTGGGTTTTTTGAAAGAGGTTACTTTTGGCGAGTTAAGGCGGAAGGCTCTTTTGCGCTACTATAGGCTTCATCGAAAACAAAATCGCATTGGTCCTGAGGCTTTCGTTAGCAGATCAGTCGCAGTTATTTTCGATCTTGGGGCAAACGCCGGCGAATTCACGAAAGTGGCTGCCGGCATTGCCGATGAAGTTCATGCATACGAACCAGATCCGGTGACATTCGAAATCCTGAAAATGAATATGGCGCATTTATCCAACGTTCATGTTCATTAGGCTGCAGTCGGTACGGAAAACGGCGAGTGTCGACTGTTTCGTAGGCCTGATTTCGAAGTTAATCATGCTGTTGCGTCCGAAGGTTCATCTGTTTTCGCATCGCATAAGGGCGTCACCGAAAATGACTTTGTCGTCACTCCGCAAGTCAGTATTGAGACGCTGCTTAAACAGATTGGTCGCCCGGTCGATATCATGAAGGTTGATATTGAGGGCGCTGAAGTTCTTGTGCTGGAGCGCTTGTTTGCTTCGCCACTCGTTTCGAACGTGCGCGAATTATATGTCGAAACCCACGAATTCGCTCTTCCCGAACTGGCTGAACGCACAGAAACGTTGCGCAAACGCGCTCGCAAGATCAAAGGGCTAACAGCCTCTTTCGACTGGCACTGACCTTATCCCGTTCTCAAACATCACTTGCTTGACTGTGCATGCTGGTTTGCTAACGTAAAATCTGACCAACTGGTCAAGAATTTATATGAGGGAACCTGACATGGCCGCGCCAGCAGCAAACATGAAGATCGACGCCGACCGGCTGTGGGACAGCCTGATGGACATGGCCAAGATCGGCCCCGGCGTTGCGGGCGGCAATAATCGCCAGACCCTGACGGATGAGGATAGCGAGGGTCGCCACCTGTTCCAGAACTGGTGCAAGGCGGCCGGCATGACCATGGGCCTCGACACCATGGGCAACATGTTCGCCCGGCGAGAGGGGACGGACCCTGACGCACTGCCTGTCTATGTTGGTAGTCATCTCGACACCCAGCCGACCGGCGGCAAATACGACGGCGTTCTGGGTGTGCTGAGCGGCCTCGAACTGATCCGGACCCTCAACGACCTGAACGTCAAAACCAAGCATCCCATCGTGCTCACCAACTGGACCAACGAAGAGGGCACCCGCTACGCCCCCGCGATGCTGTCATCGGGCGTATTCGCAGGCATCCACGACGAACAGTGGGCCTATGATCGGGAAGATGCGGAGGGCAAAAAATTCGGCGACGAACTTCAGCGCATCGGTTGGCGCGGTGAGGAAGCCGTTGGCGACCGCAAGATGCACGCCTTCTTTGAGCTGCACATCGAACAGGGCCCGATCCTTGAAGCGGAAGGCATCGATGTCGGCGTCGTCACCCACGGTCAGGGCCTCAGCTGGATGCAGCTGACGATTGAGGGCAGGGACGCCCACACCGGCTCCACTCCCATGCCGATGCGCAGGAACGCAGGCCTCAGCATGGCGAGGGTACTGGAACTGGTCGACGAGATCGCCCTCTCCCACGCGCCCGATGCGGTCGGCGCGGCGGGGCATATCGATGTCTACCCAAACTCTCGCAACGTGATCCCGGGTAAGGTAGTTTTCACTGTCGATTTCCGCTCTCCAAACCTTTCGACCATTGAGGATATGGAGGCGCGGCTGAAGGTCGGCGCGCAGAAGATCTGCGACGACATGGGCCTGACCGTTGAGTTCGAAAAGGTCGGCGGGTTTGATCCGGTCGAGTTCGACGAAGGTTGCGTGACAGCTGTCCGCAGCGCGGCAGAGCGCCTCGGCTACACCCACCGCAACCTCGTCAGCGGGGCAGGGCACGACGCCTGCTGGATCAACCGCGTCGCACCGACGGCTATGGTGATGTGCCCTTGCGTGGATGGGCTGAGCCACAATGAGGAGGAAGAGATTTCGAAGGACTGGGCCGCAGCGGGGACGAATGTGCTGTTCCATGCAGTTGTGGAGACGGCGGAGATTGTGGGGTGAGGAAACGGCCAAGCACGGTCCCAGACTTGATCCGGGACCTCGACCATCAAGGCGAACCCGATGCCTTTCTACACCTACATTCTCGCCTTGCGACCTGGAGGCGCGCTCTATACCGGCGCCGCCAACAATTTGAGTCGCCGAATAGAACAACACAAAGCAGGCGTCGTTCGGGGCTACACCAAAACCTACGGCATCAAGACGCTCGTCTGGTTCGAAACGCACGAGACACTCGAAGCTGCATTGCTCCGCGAAAAGCAGATCAAACGCTGGCGCCGCGCATGGAAAGACGCGCTGATCATGGAAGCGAACCCGGATTGGCGGGATATCTCTTCAGAAATACAATTCTAAGCCAACTCATCGGGGTCCCGGGTCAAGCCCGGGACCGTGCTTGCTGAAAGGACATCCCGAAATGACCACCATCATCAAAAACGGAACCATCGTCACCGCCGATCTGACCTACAAGGCAGACGTCGCCATCGACGGCGGCAAGATCACCGAAATCGGCGAGAACCTCCAAGGCGACAAAAACCTCGACGCCACCGGCTGCTACGTCATGCCCGGCGGCATCGATCCGCACACCCATCTCGAAATGCCGTTCATGGGCACTTATTCCTCCGATAATTTCGATTCAGGCACCCGCGCCGCCCTCGCTGGCGGCACCACGATGGTGATGGATTTCGCCCTGCCGAACCCCGAAGAATCTCTCCTCGCCGCGCTCGACCGCTGGCACAACAAATCGACCATTGCGCATTGCGACTATTCCTTCCACATGGCGATCACCTGGTGGGGGGAGCAGGTCTTTGACGACATGAAAACCGTCGTGCAGGACAAGGGCATCACCTCGTTCAAGCACTTCCTTGCCTACAAAGGCGCGTTGATGGTGAACGATGATGAGCTGTTCGCGTCCTTCAACCGCTGCGCCGAACTGGGCGCCATGCCCATGGTCCATGCCGAAAACGGCGACATCGTCGCCGACATGACTGCGAAATTGCTGGCGGAGGGGAACAATGGCCCCGAAGGCCACGCCTATTCTCGCCCTCCGCAGGTCGAGGGTGAGGCGACCAACCGCGCGATCATGATCGCTGACATGGCGGGCGTGCCGCTTTATGTCGTCCATACGAGTTGCGAGGAAAGCCACGAAGCCATCCGCCGCGCGCTGCAGAATGGCAAGCGGGTCTACGGCGAGCCGCTGATCCAGCACCTGACGCTGGATGAAAGCGAGTATTTCAACAAAGATTGGGACCACGCAGCACGCCGCGTGATGTCCCCGCCGTTCCGCAACCAAAAGCATCAAGACAGCCTTTGGGCCGGTCTGGCCGCTGGCACGCTGCAGGTCGTCGCAACTGACCACTGCGCCTTCACGACTGAGCAGAAACGCTATGGCGTCGGCGACTTTTCCAAGATCCCGAACGGGACGGGGGGGCTTGAAGATCGGATGCCGATGCTCTGGACCCATGGCGTCGCGACGGGCCGGATCACGATTAATGAGTTTGTCGCCGTCACATCAACAAACTGCGCCAAGATCATGAATATGTATCCGAAAAAGGGTGCAGTGCTTGTTGGTGCAGACGCCGACCTGGTCGTCTGGGACCCGGAAAAGGGCAAGACCATCACCGCCGGATCGCAGCAATCAGCCATCGACTATAATGTCTTTGAGGGCAAAGAGGTGAAGGGCCTGCCGCGCTATACCCTGACCCGAGGCCGCGTCGCGGTTGAGGACGGAACGCTGAAGCCGAAAGAGGGCCACGGCGAGTTCGTGAAACGTGAACCAGTGAACGCCGTCAACAAAGCGTTATCGACGTGGAAAGAACTGACCTCGCCCCGGAAGGTGGAGCGGACGGGCATTCCGGCGAGTGGGGTTTGAGTGGCGCAAAAATTATATAGAATGTTCGGGCCATTAGGGGATTCGCGTTTCTGGCAGATGCTGCTGGTCGGATATGCTTTTAAGTACTGCATTCTTTTCATCTTTCCAGCAGTTTTTCTATCAATGGTTCAGTTTTCAATTGAACCATTGTTTCTGATCGTTTTTGGCTTTTTTTCTTTAGTGGCACGCCAATCGCAATGATCTTCCCCGTTGCAATAATTAGTGCTCCAATATTTAGATTGTTTTTTAACTGGCGCATCGGGAGTGGCGATCTTGAACATCGAGCAGCCATGGTAGGTGCTGTGGTCAGTGCTATCGTGCTGGCTACTTTATTTTACCTAGACTGTTGGGAGCTAGAGGCTTTATCCAAAAAAGTAGGGAATCTGGAACATACCATCTACTCAGAGGCCTTTATATTTGGTGCAATTGTTTTACTTGCGTCGGCGATTTTCGCTCCAATTGCTGCTTGGTTCGCGTACAGATGAACATCGACCCCCGCACCATAATCCTGGCCATCATCGCGGCGGCCGTCATCTACCTCCTCCTGAAACGCCAGAAGGAACGGCAGAAAGACGCGCCCCCACGCCTCCACCTCCATACACTGCCGCAGGACGCGCGGGCTGAGATGCAGACGCATCTCAACAATGGCCGCAAGGTGGACGCGACCAGAGTGATCAGTCAGAAAGCCGGTGTTTCGCTGAAAGAGGCGAAGAACTTTGTCGAAGCCGTAAAAGATGGACGGGCCTGAAGAATGAGTGTTGTTTCCGCGTCAGACCTGTCGCTGACTTTTGAGACGAATGATGGCCCGGTCCACGCGCTGTCGGACGTAAACCTGTCGATTGAGGCGGGCGATTTCGTGTCCTTCATCGGCCCATCCGGCTGCGGCAAGACCACGTTCCTGCGGGTGATCGCCGACCTCGAACAGCCGACGGGCGGAGAGATCACTGTAAACTGCGTCTCGCCCGAAGAAGCCCGCCTGAAACGCGCCTATGGCTACGTCTTCCAAGCGGCGGGCCTCTACCCCTGGCGCACGATTGGCGGCAATATCCGCCTGCCGCTAGAGATTATGGGGATCAGCAAGGCTGAGCAGGCCGACCGCGTCTCTCGCGTGCTAGAATTGGTCGAGTTGGCCGGGTTCGAGAAGAAATTCCCATGGCAGCTATCCGGCGGTATGCAGCAACGTGCCTCCATCGCCCGTGCGCTGGCGTTTGATGCGGATCTGTTGTTGATGGATGAGCCGTTTGGCGCCCTTGACGAGATCGTCCGCGACCACCTGAACGAACAGCTTTTGGCCCTCTGGGCGCGGACGGAAAAGACGATTTGCTTTGTCACGCACTCCATCCCTGAGGCCGTCTATCTCAGCACCAAGATCGTGGTGATGAGCCCGCGTCCGGGCCGCATCATCGACGTCATCGACAGCCCTCTGCCAAAGGAACGCCTCCTCGATATTCGCGAAAGCGCTGAGTTTCTGGAGGTCGCCGCGCGGGTGCGCGAGGGACTGAGGGCAGGGCACAGCTATGAAGATTAATCTCAGACCCATCATCGAGCCATTCCACATCTTCACCCTTCAGGCGCGGATCATCTTGGCGACATGGGCGAAGTTGATCTGGGGCGCGTCCGTTTTTTTCTTCCTCTTCGTCCGCATCAGCCCTCTCATCTATTCCTCGGTCCTGTTCACATTGGCGCTGCCGGTTGTCTTGCTGACATTGTGGGGCTGTTCGCTGGATCAGGAGTTGCGGTGGAGTGAGCAGGATGAAGAGCCGCTGTGATGGGGCCTGCAACTCTAAACGTGACGCGTCGCCTGCTCATTCCCGCTCTAACCATGTTGGGGCTGATAATCTCCGGATCGCACTTAGCTGCAAATCAGAGCGGCGGATGTTCTCTGAGAGTTAATTTCTTCCTCGTCTCAAAGTCAGAATGGCTTCGAGCCTTTCAGGCAGGACGATATGACTTTTCTGCATTGAAGAAGCTGAATTCGATCACGAGTGGAGACAGATATCACCTACTAGCGCACATTTATGATGAACCAGCAGCTCTCAACTTCGCATGCGTTGTTGAGATGAAATATGTTGCTGGTGAAACCCTCACGATCGGCAAACATTGTGAGGAATTTTGCCATGAAGGATGGGGCAATTCCTCGGTTATGGTGCCAAAGATGAAAACCTATCATTTGGGTTCAAACGGTGCTGGGATCTCAGTCCTGATTGATGAACTGCAATTCGACTTCGATAGACCATTAGCATTCGATGACCCAGAGGCGAACGAATGACCCGCCTCCTATCCATCCTCACCATAGTAATCGCCATCATCGTCATCTGGTACGCAGGCGCTGCGCGGATGAACGCGCAGTGGGAGTATGATCAGGCCGAACGGGCCGACAAAACCGTCACGTTCATGGAAATCCTGCCCAACACCATGGCGCAGGAACGACCGATCCTCCCCGCCCCGCATCAGGTGGCCGAAGAGCTTTGGAAAACCACGGTTGAAAAGAAAGTCACCTCAAAGCGCAGCCTGCTCTACCACACCTGGATCACGTTCAACGCGACCTTCCTTGGGTTCATCTTCGGCGCCGGCCTCGGCATTCTGTTAGCCGTCGGCATCGTCCATAACCGGGCGATGGACATGTCGGTGATGCCCTGGGTGATCGCGTCCCAAACCATCCCGGTCCTCGCGCTCGCGCCGATGATGATCGTCGTGCTGAACGCGCTGAATATGGAGGGCGTCGTGGCGAAGGCGATGATCTCGACGTACCTTAGTTTCTTCGCGGTCGTTGTGGGCATGGTTAAAGGCCTGCGATCCCCCGACGCGATGCAGTTGGATCTGATGCGCACCTACAACGCCTCTGGCTGGCAGGCGTTCTGGCGGCTGCGGTTGCCATCATCCTTGCCCTTCCTCTTTCCCAGCCTGAAGATCGCCGCCGCTGCATCCCTGATCGGTGCGGTCGTGGCTGAGATGACGCTGTCGCAGGACGGAGGCCTCGGCGCCCGGCTTTTGAACGGCAGTTATTATGGCCAGACAATGATGATCTGGGCCGCGCTGATCGGCGCCTCGGTGCTGGCGGGCGTGCTGGTGGCCGCTGTTGGGCTGACCGGGCAGATCACATTGAAACGCATGGGGTTTACGCGATGACAGGAACCTTCGGCATCGCCGCCATCTTTGCCGTTTGGGGCATCGGATGGTTCATCAACACGCGCATTGCAAAAGCGCGGGGCAAAGGTCTTGGCTTGATCGCAGCGATTATCTTTGGCCTGACGCTATTACTGATGTGGGAGCTGGCGGTCATCGCGCTGGAAGTTTCCCGCGTCCTCCTACCCCCGCCATCAGCCATCGCGGCGCGGTTTGCGACGTCCACAGACATCCTTTGGGCCGATTTTCTGCAAACCTTCAAGGGCGTCGTCATGGGCTACATGCTTGGTTGCGGCGCGGCCTTCCTGACCGCCATCGCCATCGACCGGAGCGATTTTCTGAAGGCGGGCCTTCTACCCATCGGCAACCTTGTCGCCGCCCTGCCTATCGTCGGCATTGCCCCGATCATGGTCATGTGGTATGGGTTCGACTGGCATTCAAAGGCCGCCGTGGTCATCGTGATGTGCTTTTTCCCGATGCTGGTGAATACGGTTGAAGGGCTTCAGGCCGCCGACAAGATGCAGAAGGATCTGATGCGGACCTATGCGGCGTCCTACTGGCAATCGCTTTTGAAACTGCGCCTGCCTGCTGCCGGACCATTCATCTTCAATGGCCTCAAAATCTGCTCCACCCTCGCCCTGATCGGCGCCATCGTGGCGGAGTTCTTTGGTACTCCGATTGTGGGCATGGGGTTCCGTATCTCAACCGAAGTGGGCCGGATGAATGTCGATATGGTCTGGGCCGAAATTACCGTCGCGGCCATTGCGGGTTCTGCATTCTACGGCCTCGTCGCGCTGATCGAACGCCGCGCTACGTTTTGGCATCCGTCGCAGCGTTAAGGTGGTAACGGTGTGAAACTACGAAGGTTTCACGCGTGAAGCTGTGCCTATGTATTTGTAGTTGCTAGATATTAATAGTTTGTTAACCTTTGCTCTTACAGGGTTTTACACAAGGCCCACAGCAATCGGGGAAGGGCAAAGCGATGACGCTGACAGAAGGCCACCTGACGATCGACCCGCCCGCAGGCGTGCCTGTATGGAACGTCGATCCGTATGCGCCGGATATCCAGACTGATCCGATCCCGTTTTTCGCTGACCTGCGCGCCAAAGGTCCGTTCGCCTACCTGCCAAAATACTCCATGTTGATCTGCGGCGGGTATGAAGTTACGAAAGAGGTGTTCTCGGACCACGAACGCTTTGTTTCTTCCCGGGGCGTCGGCCTTCAGGACTTTTCTATGGGAGAGCCGTGGCGCCCGCCCTCAATCGTTCTCGAAGTTGATCCTCCAGATCATAATCGCACCCGCCGCGCCATCATGCGTGCGCTCAGCCCCAAGGTCGTTGCTGACCTGAAGCCGTTGTTCAAGGCGGATGCCGATGCGCTGGTTGCTTCGCTGATCGGGCGGGACATCGACGGTGTTGCAGACCTGGCTGAGGTGTTTCCCTGTACGGTCTTTCCCAAAGCTGTCGGTCTGAAGAACCCAGATCGTAAAATGCTGCTGAGTTACGGCCTGATGGTCTTCAACGCCCTTGGCCCGGACAATGCGCAGCGTCAGGCCGCCATGGCCAACGCACCCGTCGTCGGCCCGTGGATTGCCGAACAATGTTTGCGCGAAAACCTGACTGAGGGTGGCATAGGCGCCGCGATCTATGCCTCGGCTGATGACGGCGTGCTGACCGAAGATGAGGCGGGGATGCTTGTCCGATCGCTTCTTTCCGCTGGGGTGGATACGACCGTCACGGCCGTGGGAAGCGCATTGTGGAGCTTTGCGAAGGCGCCTGAACAGTTTGCAGTATTGCGCGATGATCCGCAGGGTAGGGCGCTGGCGGCGTTTGAAGAGACGATCCGCTACACATCCCCAGTCAACGCGTTCTGCCGCACAACGAATGTCGATACAGAAGTAGCGGGTGTCAGCATTGCTGCAGGAACGAAAATCCTGTGCGTTCTGGGCGCAGCTAATCTGGATGATGCGCACTGGCTGGAAGCAGACAGGTTCGACATCAGTCGCAGAACCATAGGCCACCTCGGACTTGGGGCAGGGGTTCACACATGCGTTGGCCAAAATATCGCCCGTGCAGAAGGACAGGCAGTTCTGCAGGCGTTGGGTGAGCAGGTCAGCGCGATCAAGCAGACAGGTCCCGCCGTATGGCGCGCCAACAATGCGATCCGCGCGCTTGATAGCTTACCTTTGCGACTTGAGGCGTGAGGGATCGGCGTTAAAGTCTGAAACTAAATGTGGATGCAGAACGAAGAAGGACAAAAGGGAAAACCATGCCAACCCGCCGCGTCTTTCTGAAAATCATTCATTGGACCATGTTACCGCTGCTGATCTGGTTCGTGATCATGCAGCCATCAGATGTCGTGCCGCTGGGCATCTTTCAGTTCCATTCAGTGTTGGCGTTGATCTTTGTCTCGATCACATTGATCTGGACAGCAATGCATATGCGAAAAGGCCTAGCCAGCCGGCCCGGCCCAAAGCTGCCGAACTGGGCGCGTAGGGTTCATCAGATCATGCATAAGACCATCGTTTGGGGGCTGTTCTGTGTGGCCATTACCGGGTTCTTGCTGGGGCTGTCGTCCGCCGTTCTGTTAAAGGCAGGCGGGTTTCTGCCTATTGCGCCACCGCAAAACTGGCCAATGATCAATGACTGGGTTGGCACGTTTCATATCGTCCAGTTTTACGCGCTTGCTGGGGTCGTTGCGTTTCATGCTGGCTTCCATATCTGGCGGCATGTGAAATTGCGGGACAATGCGCTTCGGATCATGGCGCCGAGGTATTTTCATCGATGGTTGTGATCTAGGCGTTCGATCAGAGGGTTTTACGTCGGCGTTTTCTGGTCAGCCTTTTGCCGACAGTTCGTAGGCGATGGAACACGTGCTTACCCTGCCCATTGAGCCGCCCAAGCAATGCAATCAGAAATTCACGCGCAGTTTTCGTTGACGCAAGCCAACGACCTGCCCTCAATGGCATCGAACCTTTGAGGGGAAAATCGATGACAATTGCGATCCGACCGCTGCAAAGTGCAGATAAAACAGAATGGCGTCGGATGTGGACCGCCTATCTGGAGTTCTACGAAACATCTGTTAGCGAAGACGTCTACCAAACATCATTTGCACGTCTGTTGTCAGATGACGCTGGCGAATACCGGTGCCTGATCGCAGAAATCGATGGAAGGCCTGTCGGCCTGACCCATTTCCTGTTTCATCGGTTCATGTGGTCAATCGAAGATACCTGTTACCTGATGGATTTGTTCTGCGATGTCGCCGCCCGTGGATCGGGCGTTGGTCGCGCCTTGATTGAAGCGGTGCATGCAGAAGCGAAAAAAGCAGGCGTGCCGAGTACATATTGGATGACGCAGGAATTCAACTATAAGGGCCGCATGCTTTACGATCAGGTCGCAAGCAAAACCCCATTTATCATGTATGCGAAAAGCGACTGATGATGCGCATTGGCATTCTGGACTGTTCTACCCTTTCAGGTACGTCCCTGGAGGCTTATGGCAGCGTTGGTGAGTTAGTCATCAATTAGCTGTCGTCACACTTTCCGGGCGCCGAATTTCACAGGATCAGCGTTTCAGGTGGGGATGCGTTGCCGGCTGCCGGTGGATTTGACGCTTTTATCTTACCGGGCTCGGAAAAGGGCGTTTACGACGACACCGAATGGATGGCGCCGCTTCAGGCCTTGCTGCTTGAGATACGCACAAACAGAACGCCCCTTGTTGGCATTTGTTTTGGCCATCAGTTGATGGCCCATACGTTTGGCGGGCGCGCGGAAAAAGCCGATTTGGGTATGTGTGTGGGAACGAAGGAATATCTGGTCGATGGCGAACGCTTGAAAGGCCACGTACTGCATCAGGATCAGGTCGTTGAGGCCCCGCCGGGCGCAACTGTATTCGGATCAGCGGATTATTGCCCGATAGGCGCGCTGCAATATGATTTTCCAGCGATCAGCATCCAGTTTCATCCGGAATATACACCAGAGTTCATGCAGGATGTAGTTGGCTATTTCCGGGCGGAAGGTCTGTCGGCAGACGATGCAGCGGATGTGGAGGCGTCATTGAAGACAGTTCCGCCAAAAGACCTTTATGCCGCAAAAATCGTAGAGTTTTTCGACGGAGCTTTGGTTTGATGATACTTTGATCTAGCAGTTCGACTTCGTCTTTAGATACTCCAGTAGCGATGCTTTCTCTTCTTCTGGCAGGTTCGTTCCAAACAGGTGACCTGTGTTCGATGATCCGCTATCGCGTTCGGTATTCACCGGGTAGCGCCATTCCGTTTCTGGAAGGTCTGTGCGGTATCCAATCTTAACTGGGTCATACTCGCGATGGCCCAAAGGAAAGCGTTTGATCCGCTGATCCGGCGGCGTCAGCAGATCGCGTAGCGTAGGAACTGAGCCAATGTGAAGATACGGCGCCGCCGCCCAGATTCCGTGCAATGGACGGGCTGCAAAAGGTTTTCCGTCGTCCAGCAGCGTATCGCGCCAGTAAACTCCGCCGCGCCGTTTCACGTCTTCAAAATAGGCCTGCTCTTCCGCTGTTATGCCATCGGCGGCGTAGGCTTTCGCCTTGATGGCGGCCACGGCGGTCTGCACCACATCTGAAAATGCGTAGCCTTCAAAAGGCTCACCCGCGACAACGCCTTTACAGTGTTTCAGCATAACGGCGTCCTCGGCCGAATAGCTGGTCGTCACCACATCCAGATCGCCGACATTCGGCACGGGGCAGGCGACACGTGAAGTGGCGGTAGGATCCACGCCGATCTGGCGTTGCGAAAACCTGCGCAGCGGCAGGATGCCGTTCGCCTTGTAATCGGCCACTGTATATTCGTGGCACACCGCGCATCGCTGGTTGTAGATCGCTTCTCCTGCGGCGGTGAGGGTGCGGTCAATCTCACCCAACACATGTTCAGGCCAGACAGGGGCGGCGATCGTATAGGCCAGTTCTTCTAGCCGATGCATGTTGCGGGCAAGGATCGATGTGGAAAAGCGGTCGCGCGATCCAGGTTCAAGTTGCACAGTCGCGCCAGCACCGAGGGTTTCGGTAAAGTTCCGCTCCCTTGTCGAATTGGTGTTCTGGCTCCATTCCACCCATTCGAAATCCTTGAACCCCCAGACCGGCGGGAATTTTACCGGTGCGTCCAGTTCCACCAGATCGTCTTCCGACAGCCTCGCCAGCAGGAAATTGCGTGTGCCGTTAAACGCATCCAACCGGCCTGGGCCAGAGGTGCATTTGACCCTTGGATCAGAACAATCCTTGCTCTCGTCCCGGCGTTTGATGGCTTTCTTGATCACATCCGCCAGATCATTGCGCGCCTGAATGCTGTCCCAGTTCAGGCTGACATTCACCAGATCAGCCATAAGGTCCAATGGGCGGAGGAGGGGGGCGAAGGCGCCGTATTCCGCATAACTTTGTGCAAACAGGCGCTGGCCAACCCGGCGCCGGATCTCACGGCTGCTTTTGGCGTGCTCTACGGCTGCAAACATGTCGGCGTAGAATTTCTGCATGTCGAACATGCTTGGCGCACCATCGACGCGCACGCCTTTGCCACTATGCCTGATTTCAGCAACATGGCAGGCGGCGCACGTGATCCCGATAACCTCAATATCCGCTGAGTGCTTTGTCTTCGCCAGCGTCAGCCCCACTGCGATTCCATCGTTGCGGTTGGGGTTCGGCAACAAACCGAACCGTTCCATATTCTCCATGAACGGGGCGCCGGTTTCCGGGTTCTCAAGCGAGCGCAGTAAACGTATCGGGAAAATCTCAGATCCCTGACTCAAGTGGTGATATTCAGCCTGTTCATTATCGAAAAGACCATTGGAGTAGGTGAAATCAATCACTTCAGGATCGGCCTGATCATAATTGATTTCGGTCAGCTCGGCGTTTGGCCAGAAATAGATGGTCGCCAACCCGTACGCGATGAAAACAAAACAAATGAGGTAAATGACGATTTTGCGTATGGTCACGGTATGTCCCCCAGGCATCCTGCGCTGGTCCGAAAACGGGTTGAGCGCTGTTGAATGAATGCAATCATAGCGAAAAGTGCGCCTTTCGCCAATTCAATGGGGCCGTTTTCGCAGATTGATTGCGATAACTTGACCAATTGGACAAGTTTTGCTCGACAGCCGCCCGAAATTAATGCTGAATTTCGGCCACAAGAGAAAAACACTGACTAGGAGGTCACAGTGATCGGTAAACGCACGTTCCTCGCCGCCGCAGCCGCAAGCGCAATGGCGCTGTCCGGCGGCTATGCACTTGCAGCAGGGCACGCCAACAAAGTGGTGTTGCAGCTGAAATGGGTCACCCAGGCGCAATTCGCTGGATACTACGTCGCCCAGGACAAAGGCTTTTACAAAGAAGAAGGCCTGGATGTTGAGATCAAGCCAGGCGGTCCAGACGTATCCCCGCCACAGGTGATTGCAGGCGGTGGCGCAGATGTTGTGCTTGACTGGATGCCATCTGCTTTGGCGTCTCGCGAAAAAGGCCTGTCGCTGGTTAATATCGCGCAGCCATTCAAATCGTCTGGCATGATGCTGACGTGCCGCAAAGACACCGGCATCGCATCACCTGCTGACTTTAAGGACAAGACGCTGGGCGTTTGGTTCTTTGGCAACGAATACCCGTTCCTCAGCTGGATGAGCACGCTTGGCATCGCGACAGACGGCTCAGCAGGTGGCGTCACCGTCCTGAAACAGGGCTTCAACGTTGATCCAATTCTGAACAAACAGGCCGATTGTGTGTCGACGATGACGTACAACGAATACTGGCAGATCATCGATGCGGGCCTCAGCCCAGACGATCTGATCGTCTTCAAATACGAAGATGAAGGCGTCTCAACGCTGGAAGACGGCATGTATGTGCTGGAAGAAAACCTCAACGATCCGGTCTTTGTCGACAAGATGGTCCGCTTTGTGCGCGCCTCTATGAAGGGCTGGAAGTATGCTGAGGAAAACTCGGATGAGGCCGCTGAAATCGTTCTGGATAACGATGCTACTGGCGCTCAGACCGAAAAGCACCAGAAGCGGATGATGGGCGAAGTCGCCAAGCTGACCGCAGGCTCAAACGGCGCGCTTGATGTTGCTGACTATGAGCGGACGGTGCAGACGCTGCTGAACGGCGGTTCTGACCCTGTGATCACCAAGGCCCCGGAAGGCGCCTGGACACATGCGATCACGGATAGAGCGCTTAACTAAAAGCGTCCTAATCAATGATTTGAAAGGCGGCCCTAGGGTCGCCTTTCTGCGTTTATAAAGACAATGTGAACCGCAGCTCGGCGTGATCATGCTACGCTAACGCCATGAGAAATTTCTTTTTGGCGATGATGATCCTCGCCGCGCCGGCCGCCTTCGCCGCTGAAACGCCTTGCACCAAAGATGCGCCCTGCGAAGTCGCAAACGGTGAATACTTTCTCGCGTTTCCAGACAGTTGGGATGGAGCGTCAGCCATGCCCGCGATCATTTTCTATCATGGCCACAATTCATCCGGTCTTAGCCCCCTTCGGTCACGGGGCCTGCGGGAAAGCTTTCTTGATCGCGGTTATCTACTGATATCCCCGAACGGCGCTGCGCGTCCCAGTGGAGTGCGCGCGTGGCCTGCGCGCCCGGGTCATGGTGGCGGGCGGGACGATGTCGAATTTTCGCTTGCGGTGTTAGAGGATGCAGCAACCAAGGCGCCTATCGACCCGCAAAAGGTCATTGTGTCGGGGTTCTCCGCTGGTGGATCAATGGCGTGGATGATGGGCTGTTATGCTGGCGGCAAGTTCGCGGCGATCATCTCTGTCGCAGGCGCGATGCGCCGTCCGCACCCTGAGGGTATCTGCCCCAATCCAACCCGACGCGCGTTGCAGGTGCATGGGTTTTCCGACAAACAGGTGCCTTTCGAAGGTCGGAGCATTCGCGAATGGCATCAAGGCGATGCGCATGAGACGCTTTCGTTACATCGACGTTCAAACCAATGCCGCAGCAATCCCGATGAGATCATTGTCGGTCAAAAATGGCGGACGCGGCACTGGCGATCCTGCGAAGTCGGCGATCTGGCGTATGTGGAGCATGACGGTGGCCATGGTTTACCGCGTGGCTGGACGAGTCTTGCAGTCGGTTGGTTTGAGGAAGGCGTGGTGGCGGCGGACTAAACGGCGCCGCCTACCAGAAACTTCTGGTTGCTATAGGAAACCACTGCGCGCTATGCGCACGCAATTTTTGATAATATATTGAAAATATTGGATCTGTGGTGGTTTTTGGTTTGTGATTGGGCATAGGGGAATTAGGTATCGTCGAAATCATTCCAGAGGAGAATCCGATGAACGCTTTGCTTCCAGACGTCGATCCAGATGGCCTGCTTGAATTCTCGGTCGTGTTTACGGATCGGTCCCTGAATCACATGTCCGGCGCATTTCAGGACGTGATGCGCGACATCTCTCGTATCCTGAAAGGCGTATATAACGCTGACAGCGTCGCACTGGTTCCCGGCGGTGGCACCTTTGCGATGGAGGCTGTCGCCCGGCAATTTGCTAACGGAAAAGATGCTATGGTCATCCGCAACGGGTGGTTTTCGTATCGGTGGAGCCAGATTTTCGAAGCGGGCGGCATTCCATCGAATGAGATCGTGATGAAGGCTCGCCGAGGCGACGCCAACCATCAGGAACCTTTCTCCCCAGCTCCAATCGAAGAAGTTGTCGCGCAAATTCGTGCAGCGCGCCCCGCCGCCGTGTTTGCGCCGCATGTCGAAACATCATCTGGCATGATCCTGCCCGATGACTACATGGCCGCTGTCGCCGAGGCCGCGCATGACGTGGGCGGCCTTTTCATCCTCGATTGCATCGCATCAGGCGCAATGTGGGTCGACATGAAAGCAGTTGGCGTCGATGTGCTGATATCCGCCCCGCAAAAAGGGTGGAGCGCGTCGCCATGCGCTGGTCTGGTCATGATGTCTGAAAAGGCGCGTGAAGTGTGTGAAGCTACGGCCTCATCCAGTTTCGCAGCGGACCTGAAGACCTGGACCAAGATCATGGAAGCCTACGAGCACGGCGGTCACGCCTACCATGCAACCATGCCCACCGACGCGCTGCGCGTATTTCGGAATGTGATGGTTGAAACGGAAAAGTTTGGCTTTGATCAGCTGAAGGCCGCACAGGCCGATTTAGGAGCCAAAGTCCGGGCGGCGTTGAAGGCCCGCGATATTCGATCTGTCGCTGCTGAAGGCTTTGGCGCGCCGGGCGTGGTGGTGAGCTACACGGATGACCCCGATGTGAAAACCGGGGCAAAGTTCGCAAAGGAAGGCGTGCAGATCGCGGCAGGCGTCCCGTTGATGTGCGATGAGCCGAGCGACTATTCCAGCTTCCGGTTGGGGTTGTTTGGTTTGGACAAACTTTACGATGTCGATGCTGCAGTCGCCCGTTTGGAATCTGCGTTGGATAAGGCGCTGGCGTAAAGAGGAGCAGGGTGGACCTTAAGGCCCAGCATTAAGATCTGTGCGATGGTCCTGAGGCAATGGGCCCGAAGGCTTGCCCTGGCTTGGCGATGCAGTAACTGGTTTAGCTAAATGCCTCAGGCCGTAGATCGCGCGCAATAATATCCAGAACTGCGTTAACAAGGCCGGGTTCTTTACTCTCTGGCCAGAACGCCCGTGCAACGTCGATATATTCCGAGATGATCACCTTTGGCGGCGCACCGTTCTGATCTTGCAGTTCAGCGCAGGCAGCCCGAAACAGGGCGCGCAGGGTGCTGTCGATACGGCCCAGCGGCCAACGGTCGACCAGCGCCTTGTCAGTCATCTGGTCTATGAACGCTTGGCGTGCAATCACGTCGTCGAGGATTGAACGGAACAGGTCGACGTCGGCTTCCTGCAGTTGTTCGCCGTCAATTTCCATCCCAAAGCGATGGGTTTCAAATTCAGCGCGCACCTTGTCGACCGGCTCTTTCGCGATTTCCATCTGATAAAGCGCCTGAACTGCAGCCAGCCGGGCGGCAGATCTCATTTGACGTTTTTCGGCGCCTTGGGTGTAGGGATTGGGACGGGGCATCAGACGAGGTCTCCACCAGTGGCCATCTGGATAGCGTCGCCGGATGCAGCGCCACGAAAGCGACGTGATAGCGCCATCAGATGCAACGCCGCTTCTGCTGCGCCGCCACCTTTGTTCATCTCTGCGGGATTAGCGCGGACCTCAGCTTGCGCGCGGTTTTCGACGGTAAGGATGCCATTGCCGAGGCAGATTCTGCGTTCAATCCCCAAGAGGGTCAGCGCCCGGCTGGAGTCGTTGCAAACCGTTTCATAGTGCGTCGTTTCACCTCGGATCACGCAGCCGAGTGCGACAAAGCCATCGTAATGGCCTTCCGCCAGCCGGATCGCGGTGGGAATTTCCAACGCGCCGGGAACTTCGATAAGCTCATGGCTGCATCCGCCCGCTTCAAGCGCCGCGCGGGCGCCAGAAATCAGATTGTCGGCGATATCACGGTAGAACGGCGCCGCGACGATCAACACCTTAGGTGCATCAGTGAATGTTGGGGGCGTCGGGCCGGGGCCGTGTTCAGCAGAAGCCATGATCAAGCCTCCCGTATCTTGCGCGAGCCAACGATGGACAGGCCATATGCATCGAGACCGACAACCGAAGGGGTGGGGGAGTTCGACAGCAGAACCATCTCAGTCACGCCAAGCGACGCGAGGATCTGCGCACCGATGCCATACTGGCGTAATTGCTTTGGTGCGTCTGCGTCTTCGTCCAGCCGCGCTGAAATCAGGTTCGGCGCCATATCGCGCAGCAGAACGACAACCCCGCGACCTTCTTCTGCAATCACGTTCATCGCATTTGGGACCTGCTGCCAGCGGTCTTCGCTAAGCGCGATGATATCCTCTAGCGGGTCAAGCTGATGCATGCGCACCAATACAGGCTCTCTATCAGTGATGTCGCCTTTGATCAGCGCCAGATGCTCACTATCTGACGGCGTGTCGCGAAAGACTTTAACCTGCCATTCTCCGCCATTGATCGACGTGATCGTCCGTTCCACCACGCCGCGTACTAGATTGTCATTGCGGCGGCGCCACGCGATCAGGTCGCTGATCGTGCCGATCTTCAGGCCGTGCAACTGAGCAAAGGAAACCAGATCAGGCAAGCGGGCCATCGATCCGTCATCTTTCATTATCTCGCAGATCACGCCAGACGGGTTTAACCCAGCGAGGCGCGATACATCGACGGCCGCCTCTGTATGCCCTGCACGTACCAGAACGCCGCCCTGTTTTGCGCGCAGCGGAAAGACGTGGCCCGGCGTTGCGATATCGTCGGCGCCGTGCGCGCTGTCGATCGCCACTGCGACGGTGCGCGCGCGGTCATGGGCGGAAATACCGGTGGTGACGCCTTCCTTGGCTTCAATTGACACGGTGAACGCGGTTTCATGGCGCGACAGGTTGTTCGTCGACATCAGATCAAGGCCCAGATCATCAAGACGATCCGCCGTCATCGCCAGGCAAATCAGGCCCTTGCCGTGCGTGGCCATGAAGTTGATCGCATCGGGCGTCGCCATCTGGCCGGGGATGATCAGGTCACCCTCATTCTCACGATCCTCGTGGTCCACCAGAATGAACATCCGGCCATTACGGGCCTCTTCGATGATTTCTTCGGTTGGTGAGATGAACTGACTGTAATGTGTCTCGGTCATACGCCTGGCGCTCAGCTATAGTTGATCCTTGCCACTTAACGCGCGCGTCAGCCGAATACTAGAGGTCGGCGTCGTTACGTGGCGGAGAATTTCTTGCCGCCACGCACGACACCCGCGCTGGTCAAGCGTTGGTTTGAGGTGACCGTTTCGCCGACAACATCGGTCAACTCAAATGCACCGTCGTCCAGCGACATGACAGAGATGTCGGCCGTCGATCCAACAGATAGATCTGCAAGGTCAGGTCGCGACAGAATCTTCGCCGCTGTCTCGGTTGAGCCTTTGACGACATCATTCATCGACATGCCTAGATGCAGGAATTTCGACATCGTCGTAACCTGATCAAACGCAGGCCCTTCAGCACATAACGCATGGACGTCAGAAGATATCGTATCTGGCGGAAAGCCTGTCGCCAGCATCTTGCGTGCTGTCTCAAACGCAAACGAGCCTTTGCCGTGGCCGATATCGAAGAACGCGCCACGATCCCGCGCCGCCTGAACCTCTGGCCGCACGCCGCCGTCGCCATCCAGCGGCGTATTCGGGAAAGGCCGGAAACAGTGGGTCAGAACATCGCCGGGGCGAAGCTGCTCAACCACCTCGACATATGTGGGCGGCGGCTCATCAATGTGGACCATCAGGGGCAGCGCGGTCTCTTCGGCAACCTGCATGGCGTAGGACAGCGGCGTCATGCCGTGAATACCAGAGGCATGACGCCCAAGACGAACCTTGATGCCGACGATGACGCCGGGATGGGCGTTCGCGACCTCAACTGCCGTGATCGGGTCCATCAAGCGAATGTCTTCGCTTTCGCCGACCATCACGCGGTTGGAAAAGCCGTAAATGCCCGCATGACTGACGTGCAGATAGGCGAGGATGCGCGCTTCGGCAGGCTCAATCACATGTTTCAAAAAGCCCGGAAAATTCCCAGGCCCAGCAGAGCCTGTGTCGACGGATGTCGTCACCGCGCTCGACACCATATAGTCGTCAGGGTCGACCCCTAGCGAGGTGCCGCCCCAGTACACATGGGTGTGCATGTCGATCAGGCCTGGTGTGACAATCTTGCCGGATACATCCCAGGTTTCAGCCGCTTGAAGATCAGGCCCAACCGCCGCGATCTTGCCGCCAGCAACGGCAACATCAGTGATTTCGTCGCGCCCCGCAGCCGGATCAATGACCCGTCCGCCTCTCAGAACCAGGTCAAAATCGGCCATTTATCCCTCCATGTCCCGCATACGTTTTACGTAGCGGGCGAGCACGTCAATCTCCAGATTGATTGTCTGCCCCTCGGTCAGTTCTCCAAAGGTCGTGACCTGCCGCGTGTGCGGGATCAGGTTCACGCCGAATGTCGCGCCATCAACCTCGTTCACAGTCAGCGAAGCCCCATCCAAAGCCATGGAACCTTTGGCTGCGATATACGCCGCCAACGCATCCGGCGCCTTGATTGACACCCGCAGGCTGTCGCCGTCATTGGCGAGGCGCGTAATCTCACCGACGCCATCGACATGGCCGGTGACGATATGGCCGCCCAGTTCATCGCCGACCTTCAGTGACCGCTCAAGATTGATCCGCCGCCCGACTTTCCAGTCGCCCAGTACCGTTTTCGACAGTGTTTCAGCCGAAACATCGGCGGTGAACCAAGCGCCCCGATCATGCGCGCCGCTGTCCGTCACTGTCAGGCAACAGCCAGAACAGGCGATGGAGGCGCCAAGTGCGATAGCTTCCGGGCGATAGTCGCTGGAAATGCGGATTGTCAGGTCGTGATCGCCTGAGATCGCCTCAATTTCACCTATAGAGGTGACGATACCTGTGAACATGTGTTAATCCTTAACCGTCTCTCGACCAATAGGATGAATGATCATCCTGAACAAGAGATGTGAGTCAAAGTGAAGTGTGGATTGTTGTTTTTGGGTTTGCAGAATGAATGCCATAGGCTAAAAATGGCTTTTGCGATCAGGGCGCACTGCATCCTATCAGATCTTCGAATAGTTTGATGTGATCGGTGCGTCAAAGCCTCTGCCCTTCGGATTTCTGGTTAAACATCTCCGACAGGATAATGAGCCACTCACGCGCAGTTCACTGGCCCCGTTCGCTGTAATATGCTCTAAGTGAACCGTAAGATTATGAAAAGAAAGGGATTGTCCGCCGTGGGGCGTCAGTTCTTGTTCCTTCAGGGGCCACATGGGCCCTTCTTCAGCCAGCTAGCGCGGCATTTGCGCAAGCAGAGCGTCACTGTATTGAAAGTTGGGTTTAATCGCGCCGATGACCGTGAGTGGGCAGGCGCCGGACCCTACCAGCCCTTCGCGGAACCTTTCGAAAACTGGAAAACCTGGCTGACGTCGCTGATGTCAGAACGCGATGTTCCCGATGTTTGCCCATACGGCGACACGCGCGCCCATCATGCCAAAGCGATCGAGGTTGCTCACCAGCTGGGCGCAACGGTTCACGTGTTTGAGGAAGGCTACCTTCGCCCGTTTTGGGTCACGTATGAAAGGGGCGGCTCAAACGGTCATTCTCGTCTGATGGAGATTGATCTCAATGAAATGCGCCGCGCCTGTGACGTGGAAAACTATGAACAGGAAGAGGCGCCGCCACATTGGGGCGCCGCATGGCGACACGCATTGCATGGGTTCCGGCATCATTTTGACGTTCTGCTTCGCAATGGGGCCTATCCGAATTTTATGCCCCATCGCCCAACATCGACCTGGGCTGAACTGGGATATTACGCCAAGCGCATGCTTCTGTTGCCCTTGCTGACGCCCGAATGCAAAATGCGCGAGGCAAAGTTGCTGAAAGGCGGAAAAACCTATCATCTGGTGCTTCTGCAGATGGCTATCGATGCCTCAATGCGCGATCACAGCCCTTACAAATCCGTTACCCTATTCATGGAAGATTACCTCGAAACTTTTGCAAAAGGCGGGCCAGCCGACCACCATCTGGTAATGAAATCGCACCCATTTGAAGATGGTCGTGAACGGCTTGAGGCTGCGATGAAACGCTGTGCTGCACGCCTTGGCGTTTCCGATCGGGTTGTGTTTCTGCATGGCGGAAAGCTTGGCCCACTGCTTGATCGCGCGCGTTCGGCAGTCACAGTGAACTCAACCGCCGGGCAACAAGCGCTGTGGCGTGGGCTGCCCATCGCCGTTCTTGATTCTGCGGTCTATGAAAAACCTGAATTTACGCAAAAGGGTGATCTGGAAAGCTTTTTCCGCCACCCCGCCGCCCCCGATGCGGCGGCCTATCGCGATTATCGCCAGTTCCTGTTGATGAGCAGTCAGGTCAGGGGCAGTTTCTATACCCGTGCCGGGCGGCGGAATGCCGTTGAGCAGATCACGCCCAAAATGCTGGATGTTCTAGACCCATATGACAGCGCTTGGCGGCAGGCCGACGTGTTGCGCGAAAAGGCGAATGTCACGCATTTGCCTATCGCGGCGAAACTGGGTTGATCGGTGGCGTCAGCGTGAAAAGTATCGGTTTTCTGTATTAATAGACACTGAGGCAGTCGTGTTTTCATGCATTTGGCGCATTGTATTGTCCCGTCACACTAATTGATGGGGTAATGTTACGCAAATTCACGCTGAAAACAGCGGAACGAGCGAGAACAGGAGCATTTCATGACCCTGAATCGTATTGCGATAGGACGCGCCGCTTTGGCCGCAGTTCTGGCGCTGGCGGTGGCTGCCTGTGGTTTGCCTCGATCTGGGCCCTACTATGAGGATATCGCGGGGTCGCCCGGCGAAGCGCCTACAGATCGTGGGTTCGATCTGGTTCCAGTCACATCTGGGGTCATTGGCATTGCCAATCTCGATGAATCCCGCGGCTTTTCGATGAGCCTGATAGAGGCGAAGGCGGAACGCACCGCCATCCTCGGTATTGGCAATGTGCGGGCTTCTGGCCGCACGGCGGATGGACTGCGCCGGGCGACTGTCACCCGCCTAAGCGAAAAAACGCTGGATCCACAGGTTGAGGTCAAGCGCGAAACCGGCGACAGCAAATCGATCATTATTACAGGTACCGCAGGCGTCGCAGGCGTCGTTCCGATTGATCGGACGACGCGCAGTCTGATTGGCATCCTGGCCAAGACCGGGTTCTCTGTCCCGGATCCTGAAGTTGTCCTGGTGAAGGTTCGCCGCGGCGAACTGGAAGGCGAAATCTGGATGCGCGAGCTGTTTGAAAGCCCAGAGAATGACATTCCGGTGCGTGCCGGCGATATCATCTTCCTGAACAACGACACCCGCAATTTCCGCTCTCTTGGCGCGGTGGGGCAGGCGCGTGTGCCATTCCTCGACGCGCGATATCTTTGTTTTGGACGCGATCGCACTGGTTGGTGGTCTGAACGCTACCGTTTCTGATCCTTCAGGCATCTTCCTGTTCCGGAAAGAACCGCCAGAAGTTGCAGTGCAGCTTTCCGAGAAAGCCATAGTCGATCAGCCGCGCAATGTCGTTTACCTGTTCGACATCACCGAAGGATCTGGAATGTTCCTCGCGGATCAGATGAAGATGCGGGATGACGATATTCTGTATGTGACCGATGCGCCGTTTGCGCGGTTCCAGAAGGTCGCTGGCGTTCTTGCGTCGACCATCGGCTTTGCCGGGTCCGTATCATCCATTCAACAGACAGCTTCAGGGTTCTGATCGGTTGAACCGATGACAGACGACGCGGCGCAAATGATGCGCCGGCTCGGCGTCTACTCTCTGGGATTTCTCTGGCAATCCGCTTTGCGTCGTGCGCTGCGTGATGCTGGTTGGGATGTGCGCGCTGGGTCCATTGGCGCAGATGCAATCGGCGTTTGGGGCAGGCGGGGCGTCGCATGGCGCGGGGCCGCGATGTCGCGGCGATCGGGAAAACGACTGGTGACGCTGGAGGATGGCTTTGTCCGCTCTATCGACCCAGGCAGCGGCTCACCCATCATCAGTCTGATCATCGACGACATCGGTATCTACTATGACGCCAGCGCACCTTCGCGGTTAGAACGTTTGATCCTGAACGGCGGCGGCGATGTCGATAGGGCGAAGGCAGGGATAGCAAAGCTCCGCACCGCGCGCATTTCCAAGTACAATCATGCACCAGATATGCCTGATCCGCCCAAAGGTCATATCCTCGTCGTCGATCAGACCCAAGGCGATGCGTCGGTCACCTGGGGCGGCGCAAGCGCGGACAGTTTCACGCGGATGCTTGATGCAGCTCGGGCGAAACACCCAGGTGCCGAGATCATCATCAAACGCCATCCCGAAACATCGTCTGGCGCCAAGGGCGGGTATTTCACTGCTGATCGCTATGATGACGCCAGGATCATCTCAGATGCGGTTAACCCCTGGGACCTGATTGAAGGCGCAAAGGCTGTCTACACCGTCAGCTCTCAACTGGGTTTTGAGGCGCTGATGGCGGGCAAATCTGTTCGCTGTTTCGGATCGCCGTTCTATGCCGGCTGGGGTGTAACCGAGGATGAAATGACGTTTGACCGTCGCGAAGCGCCAAGAACGGTCGAGCAAATCTTTGCCGCCGCCTATCTTGAGTATCCGGTTTATTTTGATCCCTGGCGTGGTGGGCTGTCCAGTTTTGAGACCTCGATCGACGCGCTGCGAACGTTACGGACGGCACATAGGCGCAACCTGCAACCCACTGTCTGTTCTGGCGTGCGCCTCTGGAAACGCAAATACGTTTCGGCCTTTCTGCAAGGCAAAGACGCACCCGTGCGGTATGAGGATAACGCAGCCAAGGCGCAGGTGTTGGCCGAGCAAAAGAACGCCCGACATGTTGTCTGGGGCGCTAGCAGTGGGTCGGCGAACACTCGTCAATTAGAGGACGGGTTTCTTCGATCTGTTGGATTAGGCGCTTCGCTGACGCCACCACTTTCATTGGCTTTGGATGATGAGGGGATTTATTATGATCCCCATCACCCCAGTCGGTTGGAGCATTTGATCGCCCGGGCGCCGGTCGATCAGTCAGCGTTGACCTGCGCAGGATCGCTAAAGCACAAGCTGATCGAACTGGGTCTTAGCAAATATAACCTTTGCGGTCAGCCGTTTCGCAGGCCAGAACACCCCGGCGTTATTCTCGCGGTTGGGCAGGTGGAGGATGATGCATCCATTCGCCTTGGCGCTTCTCACGTAAAAACCAATCTCGGCCTTCTGGAAGCGATCAAACAGGCCGCGTCTGAGGCTTACATCATCTACAAACCCCATCCAGATGTTGAGGCTGGCCTGCGACCCGGCGCGGTCGATGCAGAGGGGCTGGCTGACGAAGTTGCGGTCAATATTAGCGCAAACGACATTCTGCAGGTGGTGGACGAGGTTTGGACCATTACCTCTTTGCTTGGTTTTGAGGCGCTTATTCGTGGCGTGAAGGTCATTACGCTGAGCGCGCCATTCTATGCCGGTTGGGGGCTGACGACAGATCGTGGCGACATTCCAACCCGTCGCACTGCACGGCCATCGTTAGACCAACTTATCCACGCTACCCTGATCGATTATCCGATGTACCGCGACCCGATATCCGGTATGGCATGTGAGGTTGAAGTGATCGTTGAACGTCTGGCCGCAGGCGACGGGCAGGCGGGTGCTGGTGGGCGCTTGCTGTCAAAGGCGCAGGGGCTGGCCACCAGCTAAGCCTGGCTTTGGCGCTGAGGGCGCCAGACACTCAGGCAATCAACGCCGATCTGTTCTAAATGGGTAAGGGTAAAGCGGGGCGCATTGTCCAGTCGGTCGAACCCCAGATCAGAAACTGCACTGCGGCCGTCTGCGCCAAGCGTCAATCCGGCGGTCATCCAGACGATTTCATCGACAAGGTCGTTCTTGATCAGACTGGCCGCGATTGCGCCGCCGCCTTCGGACAAAACCCGTGTGACACCCCGCGCGCCCAGCGTTTGCATCAGGTCGCTTAGATCCAGACCATCGGGGCCACGACGGGCGCCGATCACGTCGACGCCTTCAGGACCGTTGTCATCGCCCGCATCACGCACATGCCAGACTGGTCGGTGGGGCAGGGTTGCCGTCAGTTTTGCAGGTAGATCGCCTGCCTTGCCGCCAACGATCACAGGCAATGGGTCGCAACCTTCAAACCCGGCGAGGCGCACATCCAACCCCGGATCATCTGCGCGGGCGGTGCCTGCGCCAACCATGATGACGTCGGCTTGCGCCCGCATCAGGTGCACCCGTTGCCGTGCTTCAGGCCCGGTAATCCACCTGCTTTCACCGCTGGCGGTGGCGATCCCGCCATCGAGGGATGAGGCGAGCTTAAGCGTAACCTTCGGTCTTCCCAGCCTTTGACGCATCAGAAAGCCTTCATTCGCGGCAAAGGCTTCATCCGCCAGCAGGCCGACTTCTACTGCCAATCCCATTGATCGCATACGCGCAAAACCCCGTCCGGCGACGCGGTGGTCCGGATCTTCCATCGGCGAAACAACGCGTGTGATTCCGGCGGCGATCAAAGCATCGCAGCAGGGCGGCGTTTTTCCGTGGTGGGCGCAGGGTTCCAGGCTGACATACGCTGTCGCGCCATTTGCATCACCGCCCGCCTGCGCCAGGGCCATAGTCTCTGCATGCGGTCTTCCGCCGGGCTGGGTCCAGCCGCGGCCTACAAGACGGCCATTTCGAACGATAACGCAGCCCACTGCGGGGTTTGGCCAGACACGGCCAAGCCCCCTTTGCGCCAGGGCAAGCGCCGCCCGCATCCAACGCAGGTCGGCGGTCACTGCTTAATCCTCGTCAGGAAGTTTGGGACGCAGCTCAGCCACAAAGTCCTCAAAATCGTCAGCTTCCTGAAAATTCTTGTAGACAGAAGCAAAGCGGACATAGGCGACGGTGTCGATCCGCGCCAACGTTTCCATCACGATTTCACCAATGCTTTCAGACCGAACGTCACTGTCGCCCATGCTTTCAAGCCGGCGCACAATGCCAGAAATCATCTGATCTACGCGTTCGCCTTCTATCGGGCGTTTCTGCAAAGCGATGCGGATGGATCGCGCAAGTTTATCCCGGTCGAAACTTTCACGTCGTCCGTTCTTTTTCAGAACGGTAAGATCACGCAGCTGAACCCGTTCATAAGTCGTAAACCGCCCGCCGCACGCCTGGCAGAACCTGCGGCGACGGATCGTGACATGATCTTCCGCTGGCCTGCTGTCTTTGACCTGTGTTTCGGTATCGCCGCAAAATGGACAGCGCATGTAGCCCCTCCGAACTTCTGATTTGGCGCCAGTATAGGTTGCCTACGAAGGATTGGGTAGGGCTTCAGCGCCAAACCTATATCTTGTCACATCACGGCTTGATATCGCCTGGTCACAAAGCTGTGGTGATGGTCAGGTGCTGACTGATCCGGCCCTTGGTTAGATCCGAAGATCTAGGAAGACTTAACATCGGAGGATACATTTTACGTCTCAAAGCATCACTCGCCGCCGCCCTGATCGCCCTGGGCGGCGCTGGCGTTGCAAGCGCAGACGGTCACAGCTGGGCAGGGTGTTAACCGGCCTGCCTAGCCATGTAACCACAGCCGGTATTGCCGTCATCAAGACAGATGCTGGCGTATACGAATTCTAACTTTCCGAAGATTTCGTCTTCGATGGCGCACCAGATCTAAGAATCGGTTTTGGGAAAGACGAAAAATCTGTCGAATTGACTGATTTTTTGGGCCGTTGATGAAAAACACGGGCACCCAGACTAACGTCGTGCCTGCGAGCATAGATGCAGCTGAGTTTGATACAATCATTGTTTGGTGTCGGAAATTCTCAGCTCCACTTGGATCAGACGCTGGTAATTACCTTAACGTATGCGTTAAATGATTACGCAAACGTTAAGGTAATGTTTTCAGCGGCTTAGGCAGAGTGGCATGAAACTTCGATTTCGCGCCATGATTGTATCTTGTTTCAGAAAATCGAAAAAAACGGTGTATTTTGAGGCGAAAACGGCCGTCACAAGTAAGGCTCAGTTGCCTCAATCGTTCTTTTAATCACCTTAAGGTAGTCCTTTGGCAACCAAAATGGGTATGCATATAGGACCTGTCGGCGGCGCTTGAAGCGTGTGCTCGCTGAAAGTTCGGTTGATCAGGTCAATGCCCAAAATAGGGCCTATCAAATCAGCACGTCGATGGTGTCGCCTGTGGAGGGTCGGCACCGTACCTTTTGCGTAAACAGTTGTAACTTAAGTAGCAAAAATTGGTGGGGTCTTCGGGCCTCCGGTGCAGCCCTCTTCGCCGCAACGAAGGGGGTTGCGCCTTTTTCGTTGTAGCTTGGGCTTTGTTGGCGACAAATAATTCGCGGATATCAGAGTAGATCCAAGGCCAAACAGAGAACGAAATGTGGCGGTGGTTTCTGATTTACAACTAAAACAATGGGTTATGCCTACTTTCACATGTGAGAGAAAACCAACTTACTTTTTGTAGGCCCGGGCCAATAGCGGCCCGGACCTCTTAATCCCGAAAGATCAGAGTGTTTCGTAGATAGGGAAGCGGGCGCACAGCGCCTCCACCTTGACTTTGACGGCCATCTCAACAGCGCCGTTGCCGTCTTCGCCATTCGCGGCCAATCCGTCCACGACCTCAACAATCATATCGGCAATGGCGCGAAACTCAGCTTCGCCAAACCCACGGGTCGTTCCTGCCGGTGTGCCCAGACGAACGCCAGACGTCACCATCGGCTTTTCAGGATCAAACGGGATGCCGTTTTTGTTGCAGGTGATATGGGCGCGGCCCAGCGCCTTTTCGGTCGCGTTGCCTTTAACGGCTTTGGGGCGAAGGTCGACCAGCATTACATGTGTGTCTGTGCCGCCAGTAACGATATCCAGCCCACCTTTCATCAACTGGTCGGCCAGCGCCTGTGCATTGACTACGACCTGCTGCTGATAAGCTTTGAACTCTGGCCGCAAGGCTTCGCCAAATGCAACGGCCTTGCCAGCGATGACATGCATCAGCGGTCCGCCCTGAATACCCGGGAAGATGGCGGAATTGAACTTTTTCGCCAATGCCTCATCATTCGTCAGGATCATCCCACCACGTGGACCGCGCAGTGTCTTGTGGGTCGTGGTGGTCGCGACGTCGGCATATTCGAGGGGGGTTGGATGCTCACCGGCCGCCACCAAGCCAGCAAAATGCGCCATATCGACATGCAGGTGCGCGCCGACGCTATCGGCGATCTCACGAAATTTCTTGAAGTCGATCTGACGAGGGATGGCTGAGCCGCCCGCAACGATTACCTTCGGCTTATGCTCTTCCGCCTTCGCTGCGACATCATCGTAGTCAAGGCGGCTGTCTTGTGTGCGAACGCCGTAGTGCACCGCGTTGAACCACTTGCCGGACTGGTTGACCTTTGCGCCGTGGGTCAGGTGGCCACCCGATGACAGATCCATTCCCAGGAACGTATCGCCGGGCTGCATCAGCGCCATGAACACCGCCTGGTTGGCTTGCGAGCCTGAGTTTGGCTGCACATTCGCGAAACCGCAGTTGAACAGCTGCTTGGCGCGGTCAATCGCCAGTTCTTCCATTACATCTACGTGCTGGCAGCCGCCATAATACCGCCGTCCGGGATAGCCTTCGGCATATTTGTTAGTGGCGACAGATCCCTGCGCTTCCATCACCGCGCGAGAAACTATGTTTTCCGATGCGATCAGTTCGATCTCATCACGTTGGCGGCCAAGCTCATTGGTGATGGCGCCGAAAACTTCAGCGTCGCGCTCAGCAAGCGTATCTGTGAAAAATCCTGCGTCTTGGGTGGCGGCGTTCATTGCGTATGTTCCTCATTTAGTCGCGCTTTGGCCTCCAATATTGAACTTCCGGCGAAGATCAACCTGTATTTGCGACTATTGCGCTATGCCAAACGTCTTTTCACTATCGGAGTGAGCGCTGGGGCCGTCTCATCGCGACATGAAACATTGCGCAAGGTGAACGTGATTGATCGCACCGTTTGATGTCGTCAGGGGAATATCAAGGTTGTGAACGCGGGCATGTGTCGTCAGGGTAGCAGCAGTACAAGCGCACCGACCGGGGGATACGGGCATGAACTTCAAGACAATTCACTTCGCCGCCAGTAATTCGCAGGCTGCGCAGACCGCCTTTCCGGTCCTGACCGAAAGATATGGTCAAGCGCCTGTGGCGCAGGCTGATGTGATTGTCGCCTTGGGCGGCGATGGTTTCATGCTTCACATGCTGCACGATACGATGCACCTTCCTGCGCCGGTTTACGGTATGAATCGTGGATCTGTCGGTTTCATGATGAACGACTACCATGAGGAAGATCTGCTGGAGCGTCTGAACGCTGCTGAGGCAACCAAGATCAATCCCCTCCGCATGAAAGCGACAACGGTGAACGGCCTGACGACCGAAGCCTTGGCGATCAACGAAGTTTCCATGCTGCGCCAAACCTATCAGGCGGCAAAACTTCGGATCAGCATAGATGGGCGTGAGCGATTGGAAGAATTGATCTGTGACGGGGCCCTGATCGCCACGCCAGCTGGTTCAACCGCTTACAATCTATCTGCACATGGCCCGATCCTGCCTATCGAAAGCGACCTAATGGCCTTAACGCCAATCTCCGCCTTCCGTCCCCGGCGTTGGCGTGGGGCGTTGCTTCCCCACGATGCGACGGTAAAGATCGAAGTGTTGGAAGAAAGCAAACGCCCGGTTCTGGCTGTTGCTGACAGTACCGAGGTGCGACAGGTATCAACCGTTGAGGTCGCCTTTCACAACGACATTGAAATCCAGTTCCTTTTCGACCCGGGGCACGGCCTGAATGAGCGCATTCTGAAGGAACAGTTTCTTTCAGAAGGTTGACCTCATCCTGTTTCGCCCGCATCTAAGCGGGACGTTCAGGAGGCGATATGACACTGGGAGAACAAGCACGTTGGTGGGGTGTAGGGCTGATCGCCCTTGCGATTGTCCTGCTGTTGCTCGCCGATGTCCTGGCCCCTTTCGTGATGGGCGCGGCGATCGCCTACTTTACCGACCCTTTGGCGGACAGGCTGCAAAAGCGAGGCGTTTCGCGCGTTCTCGCGACTGTCATCATTACATTCAGTGCGCTGATCGCATTCATACTGCTCGTCGCCATTGTGACGCCACTGGCGGCAAATCAGATACGGCTGGCCGTTACCGCAGCACCCGGAATTATCGACGCTATTCGTGCGTTCGTTGATCAGACATTGTTGCCCATGCTGCCGATCGACACGTCCGGCGGCAATATTCTGAGCGAAGCTTTGACGCGCTTTGAAAATCAGGTTCGCGATATTTCGGTCAAGATCCTTGCAAGCGCCTGGTCTCTTGGTCTCGCCGGGGTCAATTTCATCACGCTTGCGGTGATCACACCCGTCGTTGCGTTCTATCTGCTGCTCGACTGGGACAATATGGTTGAGCGGATCGATGATCTTCTGCCGCGCCATCACCGCGATACACTTCGCGAGTTGGCAAAGCGCGTGGATCGCGTATTGGCGGGGTTTGTTCGTGGTCAGCTGACGGTGTGCCTGATCCTTGGCGTTTTCTATGCTGCCGGTTTGATCATCGTCCAACTACCGTTTGGCCTGCTTGTTGGCATGTTCGCCGGCCTGATTTCTTTCATACCGTTTGTGGGATCGATCCTTGGCGGCGCGCTGTCTATCGGGATCGCACTGTTCCATTTCTGGGACTCGCCCGAATGGATCGTTGCAGTCTTTGTCATTTTTGCCATTGGGCAGGTCGTTGAAGGCAATTTCCTGTCCCCGAAGCTTGTCGGCGGTAGTGTTGGCCTTCATCCGGTTTGGTTGATGTTCTCACTTAGCGCGTTTGGCGGTCTGTTCGGGTTCACCGGGTTGCTTATTGCAGTGCCGACCGCCGCCGTGATCGGCGTGTTCCTGCGGTTCTCGATTGAGCAATACAAAACCGGACGCCTCTATAATGGGGTGGATCAGCCTGAAGATGGCTGAACAGCAGATTCTGGACATTTCGCTGCCCCGTCGGAGGGCATTTGAACGCGACGATTTTTACGTGTCCGCATCCAATGCAACGGCCTTGGCGATGATAGAGGCGGAAGATCGGTGGCCAAATCGACAGCTTTTGCTTACCGGCCCAGAGGGCGCCGGAAAAACCCATCTTGCCCAAGTATGGATGGAAAGGACCGGCGCCGAACGTGTTCTTGCCGCGAACCTTCGTGAAGATGATGTGGCGGCTTTGGCGTCAATTGGCGCAATCGTCATTGAAGATTTTGACCAGAATCTGGCTGTTCCAAACGAAGTGGCGCTGTTTCACCTCATGAACATGGCTAGGGCCGAAGGTGCAACGCTTTTGCTTACAGCCCGAAAAGGGCCATCAAACGTATCTTTGACTATCCGGGATTTGGCTTCTCGACTGGCTAGTCTAGCCCATGTGCAGATCGAGGCCCCTGATAATGCTTTGATGCAGGATATGATCATCAAGCAGTTTCGTGATCGCCATCTTATCGTCGCCAAGCCTGTTGTGGCATACCTTGCCCGACGAATTGAAAGATCGGCAAAGGCCGCAAGAAACATCGTTGATCAGTTAGATCGCATTTCCAGATCAGAGGCGCATGGCATCACCATCCCGCTTATTCGCGAGCATGTTAAGTTCTAGCTAAAGCCCTGCTGCGCACTCAACCTTGCGAAGCACAGCAATGCCGAGCGGTTGATAGGTGACCGAAAATTGGCTGATTAGCTGGTTTAGCATGGCGCAGATACCCTGCAGATAATCTAAGCTCTCACCGTGGCTTAGGGTGAAACCGAACTGAACTGCCGGATTGGGTAGGCCAATCTCGCGGCGGAACTCACAGAAGAATGTCGTGACCAAATGGAGACACTTATCAAACAGCGACGCCCACGATCTTGCCCCATTCGACTGTCATCAGTTCTTTCTCGACAATCCGTCGCATTCTAAGCGGCGAAGGGCTGGTGCCAGCGACGCGCCAAGGCTAATCAGAAGTTGGACGGCGACGTGACGCTTAAGAATCACGCGGCGGCGAGAGAGAGTTTAAGGGCAGGCGGCGACGCCTGAAGTCAGTTTGCTACAGACCGCCCCGAAGGACCTGCACCCGTCAACGCTGCCCCTGGTTGGGGTAATCGATGTTGGTTCCAACTCAATTCGTCTTGTGATTTTCGAAGATGATGCCCGTAGCCCTGACTATTTCTTCAACGAGAAGACGATTTGCCGTTTGGGTGAAGGCTTGTCCGCGACGGGAAAGCTGAACCCCCGCGGTAAGGAACGCGCCCTTGCGGCTTTGCAGCGGTTTGTCGGCATTGCGCGTGGAATGGGGGTTCGGGAACTGATTGGCGTTGGCACTGCTGCGATGCGCGAAGCGGCTGATGCGCCTGCTTTTCGCGATGAGATTGCGCGTGAAACTGGCCTCGAAATCCGTGTCGCCACCGGATTAGAAGAAGCGCGCCTGTCATCCTGCGGTGTAATGCTGGGCTGGCCTAATGCACAGGGGCTGATCGCCGACATCGGCGGATCGTCACTTGAACTGGCCAAAGTCGAAGATGGTGAGATTTTGGGTGCTGTTTCAACCAATGCCGGGCACCTGAGGCTGGCGGACGCGTCGATTGATGAAAGCGCGTCAATATTGGAACAGCTCCGAGATGAAGCAAGCAAATTTGCCCCTATCAAAGGCCCGCTTGTCTTGATTGGCGGCGCTTGGCGAGCGCTGGCGAAAGCTGAGATGAGCCGACAGAAATACCCGCTTAATGTCCTCATGGGGTACGAAGTGACCCCAGATGCGATCAGGGCGCTATGTGAGTGGGCGATTTCAGTGGATCCGCAGCAATTGAAAAAGGCTGCAGGTGCATCTTCTTCTCGCGTTGCGTCAATTGCCGCGGGTGCGCGGGCCCTTGGATGCTTGATGGATGCGCTAAAGCCGGAAAACGTTGCAGTTTCAGCCTTTGGGTTAAGAGAAGGGCTGATATTTGATCGCATGCCTAAAGCGCAGCGATGCGAAGATCCTTTGCTTGCAGCAGCTTTGGCGATGGAAGTTCGCTCTGCTCGCAGTCCTGGGTTCGGACAGGAAGTTTATGATTGGCTATCCCCAATCATCTCTGGATTTCCTGCAGATCAACAACGCCTGGCGCTGGCCACATGCCATCTTCATGACGTCAACTGGCGTCAGCATCCCGATTTCCGCGCCGCCGCTTGTTTCACAACAGTGACGCGCGCCAATCTGAGTGGTCTTGGCCATGGTGGTCGGATATTCATCGGCGCTGCACTTCTACACCGATATAAAACGACGGAATTGGGTGCGGATGTTAGCGCATCTCTGAAACTCTTGCCCGACGAAAAGCGCAATTCGGCGGAAGCTCTCGGCCGCGCATTACGATTGGGTGCTATGCTTACCGGCTCAGTCAAAGGCATGTTGAACAAAACTCGTATCGAAATTGCTGATGGCGAATTGGCGCTGATACTGGAACCCAGTGTCGCCCATCTGGCGGGGGAACGGGTTGAACGACGCCTGAATGCACTGGGTGATTGCCTTGGCCTGGCCTCGCGGATGATAGCCTGAGGCGGATTTGCCGGATTGCGCGTTAGCCGCCCTTCGCCTAAACCCGATCAGCTGTTGATCAGAGAGAACCACGATGCGCCTGTCCCGATACTTCCTGCCTATCCTGAAAGAAACGCCCGCTGAGGCGCAAATTGTCAGTCACCGTCTGATGCTGCGTGCGGGGATGATCAAGCAGGCGAGCGCCGGGATCTATTCTTGGTTGCCAATGGGTTTCAAAGTGTTGCGCAAGCTGGAAAATATTGTTCACGAAGAACAACAGCGCGCCGGTCATCACCCGATGCTTATGCCGACGCTGCAATCTGCGGATCTGTGGCGCGAAAGTGGTCGGTATGACGACTATGGCGAAGAAATGCTGCGCATAACGGATCGCCATGGGCGTGATATGCTGTATGGCCCCACGAACGAAGAACTGATCACGGACATCTTTCGTTCTTATGGTGGGTCGTACAAGCAGCTGCCACTGACCGTTTATCATATCCAATGGAAATTCCGCGATGAAGTGCGCCCTCGTTTCGGCGTGATGCGCGGTCGCGAGTTCCTTATGAAAGACGGCTACAACTTCGACCTGACCAAGGAAGATGCGCTGCATTCCTATAACCGTCATTTGGTAACCTATCTGCGCACTTATGAGCGGATGGGCCTGAAGGCGATCCCAATGCGCGCTGACGGTGGGCCAATTGGCGGCGACTATACACATGAATTTCTTGTGCTGGCCGAAACAGGAGAGTCAGAGGTGTTTTATGACAGCGCCGTCACTGACCTGAGTTTCGATGACCGTGATATCGACTATAATGACAAGGCCCAGTGCGGCGCCATTCTGGAAGAGTTTACATCCAAATACGCCCGCACCGACGAAACGCATGAAGAAGCACTGTTTAACGAAATTCCGGAAGAACGCCGGATGACCGCGCGGGGCATCGAAGTTGGGCAGATCTTCTACTTCGGCACGAAGTATTCCGATGCGTTGGGCGCGACGGTGACAGATGGTGAAGGAAACAAGACAGCTGTCCATATGGGGAGCCATGGCATCGGCGTCAGCCGCCTGATCGGCGCAATCATTGAGGCGAGCCATGATGACAAAGGCATCATCTGGCCAGAGCAGGTGACGCCGTTCGGTGCTGGTATTGTGAACCTACGTCAGGGTGACGATGCGACCGACGCAGCCTGCGAAGACCTCTACGCCAAACTTACTGCTGCTGGTGTTGATCCCTTATATGATGACCGGGAAGAACGGGCAGGAGGAAAATTTGCCAGCATGGACCTGATTGGTCTGCCGTGGCGCATTACCGTCGGGCCACGTGGCCTGAAAGAAGGCAAGGTTGAATTGACGCGCCGCAAAGATGGCGAGACAATTGAGATGTCGCCTGATGATGCAGTCGCCCGTCTGGCTGAGATCTACGGTTGATGTCGACACCCGCCTTTGCAGGATATGAATGGATGATCGCGGGCCGCTATCTGCGAGCCCGCCGAAAAGAACGTGCGATTTCAGCAATTACTGGCTTCTCTCTGGTTGGTATCATGCTTGGCGTCGCGACACTGATCATCGTCATGTCTGTGATGAATGGTTTCCGGTTTGAACTTGTTAACCGCATCCTTGGAACTAATGGCCATGTCTTGATCTTGCCTCAGGCTGTGGATTTGGGGGACTATGAGGCTATGGCGGCGCGCGCGGCCACTGTTCCAGGTGTGACACGCGCCGCGCCAATTATCGAAGATCGCGTTATGGCTACAGCCCGCGGCGGGCGGTCGTTCATTTTGGTCAGGGGTGTAAGCCCAAAGGACGCCGCTACGCTCTCCGCTCTTGCCGAACCAGAAGAGGCGCAAGGTGACCTTGCAGACTTTGGCAAAGTTGGCATTGCAATCGGCGCTGGCATCGCGGACGAGCTAAATCTGCGTGTTGGGGATAGTCTTAAACTAGTCTCGCCCAAAGGGTTGCGCACTGTCCTTGGCCCTGCGCCAGTGACGGTGCGATCCTTTTCTATCGCGTATATCTTCAAGATCGGCATGTCCGAATATGACAAGCTGCTTGTCTACATGCCGTTGGACGAAGCACAGAAGTTTTTCCTGAAGCAGGGCCGCGTCGACATGATCGAAGTTATGGTGGATCGCCCTGATCTGATTGAAGAAATTGTGCCGGGGCTTCGTGCGGCCGTCGAAACGCCTGTTCGGCTATGGACATGGAAAGATCAGAATGGCGGCTATCTAAAAGCGCTCAGAACTGAAAGGGTCGTGATGTTCCTGATCCTCAGTCTAATAATTCTGGTAGCTGCTTTGAACATCATTTCCGGCTTGATCATGCTGGTGAAGGACAAAGGGCGTGACATCGGTATTCTGCGCACCCTTGGGCTGACGCGTGGTGCGATTATGCGAGTGTTTTTCATCTGTGGCGCTTCTATCGGCGTTATCGGAACGATACTTGGTGTAGCTTTGGGTGTTCTCTTTTCCCTGAATATCAAGGCAATTCAGGGTGTCGTTGAAGCTGTCGTCGGTGGCTCCGTCTGGGACCCGTCGGTTCGCTTCCTGACTGAAATCCCTGCACAAATGCATTGGTCTGATGTAGGCGTCACGGTCGCCATCGCCCTTTGCCTTGCGTTCATCGCGACACTTTATCCAGCCTGGCGTGCGGCCCGAATGAACCCGGTTGAGGCGCTTCGATATGAGTGAAATTTTGCGTCTTTCTGGCGTTTCGAAGACCTATGGTGGTGGCGAAACAGCAATCGAAGTGCTGAATGAAGCTGATCTGACAATTGACCGGGGCGAGATCGTTGCGCTGGCGGCGCCTTCTGGGTCGGGCAAGTCAACGCTCCTCCACATAGCTGGCCTTTTGGACAATGCCGACGCCGGGCGGATTGAAGTTGGCGGTTCTGACGTAAGTGGGTTGGATGATCGGGGTCGGACTGCTGCGCGGCGGGCTGAAATCGGTTTCGTCTATCAGTTTCACCATCTGCTGCCCGAGTTTTCCGCTGTTGAGAATGTTGTGCTGCCTCAGCTCGCTTCTGGTGTTGGTGCGAAACCAGCAGGTAAGAGGGCTGAAGAACTTCTTGCCTCAGTCGGGTTGGCTGGTCGGGCAGGCCATAGACCGGCAGAGCTGTCGGGCGGTGAACAGCAACGCGTGGCAATGTGCCGTGCGTTGGCAAATCGGCCCGGGTTATTGTTAGCTGATGAGCCGACAGGAAACCTGGATGTCGAGACATCAGAAAGCGTGTTTGAGATGTTACTGGGGCTTGTTCGAAACGAAGGGCTGGGCGCACTGATTGCAACCCATAACCCCGAATTGGCAGGCCGGATGGATCGTACAGTAACCTTGTCAGGCGGTAAGATTGTCTGAGCTGTTTGCAATCAGCTCAGACAGTTTCCTTACTTTGCCATCACACAAAGCAGCTCAAACATCATCGTGGCGCCGTTTAGCGCTGTAACGCCGGAATTGTCGAACGGTGGGGACACTTCAACCATGTCCGCCCCCATGATTTCCTGTCCGGCGAGCATGCGAACCATGCCCTGTGCTTCGCGCATTGTTAAGCCGCCGGCCTCTGGCGTACCTGTGCCTGGTGCGAAACTGGGGTCAAGGCAATCAATGTCGAACGAGACATAGATTGGGCCCGGTCCGACAAACTCAAGCGCTTCAGCCATTGCTGCGCGCCAGCCTTTTTCTTCAACCTCTTCCATCAACATGACGCGCATGCCGCTATCGTAAGAAAACTTCCACATGTCCGGGCTGTAGAGCGTTCCTCGAATGCCGATTTGCGCTGTGCGTTTGGGGTCTAGCAGGCCTTCGTCTACAGCGACCTTAAAGGGTGCGCCGTGGTGAAAACGTGACCCACCATAATCGTCGCCCGTATCAGCATGGGCGTCGATATGGATCATGCCAACCGGACCATCTTTCGCCAAAGCGCGAAGGATAGGAAGAGAAACTGAATGATCGCCACCGCAAGTTAAAGGGCGGATGCCAGCGGATTTCACACGCTCGAAATATGCCTGAATTTCATTGTGTGCGCCGACCAATTCGAATGGCTTTTCAATCCACGCGTCGCCGATATCCGCAACTTTCATACGCTCAAAGGGCGCGGCGCCAGTCGCTTGATTGATCCCACGGATCAGAGAGGATTGGTTGCGGACCTCGCGTGGGCCGTGCCGTGGGCCGGGTCGGTTGGTGACGCCGCCGTCGTAGGGAACGCCGCATACGCCTATATCAAGGCCGGATCCTTCAAAATCTTCGACGTAAGGCATTCGAAAGAAGGTCGCGAGGCCAGTAAAACGGGGGCGTTGGCGGGGGTCATCGAAGTTGAGCGTTTCGGTCATGTCCTGTCCTCTAGAATGCTAATATCGGCCACTTTGGTAAGGGCGCCACCTGCGGAAGCATTTGTGGATCAAACGACCGTGAATGTCTTCTGAAATGTTGTTGGTAGAACAAGGTTCACCGCTAATGTATCAGCAAACACCTGAGGTGGCGGTCGGATCATAAGCACGGAACTGTTAAGCAGTCTCGTTTGCGATCATAGCTGTCGCACCGGCTAACTATTTGACTGGTGTATGGTCGGGGTTTTCACCACGCACTTTGACCGTTTCATCGTAGGTTGGGTGGATTGTTCCACAGAGACGATCCCAGAAACTGAAAAAGTTCGCGTAGTTATAGTCAAAATGCTCATGGTGCTGGTCGTGGAATGTCACGCACACCATTGGGCTAGGGAAGCGTGTTGTGCGATCTGCGAAATATTCAAACCCGGAATGGCCGATTTGGCCGTTGATGTGGTCCCAAAGGCGATGCAGGCAAAGGACTGCTGCGGGAATGGGCAGGAAAATCGGCGCAACAAGGTAATACGATTGCATAGCAAACGCGTCGGCAAGCGTGTCTGAATAATTCGACCAAACTGTCGGGGCAACGGACCGATGGTGCCAGAAATGATGTTTGTAGAGAGGGCGCCAATGCATCAGACGGTGGCCCCAATAAAACCAGGCATCGTACAGGAATATTGAGACGACGAACATTATCACGCCGTTCAGCCATGTCAGTTCCAGGGGTGACCAGATTGTCCAGCCCATCCATTGCAGCCATATTCCGCCGGCCATGCAGCCACATGTGACGATCAGAGACTTGAGAGACTGGATAATCTCAAGTCGTGCGCGATCTTCGCCATGGCGGTTTTTTTGAATGCGCCGTTCGGGGTGTCGGTTGTTGATCCAGATCAGGAAATAGCCCTGGCCGAAATACATCGCCACGGTTGCTGCATAGATTGCAGCCCAGATCGCCAGAAACACGCCCAATTCGTACATATTATCAACATGGGGGTTTGAGCGTCTTTGGCCAATGCGGCGCCTTCGCATGGGCGCGCGGCTGGGATAGCGTGCTGGGATGAGCGACTCATTTATCCACCTCCGCCTTCATTCGATCTATTCGCTACTTGAAGGCGCCATGCTGATCAAAGCCTTGCCGGGGCTGTGCGCTGACCAGGGCATGCCTGCATGCGCTGTGACCGACACCAATAACCTTTTTGGGGCGTTGGAATTCTCCGAGACGGCGAAGAAGGCTGGCGTGCAACCAATAATCGGCTGCCAGCTTGATCTGACTTACGCCAAGGCTTCACGGCCCGATGAACGTGTGCCAAATCCGCTTGCGCTCGTCTGTATCGCGATGAGCGAGGTTGGCTATCGTAACCTGATGGCGTTGTCATCCCGGTCATACCTTGAAGCAGGCGATGCGCCACATCATGTGACGCGTGAAGACCTTCAAGAATGCTCGACCGACGTTATCTGCCTGACAGGCGGATCTCTTGGTCCATTAGGCCAACTGGTGCGAGACAGCCAGCTTGAAGCAGCTTCAGCATTGCTCGATGAGCTGCAAGCAATCTATGGCGATCGCCTTTACGTCGAGTTGCAGCGCCATGGCACAGATGGCGCTGCGCGGACAGTGGAGGAAGACCAAACAGAACGTTGGTTCGTTGAGCAGGCCTATGCGCGTGAGTTGCCGCTGGTCGCTACCAACGATGTCTACTTCAAAGACGCAGACATGTATGAGGCGCATGACGCCTTCCTCTGTATTGGTCAGGGCGCATATCTTAGCCAGGAAGAACGTCGCCGGATTACGGTTGAGCACAGGTTCAAGTCGCATGCGGAGATGGCCGAGCGATTTGCAGACCTGCCGGAATGCATTTCGAACACTGTTGAAATTGCGAGGCGCTGTCATTGGCGGCCAACAGTCATCGACCCGATTCTGCCCAAATTTGCCGACGATGAAATCGAAGAACTGCGCCGACAATCCAACGAAGGCCTGCAGGCGCGGCTTGCAGTTATTCCGCACGCCGCGAGTGTTGAGGAGTACCAGAAGCGCCTCGATTTCGAATTGGAAATTATCGAAGGGATGGGGTTTCCCGGCTATTTCCTGATCGTCGCCGACTTCATCAAATGGGCCAAAGATCACGACATTCCAGTCGGGCCGGGCAGGGGGTCAGGCGCCGGGTCTTTGGTCGCGTATGCACTGACCGTCACCGACCTTGATCCGTTACGCTATGGCCTGCTGTTTGAGCGCTTTCTCAATCCTGAACGTGTCTCAATGCCGGATTTCGACATCGATTTCTGCATGGATCGCCGGGAAGAGGTGATCACCTACGTTCAGAAGAAATACGGGCGTGACCGCGTCGCCCAGATCATCACCTTCGGTGCGATGCTCTCGAAAGCTGCAGTCCGCGATGTTGGTCGCGTTCTACAGATGCCCTATGGCCAAGTGGACCGTTTATCCAAGCTGATACCGGTCGAAGGCGTCAAGCCAATGTCGGTGACAAAAGCGCGGGCGGAAGAGCCTCGCTTACAGGAAGAGGCCAAGCAGGAACCCATTGTAGGCCAACTGTTGGATACGGCGGAAAAGGTTGAGGGGCTGCTCAGAAACGCTTCGACCCATGCTGCTGGCGTTGTGATTGGCGATCGGCCCTTGCAGCAGCTTGTGGCGCTCTACCAGGACCCGCGGTCAGATATGCCGGCCACTCAGTTCAACATGAAGTGGGTGGAGCAGGCCGGGCTGGTCAAGTTTGACTTTCTTGGCTTGAAAACACTTACTGTCATCCAAGGCGCGCTGAACTTGCTAAAAGAGCGGGATATCGACATCGACATCGGCGCGATCCCTCTCGATGATCAGAAATCTTACGACCTTTATGGCTCGGCTAATACTGTTGCGGTGTTCCAGGTTGAGAGTAGTGGCATGCGCGACGCGCTTCGTCAGCTGCAACCCACCTGCATCGAGGATATCGTGGCGTTGGTGGCACTCTACCGCCCTGGCCCGATGGAGAACATCCCGAAATATTGCAACGTTAAGAATGATCGCGAGCCTCGCGATAAGCTTCACCCACTAATCGACGACATCTTGGACGAAACTCAGGGCATCATCGTCTATCAGGAACAGGTGATGGAGATTGCCCGAAAGATGGCGGGCTATTCCCTTGGCGGCGCTGATCTGCTGCGCCGGGCGATGGGTAAGAAAATCCAGGAAGCGATGGATGCGGAGCGTCCGAAGTTTCTGGCCGGGTCCGCTGAAAATGGCGTCGACAAGGCCAAAGCGCAGGAAGTTTGGGACCTTCTAGATAAGTTCGCAAACTACGGTTTCAACAAATCCCATGCCGCAGCTTACGGCGTGGTCAGTTATCAGACAGCGTGGCTAAAAGCGAACTATCCGGTTGAATTCATGGCCGCCGTGATGAACTGCGACCTTCACTTGACGGACAAGCTGGCGGTCTACAAGCGTGAGGTTGACCGGCTGCAGATTGAAACGATCTCCCCCGACATCAACCGGTCAATGGCGACCTTCGCGGTTGAAGATGGCAGGATCCTCTACGGTTTGGGTGCGCTCAAGAACGTTGGCGTCGAAGCGATGAAATTGATTGTCGCAGCGCGCGAAGAAGGGGGCGTTTTCAAGAATGTTTTCGATTTCGCCAAGCGTGTTGATCTGAAACGCGTCGGCAAAAGACCGCTTGAAATGCTTGCAAGGGCAGGGGCCTTCGATGGGCTCGAACCGAACCGGCAGCGGGCTTATGAAAGCATCGATACCCTTGTCGGGTTTTCTGCGGCGAGTGTAGAGGCCGAAAAATCAGCCCAGGTTTCGCTGTTTGGTGAGGCTGAAGGCGGGCTGCCGAACCCGCGTTTGCCTGCCCCGGATGATTGGCTTCCAACTGCACGGTTAGCAGAAGAACATGCTGCGGTTGGTTTCTACCTATCAGGCCATCCGCTGGATGACTATGCCGGACCGCTAAAGCGCAAGAGGGTGCAAACCTATTCCGAGATCGTTGCAGGCGGGCGCAGCGGGATATCGACCCGCATCGCCGGATCGGTAATGTCAAAACAGGAACGCAAGTCTGCGCGGGGCAACCGTTTTGCCTTTGTTCAATTGTCCGATCCGACGGGTATGTATGAGGTGACGGTGTTTTCGGATGTGCTGATGGCGCATCGCGATGACCTGAACCCGGGGTGCAATGTGGTCCTTACTGTTGAGCCTGAGATTGACGGCGAACAGGTCAAGATGCTGGCCCGGGCAGTGCAACCGATCGATAGCGCTGTCAAAGATGCGGCGCCTGCCGGGTTACGGATCTTCGTATCTGAACCACGCGCCCTGGAAAGCATTAAGGCGCGGCTGGATGCTGTTGGCCCGGGGCGTGGTGGGCCGGTCAATCTGGTGTTCACCCTACCGGAAATGGATCGCGAGGTTGAGGTCGCCTTGCCCGATGATTATCCGGTGTCGCCGCAAGTCAAAGGGGCGATTAAAGCGGCGAATGGGGTCGTGCATTTGGAAGAGTTTTAAGGTCAGCCCAAAAAACCTTTCACGTGTGAAAGTAGGGATAAGTCGTTGAATTATATAAGGAGAGAGTGTGATCGCCACAATTCGTTCATGCTTTGATCTTGCGGCTTAGACCTGAAACCATTCATTTGGTAACCGGCGTGATGAATGACCCTGCGCCCGAAAGGGCTTGCCGGGACGCGTCTCAACACGCGTCCGACCTAGGTCAGCCCATAGAGGACGCCAGCGCCTCTGCTTCATAGGGTTTCAGTGTATGGGCGGCGGTGGGGCCATAGTCTGCCTGATCCTGAAGCTCAGGGAACAGGCCCATCAATTCATCCCGTACAGCATCGTCCAATGTGTTGAGGGCAGTCGCGCCGGGGAAGAAGCTTTCAGACAGGGCGCCATCGCTTTCGACGATGCGATGAGCATCGAACATGATGTGATGGTAGGTGACGGTCGCGCCTTCGGCAATCCGCGCGCCATCAAGCTGGGTCAGGCTTTGGGTGGGGGCCAGAACCTCTTCCGCGCCGAACATGACGTTGGCTTCTGCATTGCGCAGCAGGACCCGATGTTGTTGCGAGATAATCAGGGGGCTTGTGTTGCCGATGGCCCTAGTCTCGAACACCACTGGCGCAGCATCGCCTGTTGCGAAAACCGTTTTTGATCCGACCCACTTAACAACTGCAGCCGGATCATCGGTTGTCCAGACTTTGTCACTGGGGCGGATGTTTTCAACTGGCACAACGCCATCTGGCGTTCGGATAAGGGCGCCGCGAGCAAAGCAAACGAAATCGACGAAAAGCGAGTCGCCGTTGTTGCTGCCGGCGACTTTTTGGTACTGAACGCCTGACGTCAACGTAGCGTCTGTTGCGAAGCCCCATACATCTTCGAAGTCACCGCCTTGCGAGAAGACATAGAGGTCAATTACCGGACCGACGAGGTTACCATTGCCATCCAGCGCTTGAATCTGAATCAGAGATTCTGATTCAACGGACTGACCGTTGGCGATAAGGCCAGCGCCGTCTGTGACGGTGTGGTTGCCGGTGTCATCATCATCGAAGACATCCTCGCCTCCGCCGGTATTCGTATCATCGATGGTGACGACACTTGCGCCCAACCCAGATTGATACGTGAACACAGTACCATCCGGCGTCGAAGAGTTATTGATGATGGACGAACCAATGGCAGGACCGCCATTAGGATTGGCCGTAACAAGTAGTGCTTTGGAATCGAAAGCCAGTACAGTACGCGCAACCATCACAAACCCTTTCAACAGATATTCCTAGGCCAGGAACTCAACTCACAGATGACGTTGTAGGGCGCTTGCCGGAATAGCGTAATTACACATCATGATCACATATGTGTGAATATTGTGGGGTATAATTTAATGTAATCACTGATAGTTGTGTGTTCTGTGGTGGCGAACTCAACCTTTTGGATCATCGGGTGCGCTACTGATGCTTCTTGTTTATACACAGCCTAGGGGAACCCAAGCACATAGAAATGTGTGCTGTTGATGCTGGCGTGGATGCGCTTAGTACCACAATTTCTGACTGAGGAATGATGCAGTGTTGAGAAATTTCCTGATCGCTCTGTCCCTGACTATAACTTCGCCAATGTCAGTGCTGGCTGAAGAGGTGGGCGAAGTATCCACAGCCTTCAAACTACTGGGTGCAAACCATAAAATTGTAGTTGAGGCATTTGACGATCCGGACGTTCCGGGCGTGTCCTGCTTTGTCAGCCGTGCCAAAACTGGCGGCATCAAAGGGTCTCTGGGGTTGGCCGAAGATACCTCCGACGCGTCCATCGCCTGTCGCCAAACCGGTGAAATAACTCTGCCACCAGACCTTGAAGAGGGTGAACAGGTGTTTCGTCAGCGCACGTAGATCTTGTTCAAGAAAATCCAGGTCGTTCGGTTCTATAACAAGACGCGGAACACGCTCGTCTATCTCAGCTATTCCGACAAATTGATTGACGGCAGTCCCAAGAACTCACTTTCTGCAGTCGTGATCCGCCCTTGGTAAAGGCGCAAGGTGGATAATGGCGCACTGGTCGCGCCGAACTACAACCTAACAGCTTGACTTGTAGACGCCGTATTCAACTGCGTAGGATTGAACTGCCGGCATGTACGATCAGCACGGCCTGCGTGGCTGCTGGAAAACATCTGAAACTCCTCAACCATTCTGATTTGTTTCAAGTCGTTGACCTAAACGTCAATGTCACTTGATTGTATCGTAGCTTCGACATCCACACCTCATAAACACACCCGCCGCGCATCGGGTTCGGACGATCAGAACCGCGAGCGGCCCCCTGCCACCACCGCGCCCCAAAAGGCGCCGGGACCGTTAGGAGACAACTCATGAATGCCATCTATGGAATAGCTTTCGCTGCAATCAGCTTGACGCTGGTAGCCGTCGCAACACCGAGCCTTGCTACTGTTATCGGTAGTTAGCCGCTGAGACGGGTCACAGGTGGGTTCGTTGCGTACCTGCCTGTGATCCTGCCGGGATTGGTGGCTGAGCTCCCTACTCTGGTCGGCCGCTTGTCACCATCTCGCAAGCAGTTGCGCTTGATACGTTCGGCTGCATGCGATCTGACAGATGGTGGCTGGAAACCGTCCAATTCGCCAATCCCGGCTTGCCCCGACCATGGCGCCGCTTTATCTGAACCTCATACAAAGTGAGGAGAAGATACGCCATGATTGGACGACTGAACCATGTCGCCATTGCCGTTCCTGATCTTGAGGCTGCAGCGGCGCAATACCGCAACACCCTTGGAGCCAAGGTTGGGCCGCCTCAGGATGAGCCGGATCATGGTGTGACGGTAATTTTTGTCGAATTGCCGAACACTAAGATCGAATTTCTTTATCCACTGGGTGAGAATTCTCCCATTGCTGGATTTCTGGAAAAGAACCCCGCAGGCGGCATTCACCATGTTTGTTATGAAGTGACAGACATTCTGGCCGCCCGAGACAAATTAAAGGCTGACGGCGCGCGTGTTCTGGGAAGTGGTGAACCGAAGATCGGCGCCCATGGCAACCCGGTTCTGTTCCTACATCCCAAGGATTTTAACGGCACACTCGTTGAGCTTGAGGAAGTCGAATGACCATCACCGGCGCTATCGTTCTTTTCGCGGTTTTCTGGTTTCTTGCCCTCTACATGATCCTGCCGCTGTTTGTACGCAGCCAGGAAGAAGCTGGCGAAGTTGAGCCGGGCACATCCGCCGGCGCGCCGGACCAGTCCTTGATGAAGAAAAAGCTGATCTGGACGACGATTGCGGCGACCGGTTTGTGGATCATAGCGTTCACAATCATCGAAAGCGGTGTGATCTCAGTTGAGGATATCAGCTTTCTGACCCGGCCTGAAAGTTAACAACGCTCACGGGCTTGTGAATTTTTCCGCTTCGGCCACAGCAGAATTTGACATAGCCTGGCTTTGTTGACCTTTGAAAAGGAAAGACATCATGAAGGCACTAACGATTGCTGTTGCGGTCATTGGCGCGCTTAGCTTTGCGACTGCGGCTTCTGCTTGCCCGTTCATGTCCAAGACCAAGGACAAACAGGTCGAAGCACCAATTCTGAAGCCAAAGACGTCTTGATGGAATAGGCGCGGGCGGATCTTTCCGCCCGCGCATTTCAGCGCTTAATGGATTGTGCGCTAGGTGAACTCACTATCATCTACAGATTTTTCTGTGATTTGGCGCGTGGCTGTTCGCTGTACGCGTTGTTCTGCGCTGTGTCCGACTGGTGCCATTAGCGGCTGATCACGCCCCCTCTCGCAAATGCTCTACCTCGTGATTTGAGTGTGCGACCGCGCGTCCCCATCTCTGTGTAAGAGCCGACCATCCGGCTTGCTCAACCATAGAGGAGATGTCGCAATGGCTCTTAAGTGTACCAAAACCATCACCCTGTTTTCAGCCCTGATTTTTGCCGTCGCTGCGTGTAGCTCCGTCAACATAGACGCGCCGACCGGCGTCGATAGCGGACGTCAATATGATGGCGCAGGCGCTCAGTAACCCTTCAAACGCCGCTGGCGCGGGACTTGCGATGATACAGATGTACAAAGGCGGCGACGCCAATCACCGGCGCAAGCACGTTGAGGATGGGTATCGACAAGGGCACGGCGATCAAGGCGCCCGCCATCCAGATCGAGAAGAAATGTTTCTGGCGCAGCGATTTGGCGTCGCGCTTGTCGATCCGACGCATGGCGACGACTTCAAAATACTCGCGGCCCAGAAGATAGCCGTTTACTAGCCAGAAGATTACCGGCGCCAGGAATGCTGAGAGAAGATAGATGATCAAGGCGACCACGTTCGCGCCGATCAGCACAAACATGAACTCAATGCTTTGCGTCAGCACCTCGCCCCAGCTTTGGCGACGAGGTTCGGGCAGGGAAGGATAATGGCGCGCCTCAACAGCGTCAGCGATTTCATCCAAAAACAGCCCGACAAACAACGCTGCGACAGGAAACATCAGAAAACTGGATAGGATCAGGATCAGCCCGAATGAGGCAGTTTCAGCCAGTTCTTCAAGAAACGTAACTTCATAACCGATCAGTGGGATTGTGAAGCTCATCGAAGGGATGAAGCTGACCAAATACATCAGCAGCATCGTCAGACCGATCAGCAGGGCCAGTGTAAGTGCGATAGATTTGATCAGGACAGTGATGAAGCGCCGGTCAAAGACCTGGCTGATGGCGCGGCTGTAGTCAGACAACATATCAGGCGTCGATCCATGTGGTGAGATTATCGAGGTCTGGGCGGGGCCGATCTGATGGCGCAATGGTTTCTTGCCCCAGATGAATGAAGCCTGCCACAAATTCATCTTCCGAAAGGCCGAGTTGGGTATCCATGAACCATCGACTCTGCGCCGCCCAGCCCGTAAGCCAGTTTGCGCCCCAGCCAGAAGCCAGCGCTGCATTCAAAAGCGCAAGGCATGCGCCGCCTGCCGCAAGATGTTGTTCCCAGGCCGGGATCTTCTCTGACGCCTTTGGCTGGCAAATGACGGCTATGATGACAGCGCCGAAAGTCATTGCGCGGCTTTGTTTTTCAATTTTGTCAGCGTCTTCGCCATCATGTGTCATCTGATCGTTGACAGCGTTCGACATACGCGTCTGGGCATCGCCCGAGATGACGAGAAAGCGAAACGGTTCCAGCTTGCCATGATCCGGCGTGCGCGCAGCTGCGGTCAGGATGACTTCAAGTTCCGAACGGTCAGGCCCAACTTTGCCTAGCGTTTTGGCAGGCCGCGACCGACGGTTCAGCAGGAAATTTAGTGCGGGGACGTTGGCTGCGGGCATAGGGTGTCCTTAAACTTGATCAGGCTCATGTCAGGGGCGAGGGGGGTGATGTCAAGATGTCGGGGTCAGGAAGTCGCTAAGGCGTTTGTTCATCGCAGTTTTGTCCTTCAGCTCACATTCCCAAACCACCAGTACATTCCACCCAAGATCGGACAGTGTAGCCATCGAAGCTGCGTCTCGCGCCATGTTGCGTGCGATCTTGGCGCGCCAGTAATCGGTGTTGGTTTTGGGAACCCGCGCGCCCCGCTTGCAGTCATGTCCGTGCCAAAAGCAACCATGGACGAAGATCGCGATGCGCCTGCCGATAAAGGCGATGTCGGGTCTGCCGGGAAGGTCCTTGCGATCAAGTCGATAGCCTGTGTGGCCAAGGCCGCGCAAAAGGCGGCGCACTGTTATCTCTGGCCCGTTATCACGCGCCATGACGCGACGCATGATGCCAGCGCGTTCCATTGTTCAGCCGATATTGATCAGCAAAGGTGCCGTCAGACTGGAGAGGCTGACTTTTTGCATTCCTTCGGCGTCAAAATTTGCCGGATCAAGCCATTTGGTGAATGCGCTGTCGATGTTTGGCCAATCTTTGTCGATGGCGGCATACCATGCCGTATCGCGGTTGCGGCCTTTAACGATTGCGGCCTGACGAAACACGCCCTCAAATGACATCCCCAGGCGCATCGCCAGGCGACGCGACGGTTGGTTCAGCGCATTGCACTTCCACTCATAGCGACGATAACCAAGCGCAAACGCCTGTCGCATCATCAGGATCATCGCCTCTGTTCCGGCGCGCGTACGTTGCAAGGCTGGGGAGTAGGTGATGAAGCCAACTTCAATCGCCCCCGCAGCAGGGGTGATCCTGAGATAGGTCGCAACGCCTTCAGCCCGCCCTGTTTCATGATTGACGATGGTGTGAAACATGGGGTCGGTCCCAAGCGCGTTTTCCGCCATCCAATCGTGATACGCCTGAAAGCTGTCGAACGGCCCTTGAGGCATGTAGTCCCAGATTGCGTCGTCTGAGCTGTTCAGGTCGTACAACTGGCGGCTATGGGCTTTTAGGTCGAACGGAACGACGCTGGCGTAGCGGCCTACCAAGTCCACTGACGGGGGCAGGGGTGGCTGCGTCCAGTTTTCGATAAGGGGGCCAACTGGTCTTTCGTTTTTCATGCGATAAGCCTGTCTTGAGCTGGCAATTGCGTCAAGCGATGAAACGGCGATTGGCGCCCATGGAGAGGCCCGGAAAAACGTCGCGTACAATCGCTGACTTTTCGATTCCGAACATCGTGTGTAAGGCCCAGGCGGGATAATGGCGCACATCCTCTGTAGGGGTCAGATCGCGCCCCTTGTAGAGGTCATTTTGGCCAAGACCGGGCCAGTCCGCATAGATGCGTCCGCCTCTTAGCGCGCCGCCAGCCAACAGCGCTGCGCCGCCAGTGCCATGGTCGGTGCCTTTTGAACCGTTTTCGCGGGCAGTTCGGCCAAACTCAGTCATTGCGACGACCAGCGTGCGTGACCAGTTGCCGCCAAGCTTGTCTTTTAGCGTTGTGATGGCCGACGCCAGGCGAATGACCGGGCGGTTCAGGGCTGCTGGCTGCGCAACATGGGTGTCCCAACCGCCGATTGAAAAGGCTGCGATGCGGGCCTGTTCATTCAATCGTTCAGCGGCGTACTTTGCCAGAACCTCAGCTTCTTTTGCGCCTTGCGCCTTTCGCTTGCCGCTGGTTAGCGAAAGATCGGCCGCTGCGGCGGCAGCCTCGGCGAACAGCGGATCCTTGGCGTAAATCATCTGCAGAAGGGCGCGTTCATCTTCGCCCAGTGGCAGCTTTGCGCCCGGCGCCCAGGATCGTGCTGGATTGGGGCCTGTCGTGATCAGCATGTTTTCACGTCCAACCGAATAGGCGGTGTCGATAGAGGTGCCGGTCATGTGCGACAGGGCGCGATTGATCCAGCCATTGTCCGCGCTGGCGATACCTGCGGTGCCGGCTTCAAGGATATCCTGCCCATCAAAATGGCTGCGTTTGTCCCGATAGGGGGTGGAAACCGCGTGGGCGAAGCTGACTTCGCCTGCCTGCCATAAAGGCGCAAGGGGGGCGAGTTTTGGGTGCATGCCGAACCGCCCATCCATGTCGATCAGGCCGCCCTCCGGATCTCGTCCGATTTTGGGTCGAAGGGCTGCATAGTCAGGATCGCCGTAAGGCGCGGCGACGCCCAGCCCATCCATGGCGCCGCGCAGTATGATGACAACCAATCGGTTCTCACCGGGGGTTGCTGCAACGGTGACCGGCGTAAGCAAGGGGGACGCTGCGGCGCAGCACCCGATGCTTAGCGCCCCTTTGAGAAAATCACGTTTTGTCTGGGCCATGGTCCGGTCCTCAGCGTCTGTTAAATTCCGGGGAGGCGAGGATCAGGGCGATCCCTTCCCATTTTTCTGCCGCGCGTGTCGCAGCGAAAGTGACTTCAGGGCTGGCGCGGTCCGCCAACGCGACAGATAGGAAATCGCGCGGGTCCGCCCTTGCTTCCAGTTCACGGCCCAGTCTTGTCGCCCATTGCAGTCGCGCGGCGAGGCCTTGCGCTGTAATCCAGCGTTCAGCTTCTTCTGGCCAGCCATCCGGGCCCGGCGCCTGCATCATTGGCTGGTTCAGATCGCGCAAGGCGCGGGGCGCAGACAGCCTGCCCTTCGGTTTTAGAAACGGTTCGACGGCGGCAGCGCCAACGCCCGCGGCGCGAATGGATGAGACGAGATAGTCAAACGGCTGCTTGACCTTTCGCGGTTCAGATCCCCAGCTTTCCGGGTGTTCTAGCAGCGCTTGATAGACGGCGATCAGGCGACCGTCGGTGCGATTATATGCCGATTCAATATGCGTAATCAGCCCCTCGCTAGGCGTATCTGAGATAAAATGCGTGGCCAGCTTTATCGCAATGTGCCGCCCAGTGCGCGGGTGCAACGCCAGATCATCCAACGCTTCGACAATGTCGCCAAAGTCAGCGCTTTTATCACCGTAGATCGTTCCCAAAACTTTTTCTGCGCCGGGTTCAGCTTGCTGCTTTTTGAACTGAGGTGATCCGGTTCTGCGGTTTACCGTCATACCTGTCAGCAATTCGGCGAACTGGCGAACATCGCCCTGATCATAAGGACCGCCCACGCCAATGGTATGAAGTTCAATGATCTCGCGCGCGAGGTTTTCGTTCAGCCCCCGTCCAGTTCGCTTCCCTACTCTCGAAGTAGGGCCAACCGACTGATGCTGCCCAAGATAGACGATCATCGCCGGGTGGGTGACGACCGCCTTCAGCATGTCCCGAAATGTACCAGTGATGTGCGGGCGAATTGCATCGCCTTCCAGCCGTGGGGTGAAGGATTTGGTGATCAGATTGCGGGCCGCCGTGGTGAAATGATCAGTCCAAAACCATGAAAGCCGCTCAAAAAAGCCCCGATCAGATAGCACTGGCGCACTTATTCGGGCCGCGATATCTGCCTGAAACTGGCGATTTACGCTTCGCTGGAAACCCTGCATGACCGGCGTCAGCGATATGTCTTTGCGTCGGGCCTTCCGTGCCTCGATAAATTGTGAATACAGGGCAGCCCGTTTCGCCATCGATGGCCCGCCAATGTCAGGGATTGCTGGGCTGGCGGACCCAAGCTCTGACAGCAGTCCGTCGACATCTGACGCCAGCGCCTGATCGGGATGGAACCCGTATCCGAACCGTGTAGCTGCGATGGTAGCATTGGATGGCACTGCAAAGCCTCACCTAAACTGTCATTCGATACACACTACGAATGAAATGAGACGATCCAGCGGCCTGTTCACGGCGATGTTAGCTAAGCGGAGCAAAAAAGGGGAAAGGCGTGAACCTTTCCCTTCTTAGTTCTTCAAGCGTTTTGATCGCAGGCGTTCCAGCCCGACGCTTATTCCTGTGGGATGACCCGCAATCCCAGATCGCGCAGCTGCTCGTTCGTTGGAACGCTTGGCGCGCCCATCATCAGATCTTCAGCGCGCTGGTTCATCGGGAACATGATGACTTCACGGATGTTTTCGGCATCCGCCAGCAGCATCACCATGCGGTCGATGCCAGGTGCGATGCCGCCATGGGGCGGGGCGCCGAATTTGAATGCATCCAGCATGCCGCCAAAGTTCTCGTCGACGAATTCTTTCGAATGGCCGACTTTTTCGAACGCCGCGTACATGATTTCTGGCTGGTGGTTCCGAATGGCGCCGGAAGATAGCTCAACACCGTTGCAAACGATGTCGTACTGATAGCCGAGAACACCAAGCGGGTCTTCGTTTTGCAGCGCTTCGAGGCCGCCCTGAGGCATCGAGAATGGGTTATGCGAGAAGTCCATTTCGCCGCTATCCGGGTCCTGCTCGTACATCGGGAAGTCGACGATCCAACAGAAGTCGAACCGGTCCTTTGCGGTCAGATCCAGCGCATTGCCGATTTCGACACGGGCGCGGCCCGCAACGTCGATGAACTTGTGAGGCTCGCCACCCAGGAAGAAAGCCGCATCGCCGACGCCAAGGCCCAACTGCTGACGGATCGCTTCTGTGCGCTCTGGGCCGATGTTTTTGGCGAGGGGGCCTGCAGCCTCCATCGCGCCATCGGTTTCGCGCCAGAAGATATAGCCCATGCCAGGCAGACCTTCTTTCTGCGCCCATGAATTCATCCGGTCACAGAATTTACGACTGCCGCCTTTTGGCGCGGGAATGGCGCGGATCTGGTTGCCGGGTTTTTCCAGCATTGAGGCGAAGATCTTGAAGCCAGATCCAGCGAAATGGTCCGAAACGATCTGCATCTCAATCGGGTTGCGCAGGTCTGGTTTGTCCGAGCCATATTTCAGCATAGCTTCGCGGTATGGAATACGCGGGAATTCTGGCGTCACAGGGCGGCCGCCGCCGAATTCTTCAAAGACGCCGCGCATCAGGGGTTCAATCGCCTGAAAGACGTCTTCCTGCTCAACAAAGCTCATCTCAACATCAAGCTGATAGAACTCGCCCGGTGAGCGGTCGGCGCGGGGGTCTTCATCGCGGAAGCAGGGCGCAATTTGAAAGTAGCGGTCAAAGCCTGCGACCATGATCAGCTGTTTGAACTGCTGCGGCGCCTGGGGCAGGGCGTACATTTTGCCGGGATGGAGGCGCGATGGCACGAGGAAGTCGCGCGCGCCTTCCGGTGACGATGCGGTCAGGATCGGCGTCTGAAACTCCATGAACCCAAGATCAACCATGCGCGACCGGATCGAAGATATAACTTTGGACCGCAGAATGATGTTTTCGTGCAGGCTTTCGCGGCGCAGGTCGAGGAAGCGGTACTTCAGGCGGGTTTCTTCAGGGTATTCGACATCACCGAAGACGGGCAGGGGCAGTTCTTCAGCCGCGCCAAGGACTTCCATGTCGCGAATGAAAACCTCTACTTCGCCAGTTGGGATTTTGCTGTTCACCAGTTCTGGATCGCGGGCTTTGACGTTGCCGTCGATGCGGATTACCCATTCAGAACGGACTTTCTCAACTTCAGAGAAAACCGGGCTGTCAGGGTCGCACATGATCTGTGTTACGCCGTAGTGATCGCGCAGATCGATGAACAGCAAGCCGCCATGATCGCGAACACGGTGCACCCAGCCAGACAGGCGGATATTTTCACCGACATGGTCCGCGCGAAGATCGGCGCAGGTGTGGCTGCGGTAAGCGTGCATGATTGGCATCCTCAAACGTCAAAAGGCGCGAGGCTTAGCGCCCGCGCAGGTCAGCGCCGATACACAACGATGGGGGCGTCAAGTCAAGGCGTCGGATTAGGGGGCAGAGCCAACAGCGCCATGGTAGAAATAGATGCCCAAGCCCACGGTGAAGATGATCTGGCCGGCAAGTGAGTGTAGCACCCATGCCAGCAAGACCGACCGGTTACGCAAATAAGCCCACGCCATGATCGTGCCGCCACAGCCGGTCATCGCGATAGTGATCCAGTTTTCGTAGAAAAGATGCCCAAACCCGAAGGCGGCCCCATTAACGATAATCCCGACCCAGGCGTTGGGAAACAGAACGCCATACCGTTCAAAGAACAATGATCTGAAGATGATTTCCTGCGGATAAGCCGAAACCAACGGGTAAAGGACCATGATCATGACCCAAAGTGCCGTTCGGTTCAGCGGTATCTCAAGAAATCGTTCTGGTATGTTGATAAAGACAACCGCCAGACATGTCGCCAGCGTGGCCAGTACATACAGGAGAATAATCCGCCATTCACCCAACACTGGCCCGGCCCGCAGCATTTTCCATTCCCATCCGGGTGTTATGTGCAGGAGGATGCAGGAAAGGCCCGCAAGTCCGATGATCACCGGGAAAAGCGGATACATTCCGAAGGTCGCAGTCATCAGAAGCGGCACGCTAACAAAAAGTGCGGCGAATTCAACCAAAAGACGGGCGCGGTTTGGGGAGGCTGCGATTGTCATGGATTATCCAGATGGCGCAACGCCCCGGACGCGGCAAGGCCCGGGGCGTTGAATTCTATGTCATGTCGCCAAGGTCGGCGAAAAGAACGGTCCTTAAGACGTTTCTTCCGTGATCGGTGTGATGATCAGCTCTACACGGCGATTTTCCGCGCGGCCAAAATCAGTATCGTTCGAGGCGATAGGCGCGGCTTCGCCCCGGCCATAGGATACGATCCGGTCTCTTAATACGCCCCGGCCGGTCAGGAAGTTGTCAACTGAGCTTGCCCGACGTTCGCTGAGCGACTGGTTGTAGGCGTCAGAACCAATACTGTCGGTGTGGCCGATTACGTCGATCAGGAAGCTTGGGTATTTGTTCAGAGTGGTCGCAACCTCAGCCAAGGGATCAAAGAACTCTGGCTTCAGATCCGCCCGGTCAAAGTCAAACGAGACTGAGGAAGGGAGGTTAACCAACAACTGTTCACCTGTGTTGGTCACCGTCGCGCCAGTGCCTTCTAGGTTTTTCGCAAGTTCGACCTGCTGTTCATCCAATTGGTTGCCGATCGCTGCGCCGGTTAGGGCGCCAAGACCGGCGCCGATCAGTATGCCTGCGCGGTCGTCCTTAGCGATGACGGCGCCAAGAACGCCGCCAATAACGGTGCCGATTGCGGCGCCTGCGCCTGTGCGCTGGCCAATCTGCGGGCCGTCGCCGTTATTTGCGCAACCAGCGACAATACCAACGGCAGCAAGGGCGATGAGAGGGGTTTTGATCATCTTGATCTCCGGGAAAAGAACTCTGCGCCCGATATGGGGCTTATCTATGGATATATAGAAGATGGGGGCGAATTTGCGGCGGTTCTGGGTGGTTCGCGCACAAGAGCGTGATTAAGAAGGCGCTCAGAGTATCCCCGGACCTATCAGGTAAAGCGCTGCAGCGGCGGCCCAGTGCAATACGACTGAAACAGCGAAATTCCCGGTCTTAAGATACGCCCAGCCTAAAACACCGCCTAAAGCAATCCCAAAGATAACACCACCGATGTTGCCCGAAAGCACGGCATATCCAAGCGATGTCGCGGCCGCACCAAGGATAATAGCCGCGGTTTCACCCTGGATCAGGTGGCCATAGCGGCGGAAGAAAAGGGCGCGATACACCAGTTCCATGGGTAATGCTGTCAGAATGGGAAACCCAATCAGCATCACGGCAATTTCAGGCGGCGCGGAAAATAGCTGAGAAGGCCAGTAAAGTGACGTGACTGTAAAGGCGATCAGGGCAAACGCAGCGCTGCAGCCAACCATCAGACGCCATTCTGACCAGAACTCAACCGGCAGGAGGTCAGACCAATGAAAGCTTTTCGTCGCCGACAATAGGATTGCTGTGGATGAAAGCATCATCATCATGATCAACGGGATCGTCAAACCGCCAGCGGAGTTTATCGCTAGCAGGGGAAGTCCAACGAAGACGAATCCAGATTCGAACAGCGCCAAGACAAAACGGCGAGTGCGCAAGCGGGGCATGCCCCAAGCAAACAAGCCAGACGACCGCTCAGCCCGTTCGGGCAGCGCATCTTCAACAATCGCCCCATCTATCGGCGCCACATACACCAAATTAGTCTCTCTCACAGCTCTTTGCGTCTTCTAAACGCTAGACGTAAACCAGTTATGGATTTACCCCTGTCTCTCACTTGGCGAACGTGCCCACACTGCCATTTACGCTTAGCTACTCCGTAGCGGTAATTTTGCGTACAATGAATAGAAAAATGTAGTTAATCGGGCGCAGAAGAGACAAAGATAAGGGCCGCATGCATTTAATCACGAATCAAGACGAGTTGAATTCAGCCTGTGATATACTTGCTGAAGCTCCTTACATCACGATCGACACGGAATTCATGCGCGAGCGCACGTATTGGCCTAAGTTGTGCTTGTTGCAGTTTGCCCGTGCAGCGGGTAGTTGGGGTGAAGAAGCAGTCTTTTTGGTTGATCCGATGGCTGACATCGATCTCGAACCTGTTTTCACGTTGATGGCGGACACATCAACGCTGAAAGTGTTCCACGCTGCGCGTCAGGACATCGAGATCTTTGTTAACCTGGCTGGTGTCGTACCCATACCGATTTTTGACACTCAGGTAGCCGCCATGGTGTGTGGGTATGGCGATCAGGTTGGCTATGAGACGCTGGTCAAGCGGATTGCCAATGCTCAATTGGACAAGTCCTCTCGTTTCACCGATTGGGCGCGCCGTCCGCTGTCATCCAAACAGCTGAACTATGCCGCTGGTGACGTTACCCATCTGCGTGTTGTCTATGAAAGCCTTGGGGATCAGCTGGAAAAAAGCGGCCGGTCATCTTGGGTTGAGGCGGAAATGGCGGTTCTTCGGGCTCTTTCAACCTATGTCGTTGATCCAGATGAGGCTTGGCGGCGGGTCAAAACGCGCTCAAACGATTCACGGTTTTTGGCTGTGGTCAAAAGCCTTGCAAAATGGCGCGAAGATGAAGCGCGAAAGCGTGATGTGCCGCGCGGCCGTATCCTTAAGGATGATGCAGTTCTGGAAATCGCTGCGAACAGGCCCAAAACCCGGGAACAGTTGCTAGGGTCCCGTTCCTTGCAGCGAGAAGGGCGCAAGCCAGAAGTATGCGATGCAATTCTTGCCGCTGTGGTGGCAGGTGAGGAAGCGCCACCAGAACAGCCGCCGCACAACCCGCGTCATCATATGCCCCCTAGACCAGGTGCGCAGGCATTGTCAGATTTGCTGAAGGTACTTCTGAAAGCCAAGGCGGATAAACTGGGCGTGGCGCAGCGGCTGATAGCGTCTTCTTCTGAGCTTGAAGATCTGGCGCAGGGACTACGAGATGGCGTCAAAGCATTGGAAGGCTGGCGGATGGAAGCTTTTGGTCAGGAAGCGTTGCGCCTGATCAATGGTGAGATTGCGCTTTCCGCTGGACCGTCTGGCGTAGAAATTGTGGAACTCACTAACGGTCAGGCAGCAGGCGACTAAGCGCCTGCCGGCGTCCCGATCAGAACCGACCTTCTACGCTATCGCGCGAAGACCAAACTCGTACGCCTCTGGCTGAGCGTAGCTTAAGGGGCGACAATTCGAAGTCACCCCTAAGCAGACGCGCCGTAACCGGCGCATCGGAACCCTGGTTCGGGTTTTCCGGCGCCGCTGCGACGAAATCGAATTCGTAGAACCCGTCTGGGCCAAGTTCGCCGCCATACCGGATGCGAAGTTCGGGTAGATAATAGCCCGTTCCAGGCGCGACGCCGTTTGCGATCAGCATATAGCCGCGAAACAATCGCCCCAGTTCCAGCGATTCGATCCTGACAACCGGCGTTTTTTCGATTTCAGGCGCTCGTTCGGCTACGGATGTCTCAGGATCGCCCGATCCCGTCAGATCTTCAATGGTTGAGCATGCGCTCAGACCAAACCCAACAATCAAAGGGACGAACAAAGCAGCAATTTTACGCATCAAGGCCTCTCCCACATTAGGACTAAAAAGCCACATCTGATCGGGAAAGAAAAGGGGTGTCGGCTGGACGATGGCGCGCAGCGTCGCTATCTGGGCTTAAAGTCAGGTGGAGAACAGCGATGGCCCGCGAAGAGTTTGAAGAAATTGTAGAAACCTTTGAGTTTCTGGATGACTGGGAAGATCGTTATCGTCATGTCATCGAAATGGGCAAGGCGATGCCCGATATGGATGACAGCCAGAAGTCAGCGCTGACCAAAGTGGATGGCTGCGTAAGTCAGGTCTGGATCGCACCTACGATTGAGGGGACCGGGGCGGATCAGCGCCTGCTGTTCATCGGTGACAGCGACGCCATGATCGTCAAGGGTTTGATTGCGATCCTGCGCGCCTTGTTGGACGGGGAAACGCCCAAGACCATCGCTTCAACTGATGTAACGGCAGAATTGGGCCGGTTAGGGCTGGATCAGCACCTGTCGGCGCAGCGTTCAAACGGATTGAAAGCAATGGTGATGAGATTGCACCAATTGGCGAAAGCCGCCGAAGCCGCATAAGCTATCTGGACTGCTTTTGAGGCGTCCAGAATTTCTGCGATCAGGCGCCGCTATGCGCGACGAGCCATGCGCGGATAACTTGCGCAACCCGACTTTGAATGCGGATCTTCTGACCCTGGTCCAGTTGTTTGGCCTGAACTGCCGCCGCACCACTATATGCTTGCAGATCTGCACGAACGCCGGTCTCTGACGCGATGACAGCGCCGGACCCATCCGAGATCGAGATGTCGAACATTATTTCATGCACGCCCAGCTGTAGCTAGTCATCTGTGATTTTCACCCTAACGAGTCAAATTTCGTTCGCGATCGGCATCGTGCTCAGATTGAGGCTTCCGGTTTCCGGTTCTGATTGACAAGGCAGGCCAGTAAACAGAGGCACAGAAGCCTGAGCCACCTTG
>CALKOT010000085.1 GCA_938092015.1 uncultured Paracoccaceae bacterium
GTTCACGAAATATCCGTTCTTTGGATCACGCCAGATTGCGGCCTATCTGCGCCGGGAGGACATCGTTGTGGGTCGCCATCGCGTCAGGCGGCTGATGGCGCGGATGGGACTAGAAGCAATCTACAAACGCCCCAGAACCAGTCAGCCGCACCCGCAGCATCCGGTTTATCCGTACTTGCTGAGGAAGATGAAGATCGACCGCCCGAACCAGGTTTGGTGCGCCGACATCACGTTCGTACCGGTGCGAAACGGGTTCCTGTATCTCGTGGCCATCATGGACTGGGCAACTCGCAAAGTCTTGAGCTGGGGGCTGTCGAATACGATGCACACAGACTTCTGTGTCGACGCCCTGAACGAGGCCATTGCCAGATATGGCCCACCTGAGATCATGAATACGGATCAAGGTAGCCAGTTTACCGGTTCGACTTGGATCACGACGCTTACCAAGGCCGGTGTGCGCATATCAATGGACGGTCGCGGCCGCTATCTCGATAACATCTTCATCGAGCGGCTGTGGCGCAGCCTGAAGCAGGAGGCCATCTATCTCGAGGAAATCAGCGACGGCTTCAAGGCGCGCCGCGTCATCAAAAAATGGATGGCCTTCTATAACTCAGACCGCCCGCATTCCGCGCTTGATTGGCAAACACCGGACGACGCATATTGGGCGGGCTTGAAAGACAACAAAGCAGCATGAAACCTAATCCCGATACACCTTAAAAACGCCACAAAACTGTCTGAAAAGATGGGACCACTTCAGTCTCGGAATTTGAAATGGATGAAGATGCCAAAAGGGTATTTGAAAATAAGATAAATGCACTGAACCAATACCCAATATCTCAAAATTTCTTGCGCCTATTTCAGAAATATGAATTGGACGCGAGTGAGTATGGCGAAGATTTTTTGAAGAAGGCTAACTTGATCCGGAACTCGTTGGGGCACTCTGGCAAACTGAAGTCAGAAGACGCTTGGGAATTTATTTTGAAGGTGCGTGATATAGTCAATACTATTGTACTCATAGAGATTGGATACGGCGGAGAAACACTGCAGTACTGGCGTGACCTTACGGCTGATGAAACAAGTTAGTAGCTTCGCCTCTCAAACAACCTTCCCCACATTCAACACCCCATTCGGATCAAACGCCGCCTTCAGCGCCTGCATCGCCCCCAGCGCGGCGCCGTTTCCACACCGCATCAGCATCGCGCGTTTGTCTTCGCCAATGCCGTGCTCGGCGGAAAAAGCTCCGCCCATGGCCTTCACGCCATGCTCCACGGCCATCTGCACTTCGGTTTTCTGCGTATCCGTAAAACTCGCCCCCGTGACAGTCATGTGGAGGTTGCCATCGCCCAAATGGCAGAGGCTGTGGAAGGTTGAAACGTAATCCAGCTTGGCCAGCCGGGCCTGCAGGTCGGCGATATACGCGTCCAGCTTGCCCAGCGGTACGGACATGTCGAACCAGATCGCGGCGGCGCTTTCGGGGCGGGTTTTGTAGTCGCGTTGCAGCGTCTGGCTGTCTTCGCGCAGGCGCCAGATCTCGTCCCGCTCCCGCTCTGATTGCGCCATCAGGGCGTTCTGGATCGTGCCATCCTCCATGAAGGGGGCGAGGATTTCGAGGGCCGTGTCGTCGTCGCCGATGATCTCGTAGATGACGTAAAGCGGGGCGTCCTGGAAGTCGGTTAGGTGGGGTAGGCCAAGGCATTTGGCGTTTTCCTTGGCGAAGGTCGCCCACATCACCTCAGCCCGCTGCAACAGACCCCGGTCCTGAATGGCGCGCATCACGCGGATGGCGTCGGCTGCGGTTTCCTGCGCGGTCAGGATGGTCTGCCCTGCGGGGATCAGCGCCTCTAGCTGCAGGACGGCTTTGGTGACGACGCCCAGGGTGCCTTCGGCGCCGCAGAAAATCTGTTTCAGGTCATAGCCTTCGTTGGCTTTTTTGACGCGGGTGAGGTCGGACAGGACCTCTCCGTTCGTCAGGGTGACCTCCATCCCCAGCAGGCGGTCACGCATCATGCCGTTGCGCCACGCCTCCATCCCGCCGGCGTTGGTTGAGATCATGCCGCCGATGGTCGCCGAGCCGCGAGCGGCGATGTCGATGCCGGGGGAAAGGTTATGTTTGGCGCATTCGTCCTGCACCTCCTGCAGGGTCCAGCCGGCGCCAACGAGGGCGACGCGTTCTTCTGCGTCGATCTCGATCGGGTCGCGCATGCGTTCGGTGGAAAGAACGATGTCGCCGGTGCGGCTGCGTCCGCCGCCTGCGAGGCCGGTTCTGCCGCCATGGGTGACGACGGGGATGGCGTTGTCGGCGCAGTGTTTCAGGACTTGCGCGGCTTCTTCGGCGTCGGCGGGGCGGACGTAGAGGTCGCAGCCAAGGTTGTTCTCGTCGATGCCGGGGTCGAGGTTGGCGATGCGGTTCGCGCCGAAGACGTGGTCGGGGCCGAGGAGAGTGGTGAAGGCTGATTGGTCGGTCATGAAGTGGCGTCCGTCTGAAAGGTTTCCCCGATGGTCCACATGTTTCACCCTTCGTGCAAGCCCGTTCGCGACGTTAGACGAACGGCAGCTTGCACATCTCACCCTTGCAATGCTGCCCGGTTGGCAGGGTCACATAGACGATGTCGCCCGATTTTACCTCGCGCGAGACCAGACACAGGCCGATGTTCTTCTGCAGCTTGGGTGAGAATGTGTGGGCGGTGACGTGACCAACGAACATGTCGCCCTGGCGCAGTTCGGACCACTGATCGAGCGGGGGCAGGGCGTCTTCAACGTCCAGTTTTATGCCCAGTTGCCAGCGGCGGGGGCCTTCTTCCTTAATCCGGCGGAGGGCCTGAATGCCGATGACATCGTCGGGCGCATCTAGGTCAACAAAGCGGGTCATGCGGACTTCGAACGGGTTCGTCTCATCATCCGTGTCGCCGCCCCAGGACAGAAGGCCACTTTCCACACGCTCTTGCGAATTCGGGGCGCCGGGGCCGATACCGTATTTTTCGCCAGCGGTGCGGACGCGATCCCACAGCTCATCCCCGCGATAGTGATCCATCAGATAGATCTCAAACCCGCCCTGTTTTGACCAGCCAGAGCGGGCGATCAGCATGGGGATGTCGTCTTCGACCTCGCGGACCTCGAAATGTTTGATCTCACGCACCCAGTCGCCAAACATGTCGGCGATGACGTCCTCAGCCATTGGGCCCTGCACGGCGAGGGGGGAGACATCGGGTTCAAACACGTTGACCTGATAGCCACGCTCCCCCGCCACAGCCCGCGCCCACAATAAGAGGTCGCTGTCCGCGATGGAGAACCAGTAGCGGGTTTCGGACAGTTTTAGCAGGATCGGGTCGTTGATGATCGTGCCGCGATGGTCGCAAATCGCGACGTACCAGCCCATGCCGATGGGCATGTCCGCAAGATTGCGGGGGCAGAGCGCCTGGGCGAGTTTGCCAGCGTCGGGGCCGGATAGCTCCACCTGCCGTTCAACCGCGACGTCCCACATCGCGACGCCTTCCGTCAGGCGTTTGTATTCAGCGGCGGGGTCGCCAAAGCTGATCGGGATGAGCATGTGGTTGTAGGTCGAGAACGACTTCACCCCATCGCGAACTGTAGAGTTGTAGAACGCACTGCGCCGAACCCTTGGTGAAGGGGAAATCTGGTGTGACATGAGCGCCTCCCATCCTATTGTCTGACATTCGTCTCTTTTGTCGGACAAATAGAAATAGAATCGCGTTCCGTCCGCCCGTTTTCACCGCAAAATCGACAATCAGCGACATGAAAATTGGGCAGCGACAGGAAATTTGGCAAAACATGCTTTTCGCGGGACTGGCGCTGGAAATCTGCTATGCGTTGGAAAAAGCGGGGAGTGTGTGATTATGGCGACGAAAAAACAGGGTATCTGGGGCTGGATGTTTTTCGATTGGGCATCACAGCCCTTTCATACGCTGATCATCACGTTCATTTTTGCGCCGTACTTTGCGTCTCAGGTCGCAGAAAGCCCTGAACGTGGGCAGGAAATCTGGGGCTACGCCGCCGCCGCTGCTTCTTTCACTGTCGCTATCCTGGCGCCGATACTGGGCGCCATCGCCGACCAAAGTGGGCCGCGCAAACCGTGGGTGGCGATGTTCTCAGTCCTCTATGCCATCGGCGCATTCAGTCTTTGGTACATGACGCCAGTTGACCCCGAACCCTGGTTGCTGCTGGTTGGCTTTGCGATTGGTTTGATCGGGGTTGAGTTTGCGACGGTTTTCACGAACTCCCTCCTGCCCGAACTTGGCACGAAAGAAGGAGTCGGGCGCATCTCAGGCTCTGGCTGGGCCATGGGGTACTGGGGTGGGGTGCTCAGTCTTGTCGTTGTGCTGGCGCTGTTTGTTCCGGCGCCGGGCGGTGAGGCGACGCTGATCGGCATGGCGCCGATCTTTGGCGCGGGTGAAGGTGAGGGTGCCCGGGCGACAGGGCCGCTGACGGCTATCTGGTATCTCGTGTTCATGATCCCCTTCTTCATGTGGACTCCCGATACCAAGAAACAGAAGCTGGATAAGGGCGCAGTCGCGGCCGGCCTTGGTCAGTTTGGCGATACGCTTAAGGCATTGCCTTCCAACTCCAGCCTCTTTGCTTATCTGATGTCGTCAATGTTCTACCGCGATGCGCTGAACGGCGTTTACATCTTTGGCGGCATCTTTGCGGCCGGTGTTCTGGGCTGGGGCACGTTCCAGTTGGGGATCTTTGGCATTGTCGCCGCCGTCGCCGGGGCGATTGGGGCCTGGGTCGGCGGACGGGTCGACCAGTCTATTGGGCCGAAACCAGTGATCAACTTCTGTATCGTCACGCTGATGTTGGTTTGCGCTGTCATGGTCTCAACGGGGCCAAGTGAGATTCTGTTCCTGCCACTGGAAGAAGGATCTGGTCTACCGACCATCGCATTCTACATCTGCGGCGCGGTTATTGGCGCGGCGGGCGGGTCGCTGCAGTCAGCGTCCCGCACAATGCTTATCCGCCAAGCTGAACCAGGCAAAATGACTGAGGCGTTTGGCATCTATGCGCTTGCCGGAAAGGCGACCAGCTTCATCGCCCCGTTCGTGATTGCGGTCATGACTGGCGCATTCGAAAGCCAGCGCATCGGAGTCACACCGGTCATCGGTTTGTTCCTGATTGGCTTGATCCTGATGTTCTGGGTCAGCCGGAACGGGCAAACTGACGCAAAGGCTTGAATTCATCCTCTTGATACCCGATTAAATCACTAGGAATGCTGGAGAGCCGCCCAAACGATGACCGACACCGAATGACAGAAGCGCCACGTTTAGCGTTGACCGGGATCACGCGCGTCTTTGACGGCGCGACCGTGGTTGACGGCGTTTCTCTGGAAGTCATGGCAGGGGAAATCGTCTGCCTGTTGGGGCCGTCCGGTTGCGGTAAATCGACGACGCTGCGTATCGCCGCCGGTGTAGATCAGCAGACCAGCGGTACAGTTGCGCTGAACGGCGTCGATGTGTCGGATGATCGCCATCATGCGCCACCTGAAGAACGATCTGTTGGGCTGATGTTCCAGGACTTTGCGTTGTTTCCGCATCTGACGGTCGCTGAAAACGTCGGATTTGGTCTGAAATCGCGCAAGGATCGCGCCCAAATGGCGGCGGAATACCTTTCAAAAGTTGATCTTGACGGTTTTGGCGACAAGTACCCGCATCAGCTGTCTGGCGGTGAACAACAGCGGGTCGCACTGGCCCGCGCGTTGGTAACGAAACCTCAGGTCATGCTGATGGATGAGCCGTTCTCAGGCCTCGATAACCGGTTGCGCGATGCTGTGCGCGATCAGACGCTGGCGATCCTGAAGGCCGAAGGCGCGGGCGTCTTGCTGGTTACGCATGATCCCGAAGAAGCGTTGAAAATGGCTGATCGCGTTGCGTTGATGCGTGATGGCCAGATTGTACAGATCGGCGTTCCCTACAATGTTTACAATCGTCCGGTTGACCGAGCTGCGGCTGCGTTTTTCTCTGACGTAAACGTTATCCACGGCGAAGTGAAAAACCATCAGACAGATACGCCCTTTGGTCTGTTTCTAGCGCCTACGCTGGTTGATGGCGCGGATGTCGAGATCATCGTCAGGCCTGAACATTTGAAGGTCGACCTGGCAAAGGCTGGAACCACGCCCGAACCATCGTCAGAAACAGGCGTACCCGCAGCCGGAACCGTGATCAGGTCACGGTTTATCGGGTCAGAAAGCCTCGTTGAGGTGCGGATGGACCATGACGGATCAACCCTCAGCGCTACGGTGCCCGGCGCTTTTCTGCCGATGGTTGGAACGGCGCTGTTTCTGTCGTTGAAACGCGACCACTGCCACCTGTTTCCCTGCGCTCTGCAAACCAAGGTTTCCTCGCCATATACGGCAGTGGCTTGGACCGGGGCGAAAACGACACAATAGCTGTTTGATCTTCGATTGGATCAACTGGCGGTTAGAAATCCGTGCAAACTTTTACGTCAGTAACCGTAGCTGGTGCTCAAAACGTCTCAATGTTTGGTCAAAACACTCTATAATCCCTTTTCGCAGCCCCTATATTCACCTAAGAGGGGTCGTTGAAAGGGCCGCGCCTGCGCGTGGCCGGACTAAGGGAGATTTATCATGGTTCCAGGTTGGGTTCAGATCGCCGTCGTGGTTTTGCTGGCTGTCCTGCTGTTTGGCGGACGGGGTAAGATTTCATCGATCATGGGTGATTTCGCCAAAGGCATCACCAGTTTCAAGAAGGGTCTGAAAGACGAGGCCGCTGAAAAGGCAGAGCCTGCTCAGAAAACCGCTGACGAAGCCATCGACGTAACGCCGAAAGAAAAAGCCTGATTCAGTTCGTTCTGATCGAGGTTTCCCTAACGCGAGGCGCACGCCATGCTTGATATCGGCATGCTGGAGATTTTCGTCATCGGCGCGCTTGCGCTGATCGTCGTTGGTCCCAAGGAACTGCCCGGTTTGCTACGTACTGTTGGACAGTTCGTAGCCAAAGCGCGTGGCATGGCCCGTGAATTCCAAAGCTCAATGGAAGCGGCGGCGCGTGAGGCTGATCTCGATGGCGTTGTGAATTCGGTTAAGTCTGGCAACAAGCTGCCTTTTGACAACCAGATCGTCGACACGATGAAAGAGTTTGAAAAATCGGTGAAGACTGAGATCAACTCTGCCGACGCTGAGGTTCGCAAAGAAGACAACGCAGAGCCTGCTAAGAAATTCGATACTTCAGAATTCACGCCGCCCGGAAAACCCTTGTCTGAATACAAGCAGGCTGAAACATCCAGCACGGACGCGCCTGAGGCAAAGGTTGAGACGCCCGCCCCGATCGCCAAAGCCGAGGCGCCTGCCGCCAAAGAAAAGAGCGCGTAATCCCGTATGAGCGTCGAAGCTGAAGACGAAGTTGAGGCCAGCCGCGCGCCTCTGATCGCCCATCTTACCGAACTCCGCGATCGTTTGATCAAGGCGCTAGCGGCGTTGATCGTCTGTGTCATCGTCTGCTTTGTTTTCGCGACTGAGCTGTATGACATCCTGACCTCGCCCTTGCGCGATGCACTGGTTGCGCGCGGGCTGGAAACCAAGCTGATCTACACTGGTCTGCAGGAAAAGTTTTTCACTGATATGCGCCTGTCGCTGTTTGGTGGCTTTTTCATCGCCTTTCCGCTCATCGCGATGCAGTTGTGGCGGTTCATTGCGCCGGGCCTCTACCAGAATGAAAAGCAGGCGTTCTGGCCGTTTCTAGCTGCAACGCCAGTGCTGTTCGTCGCTGGCGCCAGCCTTGTTTACTTCATGATCGCGCCTCTCGCGTTCGGGTTCTTCCTGGATTACGGCACGGTGGGTGAAGCCGACGGGGCAGGGACGCAGATTGAGTTCCTGGGCAAAGTTCGCGAATACCTTGGCTTGATGATGACCTTCATCTTGGCGTTCGGGATCTGCTTCCAACTTCCTGTTTTACTTACGCTTTTGGGGCGTGCTGGTATCGTTTCAGCCGATGGTTTGGCCGGTAAACGCAAATACGCCATCGTCGGCATTGCGGCGATTGCTGCGATCTTCACGCCGCCTGACCCGATCAGCCAGATTGGTCTGGGTGTGCCGATCTATCTTCTTTACGAAGTCTCGATCCACATTGTCCGCATCTTTGAACGCAGGCGCGAAGAAGAACTGCGCGAAGCAGGGCTTTGGGACGATGAGGATGAAGACGACGAAGGCGAAGAAGAGGCCCCTAAATCGTGAATTCAGAAGACCGTCAGGCCACTGCGCTAGAGCGTATCGCAGATGCGTTAGAGCGTATCTCACCAGTCCCACAGTCCATCCCATCCTTCGCCTCCGCGGATGGATATGTCTGGCGGACAGAGCCGAACCGGCTGGACGCAACTGATATCTCGCGTGTGCCGCTGCATCTTCTAATGGGCGTGGATCGCGCCAAAGCGACCATCATGGACAATACCCGGCGGTTCGCTGAGGGGCTGCCTGCGAACAATGCGCTTCTTTGGGGCGCCCGCGGCATGGGGAAAAGCAGCCTTGTCAAAGCAGCCCATGGTGCGATTGCGGCTGAAATGCCGGGGCAACTGGCGCTGATCGAAATTCAACGTGATGACATCCCGACCATCGGACAGCTGTTGCAGATGGTGCGCGGGGCCGATCATCGGTTCCTGCTGTTTTGCGATGACCTCAGCTTTGACAAGGACGACAGCCATTACAAATCGCTGAAAGCGGTTCTGGATGGCGGCGTTGAGGGTCGGCCAGAGAATGTGATTTTCTACGCCACGTCCAACAGACGCCACTTGATGCCACGCGATATGATTGAAAATGAACGCTCGTCCGGCATCAATCCGTCAGAAGCGACCGAAGAAAAGGTGTCCCTGTCAGACCGGTTTGGCCTGTGGATCGGGTTTCACCCCTGCAGTCAGGACGATTTCCTCGCCATCATCGACGGGTATGTCAAAGCGGCGGGCCTTAAGGTTGACCCGGACACACTGCGCGCAGAAGCCATCGAATGGCGGCAGACGCGCGGCTCAGTCTCTGGCCGCGTCGCCTGGCAGTTTGTGAACGACCTTGCAGGCCGTTTGGGGCAAAAGCTGGTTCTCACCTAAGACGCGATCGCCTGATGGCTTTCCCAACGCGGTAGTTGATAGAAATCCACCAGCCGTTGTAGCGCCAACTTCAGCACGACTTTGCCTGATCGGGCGGACCAGCCCATGCGCCGCTCTGTGGCTTCCAGACCTTCATGAAAGCAGCAAACCCTGAGCGCGGCGTCTGACAAGCCGGGGCCAAGCGCCTCTAGCGCCGCTGCGACGCGTTCTTGGGCGAACATGGGGCCTTCTGACTGTGTTCTACCGCTTCCGGACGAGGTTGAGGGGGACAGGAATTTCCGCCAGTCCTGCGCCACGCTGGGACCAATTTGGGCCAACTCAAAATCTTCGCGAAGACGTTCGCCGGCTTCGACCTCTTCCATCCCCAGAAGGGTATTACCGTTGGCGTCTTTGCGGCGCGACAGCCAGCCCAATGGCGATTCGCCGAGGTTAACCTTGATGGTCTCAACTTCGCCGGTGGTCATGTTTACAACGCGCCGCTCGCCGCGTGATTGGTGCTGGCCGGAAAATACGCTGGGCGCTTCCGCCATTCCGGTCGCCGGGTCCGGCAATTCAGCTTTAAGCGCCCTACGTAGTGCGGCGCGGCCGACAGAGGTTGTCTCATACCGCGCGCCGACTTCAGATCGTGATACGTACTTGATCCAGTCACGCTTGAGATAGCTGATTGCCTTGTCGACCGGAACCATCGCAAGAGGGCGCCTGAACTGATTGGTTCTACAGAAAACACCGGCCTTTTCAGCACTTTGGGCAACCAGCAAAAACGCCTCAGGCTCGCACAGCCGGCGTAACAGGGCCTTATCGGCCCGGGTCATGTCTGCTTTGTCTTTCTTGCGGGTCAAAGTCGTCTCCTTAGCTGAAGGACGGTCAAGAAGCGGTGTACTGATGTCCGCCTCGAGCTCAGCTAAAGTGCGATCCAGCAAGGGATCGTCCCGCATCGTCTCGACGCGTCGCACCGCGCGTTGAATGGTCGAAGGTGCCGCCCCCCGGGCGACAGCTATGGACCGCATCGGAACACCCTTTTCGACGTGCGCGAGGTAGATCGCGACATCACGGGCAAGTTGCGATGCGGTTCGATTCATGAAGGCGGCGGAGGTCGCCTCTTCACATCTTTGGAGAGGTTGATAGGACATCTTGGTTAGCGTTCGCCTAATTTTGTTTCAATTTTTAGGCATTTAGCGCTAGCGCGATTTGGTTGATGAAGTCTTAACGAAAAACTCTTTAAGCTGTTGGAAATATGCATGAAAAGTTGGTTAATGAATTGAAGTAGCGTGCGCTTGGTTTGAAAAATGCGCAACAGGCCAAATCCTGAACGACAATTAGCGGGTGTTTCGCAATTGGAGTTTCGCATGTCCCTGAAATTGTCCCGCCCCCGAATTTTGACCCGAGCAGCCAAAGCCGGCGCAGAAATGTATCGCCGTGAAAGGGATCTCGCCCGGGTCGCCCCACGCGTCTTTGCCAAGGCGACGCGAAAGTCGCCCGTCGTGGCGGATCTGGCGGCGGCAGAAGCGGAATGTGAGGCTGAACGCAAAGAGGGCGTGGTGACGTACTCTATCGAGCGTCACATCAGTTTGCTGGCGGCGTTGTTTGCCGAAGCGCGCGCTACGCAGGCCTGACCTATTGCCTGGATTGCGCCTGAGCAGCGTCCAGTCGTTCTTGCGCGGCTACCCATAATGCTTCGGCGCGCTTCAGCCCTGCGATAATCTCGGCGCGCTTCTTTTGAAGGTCTTCAAATTTGGCCGGATTTGTATCGGTATACAGATCGGGATCGGCCAACATGGCGTCGATCCGCGCCTGCATGCCTTCGATCTTGGCGACGCGGGCCTCTGCTGACCGGACCTCCTGCTTCAGGGGGGTCAACCTGGCGCGACGCTCAGCTTCAGTTAGTTTCGGCGGCTTTGGCGCCTTTTCCTTGGCTGCTTTGGTTTTCTCACGTTTTACGCCGCCCCTGTCTGACAGAAGCAGCTCGCGATAGTCGTCCATATCGCCTGTAAACGGCTTTACGCCGCCATCGCTGACCAGCCATAGGCGGTCAGCAACCGCTGTCACCAATTCGGCGTCATGGGCCACCAGAATGACAGCACCGTCATATGCGGCGAGGGCATGGGCCAGCGCTTCACGGCTTTCAATGTCGAGGTGGTTCGTCGGCTCATCCAAGATGATCAAATGCGGCTCATGCACTGTCATCAGGGCCAGTAGCAAGCGCGCCTTTTGGCCGCCTGAAAGGCTTTTGACTGAGTTCGTGGCAATGTTTGAGTCGATCCCCACAGCGCCAAGACGGGCGCGCAGCTTGCTTTCCGGCGCATCGGGTATCATCCGGCGAAGGTGCTGGATGGGATTTTCTTCAGCAATCAGTTCATCGGTCTGGTGCTGGGCAAAGTAGCCAATTCGAAGTTTGGAGGCTCGAGATTCGTTGCCCGACATCGCTTTCAGGCGCTGTGAAATCAGCTTCGCGAGCGTCGATTTGCCCTGACCATTGGCGCCCAGAAGGGCGATTCGATCGTCTGGGTCGATACGCAGAGAGATGTCTTTCAGGACAGCCTCGCCATCATATCCGACGCTGACATCCTCAAACCGGATGATTGGTGGGGAAAGTTCTTCGCCGCTTTTGAACGAAAACGGTGCAACCGCGCCTTCGGCGACGCCTGCAATCGGTTCCATCCGCGCCAACATTTTCAGGCGGCTTTGCGCCTGCTTTGCCTTTGATGCTTTGGCACGAAACCGATCCACAAAACTTTGGATATGCGCGCGTTCGCGTGCCTGTTTCGCTGCAAAAGCGGCGCTTTGGGCGGCTTGTTCACGTCGCTTGGCGTCAAAGTCGTCATAGCCGCCTGCATATAAGGTCAGCCCCATAGATTGCAGATGCAAAATACGGTTCACGGATCGGTTCAGAAGGCCCCGGTCATGACTGATGACCATCGCTGTGGCGGGGTATTTGGCGAGGAAGTTTTCCAGCCAAACCGCGCCCTCTAGATCCAGATAGTTGGTCGGCTCATCCAGCAGCAGCAAATCAGGGCTGGAGAACAGGACAGAGGCAAGCGCGACGCGCATCCGCCAGCCGCCTGAAAACTCTGACGCTGCCCGCGCTTGGGCTTTGGCGTCAAAGCCAAGGCCGGACAGAATCGAAGCTGCCCGCGCCTCAGCCGAATGCGCTTCGATATCCACCAGACGGGTGTGAATTTCTGCGATTCGGTTTGGGTCCGTGGCAGTATCAGCCTCTGCCAACAGCGATGCGCGTTCCCGATCTGCGGCGAGAACGATGTCCAGCAAAGCCTCTGGCCCGGCAGGCACTTCCTGCTTTACACCGCCGATGCGGGCGCTCTTCCGCACGTTGATTGAACCGCCGTCCAGCGCCAGTTCGCCTTCAATCAGCTTGAAAAGCGTGGTTTTGCCGGTGCCATTGCGCCCAACCAGGCCAAGGCGCGAACCATCGGGTACGCGGCACGACGCGCCATCGAACAACTTGCGCCCGGCAAGCGAAAAAGTGAGGTCTGTAATGGTCAACATGAGCGGAGGGGTGGAGGAGGGCGCGCCTCAAGTCAATGCGACTTGCTCAAACGCCTTCGACCAACACGAATTTTGCGTCGGAGGCTCCGTTCCGAAGGGCTTTCAAGGCGCGATAATCTTCTGAGAAATAGTAGTTTCGCGCAGCCTGATACGATGGGAACTCCATGATCACGACTCGGCGATTGTCTTCATCCACGCCTTCCAGATGCTCCATCTGCCCGCCCCGCGCAATGTACTTCGCGCCAATGCGTTCCAGCAGCTTTGCCGCCTTGGCGGTGTATTTGCTGTACTGGATCGGATCTTCAACCTCGATCCGAATGATGATGTAGCCCTTTTTGGACATTGGTATTCCCTGGAACGCCTTGTGCGGCGCATTACTGCCGTTCGCAGGTGCAATAAACGGCGTTGTTGCGCGAAAGGCAACCCGGGTGACGATTCGCCCCTGACACTTGTCCGAAAGCGGCTTTCGTAAGCGCGGCGGCCATGGTATGCGCCCGCCATCTTATCCGGGGCGAACCATTCCCCCATGAACCTGAAGGACAGTAAACATGGCGATCCAGCGCACGTTTTCGATCATTAAACCAGATGCAACAGCCCGCAACCTGACCGGTGCGATCAACACGAAGCTTGAGGCTGCTGGCCTGCGTATCGTCGCGCAGAAGCGTATCCATCTGTCACTGGCGCAGGCGCAGGCATTCTACGCCGTGCACTCAGAGCGTCCTTTCTTTGGTGAACTGACGGAATTCATGTCGTCTGCACCAATCGTCGCGCAGGTTCTGGAAGGCGAAGACGCCATCCTGAAAAATCGTGAAGTCATGGGCGCAACCAACCCGGCCGATGCAGCAGACGGCACCATCCGTAAAGAATTTGCACTGTCGCTTGGTGAAAACTCGATCCATGGTTCAGACGCGCCAGAAACAGCTGCTGAAGAAATCGCATACTTCTTCTCTGGCCTTGATCTGGTTGGCTAAGACGTTTCCGGCGCTTCTATTTTCGGATAACGGCTAATGCGTTTTGAAGTCCGGGGTCGCCGCCTCGGGCTTTTTCTATGCAGCCCGCGCAATCGCGAGAAAGTCTTCGGCTTTCAGCGACGCGCCGCCGATCAAGCCGCCATCGACGTTCTCAATCGCCAAAATTTCCGCCGCATTGTCTGGCTTTAATGATCCGCCATAGAGAATGCGCATCCCTTTAGCCTCTGCAAATCGTCCTGCTAACTGCGCCCGAATATGGGCGTGCATTTCAGTGATGTCATTGATTGATGGAACGAGCCCTGTGCCAATGGCCCAAACGGGTTCGTACGCAATAACAGAGTTTGCTGCGGTCGCGCCGTCCGGGATTGATCCAGCCAACTGAGCGCCAACAACATCTAGCGCGGCGCCGTGGTCGCGCTGTTCTTTAGTTTCGCCCACGCAGATGATTGCAGTCAGGCCCGCACCCCAGGCAGCAGGAACCTTGGAGCAAACGATAGCATCGGTAACCTCATATTCCTGCCTGCGTTCCGAATGACCGACGATCACGGCGACAGCGCCGACATCAGCTAACTGATCGGCTGAGACGTCGCCTGTGTAAGCGCCTTTTACTTCTGAATGGCAGTTTTGCCCGCCAATCGGCACACCACGGTTTGCAAGAGATGCGATCAGAGTTGCAGGTGGGCAAATCAGTAGGTCGACGCCATTGGGCGCGCCATCTGCGATGGCGTTAACCTCAACCGCTGATGCGCTGAGGCCGTTCATCTTCCAATTGCCGGCAATGAGGGTACGTCTGATCATTCGGTCTGCTCCACGTATGCAATGGAAGCACTAGCAGATCAGGGAACAGCGCGACAACAGGCTGAGTGTGCTGGGCAGGGGCCTTACGCCCCAGCTTCTCCGCCAACTTTAAAGTTGATCGATTCGCCACATCCGCACGCATCTTCAACATTTGGATTGTTGAATGCGAAGCCACTTTCAAGGAGAGAGGTTTTGTAGTCGATCTCAGTTCCGAACAGGAACATCTGCGCCATGGGCGCGATCATCACGCGGGCGCCATCCTGCTCAACCACTTCGTCCATCGGGTCGATTTCTGTGGCGAACTCCATCGTATATTCCATGCCCGCACAGCCGCCTTTCTTTAGGCCCAGCTTAAGGCCCTTGGATTCTTTCCCTTCCATAAGGGTGACGATCTGTTTGACAGCGGCCGGTGTCAGCGACACTGCCTGCTTTCCGGGTATTGAGAACATCTTTGTTCCTTTCGCCTACTAAAATAGGGGCAGAACGGCTGACCTGCAAGCTTACATGAAGCCCAATTCAAGTCGTGCTTCGTCAGACAACATGTCCATGCCCCAAGGCGGATCCCACACAAGGGCGACATCGGCGCGTTTTACGCCTACAACCATTTCGACCGCATCCTGAACCCAGCCAGGCATTTCGCCCGCAACGGGGCAGCCCGGTGCGGTAAGGGTCATGTCGATCTCTACTTCACCCTCATCCTTGACGATGATCGTGTAGATCAGGCCCAGATCAAAGATGTTCACCGGGATCTCAGGGTCGTGCACCGTACGGCATGCATCGCAAATCGGCTCGTACAGCGGGTGCTGGTCGGTCGAGGGCCGCATCAGCGGATCGCCTTCCTGCGGTTCCTGTTTCTGTCCATCCATTACGGGCGCGTCCTTTTCGTCTGCCTAGGGATCATATATGGCTCGCGCTCACTTGCGTAAAGGCATGGGCTGATCAGATGACGAAACGGTTTGAGTTTGAAGTTCTGGCGATGGACGGCGCGGCGCGTCGCGGAACGGTGAAAACCTCGCGGGGCGACATTCGCACGCCTGCGTTTATGCCTGTTGGAACTGCGGCGACAGTAAAAGCGATGATGTCGGAATCAGTGCGTGAAACCGGCGCGGATATCCTGCTTGGGAATACGTACCACCTGATGCTCCGCCCCGGCGCTGACCGAATGGAGCGGTTGGGCGGTCTGCATAAATTCATGAACTGGGATCGCCCGATCCTCACTGATTCTGGCGGTTTCCAGGTGATGAGCCTCGCCAGCCTGCGCAAACTGACGGAAGATGGAGTGACCTTCGCCTCTCATGTCGATGGCTCAAAACACCTTCTCAGCCCAGAGACGTCGATGGAGATTCAGCGCAAGCTCGGCTCTGACATCGTCATGTGCTTTGACGAATGCCCTGCACTGCCAGCGGAACGGGGCGCGATTGAGGCCAGCATGCGCCTGTCGATGCGGTGGGCCGCCAGGTCGCGCGAGGCATTTGGTGACCGGCCTGGCCACGCCCTTTTTGGCATCCAGCAAGGTGGGCTTGAGCAGGATCTGCGTAGCGAAAGCGCGTCTGAGCTAAACAAGATCGGCTTTGATGGATACGCGATTGGTGGCCTCGCGGTGGGTGAGGGGCAGGATGCAATGTTCGGCGTTCTCGATTATGCGCCGGGGCAATTGCCCGCCGACAAGCCCCGCTATCTGATGGGGGTCGGCAAACCCGATGATCTGGTCGGCGCGGTACAACGCGGCGTCGACATGTTTGATTGCGTTCTACCCAGCCGGTCGGGGCGCAATGGTCAGGCGCTGACGCGGCGCGGCAACGTGAACGTCAAGAATGCGCGTCATGCTGATGATCCCCGCCCGCTGGACGAAGACTGCACCTGTCCGGCCTGCACGAAGTACTCTCGCGCCTATCTGCATCATGTTTTCAAAGCGAATGAGATCATCTGCTCAATGCTGATGACCTGGCATAATCTGCATTATTATCAGGAGCTTATGCAGGGTATGCGTGATGCGATTGAGATTGGCGGCTTGGATGCTTTCGCCGCCACCTTCCATGCCCAGCGGGCAGAAGGCGACATCGCGCCGCTTTAGGCGCACATGAACAGAAAGACCGGCCATGGGCCCGATTCTATTCGTCAGTTTCATTCTGGCGACGCTTGTCATTGTCATAACACCCGGTCCGGGTGTCGCGCTTGCGTCCTCTCAGGCTGTAAAGCTGGGCAAGCACGCCGCGGTTTTGACTGTCTTGGGCGATGCTTTGGGAACAGTTGTGTTGATCCTGATCGCGCTGGCTGGGCTGAATGTGATCATCGGGGTAGCGAAGGTCGTTCTGCCGTATCTGCAGATCGCTGGCGGTCTTTTCATTTTATACCTCGCTTACCAGTCCTTCTTTGCCAAACCAGATAGCGATGAAGCGCAGGTTTTAACAGCGGGCCGGTCAGCATTTCTAAGCGGTTTCTTCGCCTGCGTGACGAACCCGAAGGCCATTGTTTTCTTCATGGCCTTGTTCCCCGGTTTCATCGCGCCCGATCTGAATATCGCCTTCCAGTCAGTGGTTTATGGCGCAATTTTTATCCTGCTGGATGGCGCATTTCTGATCGGATACGCAATGCTTGCGCTCTATGTTGTTTGGTCGCGGTTTGCGCCGAGGATCAACATCGACAAGCTCGGCGGTATGGGGCTGTTTGGTGTCGGCGCATTGCTTGTCGCCAAAGGCTACCAAGAACTGCCGTCTGGGTAAAATTGCACAGATCGTTTTTGAAACGCTTTCCCTTTTTTTGAATTGAAGCCTGAATCTTGGACGGCAACGGCGCTTCGGATTGGGTGTTGTCGAAAGCAGGTTTCAGGCAGGAAGGGACATAGTGGCAAAAGAGGATCATCGGAAAGTCGCGGTTCGATCAACACCTGTTCGCGAGGCTTAGGTCTGACGCCTAAGCAGGAAGGCGATCACCCCATTCAGGGATGATCGCATAGTAGAGACTAGAACCGGTACGTACCGCCGAGGCTAAAGATATGCGTCTGGCCGCCATAGTCGACGTTGGTGCCAGCCGCAGGCCCATTCAGCAATGTCACGTCCGTATCCATGAAGAAGATCGCTGAATAGCCAGCATCAATGCGCATTGCGTCATTCACCTGATAGCTGACCCCCAGCGATGCCCAGATGCGATCGCCATCCGGAATTCGGATTGACCGGCCGTTCATCTGTGTCGGCGTCTGGTCATAGGCGACGCCGCCGCGGAAGGTCCAATGGTCAGAATATTTGTACTCTGCCCCGACTGATACAAAGATCGAATCTTTATAGTTGGTCACTTCGCCGATGTTGTTGTTTGGCGCGAGGGCAGGTACGTCGACACGAATTTCATCAAATTCTGACCAGTTGGCCCATTCAAACTCTCCCATCAGGGCCAGTCGTTCGTTCACCTGATGATGAATGCCGATTGAGGCGCTGCTGGGCAGGCTGATCGATGCATCGCCAGGCAGTGAAACGGGTGTCGCTCCATTGAATGTGGACAAGGTCGTGATGTCGTAGCCAGTGTGATAGGCGACGCCGATGCGGGTATCGTCTGTGATTTGCTACAAGGCGCCAATAGCCCCGGAAAATTCAAACTCTGTCGCGTCCAGTTTGGTTTCCTGCGGATCACCAGTGACCGGGTCAAATCCAGTGATTCCGGTCAGCTGCGGATCATTGTAGATCACGGCGCCTGCTATCCCGATCGACAGATCATCCGAAAGATCAAAGGCGATCGAGGGCTGAACTGCGATGGAAATCAACTCAGACCGTTTCCCGTCAAACGCCCCGATGAAACCGGCGTCATATTCAGTTGTCAGGCCGAAGGGCGAATAGATGCCAAGGCCGATAACGACGTCTTCGTTGATCCGATATCTCAATGCGGTGGACGGCACGATGCCGATGACACCGGGTTTCTGCGTCTGGCCATTAACTTCTGCGGTGCCTTTGATGTCGGGCAGAATCACTGACGCGCCAAACCCGCCTTCAAAGTGTTCGACCCGTGAAAGCGCCGCCGGATTGAACAGCGAATAAGTGACATCGCTGGCGGCGGCGGTTGAGCCAGCAAATGAAGCGCCCTGAGCATGAGCAGATCGTTCACGCAGAGCGAACCCTCCGGCGCTGGCGCTAGCCGCAATCAGGCATGTCAGCGCCGCGACCGACGCTGTGGTATAAATTAACTTCATCCGATTGAACCCCCTGGTTCCTATTGCATTTTTCCCGACCCATCAAAGACCTGACATGGTTTCAGCGGGATATGCAAATTCTCACGCGTACGGTATCTCTGTACCTTGAGAAAACTCACTCAGTGGGACGTTTGAACAACAGGTTGTCTTATCGAAAGACCTGACTGACTTTGCAGCAAATCAAAGTGGCATAAGGGGTGGACCGCCCGCGCGCCTATGGTACATGTCAGACAACGAAACTCCCTGTCGGAGGCGGCATGAGCCTGTTCAACGAACTCTTCACCTGGTGGAATGGTCAGACCCTTGGCACCCGCCTGTTCACCAGTCGCAAGGGCCAGAAGGTTGGCGAAGATGAGCAGGGCAACATTTTTTATGAAACATCGGACAGCAAACGCCGCTGGGTGATTTTCAATGGCCCGGTTGAGGCAAGCCGCGTATCGGCTGATTGGCATGGCTGGCTGCATCATACTTACGATGAAGCCCCGACTGATGTGCCGCTAAAGCGCAAAGAATGGGAACGCGATCACAAAGCCAATGGCACAGGATCGCCTGACGCCTATGTGCCGCAAGGTTCAATCCGTACCCCCGCTTCGCGCCCAACGGTCGGTGGTGACTACGAGGCGTGGACGCCATAATGGCCAGCAATGTCGCAGAGACGATCATCGGCGCTGCGGTTCTTGCCGCGGCTGGCGGATTTCTGGTCTATGCGGCGCAGACTGCTGACATAGGCGGGGTTGGCGGCGACTACTACGAAGTAAAGGCGCCGTTTCGCAAAGCCGATGGGCTGGGCGTTGGCGCAGATGTACGCGTATCTGGCGTGAAGGTCGGAACAGTGACCGGGATGGTGCTGGATCAGAAGACCTATCGCGCGGTCGCAGAACTATCGATTTCAGATGAGTACCAAATCCCAGAGGACAGTACCGTCACCATCGCAACCGAGGGTCTGTTGGGCGGCAGCTTTGTCTCTATCGACCCAGGCGCATCGGATTTCTTCCTTGAAGATGGCAGCGAGGCGGAATTTACCCAAGGCTCGGTCAGCATTCTGGAACTGGTCGGCCGCGCAATCGCTGAGTGATCCGTTTGCGTCTGTCCCTCATCCTCGCTGTGTTTACCATCGTTGTCTCGGGGCCTGTCTTCGCGCAGTCCACCGACGAAACGGTAGAATCGCCAGAAGCGAAGTTTGAAAAAGCGCCTGAGGGCGTCACCTATCCCGGTGATCAATACGTTGAAGAGGTTATCGAGGTTGAAAAGCCGACCTCCCGGTCAGTGCAGCAGCCTGTTGCGCTGCTGCGCGGCCTCGACAAAATCTCTGGCAGGGTCACTGACATCCGGGCGAATGTCGGTACGCCTGCACAATATGAACGCCTGACGATCACACTTGGCGACTGCCGGGCGCCGCCAGATGATGAAGCGCCCGACGCCTTTGTTTTCATGAAAATCGTCGACAACCGGCAGGATGGTGAAGAGGTTTTCTCTGGCTGGATGTTCGCTTCAAGCCCGGCGTTAAGCGCGATGGATCACCAGCGTTATGATATCTGGGTGCTCAGCTGCAGCGCTTCCTGAGGCGTCAGGTTTTCAACAGCTTCGAAATCAGCCGGGCTGCTGATCGCTGTTTCCAACATATCCTGATAGCGCTTGCGCAGCACCGCCCGCGCGCCAAAGCGTTCAAGGTGGTCGGTTACGAACTGAGTGTCCAGCAGTCGGAACCCACCGGCTTTCATGCGCGCCACCAGATGGACCAGCGCGATTTTTGAAGCGTCGGGCACATCTGAGAACATGCTTTCGCCAAAGAAAGCGCCGCCAAGCTTTACGCCATAAAGGCCACCTACCAGTTCATCGCCGATGCGCATTTCAACTGAATGCGCATATCCCATCCTGAAAAGCGCGATGTAGAGGCGGCGAATGTCATCGTTGATCCAGGTCGTTTCCCGTCCGGCGCAGCCGTTGATCACGCCTTCGAAATCGAGATCGACATCGATGCGATATCCGCCTTGCTTCATTCGTTTGGCCAGGCTTTTGGGAACATGAAACCGATCAAGCGGGATGATCCCCCGCAATTCGGGATCGATCCATAACACTTCATCCGATTCAGCGCTTTCAGCCATCGGAAACACCCCCGCCGCGTAACCGCGGAGGAGAAGGGACGGCGTCAGTTCAAGGTCTTGCGTGCGATCGGACATCTTCAACAGTGTCGCCGATGGGGAGACCACGTGGCAAGGGCCGCCTCAGCAAAACTGTTGAAGTATTTGAGAAAATCGGAAGCAGTGAAAGCGTTCACTCGCCGCCTTTTTCAAGCCATTTCTCAAGCCAGTGGATGTTGTAGTCGCCGCTGATCACTTCTGGGTCCTGCACCAGCGCCTGATGCAGGGGGGTGGTGCTTTCAACGCCTTCAATGACCATCTCAGCCAATGCACGGTCCATGCGGCGCAAGGCTGTTGCGCGATCCTTGCCATGTACGATCAATTTGCCAATAAGGCTGTCGTAGTAGGGCGGGATCGAATACCCAGCATACAGGCCGCTATCCATGCGTACGCCAAGACCGCCGGGCGCATGATAGGCTGTGACTTTGCCCGGTGAGGGCGTGAAGTTTGGCAGGCTTTCAGCCGTGATCCGCGCCTCAATCGCATGGCCGTTCACGACCAGCTCATCCTGAGAGAAACTTAGCGGAAGACCGGATGCAACGCGGATCTGTTCCTGCAGCAGATCAACGCCAAAGATGGCTTCTGTCACGGGGTGCTCGACCTGCAGACGGGTGTTCATCTCGATGAAATAGAACCCACCGTCCTCATAGAGAAACTCGACGGTGCCCGCGCCGCGATAGTTCATATCTGCGACGGCTTTGGCGCACGTTGCGCCAATCTCAGCCCGCAATTCGGGGCTGATGACGGGTGAGGGCGCCTCTTCCAGAACTTTCTGATGACGGCGCTGCAGCGAACAGTCACGTTCCCCCAGATGAACGGCGTTGCCTTTGCCGTCGCCAAAGACTTGGATCTCGATGTGGCGCGGCCCGCCGAGATATTTTTCGATATAAACCGTGTCGTCGCCAAACCCGGCTTTTGCTTCGGACCGTGCTGATGAAAAAGCGTTGGCGATCTCAGCGTCTGAGTTCGCGACTTTCATGCCACGCCCGCCGCCACCGGATGCGGCCTTGATGATCACGGGATAGCCCATGCCATTCGCAATCGCCCGGGCGTCGTCAACAGTTTCAACGCTGCCTTCTGAACCTGGAACACAAGGCACGCCAAGCGTTTTCATCGTGTCTTTGGCGGTGATCTTGTCACCCATCAGGCGAATGTGTTCCGCCGTTGGACCGATGAATGTCAGATCATGTTCTTCAACGATCTGCGCAAAATGGGCGTTTTCGGACAGAAAACCGTATCCGGGATGGATCGCATCGGCGCCGGTGATCTCGCAAGCGGTGATCAGGGCCGGAATGTTCAGATAGGACTGGGGGCTGGGCGGTGGGCCGATGCAGACGCTTTCGTCAGCAAACCGAACATGCATGGCGTCGACGTCAGCGGTCGAATGCGCCGCAACAGTCTGAATACCCATTTCGCGGCATGCGCGCTGGATGCGCAATGCAATCTCACCCCGATTGGCGATCAGAACCTTTGAGACCATGATGCTTTACTCAACGATGACGAGTGGGGCGCCGAATTCAACGGCCTGCTTATCCTCAACAAGGATCCGCTTGACAGTCCCTGCGCGGGGGGCGGGGATCTGGTTCATCGTTTTCATTGCTTCAACGATGATGATGGTCTGACCTTCGCTGACCTGATCGCCAACTTTGACGAATGCGGGCGCGGTTGGCTCTGGCGAAAGATAAACGGTGCCGACCATGGGGGACGTCACAGCGTTCGGGTTCTGCGCCGGATCAGCTGCTGGCGCTTCGGCCGCGGCGGCTGGTGCCGCAGCCGCAGCTGGCGTGGGCGCAGCTACTGGGACGCTTACAGCGACCGGTGCGGCCTGAACTGTGCGGGCGATCCGGATATTCAGTTCCTGATCTTCACCTGTCTGGCGCGATACTTCCAACTCAGTCAGGTCGTTTTCACGCAATACAGCGGCCAGCGCCTGAATGAATTCAACATCTGTGTCTTTGTGATCGCCCATTTTGACCCTCGTATAACGCCGCTTTCGATTGCCTCAGCGGTCTCTGCGCCTCACGCGTTAGCGTGTGCTTTGATAGAGGCGCTTTATAAGCGCGCGCGCCTGCAAATTCAAACGATATGCGTAACTGTAAGCGATGGCTGCAAGGCGGTGCGATCAGCCCCGCTCGCGCTGTTCCTCAACAATCTCTTTGAGCGAGTCATAGGGCAGGAAGCCCCGAACGACGGTATCGCCAATGATGAACGCCGGCGTGCCGCTGATGTCGAGGCGTCGGGCCAGACTGTAGGTTTTGCGAATGTTCGCAGCGATCTGCGGATCCTGAATATCTTCGGCCAGTTGCGCCTGATCGACGCCAATCTCACCAGCAATCCGCATGACGGTCGACTGATCCAGATTGCCGCGATGGCGCATCATCGCATCATTGAACTTCAAGTACGCATCCGCGCCTTGTTTCAAAGTCGCCATAGCCGCCCGGGACGCGAAGGTGCTTTCAGGGCCAAGGATCGGAAATTCCTTGATGATGAACTTGATGTTCGGGTCAGAAGCGATCAGCGCTTTCACACCGTCATGCGCCTGTTTGCAGTACCCGCACCGGTAATCGAGAAACTCGATCAGCGTGACATCGCCATCAGGATTGCCTGCAATCAGGCTATACCCGTCATCTTCCAGCGGGCCACGCATAGACGCCACCAGATCGCGATCAGCATTTGCCTGTGCATTCTGCTCTCGCTGCTCAAGCACTTGCATCGCTTCGACGATGATTTCAGGGTTTTCAAGAATGTAGGCGCGGATTTGCGCGTTGATCGCATCCTTATCCGCCGAAGACAGGTTCTGCGCCAATGCGGGCGCAGCGAAGAGGATCAAAAAGACGGCGAAGAAGCGTTTCATGCGAATCATCCTGTTGGTGTTCTTAGTTTTTAGCCCTGATCGACCGTTCTGTGACAGCCCTGATATCATCAGCCTTCAGCCAACCGGGTGACCCGACCGGCAATAGATCAAGCGCCCTTGTGGCATGTCGGTAGGTGTCTTTGGGAGAACTCTGAAAAGCGAACCGCTGCGCCGTCGCCAGCGCGGCTTTGCCTTCTTGCCCATCGCGGGCATAGGCCAGCGCCAGGTCGCGCAGAACCGCAATTTCACCTGGATCAGTTCGCGTAGCGTCTTCAAGCGCGGTAAGCGCTTCGGCATTTGCGGCAGGATCATTCAGCGCGAGAAGGGCGCGGCCAAGGCTGCCCCTGATCAACGGCTCATTCGGCGCCAGTTGCGATGCTTTGCGATAGGGGGCCACCGCCGCTTTTGCATCGCCGCTTTCGAACAGAATCTGGCCCTTCAGCTCATAATAATAAGGATCGTTGGGGCGCAATTCGATCAGCCGGTTCACCTCCGCCAGCGCATCACGGGGCGATGGCAACAGATGGTATGCGATCGCCCGCGTCAGAACATTGAATTCGCTGTTCGGATTTTCGGACGTTTCAAGAATGCTGAGCGTGCGCGCCGGACGGGACAGAAACCCTGCGAGTTTGGCGCGCATTCTTGCATGCCAGTAATGCAGTTCTTCCGATGCTTTGCCGCCCTTTGCAGAAGATCGCGCAACCCGATCTTCCAACAATTGCATCCGATCCCCGCTTAACGGGTGCGTGCGGGCATAGGGGTCAACATTACCGGCGGCGAAAACCTCTTGGCCCCGGAAAATACGCAGAACGTCAAGTGATGCGGCGGGGTCCAGACCGGCTTGCTCCATATACGAAGCGCCTGCCTGATCAGCGGCGCTTTCTTCGCCCCGCGTATAGGCCAAAAACGACCGCTGCGCCGCGCCCTGCACACCAAGGGCGCCTGCGACGGCGACATCGCCCCTGCCGGAAGCGGCGCCTGCGACCGCGGCGAGGATCGCGCCGACCAGCAACGGGCCTTGCAGCGCCTCGGCGTTGATCTGTCTGCGGGTCAGGTGGCCGCCAGCGATATGGCCCATCTCATGTGCAATCACGCCCATCAGCGCCTCAGGTGTTTCAACCCGGGTCAGAAGGCCGGTATTCAGGATCATGTTCTTGCCGCCAAAAACAAAGGCGTTCAGCGTCCGATCGTTGAGAAGAAGGATGTTGATGCTGTCTGGCGCATAACCGGCAGCCTTGAGGATCGGCGTCGCCATCATCGAAATCGTGCGCTCAACCTCTGCATCGCGGATCAGGCTTTGTGCGGTTGCGTTGGCGGCTGTCAGGCCGATTGTTGCGGATGCCGCCAGCGCAGCAAGACGGCTGAGATTTAGTCTGAACTTCACTCGTCGTCCTCTCAGTCGCAGCGGATGCGGATCGAACGCTCTTGACCCGTCCGTCGCCCGGCCCCAGTTTCGCCCGGCCCAGCCTGACGCTGGTTTCACACTAATTAGGCGTTCAAACATGCAGTTTTCAAGGCGAGGCGACGTTCATCCCTTCATTGTGATGGATGTGATGGAGGATGCAAGGCGGGCAGAGGCCGCAGGCGCGTCCGTTATTCATATGGAGGTTGGCCAACCCGGCACGCCTGCGCCCCGTCTGGCGCGCGAAGCGGTGAATAAGGCGATTTCGTCCGAAGCATTGGGATACACTGTCGCTTTGGGCCTGCCAGAGCTGCGTGAACGGATTTCGAAACTGTATCGGGATTGGTACGGGATCGATGTTCCAGCATCCCGAATTATCGTAACTGCAGGGTCGTCTGCCGGTTTTTTGCTAAGCTTTTTGGCGATGTTTGACGCCGGTCAGCGTGTGGCCACGATTGCGCCGGGGTATCCGAGCTACCGTAACATTCTGAAAGGCCTCGATATTGAGGTGGTGGAACTGGAAGGCGCCGCCGCATCCGGCTGGCGACCGACGCCAGAGATGATCGCAGGGGCAGGCGATATCGACGGTTTGCTGGTCGCAAGCCCATCCAACCCAACTGGCGCGATGCTGGACCGCGCTTCGTTGCAGGGTCTGATCGACGCAGCGAGGGCGAAGAATGCGGTGTTTATCTCGGATGAGATTTACCATGGCCTGCATTACGGAGAGCGGGCAGTGACGGCGTTGGAACTGTCGAATGATGTCGTCGTGATCAACTCATTCTCGAAATACTTTTCAATGACCGGCTGGCGCGTTGGCTGGATGGTGGCGCCTGAACCTATGGCGCGGGTGGTTGAGCGTCTGGCCCAGAATTTCTTCATTTGTCCTGCCCATGTCAGTCAGGTCGCGGCGCTGGCTGCGATGGATGCGGTCGACGAATGTGAAGCAAACCAGACCATTTATCGCAAAAACCGCGAGGTTTTGTTGGAAGAACTACCAAAGGCTGGGTTTACCAAACTCGCGCCCTGTGAAGGCGCTTTTTACATCTACGCTGAGGTGGACCATCTGACCGGGGATAGCCGCGAGTTTTGCAAACGGATGCTTGCCGAAGCGGGTGTCGCGGCGACACCGGGGCATGATTTCGACCCGATGCGCGGGGCAGGGACGGTTCGGTTTTCCTTTGCCCGATCCACTGAAGATATGATTGAGGGCGCGCGCCGCCTTAAGGCCTGGCTAGGCTGAAGCGGTGGTAGCTGGATATTTGTAGAACAAAGAAAAGGTTTGGCGTTTCTTAAGTTTCTGTCGCAGCGCGGAGGGTTGAGATCAGGTTCTGTTTTTCTTCGAACCCGACGCCGGTACATTGATGCAGGCCTACCTGACTGTCTTCAACCGGCGTTTCGTCTGAGAAACCACCAAAGGGCGCAAAGACATCCGGGTAACTTTCGTTACCGCCAAGGCCAAGGCCCGCGGCAATGTTCAGCGACATTTGGTGCCCGCCATGCGGGATGCAGTTTCGGTTGGTGAAGCCGTATTCCGGTAGCAGATCAAGGATACGTTTGTATTCGACGAGGCCATAAGACAGGGCGCAATCAATCTGCAACCAGTCGCGGTCAGGCCGCATGCCGCCATATCTGAGCAGGTTTCGCGCGTCTTGATGGCTGAAGAGGTTCTCACCCGTCGCCATTGGGCCATCATAGTGGTCAGCTAACTGGCGTTGGAGGTCATAATCCAGCGGATCGCCAGCCTCTTCGTACCAGAACAGATCATATTGCTTCATCGCTTCGGCATATGCGATGGCGGTATCGAGATCGAAGCGGCCATTGGCGTCGACAGCGAGGTTCTGGCCCGCGCCGACAACCTCCAACGCGGCTTCGATGCGGGGGATATCTTCTTCGAGGCTGTTGCCGATCTTCATCTTGCACACGCGATAGCCCCGGTCGCGATAGCTTTGCATTTCCGCCTTTAGAGCGCTCAGGTCCTTGCCTGGATGATAGTAGCCGCCAGCGGCATAGACAAAGACGCTGTCATCGACCTGCCCGTCGCGCCATTTATCTGCGATGAGCTGGTAGAGAGGTTTATCTTCCAGCTTTGCAGCAAGATCCCACAGCGCCATATCGAGAACGCCGACAGCAGTGGACCGTTCGCCATGGCCGCCTGGCTTTTCGTTGGACATCATGGATGTCCAGGCAGGTTCTGGGTCGATTATGCCATTGAAATCATGGCCTTGCAGACGAGGGATGAAACGTTCGCGCAGCAAGCCATCCGGCGCATATCGGCCATTTGAATTGAAGCCGTATCCGATAACCGGGCGACCGTCGCATTGAATGTCAGAGATCAACGCGACGACGCTGGCCGTCATTTTCGAGAAATCGATATATGCGTTTGAGATGGCTGACGCGATCGGAACGACGGCGCATCTGATATCGACAATTGAAGCCATAACTCGTCAGCCGGTGGTTAAGACCACCAGCCAATCCGTTTTTTCTTTGGTTTCGCAGGTGGTTCCGGCGTTGGCTCGGGCTCAGGTTCCGGGGCGGGTTCCACCATTTCAGGTTCTGGCTCGGGAGCAGGCTCCGGTTCGGGCGCTACTTCAGGCTCTGCCTCTGCTGGTGCTTCAACCTCAGCTGCTGGCTCAGGCTCGGCAGCTGCTGTCTCGGCGACCTCTTCGGCAACCGGCTCGGTGACGACAGGTTCTGACACCGCTTCCGGGGCAGGGGCCTCTTCGGTTGCGGCTTCAGCAACCTCAGGTGCAGCCTCAGCATCAGCAGGCTTTTTCCGGCGGGCTGGACGCTTCCGTTTTGGTTTCTGCGCAGGCTCTGCGGTCTCTTCCACCACATTGCTGTCGGCTTCACCTTCGCCGTGGTCAATGACCTCACCGAATGCGTCGGATTTCACTTCAGGTGCTGGTTCATCACCTTCACCGTCGAGGGCGGGCACAGCCTCACCCTTTCTCCGGCGACGACCGCCACGTTTACCGCGGCGGCGCTTTTTCTGACCGCCTTCGCCGCCATCTTCGTCGCGACCGCCATCGTTGGACTGCTTTTGCGTCTTGGCCTCAACGACCTCTTCGGCATTGTATTCAACGATTTCAGCTTCTTCAAAGCTGTTCTCAGCAGTGACTGCACGCGGCGTTTCCTGCCGGCGCTGCGGCGGGCGGACCTGACCCTTCACCTTTTCGATTTTATAGTCAGGTGAGGTCTGCGTTGCGTCCGCTTCGATCAGAACGTTGATGCCATAACTGCTTTCGATGCCAGCGATGTGCATGCGTTTCTGGTTCATCAGGTAGTTGGCGATGGCTACAGGTGCGATGATCTTGATTTCACGCGACCGGCGGCGAACAGCCTCTTCCTCAACCTCACGCAGGATTGACAGCGCAACATTGTCTGGCGAGCGGACGATGCCCGTACCCATACAATGCGAACAGGCCGATGTTGTTGCTTCAAGCATGCCTGGGCGCAGGCGCTGCCGCGACATCTCCATCAGGCCAAAGCCAGAAATGCGGCCAACCTGAATGCGCGCGCGGTCGGACTTAAGCCGGTCTTTCAGGCGTTTCTCAACGGCCCGATTGTTCCGGTTTTCTTCCATGTCGATGTAATCGATCACGATCAGACCGGCGAGGTCACGCAGACGCAACTGCCGTGCAACTTCGTCTGACGCTTCAAGGTTGGTCTTCAGCGCAGTTTCTTCGATGGAAGATTCACGCGTTGACCGGCCAGAGTTGACGTCGATCGCAACCAAAGCCTCGGTCACGCCGATCACGATGTAGCCGCCCGACTTTAGCTGAACCGTCGGATTAAACATCGCCAAAAGGTAGGTTTCGACACCGAATTTGGAGAATAGCGGCGTTGGTTCGCGATATTGCTGCACGTTCTTGGCATGGGACGGCATGAGCATTTTCATGTAGTCCTTGGCTTCGCGATAGGCATCGTCGCCTTCGACCAGAATTTCGTCGATGTCCCGCCCATACAGGTCACGGATCGAGCGTTTGATCAGGTCTCCTTCTTCGTAGATTAGGGCAGGGGCGACGGAGGAGAGTGTCAGATCGCGGATCTGGTTCCACTGGCGCAACAGGAATTCATAGTCGCGTTTGATTTCCGTTTTGGTGCGTTTGGCGCCTGCCGTGCGGATGATCAGGCCCATGCCTTGCGGCACTTCCAGCTCATTCGCGGTTGATTTCAGCTTTTTGCGGTCAGCAGCGTTGGTGATCTTGCGGCTAATGCCGCCGCCACGCGCTGTGTTTGGCATCAGAACGCAGTAACGGCCTGCAAGGGACAGATAAGTTGTAAGGGCGGCGCCTTTGTTGCCGCGCTCTTCTTTAACGACCTGAACTAGCAGGATCTGACGAACCTTGATGACTTCCTGGATCTTGTAACGGCGATAGTTGATGCGGCGGGGGCGAACTTCGTCCTGCACGTCCTCAGCGCCAACAGATTCGACCTCATCCTTAGGGGAAGGGCCGTCTGCGTCATCCGCATCAGCGTCTTTGTCGTCTGATTTGGCTTCGGCTTCAGGCGCTTCGGCGTCGGAGTTTTCCTCAGCAGTCGCGTCTTTGGCTTCTTCAACAGTGGTTTCTTCTGTCGCTTCGGCGGTTTCTTCGGCAATGGCAGGCGCTTCAGCCGATGCATCTCCGCTGATCGTTTCAGCGGGCGCTTCTTCGGCCGCCTCTGGCGTCTTCGATGGTGCGCCTTCGTCTTCTACCGGTTCCGAAACGCTTTCACCGTCGTCGGCGCCCGCGCTTTCTGCGATGGTTTTTGGGTCATCATCGTCTGCGCTGGTTTCTTCGTCAGGCGTTTCAGCGGCGACCACCGTTTCGGGCGCTGGTTCTTCTGCAGCGACCTCTACGGCAGGTTCTTCAGCTGGTGCTTCTTCGGCCTGAGGGGCCTCAGCGGTTTCTTCCGCTGGCGCCTCAACGGTTTCGGCGACAGCTACGGCTTCTTCTGTAGGTGCATAACCTGCCGTTTCCGGAGTTTCAACTGGCGCAGCATCTGATGCCGTAACCTCAGCTTCACCATCAGCTGCAGGCGCTTCACCCTCAGCTACAGCAGCTTCGCCTTCGACGGTCGCATCATCTGCAACCTTCTTCTTGCGGCCACGTCCGCGAGAATTCCGCCGAGGACGCTTTTTATTTTCCTTCGGCTCATCATCATCCGATGGATCACCAGCTGCGGCAGCCTCAGCAATCAGTGCTTCGCGGTCAGCGACCGGGATCTGGTAGTAATCCGGGTGGATCTCAGAGAACGCCAAAAACCCATGCCGGTTGCCGCCGTATTCAACGAATGCAGCCTGCAACGAAGGTTCGACCCTCGTGACCTTAGCTAGATAGATGTTTCCGGCTAGTTGCCGTTTATTGATGCTCTCAAAGTCGAATTCATCGACCTTCAAGCCGTCTGCAACCACGACCCGGGTCTCTTCCGGGTGCGTGGCGTCGATAAGCATTTTCTTCGCCATTGATTCCATTGCAGCGCGGCGCGGCCGGTCGGACCGGGCGGCGCTGTCTGTCCTGAATGAACGAGGTGCATGCGATACATGGCCGACCGCGCCGCCTGTAGCGGTGCGTCTGTTCGGCGATCTGACACGCGTCTCGTCATGTTTTCCCTTTGCGGCCTATGCCGCGGGTGTTAGCGGGCGGTGCTTGCGCACCATAGAAAGCGGACCTCACAAACCATCCAGATCAGGCCGTAACCTGCGCTGGCGTCGCTTTCTGCTGAAAAACAGCCAGTATGGCGGGCGACTGCGTCATTCGCAGCGCTTCACCTCTCGTCTACATAGTCAACTAACAGACTTATTCCAAATGGAATTTTCGCAATATACGTGACCTATGATACAAACCGAACAAACCGGAAGAAAATCCGGTATCGGCAGTTTGCGTAAACGTTAGCGTGAGAAGAGGCGAGCATGAAACGGATGATATACGCGTTTGGCGTTTTTGCTGCGCTTTGGGGCGGTTTCGTTCATGCAAGCGAAGCAGCCTTATCGGCGCGCCTTTCCCAGGATGGTTCGGAAAACCGGTTAGAGATTGATCTGACAACCCGACCAGCGTTTCGCGTTTTTACCGTCGATGATCCAAAACGCGTCGTTGTTGATTTCCCTGAGCTGGGATGGCGCCTCGATCCCCCAAGGCCAGGCCAGGCGATGCAATTGATTCAGGGTGTTCGGTTTGGTCTCGTGCGTCCGGGGGCTTCGCGGTTGGTCATAGACCTGAAACGCGCATCCGCTGTGACCGCAGCTTTCACCACCGAAGGTGATGCGCGTGCGCCAGCGCGATTCGTCATCGAATTGCGCCCCGAATCTGATGAGGCTTTCGCAGCTAGCGCAGGCTGGCCAGGTGGGGAAACATCTGACGCCGAACTAAGACCCATACCTCAGCCAAAACCCAAGCGGGCTGTAATCGTGGCGATTGACGCGGGTCACGGCGGGCGGGATTCGGGCGCAAGTTCAGGCTGGGTGATCGAAAAGGACCTTGTGCTGCGGTATGCGAGAGAACTGGCTGCGGCCATCGAAATGCGCCCCGGCTACAAGGCGTTCCTCGTGCGCGAAAAAGACGAATTCTTGCGCCTTCGCACCCGGGTTGAGCGCGCGCGAGAAGCCGGCGCCGATATGATGATCTCAATCCACGCAGACGCACTCGCCGCAGGCGTCGCCAGCGGCGCTTCTGTCTATACCCTTTCCAAGGACGCCTCGGATGCAGAAGCGGCGGCATTGGTCGAAAGTCATAACCGCACCGACGACATCGCTGGCGTCGCTGTCGCAGCGGAAGAGACGGATGTGACATCTGTTTTGGTCGATCTGGCGCGCCGCTCAACAGACGCTGCCTCAGTCGGGTTGGCTGAGGCGCTGGTTACGCAACTAAAAGCGCGTTCCAAAGTATTGCGGGGCAGGGCGCTGCAATCGGCGGGATTTCGCGTCCTGAAAGCCCCCGATGTGCCATCTGTGTTGGTTGAGCTTGGTTTTCTGAACAGTGCCCGCGACCGGGCTCGCATCACATCGGACGAAGGGCGCGCCGCAATGGTGACTGCGCTTTCAGAGGGTATTTATAATTGGGTGCTGACACAATCATCGCCGCGCTACCGCTGGGCGCAGCCGGAAACCGCCGACTGATGCTAAAACGCCAGCCCAACGAAATTTGATCAGCTTCGGCGCCGCCTTTCGCCACCCGGGGGCTGGAATCTGCGCCAAAGCGCCGTAAATTCGCCCCGACTCGCCCGTACAAGCGGCGCGGAAACTCAGGATGATGCAACCAATGATCCGTTTCTTCGGATTTCTCTTCAGCGCGCTTTCCATCGCGGCCATTGCTGGGATCGCCAGCATTGCCTTGATTTTTTGGGTCTATGATCGGGATCTTCCCGACTATGACGCCCTGTCGAACTATGAACCTGCAACGCTAAGCCGGGTCTATTCCGGCAAAGGCGCCGTGATCGCCGAATTCGCGCGGGAACGGCGGATTTTTACGCCCATCGATGAGATCCCTGATGTGGTGAAGAATGCCTTCATCTCAGCTGAGGATAAAAACTTCTATCTGCACACCGGTGTTGATGGTTTTGGCGTCATCAAGGCGATGGTCGACAACGTGCGCCGCGCCCAAACCGGGCAACGTTTACGCGGCGCATCGACGATCACGCAGCAGGTCATCAAGAACTTCCTGCTAAGCGAGGACAGCGCGGTTGAGCGCAAGATCAAGGAATTCATTCTTTCATCCCGCATTGAAGGCGCGCTGACCAAAGACCAGATCCTTGAGCTGTATCTGAACGAAATTTTTCTCGGCCAGAATGCTTATGGCGTGACAGCCGCAGCCCGCCGCTACTTTGGCCGGACACTGGAAGAATTGTCGCCGCAGGACGCGGCCTACCTCGCCTCGCTGCCTAAAGCGCCGTCCAGCTATCATCCGGTGCGCCAGCGCGAAGCGGCGCTTGCCCGCCGTGGTTATGTACTGGAAGAAATGGCGCAGAACGGCCACCTCACCCGCGAAGACGCTGAAGCTGCGAAACAGTCGCCACTGGCGACGCTGCAGTCAGGTGAGGTCGAAAGCAAGCTGCCGCCAGTCGCCAAAGCCGGATATTTTACCGAGGAAGTGCGTCGCCAGCTGACCGAGCAGCTTGGAGAAACGCTGTACGAAGGCGGTCTTGCGATCCGCTCCACGATCGATCCACAGCTTCAGGAAATGGCCGAAGCAGCGCTTCGCAAGAAACTTGAATCCTGGGACCGCGCCAAAGGTGGCTATCGCGGACCACTTGACCAGCTTGAAGGAATCACGCCTGACGACGAAGCGGGGTGGAGGACGAAACTTGCGGACGTAGAAGCGCCGCGCGACATCAAGGGCTGGCATCCCGCAGTAGTGACTGTAGTCGGCAAGAACGGCATTCGCATCGGCATCGAAAATGTCGAAGAGGATGCCGACGGCCACTACATCAACCTATTAGACGTAAAAGGTTGGGCGCGGCCACGGCTGGAAGGCCAGAACCTGGGCCCGACGCCGAAGAAACCTTCGGACGTTTGGACCGTCGGTGATGTGATCCTTGTGAAAGGCGTGACCAAAGACAACGGATCATTTGATCGTTGGTCAATGCGCCAGGTGCCCGAACTACAGGGCGGCTTCATGGCGATGGACCCGGCGACAGGTCGTGTTCTGGCGTTGGTCGGCGGCTTTTCGCACGATTACAGCGTCTTCAACCGCGCCACACAGGCAAAACGCCAACCGGGTTCATCCTTCAAGCCCTTCGTCTATGCGGCGGCTTTGGACAACGGCTACAGCCCGGCAACCGTTGTTCTGGACGCGCCTGTTGTGATCAATCAAGGCACCGGACAAGCGTGGAAGCCTAAAAACTATTCCAACCGATTTTACGGCCCTTCACCTTTGCGTCTTGGCCTCGAAAAATCGCGCAACCTGATGACGGTACGGCTGGCGCAGGATGTTGGGATGGCCACGGTGGCCGACTATGCCGAGCGCTTTGGCGTCTATGAAGATATGCCTGCGCATCTTAGTTTTTCACTCGGCGCGGGTGAGACGACGCTTTACAAGATGGTCGCCGCCTACGGCATGTTTGCCAACGGCGGTCGCCGGGTTGAACCCACTTTGGTTGACCGTATTCAAGGCCGCCGGGGCGAAACTATCTATCGTCATGACCAGCGCGTCTGTGAAGAATGTGTGGCTGAGGATAAAGCGCAGGTCGAACCTTGGCCCGTGCCAGTCGCGCGCCGGATCATGGATCGTGTGACGGCCTATCAGCTTGTTTCCATGATGGAAGGCGTAGCCTCGCGCGGCACGGCTGCGCGCCTGTCTTCGCTTGGCGTGCCTGTTGCTGGAAAGACCGGGACGACGAACGATGGCAAGGATGCATGGTTCGTCGGCTTTACACCCAACCTCGTCGCCGGATGCTTTGTCGGCTATGATAATCCACGCCCAATGGGCAAAGGTGGCACTGGCGGTGGTATGTGCGCGCCGATCTTTGAAGATTTCATGCGCGACGCCCTGACAATTCGCCCTGCCGGAACCTTCCGCGCGCCGCCTGAAATCGTCTACGCAACCGTTGATCGTTCCACAGGGGAACGCTTGCCCGACGGATCGGGCGGCAACACCATTCGCGAAGCGTTCCGTGAGGGGCAGGCGCCGGAACTTTATGAACGCGCAGCGGTGATTGGTGGTGATGGTACAACCGACAGCTTCTTTGGCGGCGGTGATTTGCCGATGTCGCTGGGCGGTGAGGACGATGATGACGGTGTCGATAATGCTGGGGTGTCTTACCAGCCACCAGAACGCCCACGTCCCAGTGGCGGCGGCGATGATGGTGACCTCGACGGTGGTCTTTACTAACTCCTTCAGTTGATCCGCTGCGTGACCCGCTTGTCGGGCGACGGGCGCGGCGTTAGGAAGGCAGTCCAATTCTAGAGCAGGGCGTATCATGCGGGCCGAAACCGAAACCATCGTCGCGGAAATCGAAAAGTCGTTAGAGCTGCTTCGTCAGCGTCTCGGCTGGGACACGGCTGAATATCGGCTGGAAGAGCTGAACGCCTTCGCTGAAGACCCCGACCTGTGGAATGATCCCGCCAAAGCGCAAAAACTGATGCGGGAACGGCAAAAACTGTCTGACAGCATCGACGGCTACAAAGCACTCGCGCAGGATCTCGCCGATAATCAGGAACTTATTGAGCTCGGCGAAATGGAAGATGACACTTCAGTCGTTTCTGAAGCCGAAGCCGCTTTGGCGACCTTACGCGACGCAGCCGCTGAGAAAGAAATCGAAGCGCTGCTAAACGGCGAGGCCGACGGCAACGACACCTATCTTGAGATCAACTCAGGCGCGGGCGGCACCGAAAGCTGCGATTGGGCATCTATGCTGGCCCGGATGTACACGCGCTGGGCTGAGCAGCGTGGCTATAAGGTCGAATTGCAAAGCTTTACAGCCGGTGAGGAAGCCGGGATCAAGTCTGCGACTTACCTGATCAAAGGTGAGAACGCTTTCGGTTGGCTCAAATCGGAAAGCGGCGTCCATCGCCTTGTTCGTATTTCGCCCTATGACAGCGCGGCGCGGCGGCACACTTCGTTTTCGTCGGCTTGGGTTTATCCGGTGGTCGATGACAGCATCGACATCGAAATTGCACCCAATGATATTCGCATCGACACCTACCGGTCTTCCGGCGCGGGCGGGCAGCACGTCAACACGACAGACTCCGCCGTTCGGATCACACACGAACCAACCGGCATCGTTGTGACTTCGTCTGAGAAATCACAGCACCAGAACCGCGATATCGCGATGAAGGCGCTGAAATCCCGCCTTTATGATCTTGAGATGAAAAAGCGGACCCAGGCCATTCAGGACGCCCACGACGCCAAGGGTGATATCGGCTGGGGTAACCAGATCAGATCATACGTCCTGCAGCCCTATCAGATGGTGAAAGACCTGCGCACAGGGGTCGAAACCTCTGACACGCAGGGCGTTCTTGATGGCAAGCTGGATGAGTTCATGGGCGCTGCGCTGGCGCAGGAAGTTACTGGCAAGTCGCGCGCGGAGGCGGCTGGCGAAGACTAAAGCGTTTACGGACCAATCTGGATAAGTTGGATCGGGAATGGCCCGAGAGGCCGCAGGCCGTCAGGGCGTTTCCGGTTCCGATTGTACCGAATACGCTCTAGGCTTCGCTCTGGCCCTCGCGGCAGGTGTTGACCGATCCGCACCCCGCTTCATCATGCAGAAAACAGGGGGAAGCGTAATGCGTTTCAAGACAGACGACGGCGGGTTCGATTTCACGCCCAACCGCGCAATCGTTGCTGGGTGGACGGGTAGGGACGCCGCCGCCGTGCAGCACCATATTGATGAACTCGCCGAAATCGGCGTGCCAGGCCCCTCTTCCTATCCGCTATATTACCGTGTTTCGGCAGCGACAGTTACGCAGGCCGATCATATTGAGGCGCTGGGCGATGCAAGTTCTGGCGAAGTCGAAGCCGTTGTTATCAAGCGCGATGGCGTTCTCTGGCTGACCGTCGGGTCCGACCATACCGACCGGGCGCTTGAGGCATACTCCGTCGCGCATTCCAAACAGATCTGTTCCAAGCCTATAGGGGCAGAGGCGTGGCGCATGGACAGCGTTGCAGACCTCGACCAGCTTCACCTGAAAGCCTGGATCATCGAAAACGGCGAAGAAATCCCTTACATGGATGGCTCCATGGCCGCCGTGCGGGCGATCTCCGAACTGATGGCAGGCGCTGAGCTGGCCGACGGAGAGATCATGTTCTGCGGCGCGCTGCCCGCCATCGGCGGCGTCCGCCCGTCTGATTATTTCCGGATGGAAATGACCGATCCGGCGACTGGCCGCACAATCAGCCATAAATATGGCGTCACGCATCTTCCAACCATTTCGTAAGGACCAGCACATGAAACTTGTCCACCTGACCGGCCACGGCGCCCCGCCCGAAGTTTGCAAAGTCGTCGACGCCCCTGATCCTGTCGCGGGACCCGGACAGGCGGTCGTCAAAATCATGGCCTGCGGCATCAATCCGGCAGACCTTCTAGGCTTTGAAGGTCGCTATCCGGGGCCAGAGCCTTTGCCAGCTCCCTGCGGTATCGAAGGCGTGGGGGTCGTCGAAAGCGTTGGTGAAGGTGGCGATTTGGCCGTCGGCGATCATGTCATGATGCTGCCGCGCGCCAACTGGGCTGAGAAGGTATGTGAGGATCAGGCGAACATTCTGCCAATCCCAAAATCATTGCCTTGGCGCGATGCGGCGCAGCTGAAAATCAACCCGCCCACCGCCGCGATGATGCTGACCGACTATGTTGACCTGAAAGCGGGTGACTGGGTGATCCAGAACGCTGCGAACTCAGCCGTGGGCCTGCATTTGATCCGTTTTGCCAAGGAAAAGGGCGTTAAAACTGTCAACATTGTCCGCCGCGACGATCAGATCGCGCCGCTGAAGGAACACGGCGCTGACGTTGTGCTGGTGGCTGGCGAAGATCAGGCGGCGCGCATGCGGGCTGAGATCGGCGAAGGCGCGCAAGTGCCCCTTGGCATCGACGCTGTCGGTGGTGCGCCGACGCGCTGGATGGCGGATGCAGTTTCGGACGGCGGCACGATCGTCAATTATGGTTATCTCGACGGCAATCCCTGCCAGATTGAGCCGGGCCATCTGGTTGTGCGCGGCCAGACTTTGACAGGGTTCTGGTTGGCTGGCTTCATGATGAAAGCGTCGCGCGATCAGAAAGTCGCGCTATACGCTGAAATGTCAGCCGCCTTTGAAAGCGGCCGCATCATCAGCCCGGTTGAGGCGACGTATGGCCTTGAACAACTGGCTGAGGCGCTGGCCCACGCATGGCGGGGTGGCCGCCAAGGTAAAATACTGCTTACACCGAATGGACCGATCTGATGAAACTCGCCGACAGCCTCGCCCGCCTGCAAACAGAAACCGCGTTCGAAGTCCTTGCGCGCGCGGCGGAGCTTCAGCGGCAGGGAAAGGACATCATCAACCTTGGGATCGGCCAACCTGACTTCAAGACGCCAGAACACGTCGTCGAAGCTGCGGTCAAAGCACTTCGCGATGGCCATCACGGTTACACCCCTGCCAACGGAATTCTCGAATTGCGAGAGGCGGTTGTCGCTGACATCGCCGCGCGCCGGGGGGCGGAGGTTAGCCCTGAAAACGTTGTGATCATGCCGGGCGGCAAGCCGACAATGTTCTTTTCGATCATGATGTTCGGCGCCCCTGGCGTTGAAATCATGTATCCTGATCCCGGCTTTCCGATTTACCGTTCGATGATCGAATATACCGGCGCAAAACCGGTTCCGATTGTGCTGCGCGAGGAAAACGGGTTTGCGTTTTCAGCCGAAGAACTGCTTGCCAACATCACAGACAAAACACGCCTGATCATCGTAAATTCCCCCGGCAACCCAACGGGCGGTGCGACGCCGCGGGCGGAGGTGGAAAAGCTGATCGCTGGCCTTGCGGACTGGCCCGATGTGGCTGTCATGTCGGATGAGATTTACAGCCGGATGCTTTATGGCGGCGCCAAGCATGTCAGTTTTCTGGAATACCCGGAAATTCGCGACAGGCTGATCCTGCTGGATGGGTGGTCAAAAACCTACGCGATGACGGGCTGGCGGCTGGGCTATTCGATCTGGCCTGATGCGCTGGTCGAAAAGGCGACGCGATTGTGCATCAATTCGCATTCCTGCGTGAATGCGCCGACGCAGTTTGCGGGTATTGCTGCGCTGACCGGGCCGCAGGATGCGGTTTATGAGATGATGGTGGCGTTTGATGAGCGGCGCCAGACCATCGTCGCGGCGCTGAACGCGTTGCCGGGCTTTACCTGCCTTGATCCCGCGGGCGCATTCTACGCATTTCCAAATATATCTGGTACAGGCGAAAGCGCAAAAAGCCTGCAAAAGCGGTTTCTGGAAGAGGCGGGCGTCGCCACCGTTGCTGGGCCGAGTTTCGGCGTTCACGCCGATGACTATATTCGGTTTTCCTACGCAAACTCGGTCGAGAACATTGTCGAGGCGATTAGCAGGATCAAAGCGATCCTCTGAGCTGGCGCCTGCCCCCTCGCGACATGCATAAGCGAGGTGCGGCGACCTCAGACCAATACGTTGCTTTCCTTTTGGGGCGTTCTTTTCGCTTTCAGAAGGTCATAGACCGGCCTTGCCAAAACCTCAGCCGCTTGCTGATGCATTTCGGGGGACGGGTAGTACCTGTTTTCTGTAACCGGCATGCCGAACGGAGATTGAAGCACAGCTTCGCCATCGATCAGCAGGGATTGCGGCATGCCTTCGTTTGAGATGCAGTAGACGACCTTGTCGACAAAGGGTGTGACAGCGTCCAGCATCGCCTGATCCACATAGTGTGGATATTTCAGCATCGAGGTTTTGTCGTTGTTCCTTGGTTCTTCATTCGGCGCGCGTTCGGAAAACCAGAACAGGATTTTCTTTGTGTGGATCGATTCAAGCATCAGCCGCGTGCGGGCGACCCATGCTGTTTTCAGCTCGCGCTCTACTTCAATGAACTTGGCTGGGTCTTCCTCGGCGATCTGGTTGAGCATGTTGTGGGCATAGGAAAACGTTTCAAAGTCGACATGCGGGAACAGGTCAGACAGGGCCTTGGATACGGCGCTTAGCTGGGCGTTTTTCTCTGGGCGGACCTGGAACATCCGGTTGGACAGGGATCGCGCGCTCATCACCTGAATGACGCACAGTTCGGCGTTGGATGCAGCCTCTAACGCCATAGAATCGCGCAGGAAAAAACCGGGGCCCGCGCCTGCGGTGCCAAGGTTGGCGACCGGAACGCCCAACATGTCAGCCAGTTGGGCGGGGAAGGGGTTGTTCACATATCGCCCGAAGGTCTGCGCCGCGCCGAGGCAGGCGATGTAGGGCTGGTCGAAATCAGGTTTCGGGCCGCGAAAAACCTGGTTCAGCCGACCCCAGTTGTACGTGTCATAGTCGATGAACGCTTTGTCCGGCTTTTGATAGGTCATGGCGCAGAATCCCCGATATGTCTCAGCACGATGACCATGACCGTCAGGTGGTGTAGAGATCGTTAAGCTGCGTCGGGGTTTGCGTAGGATACGCGTAAAATTGTTGGTGTTCTGGGGCGGGCTCAGCGCCCGATATCGTCACCGAACACGGCAATCAGATCAGCAAGATCGGCGGATTTGGCATCGTGTTTGCGGAGGTATCTGGCGAAGTTCTGAGCATATTGTGCGCGAACGTCTGGATGATCGTTACCAAGCGAAGCGCGGGAAATGCGAACGGCGTCGCGGTACAGATTCGGAACCTCCTCAAACCGCCTGCGCCCTTCCAAAAACACTGCGAGATTGTTGAGGCGTTGGGCGTAGTTTGGATGCGCTTCGCCTATGGTTGCCTTGCCGATTTCGATGGCCTGTCGGTACAGCGGTTCGGCCTCTTCATACCGGCCCATGGCTTCGAGCAGGATCGCGAGATTGTTGATGCGGGTGGCATAGTCCGGATGCACGTCACCGATGGTCGCCTTGCCGATCTCGATGGCCTGTCGGTAGAGCGGCTCCGCCTCATCATACCGGCCCATGGTTTGGAGAGTTCCTGCATAATTGTTGATTGCAGTGGCGTGTTGGGATGACGTCTTTCCAAATTGCTCGGCTGACGCTTCGACGGCTTGCTTTTCAAACTGGAGCGCTCCCGAATAGTCGCCTGCCCGCCATGCGAAGAATCCAGCCTTCAGTAGCTTGCTATAATCCGGCGCAAGCGTTGCCGCCCTTGCATAATGCTCTGCCGCATCTGCCCACAGCACCTCATCCTCAGCAATCTTTCCGCGTTGAAAGGCCGCCTCTGCCGCGCGTTGGATCGCCTCGGCCTCGCTTTCCTCGATCTCAGCAAAAAGCTGATCCGCCAGTTTGGTGTCGCCCTCGTAGAGCGCCTGTTGTGCGGCCGCCAGACGTTCCTCCGGTACGTTGACGGCCAACGCCTTTAATTCCAGACGCAGGCGGCGCAACTCTTCGACGCGAGCCTTGAATGCGACCTGCAGATTGTTTCTCTGGCGTTCAATTTCTGCGATCTGAGATCGGAGGAGTGCAGCTTCCTCAGAAGAACTCGTCTGGAGTTGAGCAAGATACTTAGCTTCGCGAGCATCAAGCATCTCTGCGAACCTCTCCTCAGTCAGCCCGACGATGACCTGACCTTTATCTTTGACGACGATGGCAGGTCCTGAGCCGGTTGAAATCGCGCCATCACCCTGCACAACAACAGTGGCATCGGGGACAACTTCGCTTTGCACTAGCGGCCCCGCAAAATTCAGAACAGCTACAATAACGCCAGCGACGGCAGTGATTGCGACGATGGCGCCGCTACGGCCCGGATTTTCCAGTCACGCCCAAATGCGTTTTGGCATTGCAATAACTTTCGTTCAGAAACTTTGGCAGAGTATCGCAAAGGTGGGGTGTGGTGGCTACTGAAATTTCGGTTGGTGATTGCATTGGATAAATCATGAACAAATTGTGGCGTATCACACTTGAATTTAGCAAAATCAATGGCTTACATATGGTTTCACGTGTGAAACCTTTCACGCCAGGATGCGGCGTCAGCCTGTCTGGATGCCCGGATCAAGTCCGGGCATGACAGCAACGGGTGGTTTTGGTGGCGTGGTGCGCGCCTTACTTCCCCTTCCAGACCGGATCACGCTTCTCTGCGAACGCCTTCGCGCCTTCCACCTGATCTTCGCTGGCATAGAGCACATCAATCGTCTCAAACTGGCGCTTGGTGATCATATTCATCGTTTCCTGAAACGTCATACGCTCAGCTTCGCGCACCACTTCCTTGATCGCCGCATAGACCAGCGGCGGGCCGGATGCGAGGTGGCGGGCGAGGTCCCAGGCCGCCTCCATCAACTCACCAGCGGGATGGATGGATCGAACGATGCCTAGGCGCTGCGCCTCTTCCGGGTCCATCCACCGACCCGTCAGCAACAGGTCCATCGCGACGTGATAGGGGATGCGTTTGGGCAGTTTGACAGAAGCGGCGTCAGCAATGGTGCCGGATCGGATCTCAGGCAGGGCGAAGCTGGCCGTGTCAGACGACAGGATCAGATCGGCGGACAGCGCGACCTCAAACCCGCCGCCACAGCAGATGCCATTCACAGCGGCGATGATCGGTTTGTTCAGCCCCCGCATTTCCTGCATGCCGCCGAAACCGCCGACGCCATAGTCGCCGTCCACCTCGTCGCCATCAGCGGCCGCCTTCAGGTCCCAGCCGGGGCAAAAGAACTTTTCGCCGCCGCCGGTGATGATCGCGACGCGCAGGTCGTCATCATCGCGAAACGCCTTGAACGCGTCGCCCATGATACGGCTGGTCACCAGGTCGATGGCGTTGGCCTTGGGGCGGTCCAGCGTGACCTCAAAGATAGCGCCTTCGCGGCGGGTTTTGACGGGGCCGTCGGTCATGTTGGTGAAATCAGTCATGGGGTCTCTATCGCAAAAGGGTCATTGTCAGGGTCTGGGTTGGCCTCATATTCCGCCCAGAAAGCGGCCTTGTCAGCCGCCTTGTCGCCCATCAGGCGGCGGATGACGGCGAGGCTCATGTCTGTGCCGGCTGAGACGCCAGAGGCGGTGAAGTAGTTTCCATCCTCAACCCATCTCGCGCTGCGCTTCCAGTCAGTTCTGGGGCCGTGAGAGGCGACCCAGTCGAAAGCCAGTTTGTTTGTGGTCGCCGCCTTGCCGTCCAACAGGCTCGCTTTTGCCAACAGCGCTGATCCGGTGCACACGCTGGCGACGATTTCGGCCTTTGCCGCAGCCCGCTTCAGCCAGTCGATCAGGACGGGATTATCGATATCGTTCCGTGTCCCGCGCCCGCCGGGCACCAGCAGAATATCGTAGGCGTCCTGTTCCGTGATCTGGTCATCGACGGTCGTGCGCGGGCCGCCTGAAGACGGCACATCGGGCGAATATTGCGCGACAATGCGGATTTCGAATTCGTCCGGGTACATAGAGAACATCTCTAACGGCCCATAAAGGTCGAGGAGTTCAAACTCAGGGAATATCAAAGCACCGATGGTACGCATGTCAGGCAGCCTCCAGTCGTTTTGGTTTGATCTTCGAAAGATGGTCGCGGGCCTGTTCCGTGGTCAGGACGGCGTTGGAGGCGATGAACCACAGCTCATATCCCTTGCGCTCTCCATAGATCTTTTTGAAGCCGCCTTTGCTGAGCAAGGCATTCAGGCTTTGCAGGTCGAACCCGTTCTTATGCGCCATATAATGGCCACCGGATCGGATTGATCGTTGATGCCCGAAAAGGACATCACGCGGCGTGATCGGCCCCATGCGAGAAGTGTATAGCGTGGCCTCCAGCCCTTTTTCCCCGGCGACCCGACAGGCCGATTTGAGGTCGGGACAGGTGATGATCAGGAAGCCATCTTTGCTTAGTACGCGCTGGAATTCCCGAATGGCGACGGGCGCTTCGTGGGCGAAAAGGTGCTCGATGTTATGGGATGACCAAATAGCGTCGATTGAGCCGTCGCTGATCGCGTTCGGGTCGGTAATGTCTCCCTGAATGTCCGGCTTGCAGCCGGCGTCTATATCATAGCGAACTTCGCGCCAATTTGCGAAATAGTCTGGCAAGTCCTGCAAGCGTTTCAGCCCACATCCGACATGTAGCAACGTCCCTTGTTCGGCGCTTTTGGTCATCCGCGGATCCTGATCAACGCGTCGGCGGCATATGCGCCACCGGCGGTAATGATGAGCGGATTAATGTCTAACTCGTCAAGCGCAGCGGCGTGAGTTTCCGCATAGACAGACAGAGCGACCAGCGCCACAGCTGCCGCGTCCACATCCGCTTTGGGCCGCCCGCGATAGCCAGTGAGGAGAGGGGAAAGGCGCAGCGACAGGATCGCCTCCTTCGCTTCAACGACGTTGATTGGCGGTAGAAGAGTGACAGTATCTTTCAGCAACTCCGCCGTGACACCACCTGACCCCACAGTGAGCGTCAGGCCATAGGCAGGATCGCGGGTGATGCCGAGGATCAGCTCTGCAATCGGGTTCTGCACCATTTCCTCGATTAGATATGGACCGGGCCCCATGTTGGTGGCGGCGGCCTCGATATCTTTCGCCGAAAGGTTCAGGGCGACAGCCGCCTCTTCAGTCTTATGCGCTACGCCCAGCCGTTTTAGAGCTAGCGGGCCAGTGAGTGTCGCAGCTTTGCCTGCGGCCTCAGCCGCTGTTTCTGCTCGGGCGCCTTTCGGTGTGGCGATCCCGGCGTCGGCAAGGCGGCCTTTACCTTCTGCTTCGTCTAAGACTTGCGGCAGCGGCGCGTCTGCTGATGAGGTTTGTGGCGCCGCTGGCGCTTTCGCCGAAGCGCGATCCTCACCGCATGTTGCGGCGGCGTCAGCGGCGGCGAGGGCCTCGTTGATCCCATAAAGTGGTACGATGCCTGCCGCTACAAAATCCTTGGCGGCGGCTTCGGGCATGTTTTCGGGCATCGATGCGACGGCGGCTGCTTTGCGTCCAGTACGTCGTGCCGCTTCCTTGATCGCCGCGGTTGCTGGCCCCCAATCATCAATTGAGCAGCGGTCGGCGCGCGGGAAATCGAAAATGAACATTGTCAGATCGAAATTTGAGGCCATGACAGCGGTAAAACACTCAGTCAGCTTGTCCTGATCGCCCCAGATAAACGTATGGTAATCGAGGGGATTGGTGATCGCGACATACTCATTCAGTGTCGCCTTGATGCGTACCTCATCGTCTTTGCTCAGAGCAGAGAAATGTAGATTTCTTGGCTCAGCTGCATCAGCGGTCAGCGAGGCTTCTCCACCAGAGCAACTGACCGAACAGATACCGCGACCGGATAGCGGGCCTGCGACGTGGAGCAGTTTCAGCGTCTCCAGAAACTCTGGCAGGCTATCGAGCAGGGGAATGCCTGCACGCTTGAAGAACGCCTGAGAGGCGGCGTCTGATCCGGCCAAAGACGCCGTATGCGAGATCGTCGCTTGCTGCGAGGCCTCTGACCGCCCAGCCTTCAGCGCCACGATTGGCTTGCCTGTGGTCTGCACCATTTCGAAAAACGCGGCTGGATCGCCAACGCCCTCGATATAGAAGCCAATTGCCGTGACGCGATCATCCTTGGCCAAGGCCGCGCCAATTTCCGCTAACCCGGTTTGGGCCTGATTGCCGACGCAAGCCATGTAGGCGATGGGCAGGCCGCGCGCCGCCATGGTCATGTTGATCGCGATGTTGGATGATTGCGAGATGATGGCCACCCCGCTGTCTACCCGCTCCCCGCCATGTTGATCTGGCCATAACAAAGCGCCGTCGAGGTAGTTGATCACGCCATAACAGTTTGGTCCCAGCATCGGCATGTCACCCGCCGCAGCGACCAACGCAGCTTGTTTGTCGGTGTCATCGGTTTCGGCAAAGCCAGAGGCGAAGGAGACCGCGCCGCCTGCACCCATGGCGCTAAGCTCTCCCATCACGTCTATGCTGAGGTCGCGGTTCACGGCGACAAATGCGGCGTCAGGCGCCTCGGGCAGGACGCTGAGCGAGGGGTAGGCGGGAAAGCCTGCGATGTCGGGTTTGGATGGGTGCACTGGCCAGATCTGGCCTTCATAGCCCATCGTCTGACAGGCGCGGATGGCATTGGCCGCCCAGCCGCCGCCCAAAAGGGCGATGTGGCGAGGGCGAAATAGGCGAGTGAGGTCTTTGGTCATGTGCTTATCTGCGGAATATGGCGCGTGATCTGGGTCAGATCTGGCGCGATGGGAAGGTCGAGAAGGGCTGTGATCAGGGCGTCCGCGTCCACTTTTTCTGGCGCGCAGGAACGAAGCTTGGCGACGAAATCTGCGCGGTCCATAGGCGCATCTGGACCACCGCGCATACGGACGGCGCGGCGGTTGATAGTCTCGCCCGTTGTCAGCCGGATTGTGATCTCCTCAGGATCGGCTGGGTCGAGATCAACGTCGCTTTGCGCTTTGCCAGTTGAGGCGAAATCAACCTTGGCGGCCAGCGCTATTACTTCAGGTCGGTGGATCGCAGAATTGCTGAAATCGCCGGGGGTTACAGTTCCGAACATCAAAGCCACTGCAGCGCAGTAGGAAGGGGAAAACCGGGCCTGATCCGGTGTTTCTGGAGTATCGTAGATCAAGATCGCGGCGTTGCGCGGCGGAGAGCGGAGGGTGATCGCTTGAATCATCTTCGGCTCTAGGTCGGAGGACAGCTTAACTAGCACATCAACGATACGGGATAAGTATCCGCAACAGGGCCAGGGCTTGGCGATCAATCCAAAGGTTTCGATCAGGAACGGCTCACCGGGTGGGCCTGAAGGTGATTTGACCGCTGTGCCACTGCCGCCGGTCAACGCGGCAAAGCCCTGCGGTCCCCAGATCGTCTCTGCCCTTGCATCCATACCTGCAGCAGCCAGTTGTGCAGCCTGCAAGCCGGTTTGCGCGGCGAAACCTACATTCATCGGTTTGGCGCCGGATCCGAACTGCGCCTTGATCCCCGACGCCGTGCCTGCAGCGATGGAAAGGGCGGTTAGCATCTGATTTGCATCTAGCCCCAGTGCGCGGCCCGCGGATGCGGCAGCGCCGAAGGTTCCAAGGGTCGCGGTGGCTTGCCAGCCTATCTCGTAATGCCCGGGGTTCACGACCTCGCCGAGGCGATCCATCGCCTCTAACCCAACCAGATAAACTTCGATTGCATCTGCGCCGCTGAGTTCTGGGAAGCTGAGCACCACGGGGACCAGCACGGTAGACGGATGACCGATGGAGGGTGGGTCGTAATCATCGAAATCCAGCGCATGGCCAGCAACGGCCAGCGCCATGGCGCGGCCAGCGCGGGTCGGCGCGGCGATGGCGGCGGCGGCTTTTGCAGCAGGTTCATCATGGGCGCCAAGGATGGAGGCGATGGTGTCGATGAACGCGTCCTGCGCCCGGTCGAGGATCGGTTCTGGGGCGGTGACCGGTCCAGCGGCCCAGGCGGCGAAGTCGCGCCAGTATTCGTCTGGCGTCATCGGTCCCCCTCCATCCCCCATTGGCGGGCTAACTCAGTGGAGAGAGCCGACCAGTCACGAACGCCGATGCTGTCCGCCCATGCGTGATACTGTTTTGACAGGGCGGCGACCCGGGTTTGTTCACCCACGACCAGATCGGACAGCTCTGTCCTATCCTCATCCATCTGGTAAAGTTCCCATGCTTGCCCATGGCGGCGGACAAGCTTCCATTCGCTGGCGCGGATCGCGACGTTGCCTTCATGCTCCCAATATATCGGTTGCTCACGGGCCCACTCGCCACCTGTGAGCAGCGTAGTGAGATCTTCGCCGTCTAGTGCTTGCAGTTCTTGACCGCCCAACTCAGACGGGTAGGGCGAGCCAGAAGCAGCGAGAAGTGTGGGCAGGATGTCGACCACATGGCACGGCTCATGTGCCTTTAGCGGGGCTGTGATCCGATCCGGCCAATGGGCGATCAGCGGCGTCGATATTCCGCCCTCATGCACCCAGTGCTTGAACGACCGGAAAGGCGCGTTTGAGGCGTTGGCCCACGGGAGGTCGTAGGACATGAACGTCTCACGCCCGCCCGGCGCCAGATCTGGGCGATTGCCTATCTGCATGACAGACCCGTCATGGTTCTGGCGGGGGTAGAAGCGGGCCCAGCCATCCTCTTCCATCAATTCAGCGCAGCCGCCATTGTCCGAGAGGAAGAGGATCAGGGTGTTATCCAGCTGTCCCTTCGCCTCCAGCGTCTCCATCACCTTGCCGATGCCGCGGTCCATCTGTTCGACCATCGCGGCGTAGGTCGCCATGCGATCGGCTTCCCAGTCTTTGTTGGCCACGCTTGTGAAGGGCGTCGCGTCGGCGTCGCGGGGGGAGATGTTCCATGGCTGGCGGAGGAGGCGTTTGCCGTTCAACTCCTCATGACGCGCGGTGCGGATCGCGTCCCAGCCCTTGTCGTAAACACCGTCATAGCGGGCGATGTCATCCGCGCGGGCATGAAGCGGCCAGTGTGGGGCGGTGTAGGCGAGGTAGAGGAAAAATGGGTCCTCCGCTCGCTGGATCATGTCGCAGGCGGCGTCGGTGATTGCGTCGGTGAAGTAGAAATCGTCTGACGTAATTTCGACCCTTCCATCATCACGAAGAATGCAGTGAGGGGAGAAGAAGCTGCATGCGCCATCGACCATGCCATAGAATTCATCGAAGCCCCGTTGGCGAGGTGTGGGGTGTGTCAGATCACCGATGCGCCAATTGTCGACGTCTCGTGGGTCGAAGTCGCCGCCCACATGCCATTTGCCTGACATGAGGGTCTTGTACCCAGCGGGCCGCAGACACTCGGCAATCGTAGCCGCATCATTCCTGAGATATCCTTGATAAGCGGGCGAACCGAGGTTGGCGCCCATATGGCCGATGCCTGCCTTATGTGGATAAAGGCCAGTCAGTAAAGATGCGCGCGTCGGGCAGCAGCGGGCGCAGTTGTACATTGCTGACAGCGCCGCGCCGTTCGCGGCCATGAGGTCGATGTTGGGGGTTCGGATTTCTGAGCCAAAGCAGCCGATATCGGAAAACCCCAAATCATCGGCGAGAATTAGGATGATGTTCGGCTTGGTCATGGGCGGTAGTGAACGGCTCTGTAAGCCGTGTGCTCCGCAGGGGATATTTTCAGACCAAAGATGAAGAGGGTCATAGCGCTATCTTATCATCGTTGATGAACGCGGCGACTTCCCCAAGCGATAGATCCGCTTCTGGGATGTTGTAGTATTCGAAGACGTGCCAAAGGCTGTCCCAAAGCCTCAAGTCAGCATGTGCGCCCGCCTCGCGAATGGCGCGAGCTAGCGCAGCGCATTGGCCTGCGAAGCGGTCGCGTGTACCAGTAGTGATCAGCGTGGGCGGCCAGTCTGCGTTGAAATTATTGTAGATGGGGGAGATTTCGGGATTGATCTTTTCCAAGTCGCCCGCGTAGGCGACGGGAACTGCATCGACGAGGTGCGGTGAGAGGAAAGGGTCATCTGGCGCCGTGTGCGGATCAAACTCTTCTGTCATGTCGGCGGCGGGGGAGAGGAGCGCGAGCTTTTCCGGCGTTGCACCGTTGCGGATCAATCGGATTGCAAGCGTCAGCGCCAAGTTTCCACCCGCGCTTTCGCCCGTGATGGTCAGAGGCGCGGCCATCGTTTTCGCCACCGCCTCAACATCATCCAGTGCGGCAGGGAAAGGGTTTTCAGGGGCGAGGCGGTAGGCAGGGGAAATCACTGCGCGCCCTGTCATCGCGGCGAGTTTACCGCTGATCATCAGGTCCTCTACCGGTCCGCCGGTGATAAAACCGCCACCGAAGAGATAGAGGATATCTGGGCCATCGCCGTGCTGATCTGGCGTGATGACCAGACAGGAAACGCCACCGATCTCACGCCAGCCCAGCGTTAGGCCCCACTTGGCGACCAACTCTGGCATTGCAGCATTCGCCTCAGCCCGAATGTCTCGGCGCATTTGCGGCAGCAGCGCTGGATCATAGTGTGAGACGTCGCGATTGGCTGGGTCAGCAGCCATCGCCAACGCTTCTGGGCTGGTGCGGTAACGATGGGTCATCAGGCGCCGAGCGGCCTTAACATGTCGCGGCTAATGATGTGGCGCTGTATTTCGGATGTGCCGTCCCAGATGCGTTCGACTCGCGCGTCCCGCCAGAACCGGGCGAGGGGCAGATCATCCATCAAACCCAGGCCGCCATGGATCTGAATGGCGGCGTCGGTGACCCTCGCCAGCATTTCTGTCGCATAAAGTTTGGCCGATGCGATTTCGCGGTTTGCAGGCAGGTTTTCGTCCAAACGGTTCGCCGCTGTTAGCGTCAGCAAGTCTGCTGCATCGATTTCTGTGATCATGTCCGCCAGCTGAAAGCTGACGCCCTGAAATTTGCCGATCTGCTGACCGAATTGCTTACGCTCAGCGGAATAGTTCAGCGCATAGTCAAACGCTCGACGCGCCCGGCCGACGGAGTTCGTAGCGACCGTCAGGCGCGTGGCGTAGAGCCAGGTGTTCATGACGGCGAAACCACCATCAACTTCGCCTAGGACAGCGCTGTCAGGCAGGCGGCAGTCGTCAAACTCCAGCACCATGTTTTTGTAACCACGATGGCTGACGGAGTTATAGCCATGGCGGATAGTAAAACCGGGATGGCCGCGGTCCACGAGGAAAGCCGTAATACGTTTCTTCGGCCCTTTATCTGTCATGTCCTCGCCAGTGGCGATGAAAACGATGATGAAATCAGCATGATCAGCGCCTGAGATGAAGTGCTTTGTTCCATTCACAACCCAATCGCCGCCATCGCGTTTGGCGAAGCACTTCATCCCGCGCACATCTGAACCCGCATCTGGTTCGGTCATCGCCAGCGCATCCATCCGCTCGCCTCTAACGGCGGGCAACAGGTAGCGTTCGATCTGCTCACCCTCACAGGCCATCAGAATGTTTTGGGGGCGGCCAAAGAAGTGGCAAAGCGCCATGGAGCCGCGCCCGAGTTCCCTCTCAACCAGTGTGAATTCCAGATGATTCAGGCCAGCGCCACCGACGCTTTCTGGGAAGTTGCAGGCGTAAAAACCTGTCTCGATGCACTTCTGTTTGATTTCTTGCGCGACGTCGGGATCGACCTCATTTGTGCGTTCAACTTCGTCTTCATGTGGATAAATCTCGTTCTCAACAAATGAACGGACGGTGGAGACGATCATCTCCTGCTCTTCAGTCAGGCCAAACTGCATGGGATTTCCTTCAACGGTGAGGATCTGTTTCAGGAAGGATGTCGCGAATGTACTCACGATCCTTCCAATCAGGTTTCATCAACGGCTTGTCCGCCTCTGGCAGGTAGGGGGAGGGCGCATTGGCACCAAGATTAGGGATGTAGCGGGGGCAATTGGGAAAAATCTCTCGCGCCTCAAGCCGCAGCATCATCTTTGCGCCGGGGAAGTCCGCCAGTCGCGGGTGATCGCGGATGATTGTAGCGTCACCGTTAACCCGCAGACGGGTTGAGCCGTCAAAGCGGATGAACAGTAACCCGCAGGCTGGGCTTTTCAGGATGTTACCGGTGCTGCGATACATCGAGTTGCCGTCGAAATCCGGCCATTCCAGCATCGTGGGGCCGGTGACCCGAACGAACCCTGAAGGCCCGCCCTTGAACGAACAATCAACGCTGCCCGCATGGGCCGTGGCGAGAATGAAGAACGGTGCTTCTTGGATCAGCGCCTTTTGGTCGTCGCCGAATTCTGGCAGGCGACGATGCGTCTCAAGTGCGTCCGCGACGCGCCGCCCATCAAATTCGTCCTGCAGCGTGCGATGACCTTCGTGAAACATGCTGTTTGTCATCTCATGCCTCCGGGTTCACGATGTAGCCATCAACGCTGAGCGCCTGACCTGTGATGTAGCGACCTTGCTCAGACGCCAGAAAAACAGCCATGTTGGCGATATCTGCGCCCTCGACAAAGGTGCGGAGCGCGACACCCGAGGTATAGCCAGCCCGGACATCCGCCTCCGCCACGCCTTTCGTGGCCGCCTCGCGCGCGATCACCCCATCCATGCGCGGGCCGGAAACGGAGCCTGGGCAGATCGCATTCGCCCGCGCGCCGTGCGGCCCGAGTTCCAGCGCGAGAGTTTTCGCCAACCCAATCACCGCCCATTTCGATGCGCAATAAGGTGAGCGGTTGGAATAGCCGTGCAAACCAGCGGTAGAGGATGTGATGGTGATTGACCCAGCCCCGCGCGTCTTCATGCCCGGTGCGGCGTGTTTTGCAAACAGAAAGGCCGCATCGAGGTTCACGGCGGTGCAGGCGCGCCAATCTGCGAGGCTGATATCCTCAACCGGCGCGGTGGGGCCTGAGGTGCCTGCGTTGGCGCATAGGATGTGGACCTCGCCGAGATCAGCGTAGAGCGCTTTGATGGCCTCTTCGTCCGTGACATCGAAGCAGGATTTGCCCCAAGTGGCGGGGCAGGCGTCCAGCGCCGCCTGATCCACATCGACGATATGAGGGACCGCACCAGCATCAGCGAAAGCCGTCGCCATCGCGTGGCCAACACCAGAGGCGCCGCCCGTGATTAGGGCTGTCTGACCACTCAGTTTCGCCGTCATTTTACACCAATTGCCCGACCTGCACCGTCGGGCAGTGGCAGTTTCGACTGCAGCGCCATCACTTCTGCCAGCTTGTCCGCAACGACCACCTCAGGCTCGCACGTTCCACGGCTTTCAAGGCTGACATGGATCAGCATGTGCTCACCCGTCGCCAAAAGCCGCCCGTCCGCATGGCGAAGCCAGTGGAAGAGACGCAGCTTTTTCCCCTTGCCTTCGATAACCTGCGTCTCGGCATAGATCGCCTCGCCCGCCCTGACTTCATCGATATGCTGGATATGCGTCTCGACGGTGAAATAGCTGAGGCCGGTCTCGATATAGTCGGCGTCGGCCCCGATCATCTCCATCAGCCGGTCGGTGGCTTCCGAAAACGCGGTCAGATACCGACCCTCGGTCATGTGGCCGTTATAATCTGTCCAGTCGCCCGGCACGATCCGGTCGACCGTGCGCACCAGCCCAGAAAAGTCGGGCGGCGGGGGCGCGATGCGCTTGGCGCTTTCATAAGCCGCCAGCGCCTTGCCTGCGCCCCAGTCGTTATTCTTCAGCGCCTGCATGATGGCGACGAGGTTGTCATCGCGGATCTTTTCGAGATCGCGCGCCGTCAGATCACCCGCCTGTGTGTCGCATTGCTCGCCGACCATTTCGACGAATTCGTCCGTCAGGTCCGGCACGTCCATCAGCTTGGTCCAGGGCCATTTCAGGCAAGGGCCGAACATAGCAAGCATCCCGCGCATACCTGCCTCACCGCCGGCAAGGTGAAAGGTCTGCATCGTGCCCATCTGCGCCCAACGAAGGCCGGGCCCATAGGCGATGGCGGCGTCCAGTTCTTCCGCCGTAGCGACCTCATCCTTCAATAGCCACAGCGCCTCTCGCCACAGGGCTTCCTGCAGGCGGTCGGACAGAAAGCCTTCGATTTCGACGCGGCAGTGAAGGGGATGCATGCCGAGCGAGGCGTAAAAATCCTTTGCCCACTCAATATGTTGTGCGTCAGTCTTCTCACCTGCGACCAGCTCCACCAGCGGTAGCAGATAGACCGGGTTGAACGGGTGCGCGACAATCAGGCGACCGGGATGCGCCAGCTCAGCCTGCAGTTCGGTGGGCATGATGCCGGAGGTGGACGAAGCGATGATAGCGGTCGTGTTCGCCGCCTCTGCTTCTGCATAGACCTTGCGCTTGATTTCCAGTCGTTCCGGAACGCTTTCAACGATAAGGCCGACACCTGCGACGGCTTCGGCGATGGTGCTGCAGAACGAAACTGCGCCCTTTGAGGGGCGCGGGCCATGAGTCAGTTTTTCATAAGCTCGGTCTGCGCCAGCCAGCACTTCGTTCAACTTGCGCTCGGCTTCCGGATCTGGGTCATAGACGCTGACATCGATGCCATTTTCGATAAGCCGCGCAGCCCAGCCGCCGCCGATGACGCCGCCGCCGATCAGGGCGGCTTTGGAGATGGTCATTGGGACACTTCCTTGTTCACTTTTCGTCGCCTGCCGTCCTTCGGCACAGAAGGTTTTAGGTTACGAGGTTTCTCAGATTGAGAGATTGGTAGCTTAGGCGCCTATTTCGGCATCCGCTTTTCCAACCCTAGTTTCGCGCGAACATCGGCGGGGGTCATGATCCGGGCGCCCATGGCCTCGATGATGCCAACAGCCTTTTCGACTAGCTGGCCATTGGTCGCCAGAACGCCTTTTTCCAGCCAGAGATTATCTTCCAGACCAACCCTCACATTGCCGCCTGCCAAAACTGCAGCAGCGACATAGGGGATCTCATTTCGACCGATTGAGAAGGCGGAGAAGGTCCAATTCTTCGGCACGTTGTTCACCATCGCCATGAAGGTGTTCAGGTCATCCGGCGCGCCCCAGGGAATGCCCATACATAGCTGCACCAGAACGGGGTCCTTGATGTGACCGTTTTCGACAAGGTTCTTGGCCAGCCACAGGTGGCCGGTATCAAAGGCTTCGATTTCGATCTGAACGCCGCTTTCCGTCATCAGGCGAGCGCATTCTTCAAGCATGCTTGGCGTATTGGCCATGATGTAGTCGGCTTCGGCAAAGTTCATCGTGCCGCAATCGAGTGTACAAATCTCTGGTCGGCAATCAATCACATGCTCAACCCGATCAAAAGCTGGGATCATGTCAGTGCTGTCAGCCAGGGGCAGGGGGGCGGATGGCGGCCCGGTGATGATGTCACCGCCCATGCCCGCGGTCAGGTTGATGACGACGTCGGTGTCGCTGGCGCGGATCCGCTCAACCACTTCGCGGTAAAGCTTCGGATCGCGGGCAGGGGCGCCGGTTTCTGGGTCGCGAACGTGACAGTGGGCGATTGCGGCGCCTGCTTTGGCCGCCTCGATGGCGGCGGCGGCGATTTGCTCGGGCGTGCGAGGCACGTGAGGCGAACGATCCTGCGTGCCGCCGCCGCCTGTTACGGCGCAGGTGATGAAGACATCTTTGTTCATTTCGAGAGGCATCGCGCGAATCCTTAACTTGTCATTTTCTGAAAGGGTGGCGCCGTGTTCTCCGTCATGAGATACGAATTCAGCGGTATTTAATACAGGAATCGCGAAAAATGACGATTTTCACGGCTTCGGATGTACCTCTGACGGTGGATTTGTGGCTGCTGCCAGAGGTTTCGTTGCTATCGTTGGCGGCAGTGATGGAGCCGATGCGCGGCGCCAATCGTGTTGCAGGTCGGGCTCTATTTCACTGGCGACTGCTTTCACCTGATGGCGAGGCGTCAGAAAGCTCCAGCGGGCTGCCCCTTGCCGTCAGCGGGCCAGTCGACCCAGAAACCGAGGCGGACGCGGTCATCGCCCTCGCTTCGTTTGAGGTGCAGGCTTACAGCGATGCGCTTTCGCCAGCACTACGCCGCGTCGCGAGGCGGGGCAAAGCGCTGGGCGGGGTTGAGGCGGGATCGTGGTTGCTGGCGCGAGCGGGGCTTTTGGCGGGAAAGCGCGCGACCACCCATTGGGAGGATTTGGAGGCGTTCGCCGATGCCCATCCCGAAGTTGACTTGCGCCCGGACAGGTATGTCGTCGATGGGCGGTTGTTTACAACAGGCGGCGCCTCGCCCGCGCTGGACATGATGTTGCACCTTGTAAGGGCGCGATATGGTTACGCGACCGCCTTGGATGTCGCCTCGCTGTTTATCTACGATCAGGCGCACCAGGGAGATGATCCGCAGCCGCAGGTTTCGCTCGGTCGATTGGGTTGGCGTGAACCCAGGTTGCGGGAGGCTGTGGCTCTGATGGAGGGGCGGCTGGACGCACCTCTGCGAATCTCAGAGATTGCCAACAAGGTTGGCTGTTCTGAGCGACGCTTGGCGGAATTGTTCCGAAGTCGTTTAGGAACAGCGCCTTATGCATACTATCTCACGTTGCGTCTGAATTCTGGGCGTCGCCTTGCGATCGATTCGGCGCTCACAATGACAGAGATTGCTGATGTAACAGGCTTTGTCTCAGCCTCCGCCTTCGCCCGTGCATTCAGGGGCCGATTTGGCGAAAGCCCGACAGAGGCGCGGGCGAAAGCGGACCGGGTCTCGGCTTGAAGGGGTTTTCGTATCATCCATTCTCCGGCAGAGTCCGAAGATGCCTGGACGATACTTCCTAAGCACACCTCTCGTCGATGTTGCGGCGAAGTTTGACGCAATTCCTGATGCGCCCGATCCGGGCCCTCAGCGAGACGGCGCACCGGGAGAGGCGGTTGCGGCCATTATTGGCAAGCATGACGGCCGCCGCATGGTTGAGATGCGCTGGGGGATGATACCGATGGGGCGGGTGAATGCGCGCAAACGCCCGGTGATGGAGACGATCATCAACGCCCGCTCTGAAACCCTATTCAAGAAGACAGCCTTTGCAGATGTAAAGCGAGCGATCCTGCCGGTGAATGGCTGGTATGAGTGGACCGGTAAAACGCGCCGGAAGACACGGTGGGAGATTTCGGCGCCGAAGTCCCAGATCCTTGCATTCGCGGCCATCTGGGATGTTTGGAAGAGCCCTTCAGGCACAGAAATCGCCAGCCTTGCGACCGTTACGGTGGACCCGTCGGCTGATGTCGCCCCTATCCATCACCGAATGGCCGCGATCCTGGAACCTGCGGATTGGGCTGTGTGGCTTGGTGAAGCTGAGGGCGACCCTGAGGCCTGCCTTCGCACCTATCCAGACAATCGCTTGAAAGTAATAGAAGCTGCTTCGGATCTTCCATGATCTTGCCCTAGTCCGCTGGCCCGCCTAGATAATGGATATGTCAGGCGCAACATTTATTTCCTGCTGCTATTGCGGCGCGCGGGACATCTTCAAGATCCACAAGGGCAAACGCAGGCAACTATCCTGTCTGTCCTGCGGCGCGCAGATGCGCAAAATGACTCCGATCAAGGTGACTGAGCCGATCGCCAAGCCAAAAGTTGCGGCCAAGCCGACGCCTACGCCCAGTGTGGATGCGCGCGACAAGTACAAATCGAAATACGACAAATCCAAGCGGCACGCAGCCTACCACAAGAAGCGCAAGAAGAAGAAAGGTTGGGTTGCTGAGCTTTGGGATGATCTCGACGATATCTTTGATATCGACGATTGGTTTGATTGAGTGCCCTACGTTCAGCCTCTGATAGACAGGGGAGTCGGCGATAATGTTTCGCCCACAAGCGTGATGTCACCCTGCAAATAGGCAGCAAGGGCGGCAGGGTAGAGCTGATGCTCCAACGACAACACACGGCTCCCTAGCGTGTCCTCATCCTCGTCTGCAACCGTAAGCATCGCTTGTCCAAGGATCGGCCCGTCATCCATCTCAGCCCGTACCAGATGGACAGTACAGCCGTGGAAGGCGACGCCTGCATCCAGAACCCGGCGATGCGTGTGCAAACCTTTGAAAGACGGCAGGAGAGAAGGGTGAATGTTGACCATTCGATCCTTCCAACCCTCAACAAACGGACCCGTCAGAATGCGCAGGAACCCAGCAAGACAGATTAGATCCACGCTATGCGCCGCAAGCACTTTGTTGATCTCTGCTTCAAACGCTGACCTGTCGCCTTTGAAAGGACGGTGATCAACATGGGCCGTCGTAATGCCCTGATTTGCCGCGGTTTGCAGCCCGGGTGCGTCTGGGTTGTTGGAAAACACGAGCGCCGCCTCGGCGGGATAGGCGGGGTCTTTCATTGCGGCCAGCAGGGCCGTCATGTTGGTGCCACGACCAGAAATGAAGATCGCAGCGCGGCGGCGCATCACAGCGCGCCTGTATAGGCGACGCCGGGCGTCGATGTAACGACGCCTATGCGGTGAGCGTTTTCACCGGCGGCGCTAAGCGCCTCTAAAACAGCCTCCGATGCGTCCGCAGGGGTGATGATGATCATGCCGACACCGCAATTGAACGTCTTCAGCATCTCAGTCTCTGACAGGCCGCCGTTGTCTGCCAGCCATGAAAAAATCGCGCCGTTATCAAATGCAGAAAGTGCGTTAAGGTCGATTGCGGCGCCCAGATCGTCGGGAAGGGCGCGGGGAAGGTTTTCTGTAATCCCACCACCGGTAATATGCGCCAACGCAGTCGCACCTGACTTAACTGCAGCGAGGGCGGATTTCACGTAGATGCGCGTAGGGGCGAGGAAGGCATCGCCCAGCGTGCCTTCGCTGAACGGGCTGTTGTCCGCCCAGCTTACCCCAGCTGCATCTGCAATACGGCGCACCAAACTGAACCCGTTGGAATGAACACCAGATGAGGCCAATCCAATCAGAACATCGCCGTCGGTTACAGGGCCCGGAAGGTTTGCGCCCCGCTCCATCGCGCCGACTGAAAAGCCCGCCAGATCAAAGTCGCCCTTTGCGTAAAGCCCCGGCATTTCCGCCGTCTCGCCGCCCACCAGCGCGCACCCGGCCTGGCGGCACCCTTCTGCGATGCCGCCGACAATCGCAGCGCCCTGATCCACATCCAGTGCGCCAGTGGCGAAATAGTCTAGAAAAAACAGGGGTTCAGCGCCTTGGCAGACCAGATCGTTGACGCACATCGCAACGAGATCGACGCCAACCGTGTCGAACCGTTCGGTGTCGATCGCCAGTTTCAGCTTGGTTCCGACGCCGTCTGTGGCCGAGACCAGGATCGGATCTTCAAATCCTGCGGCCTTCAGATCGAACATAGCGCCAAAGCCGCCAAGCCCGTCCATGACGCCGGGCCGCTTGGTTGAGGCGGCTTCAGGCTTGATCGCCTCGACCAGCGCATTGCCAGCGTCGATATCGACGCCTGCGTCTTTGTAGGTGAGGCTGTTTGGGCGGGTGGTCATTGGCTTACTCCGCAGTTAGATTGTGGTCTCATATTTGAAATTTGCGCGCTTCCCAAGTGCGTATTTGGCCTGATGAAATAAATGAGGTTATCGCGATGCGTTTTGCTCTGCTCACCTGCCTTGGTCTGATATTAACAATACCGGCTTTGGCTGAAGACGCTCTGTCACCTGAAAAAGTAGTCAAAGCGCAGACAGTGTTCCGTCTGGCGATGACAGAGGAAACACTGGGCGATATGTCCGTGCGCACAGCCCAAGCCATCGTGAATGAGATCAACGCCTCGCTAGCGCCAAACGGGCAATCACTGAGCACTGACCAGTCGAATGCGCTGATCGCTAGGTTCAGCTCTGCGTTTGTCGCTGAAATGAAAGCGATGGAACCTCAAGTGGTGACCGTCTACGCCAAAAACCTTTCGGATCGAGAGCTGGATCTGATGATCGAAATGTATTCGAACCCTGAGATGGCCGCTATCATGACAAAGCTTCCAAGAGTTATGGAAGAAATGATGCCGCTGATCCAGTCGAGTGTTCCCCGCCTTGTGCAGACGGTGGTTGATAGCATGCGAGCGGACGGATTGCTAAGCAACTTGTAAAGTGGGTCCACATAGTGGATTGACCCTCTGCGCAACGCCGCTTAACGAATGTCTTAGTTGGGGCCCATAGCTCAACTGGTTAGAGCAGTCCGCTCATAACGGATTGGTTGGGGGTTCAAGTCCCTCTGGGCCTACCATTCCCCTGCATTCGGTCAAACTTCTAGTGAAGTATGGGCTTTGAGTGGGACTGGTTCACTCTAGAAACACCGCGTCGA
>CALKOT010000086.1 GCA_938092015.1 uncultured Paracoccaceae bacterium
GGCTGGCAGGCTGGTTGGTCCACGTTCTACTGGGCCTGGTGGATCCCGTTCTCACCCTTTGTTGGCCTGTTCCTGGCCCGCATTTCCAGGGGACGTTCTGTACGCGAATTCATCCTTGGCGCCGTGATTGCGCCATCGCTGGTCTGCTTTGCCTGGATGACCATCCTTGGCGGCACATCCATCGACCTAGAACTAAATGGCGATGCGGGCGGCGCACTGCTTGCTGCGTCAAACACAGCAAAGCCGTTCGCCACGCTTGAACAGATCATCTCTGGCCCGATGTTGAGCGGCATCATCATCATGTGTTTTGTGCTGATCATGACCTTCCTGGTCACGTCGGCGGATAGTGGCATTCTGGTGATGAACACGATCATGTCCGGCGGCGCACAGGAAACCGGTGTTCTGCACCGGATCATCTGGGGCGTCATCCTGACGGCTGTGATTGGCACGTTGCTGATCGCTGGCGGCGGGGGGCTGGACGCCCTGTCGAATGCGATGATTATTGGCGCGCTACCGTTTACCATCGTCATGGTGCTGATGTGCATCTCGCTGGCGAAAGCCATGTGGCGCGATGGTCAGCGCGACAAAGCTGGGGTTGCTCAGCCCGCTGAGTGATCGGCGACCTTAACAAGGAAAGGGCCCTGCAATTGCAGGGCCCTTTTTCGTTTTGGGTACAGTTGACTGGCGCTGGCTTCACCTTCCCCGGAACAGCCCACCCAGCAAACCACGCACCAAGCTGCGTGTAATTTGTGTCCCGGCAGTGCGGACAACTGATTTTACCAGCGCTTCGCCGACACTGTCTGACCGCGAAGATTTGCGCGATGACTTGCGTCGTTTTGGTTCCACTGCAGGTTTGTAGCGGCGCGAAGATTTATAGGCGCGATCACGCCAGCTGGGGGCGTCTTCTTCAGCATGGTACTCGCGGCCCTGATCCTGCCTGCGCTTGAAGTCTTGCCAGCTTTCCTCATCCGGCTCATCAAGTTCCTCACGCTCAGCCGCTTCTGCAGCCGCCTGCGCTTGCTTGGTCAGTATTTCATTGGCGCTTTCCCGATCAACGGCGGCTTCGTACAGCCCCGCCAATGGCGATTGCTGGATAACGCGTTTGCGTGTCGCGTCATCGCAAGGGCCCAGATGAGATGATGGCGGCCGGATCAGCGTACGTTCGACTCCGCTGGGGATACCCTTTTTCAACAGCGTTGAGACCAGCGCCTCACCTGTTCCAACTTCCATAATCGCCGTTTCGGTATCGAAGGCCGGATTGGGGCGGAAGGTTTCAGCCGCTGCTTTCAGGGCCTTGCGATCACGAGGGGTGTAAGCCCGCAAGGCATGCTGAACGCGATTGCCCAGCTGGCCAAGGATGTCATCGGGCACGTCGGCGGGGTTCTGACTGATAAAGTAGACCCCGACGCCTTTTGACCGGATCAGCCGCGCCACCTGTTCAACCTTGTTGACCAGCGCTTTCGGTGCACCGTCGAACAGAAGGTGGGCTTCATCAAAGAAAAAACAAACTTCGGCTTATCGGGATCGCCAACCTCAGGCAATTCCTCAAAAAGCTCACTCAGCATCCACAGAAGGAACGTCGCATAAAGGCGGGGCGACTGCATCAACCTGTCCGCAGCAAGGATGTTCACCCGCCCCCGACCGTCAGACCCGACAGAGATCATGTCGTCCAGTTTAAGCGCTGGTTCGCCAAAAAACTCAGCCCCGCCCTGGTTTTCAAGCACCAGCAGGCGACGCTGAATAGCGCCGACTGACGCTGTTGAGATATTTCCATACCGCAGCGCCAGCTCCTTGGACCGCTGACCAACATGAACCAGCATCGACTGCAGGTCTTTCAGGTCAACCAGCAACAGCCCTTCTTCATCGGCGATGCGAAAGACAATGTTGAGAATGCCTTCCTGCGCCTCGGTCAGATCCAGAAGACGGGCCAGCAAAAGCGGCCCCATCTCAGTGATAGTCGCGCGGATCGGATGGCCTTTTTCGCCAAACATATCCCAGAAGACGGCCGGAAAGGCGTCATAGCCATAGTCATCGAACCTGATGGTTTCAGCCCGGCTCACAAATGCGTCATGCAATTTGTGCTCTGGCGATCCTGCGGCGCAAAGACCCGACAGGTCGCCTTTCACATCAGACAAAAACACTGGAACCCCAGCGGCAGAGAAACTTTCCGCAAGTATCTGCAGCGTGACGGTTTTACCTGTGCCCGTCGCCCCTGAAATCAGGCCGTGACGGTTGCCGTATTTCAGTAGCAGCGTCTGCGCTTCACCATAGGCTTCGCCGCCGCCGCCAATGAATATCCGGTCGCTATCCGTCATGGTTTTCCCCTCTGTGCCAAATCGAACATCATTAGTTAACCTTGTCGGTTAACATTAGGCATGTGGCGAAGGTTCATTCCTATGACTTTGGCCTGATCCTGCCGCCACATTCCTCCCTGTCGAACTGACCGCGCTTCGTGCGCGGTCTTTTTTTGGTCATTTTGGAACACTACCTGTGGGTTTGTTTGCCGGACCTCACGAATTGATGAAGTCGTGAATTATTTGTCGTTGACGCCTCGGCAGATTGAACATAACTTGCTCTCACGAACTTGCTACGGTCGGTTCGACAGGGAGATAAGAGACAAAGTCTCAGAGAAAGGGCGACCGTATGGGCGCCCTTTTTACTTTGTGCGAAACGTAACGCGGCGCGCGCAGTGATGTGACAGTACGGCCTTGATTTCGCTTGAATCCCGCTCCATCACGTACGCCACAGGATTCTCGCCATCTGGCGTACTTACTAGGAAGGGAGCCACTGGTGCTTCGTACATTCATCACAATCTTTGCCGCGGCCTTCGCGATGATTGCTGGCGCTGCGACTGCGCAGCAGCAAGGTCAGCCCACAGAGTTGAAAGCTACCCACGGTGCATGGGAAGTTCATTGCGTCACCAACAAGCCTGACGCCTGCTACATTGGCCAGATCGGCAATGGCGGCAACGGCAAGCCGCTGGTCAGTGTTCGGATCCAGAGAACACCCAACCTGAAGGGCCCGAATGATCAGCCAATCGAAGCTGTCATTCAGATCCAGGCCCCATTGGGCGTGCTGTTGACCGCCGGCGTTTCGCTGCAGATCGACAGTGGCGAGCCAGGTCTTGCCCCCTATAAATTCTGCACCCCGCAGAACTGCGTAGTGGAAGAACCTGTTAGTGCTGAGCTGATCGGCAGGATGAAAAAGGGTTCAAGCGCCAGCATGAGCGTTATTTCCGCGCTGTCAGGCGAAAAAGGCCAGGCTATCTTGTCGCTGAGCGGCTTTACCAAAGCCTATAACGCGCTTTAAGGCGTCAGGCTTTTCTGAACGCCAGCACGGCGTTCAGGCCCCCAAACGCGAATGAATTGGAAAGCGCGGCGCTGACGTCAGCGTCGCGCGCTTCGTTTGGGGTGATATCCAGATTACAATCAGGATCCGGCTCATCGAAGTTGATGGTTGGTGGAATGACGCTTTCGCTCATCGCCATCAGGCATGCGGCGGCCTCCAGTGCACCCGCAGCGCCGATTGCGTGACCGTGCATGGACTTTGTCGAAGACACTGACAGTTTAGGCGCCGCTGGGCCGAAGACCTGATGGATAGCGGCGCATTCAGTTTTATCATTGGCCGCCGTGGCTGTGCCATGCGCGTTGATATACCTGATTTCATCTGCAGCCATGTTCGCGTCTGTAAGCGCTGAATTGATCGCCCGCGCTGCGCCATCCTGGCTGGGCGTAACGATGTCACTGGCGTCTGCTGACATGCCAAAGCCACAAATCTCACCCCAGATCGTTGCACCGCGTGCTTTGGCCCGGCCCATTTCCTCCAGCACCAGAACAGCCGCGCCTTCGCCCTGCACCATGCCAGATCGGTTTTTGGAGAACGGGCGACAGTTGTCCCGGCTCATCACCCTGAGACCTTCCCAGGCTTTGATCACGCCAAACACTAGCGGCGCCTCAGCCCCGCCCGCAACCATCAGGTCTGACGCCCCGGATTTCACCATATGAAAAGCCTGGCCGATTGCATGGTTCGCCGAAGAACAAGCCGTAGATACCGTCCAGCTGGGCCCTTTCAAGCCGTGGCGCATTGAGATCTGGCTGGCGCCTGCGTTCGACATCAACCGTGGCACAACAAAAGGGTGAACCCGGTTTTTGCCTTCCTGAAAGACGGTCCGGTAAGCGCTGTCTACGGTTTCCATACCACAGAGGGCAGTCCCAATGACCACGCCGGATCTGACAGCTTCAGCTTCGCTTAACTCAACACCGGCCTCAGCCATTGCTTCATCGGCTGCGGTGACCGCCATTTGCGTTGTTCGGTCAAAAAGACTGACATCTGACCTGTCAAAGCGGCCTTCGGGCGTAAACGCATCGGCATAGCCGCCAATTTTGACGGACAATCGGTCGGCATCTGTGATGGTCAGAGGGCCAATTCCTGAACGGCCTTCTTTCAAGCCTTCAAAATGCTCAACCCGCGTAAGCCCGAGCGATGAAACAACGCCCAACCCTGTGACAACGACCCTGCGCGTCACCAGCAATCAGCCTTTTGCTGCGACAAGGGCTTTCACCGCTTCGACAATCTTGCCAACCGATGAGATGTCAAATTCGGACGATGCCAGATCGTTGGCGTTGAAGGGCACTGACACATCGAACGTCTCTTCAATTGAAAACACGATTTCGACCAGCGCCAGAGAGTCCAGGCCCATGTCTTCAGGGTTGTCATCCAGTTTTACCTCACTGGCCGACAGCATCGCCTGCTCGGCGACGATTGCGATAACCTGTTCTTCGGTGGTGTCGCCCATCTGCGGTTCCTTCGTCCGTATGCAGGCTGTGTATATCGTCCAGTCGGGTGCGAAAAGCCGATTTTTCTTACAAGCTGGATGAGTATCCGGGCTTTCCCCTGCACACCTGCGTCAGCCGATCAGCTTTCTGGCGCTACATCGACGCCAACAGCGCGAAGCGCTGCAAGAATTCGGGCGTCGCGGCCATAGACATCGGCGCGGAACTGGTAGGTCCCATCAGGATCAACCCAGGCCGTCCGATAGGTCAAATGTACCGGCATCGGTTCTGCCAATGAAACCGTGCGTTCTTTTCTGCGGTTCAGGATGCTTTCGATATAACTTGAAGGTTCCGCTTGTTGGGGCGCGAGAAGAACACGGGCAAGTTCCATCGGGTCCTGCACCCGAACACAGCCGTGGCTGAAAGCGCGCGCATCCTTTTTGAAGAGGCGCTTGGAAGGTGTGTCGTGCAGATAAATGTTGAACTGGTTCGGGAACATGAACTTTACCCGGCCCAACGCATTACCACCGCCTGGGCGTTGTTTGACGATGAAAGGAAAGTCATTTTCAGAATAGAGCGACCAGTCAGTCAGTGTCGGGACAAATTCGCCCCCTTCGCCGCGCGCCAGCAGGCGCATGTTATTTTTTGCAAGATATTCCGGATCTTCCTGCAGTTTCGGCAAGATTTCCTTGGATGCGATGCTGTAGGGCACATGCCAGGTCGGGTTAAAGACCATGTGAGTCATCTCATCGGAAAACTCAGGCGTCCGGTGTTTGCGTGACTTTCCAATCACGACGCGTTCAGTGAACAGAACCTTGTCACCTTCGATGACTTTAACGTTGTAATCGGCCTGATTGACCAAAACGTGCTTGTGGCCCAGATCCCGGTTTAGCCAGCGCAAGCGTTCCATATTCACGACGATCTGACCCGCGCGATAAACGGCTGATTTGTTTAACGCTTCAACGGTGCGTTTACCGATGACGCCATCATCATTCAGACCATGGCGCTTCTGAAAAGCGCGAACTGCGGCCTCAAGGCCCTCATCATATTCGGCCGGGTCAACAGCCGGGATCGCGGGCTTGTAATCGCCCATCGCGCCAAGCCGCGCACGGATCACCTCAATCCGGGGGCCGCGCTGACCAAGACGGATAGAGCCGCCCTTGGGCGCTTCGGCTCCCCAGGCGCCCGAAACACCTAAAGAAACAAGCGTGTTCAGTTCAGCTTTGAGACCATCATAGTGAGGATGGCGCGGCGCCAGGTTTGCAAGAAAGGCGGTAGCATCCGTTTTACGCGCTAGAGCTGCCAACAGAACCGGCGCTTGGGGACGTTCGGGGAAAACATGAAGGTCGCGATCAATGCGCCGGGGTTCAAGCAGACCAGACGACAAATCACGGGCGTAGATGAGGAATGCATTGGTCAGTGCAATTTCCGCCGCCGCAATCGCATTGCTATCGCCACCACGCGCACCGTCTAAAGCAGCGCGCAGTAAAGGTGTGTTGTACTTGGCGGATGGGAGGGCATGCTCGCCGGCCCGGTTCAAAGCATCAACCAGGGCCTTGGCTTTTGTGTCATCCCCCGATGCGTCGATCCACAAGCCGCGATACGCGGTGGTCTGATAGTGTATGCGCGCCTCTTCTGTGGTGGCCTGCGGCGCAATCAGCGCTGTTTTCAGTGCGCTATCGCCAGAAAGGGGTGCGGTGGCGCCTGCCTGGGCCGATTCGACAACAGGCTCAAGAACAGGACTGTTGGCTATGGCCTCGACCGAAGTCGCCAATAAGCTCGCTGCTGAAATAACCGCGACAAGTCGCGCATTGTTGTAAATATAGCCCACTGCGCCCTCTGCGTTACAGAATTCCCGGTCCTTGCTGAAGATATCTGCCCTCGCTCGCGATTTAAGGGGGGGATTGCAATGTTTTGTAAGTTTTGGCGTGAAAGTGTGAAAAAAGCCGCACATCTAGCGGCCCAACGAACACAGCGTGGCGTATTTTTATGGAACATCGTGTGATGACCGACGCGAAACTACAACTTGCAAAACGGCGAAAATACGGCGATCTTCCCCAGCGTGAGTTGAGGGCAACGGCGAAAAATCGTCGGCCAGTGACAGAAATTGTGTCGAGGACAGTGTGAACCGACCATCAGAAAAAAGCGCGATGCTATCGCGCCGAGGGGCTTTGGGATTGATTGGCGGCGCAGTGACTTTGGTCGCAGCGCCAACGGCGCATGCTGCTGCGCCTGCGATCCTGACCGGCGCTGGCGATGTTCGCCGCGTCCATCTTGTGAATAAGCGTACCTGGGAAGAAGTGAACACGGTCTACTGGGTTGAAGGGGAATACATTCCCGAAGCCAAAGCCGAGATTGACTTTCTGCTGCGCGACTGGCGTGAAAACCTGATCATCGACTTCGATATCAAGTCCGTCGATATTCTGGCTGGCGTTTATCGCCTTCTGGAAACGTCAGAACCTTTGGGCGTTGTGTCGGGTTACCGCAGCCCAGCGACCAATGCGATGCTGCGCCGGAAGAACCGAGGCGTTGCAAAAGACAGCTATCACACCAAAGGCATGGCGGTCGATTTCCAGATGAAAACACGTGGTGCCCGCGGCATCGCCAATGTCGCCCGTCAGCTCGGCGCTGGTGGTGTTGGCAGCTACCGCACCTTCTTGCATATCGACAGCGGCCCGGTCCGCAGCTGGCGCCGCTAAAGTTGCAAAAATTGGTTTCAAGGGCCCGGCCAAGCGCCGGGCTTTTTTCGTTTTAGGGATGGTTTTGCGCCCAGGTGCGATGGCCGCGGGTATTTTTGGGCCAAAGATGTGGCGGGCTGGCGTTATCCCCGCACCGTCCCATCGCCTTCGACCAGGTACTTGAAGCTGGTCAGCTGAGCGGCGCCAACCGGCCCACGCGCATGCATCTTGCCAGTGGCGATGCCAATTTCAGCGCCCATCCCGAACTCTCCCCCATCTGCGAACTGGGTTGAGGCATTGCGCATAAGGATCGCGCTGTCGAGACGGGCGAAGAAACGGGCGGCGGTCTCATCATCCTCGGTCATGATCGCATCGGTGTGCTGCGAGCCGTAGGTTTCGATGTGGTCAATTGCGGCGTCGATGCCATCGACGACCTTCGCAGCAATGATCATGTCGAGGAATTCGCAGCCATAGTCTTCTGGTTTGGCTGCAATGACGCCGGGCATCGCTTGCAGTGTTTCATCCCCGCGCACTTCTACGCTTGCGGCGATAAGATCAGCGATCAGATCAGCGCCCAGCGTTTCGACTTGGGAACGGTCAATCAGCAAACATTCGGCAGACCCGCAGATGCCAGTGCGGCGGGCTTTAGCGTTCAGGACGACGGCGCGGGTTTTGTCGGCGTCAGCTGCTGCGTCGACGTATATGTGGCAGATGCCTTCGAGATGCGCGAAGACCGGCACGCGGGCGTCAGTTTGGACGCGGCCCACAAGGCCCTTGCCGCCACGCGGAACAATCACATCGATATGGTCCGTCGCCGTCAGCATCGCGCCAACAAATGCGCGGTCGCGGGTTGGGGCCATCTGGACGGCCGCTTCGGGCAGGTTGGCGGCCTTTAATCCCTCAACCAAGCAGGCGTGGATGGCTGCAGCAGAATGGAAGCTTTCCGACCCACCTCGCAGGATCGCGGCGTTGCCGGATTTCAGGCACAACCCGCCTGCATCCGCAGTCACGTTTGGACGGCTTTCATAGATCACGCCAATCACGCCCAGCGGGGTGCGCACCCGGCGGATGTGGAGGCCTGAGGCCATATCCCATTCCGCAATCACTTCGCCGACCGGATCGGCCTGATCAGCGACTGTGCGAAGGCCGTCCGCCATGCCCCAAATGCGATCTTCGGTCAGCAAAAGGCGGTCGAGCATGGCCGGCGACAGGCCTTTTTCGCGGCCATAGTCCATGTCCAGCGCATTGCCGGCCGCGATGTCATCGCGCCGGTCCCGAATCGCATCGGCGGCGGCGATCAACGCGGCATGTTTACGCTCTGCAGTGGCATAGGCCAACTCTTTCGCGGCAGCTTTCGCCTTTGCGCCGATCTCGGCCATCATTGCCGTTGCATCCATTTGCTCACTCGCCTGATCTTTGGCCATCATTTCTCTCCCTAGTTCCAGAGAACCATATCGTCACGGTGCGCCATCGCGGTGCGGCCAGGGTGGCCTAGTGCTGCTTCGATCTGACCGGACCGCAACCCGGCGATTTGACGTGCTTCGTCACTTACATATCCGGATAATGCGACTGCAACGATCTCGCCTGAAGGTGTTTCTATTGTTACAGGATCACCGCGTTGAAACCCGCCCTCAACCCCGCGCACACCTGCGGGCAAAAGCGATTTTCCGGACCTCAACGCCTTGGCTGCGCCGTCATCTACAATCAACTTACCCTCAGGCCGCATACCCGCGATCCACTGCTTGCGGGCGGCTTGCGGGCTGTTCGAAGCGTTGAACCATGTCGCCGCTGCGCCGTTCGCCAGCGCTTGCAACGGGCGCAGACAATCGCCCCGCGTGATCGCCATTGCGCAGCCTGCCTTGGTCGCCGCCTTGGCCGCCATGATCTTGGTGCGCATGCCGCCCTTGGCGCCCTCAGTCCCGGCGTCGCCCGCCATCGCTTCAATCTCTGGCGTCAACTCGGCGACCTCTGGAATCAGGTAGGCCGAGGGATCAACGCGAGGGTTCGCAGTGTAGAGGCCATCGACATCAGACAGCAGAACCAACGCATCAGCGCCTGCCATCGATGCGACCTGCGCGGCGAGGCGGTCATTGTCGCCAAAGCGGATCTCGTCTGTTGCGATGGTGTCGTTCTCATTGACGATCGGAATGGCACCAAGGCTGAGCAGAGTGTTCAGCGTGCTGCGTCCATTAAGATAGCGGCGACGGTCGCGGCTGTCTTCCAGCGTGACCAGCACCTGTGCCGTGGTGAGGTCATGAACCTCTAGCGCCTGCTCATAAGCGCGGGCGAGGCGGATCTGACCGACGGCGGCGGCGGCTTGGCTTTGCTCAACCGGCAATGGGCCAGCAGGCAGTTTCAACACACGGCGACCTAATGCGATAGAGCCGGAGGAAACGATCAGAACCTCTGCCCCCCTGCCCCGCAATTCGGCGACATCCTTCGCCAGGCCTGTCAGCCAATCGGATCGCAACGCGCCTGTTTCAGCGTCCACCAATAATGCTGAACCAATTTTCACTACCGCCCGACGGGCTGTCTTAATCCTTTGAGCTGAGGTTAAGGCGTCCATGGCTTAACCTCTTCCCCCTCCGCATCTTCGGCTTTGCGGGTGGTGTCGATATGGGCGCGTACAGCGCGCAAAGCCGTGTCCACGCCCTCGCCTGAAACGCCTGAGATTGTCAGGACGTTCTTCGCGCCAGCTGCCTCTAACGCAGCTTTGCGTTCAGCGATCTCTTCATCATCCAATGCGTCGCACTTGTTCAGCGCCACGACGAGAGGTTTGTCCGTCAGGCCCATGCCGTAGGCCTCAAGTTCATTGCAGATTACTTGATAGTCGGCCGCGACGTCCTCAGACGTGCCATCAATCAAATGCAGCAAGACGGCGCAGCGTTCGATGTGACCGAGAAACTGATCGCCAATTCCCTTGCCCAGATGCGCGCCTTCGATAAGGCCCGGAATGTCGGCCAACACAAACTCTGTCCGATCAATACCAACAACGCCAAGCTGCGGGATCAGTGTGGTGAACGGATAGTCTGCAATCTTGGGCCGGGCGTTGGACGTCGCTGCAAGGAACGTCGATTTGCCTGCATTCGGCAAGCCAACCAGACCGGCATCGGCCAGCAGTTTCAATCGCAGCCACACTGTCCGTTCAACAGAAGGCTGACCGGGGTTTGCAGCGCGCGGCGCTTGGTTCGTTGAGGTCTTGAAGTGGAGGTTCCCGAACCCGCCATTACCGCCGCCAGCCAGTACGATGCGCTGGCCCACTTCAGTGAGGTCAGCGATCAGCGTCTCACCATCTTCTTCCAGAATTTCGGTGCCGACTGGCAGCTTCATGATGATGTCGTCACCGTCCTTGCCGGACCGCTGCTTGCCCATGCCAGGACGGCCGTTTTTGGCGCGGAAATGCTGCTGGTAGCGGTAGTCGATCAGCGTGTTCAGGCCGTGGATCGCCTCGGCGATCACATCACCACCATCACCGCCATCGCCACCATCGGGGCCGCCGTATTCAACATAAGCCTCACGGCGAAAGCTGACAGATCCATTCCCGCCCGCGCCAGCACGAAGGTAGGCTTTAGCGAGGTCGAGGAATTTCATCGGTCAGCTCCAGAAGTTTAACGCTGGTTACGCCGCTACGGTGTCAAAGACCAGTGTGAACAGACGATGTTCCAACATCTTGCCTGCAGCGACGCCATAGAACTCGCCCATTCCAGTCTCTTTGAAGCCCGCATTCGTGAGCACATGGCCCGATGCTTCATTACCGGCGACAATGCGCGCCTCAACTGCTTCGACGCCTGCGACTTTGGCGGCGGCGATCACAGCTTTCGCAGCTTCGGACGCGTAACCGGTGTTCCAGAAAGGGGGGCCTACCCAATAACCAATCCTCGGGACGCCGTCGGTTCGACGAACGCCGATCACACCGACAAATTCCGGCCCGTCGATCTTTAAAGCGTCCATCACCCATACATGCTCTACCGCATCGGGCTTCAGACAGGTTGCGATAAACGCTTCCGCCGCACCGGGCGGATAGGGATGCGGGACGCTTTCCAACATCTCAGCGACACGTTTATCACCTGCATAAAGACTGATCGGCCCGGCGTCAGAGGCGCGCGGGCGGCGCAAGGTCAGGCGTTCAGTTTCAAGCACTTCGGGAAATTGCATCTTTCCCTCCCTTGTTGTGAGTCAGCTTCTGCCGGTTATCCCCACAAAGCAAAAGGGCCGGCGTTTCCGCCGGCCCTTTCGGTGATCCTATTTCGGACCGGCGATTACTCAGCAGCTTCCGCCGCCGGGAGAATCGAAATGAATGTGCGGCCTTTGAAGCCTTTGTGAAATTTCACATTGCCTTCAGACGTTGCAAAGATCGTGTGGTCTTTACCCATGCCGACGTTTTCACCTGGCCACCATTTCGTGCCGCGCTGGCGGACAATGATGTTGCCTGGGATGACAGCTTCGCCGCCATATTTCTTCACGCCAAGACGGCGTCCGGCGCTGTCGCGCCCGTTACGGGAGGAACCACCTGCTTTTTTATGTGCCATGTTATCCTCTCCTTATTTCTCAGCGGCGAATTCGGTCGCCTGTTTGATCCACTCATCACGCTCGATGCGGCCTTTGAATGACAGCTGGTCATCCATGAACGCAATCTCGGATGGGCCCCATTCCTGAATCTGCCAGAAATGATAGACGCCGTTGTCGTTAAGTTTTTCAAGCAATTTCGGACCAACACCGGAAATCCGGGTCAGATCGTCTGCTTCGCCTTTTGGCGCGTCCAGCAGGTTTGCTGGTTTTGCGGCCTCTGCTGCGGCGGCGGGCGCTGCTGCTTCGGCTTTTGGTTCTGCCTTAGGCGCAGCCTTCTTAGGCGCGGCTTTCTTAGCAGGCGCTGCGGCTGCAACTGCTGCGGCGGAAACGGATCCTGCGCCAACTGCTGCGGCGATGCCGGACTTGTCCGCGCCAGAAGCAAGGATGTCGCCGATGCGCACCAGCGTCAGTTCCTGACGGTGGCCTTTGCGGCGCTGGGACGAATGTTTCCGGCGGCGCTTTTTGAACGAGATGGTTTTCTCGCCTTTGATCTGCGCCATAACCTCAGCTTGAACGCCGGCGCCTTCAACGCGGGGTGCGCCAACGGTTGGGGCGCCGTCGCCGCCGACCATCAGAACTTCGTTAAACTGAATAGTGGCGCCTTCTTCAGCAGCCAGTTTTTCGACGCGCAGCACGTCATTGGATGACACTTTATACTGCTTGCCGCCGGTTTTGATCACCGCGAACATCTTCATCGTCCTTTTGCTTCCGCGTCCTGTGGCGGCGGTTTCCCGCGCTTTGTGAGCTTGATGCTCGCCTTCAAACTGCGCGCCCATAACAGAGCGTAGAGAATACAGAATCCCCCGGCGATGACAGGCATCCCAGGGAAGCGCGGTTTATCTACGAATCCCCATCATTCGTCAAGCATCCTGTCCGGCGGCGCGAGGACCCGCTTCAGACATATGTTCGCGCATGGATCCGATCGGCGCTGGCAAGGTGCGGCGAGGCGCCAAACTCCAGCAATCGCCAGCTTCCACCGCGCCAGGTCAAACGGTGGATAGAGGTGTTTTCAACCGCTACGCCCAGCCGCGCCATACCTTCTGGCCCGAGGCCAAGCGCAGCAGCGACCGCCATACCGATGACGCCGCCAGAGGTGATAATCGCGGCATTGCCGCCCAATGCCGCCTGATCTTCCAAAGCGGCTAACACCCGCCCCTTGAAGTCCGCATACCGTTCGGGCGCATTTGGCAAGGCGTCCACCGACCATGTCGCCATCAATCCTGCGAAATAGTCCGAAAAATCCTCAGGTACGTCAGGCGCAACATGGCCGTGATGCTCCGCATACATTGTAGAAAGGATGAAGTACGAAATTTCATCCCAACGTGCATCAACCTCAGCGTCCCGCTGAAATGCGAGGGCTGCCGTGTCCCTTTGGCGCGAGAGTGAACCATGGACCAATCTGTCAAACGTCATGCCGGTGGTCTGCAACCATTCGCCCAGCCAAATTGCTTGCTGACGGCCTAAATCACTGAGCCGGTCATACGACGCCTCGTCGGTGGCGTCGGCGTTCGCCTGCCCATGTCGGATCAACAGCAATTCAGTCATGGATGTGCTTATCCTAAGATTCGGTAGGATGCGCAGTTTCACTGGCCAAAAGCTCAACGCAAGCCCGGCCCTTGCACGCACCGCCCGTCGCCGTTAAACCCCGCCCCTATCGTCGACATGACGCATCGCGGAGAGGTGCCGGAGTGGTCGAACGGGGCGGTCTCGAAAACCGTTGTCCTCGCAAGGGGACCCAGGGTTCGAATCCCTGTCTCTCCGCCATTCGCCCCCAATAAGTCTCTGTTTTAATTGAATTATTTGGGATTTCTCGAAGTTTATCTACCAAAAACCCACCAAAAATAGTTGGCAGTGCATGGGCTGTTTTGAAGCGCAGGAATATGACGCGGCGCAGGATCGGGGGGATGTGGCTGGTGGGCATGTCACGTAGATCTGTTTCTCATTCTCCTACTGCCCGCCCCACCTGTTCT
>CALKOT010000087.1 GCA_938092015.1 uncultured Paracoccaceae bacterium
GCTTGGCGGAATGGGTGCCGCCGATGGGCATGCCGGTCGCCAGCCATCTTGGCATCGCGGGCCGCATCCGGGCAGAGGTTGACCTGCCGATTTTCCACGCGGGCGGCATCGCCGATCTGGCAAGCGCGCGACACGCGATCAAGGACGGCCATGTCGACATGATCGGCATGACCCGCGCCCATATCGCCGACCCGCACCTGATGGCGAAACTGCAGCGCGGGGATGAGGGGCGGATTAGGCATTGCGTCGGGCTTGGCTACTGTGTCGATCGGGTCAATCAAGCCAAGCCTTCGGTTTGCGGTCAGAACGCCGCGACGGGGCGTGAGGCGCGCATTCCGCACGTCATTCCACAGGCCGATATACGCCGAAAAGTCGTCGTCATCGGCGGTGGCCCTGCAGGGTTAGAGGCGGCGCGCGTTTCTGCCAAGCGCGGCTTTGACGTCGTGCTATTTGAGGCGTCAGACCGACTGGGCGGGCAATTGCGACTTGCCGCAACCGGTCGCACACGCAAGCAAATCTGGGGGGTTGCGGACTGGCTGATCGCTGAAGTCGACGCCCTCGGCGTCGATGTTCGCTGTGGTGTTTACGCCGAAGCCGATGAAGTTACGGCCGAAGCCCCGGACCTGGTCATCATCGCCACAGGCGGCGTCCCCCGCGATCTTGATTGCGGCGGCGGCGATCTGGCGATTTCGGGCTGGGACGCTGTTTCGGGCGGGGCTGCTGTGGCGGGCGATGTGCTGCTGTTCGACGAAACCGGCGCTTCTGCGGCCAGTGTTTATGCAGATGTCCTTTCAGCCAAGGGCGCGGCAGTTCGATTTGTCACGCCTGATCGTGAAGCATTGACTGAGCTTGGACCGACAACTTCATCGGTAGCCATGCGTGATCTCTACAAAGCGGGTGTCACGTTCCAGCCCGACCATGAGATCGCCTGCCTTACCCGGTACGGAAACCAGATCGCAGCTACGCTTCGCAACGTCCTGTCCGGGGCTGAGACAACGCATATCGTCGATCATGTCGTAGCCGATTGTGGCCTGACCTCGAACGCAGACATCTATGACACCCTAAAGCCGCTGTCTTCAAATGATGGCGTGGTTGACCATACCAGTTTGGTGCAGGGGGCGGCCAAGTTCCCAGAAACTCAAGACGGCTTTGTGATGGCTCGCATCGGCGACGCCGTGGCGGGTCGCAACATTCACGCCGCGTTGTACGACGCGATCCGCATCGCGATGGGGGATTTCTGATGAATATCCGCAAGATCAGCGTCTTTGCGCATGAGCTAAAGGTCGTGAACGGCCCTTACGTCTTTTCCGGCGGTACACTTGGCGCGTTGACGACCTATCTGGTCAAAGTGGAAGCAGATAATGGTCTGATCGGCTGGGGCGAAACCTGCCCTCTTGGCCCCACATACCAGCCTGCCCATGCGCTTGGCGCTGAGGCTGGCTTGCGCGAAATGGCGCCAAAGCTTTTGGGGACGGCAGCGCTGCCCCGGCCCGCCATGGCGCTGATGGATCAGTCGCTCGATGGCCACAACTATGTCAAAGCGGCCATCGACATCGCGCTTTACGACCTTCTCGGCAAAACAACAGGGCAAAGCGTTTCGACCCTGTTGGGCGGGGCGATCCGCCCCCGCATTCCCAGCTATTACGCCATCAGCCTGATGGATCCCGACCCCACCGCCGAAATCGTTCGCGAGAAGCAGCGCGAAGGCTACATTGCGCTACAGATCAAGATAGGCTCTGGCGACGTCGTGAAGGACGCAGAGGTCCTCCGCGCCGCTTGGGACGCCCGCGCGCCCGGCATGGCGTTGGCCGCCGACGCCAACCGCGCGATGACGACGGCTGAAACGATCCAGTTAAGCCAGTTGATCCGCGACCTGCCTATCGCGCTGGAACAGCCTGTCAGAACGATGGAAGAAGTCGTCAGCCTGAAAGGCCGCCTGAACCATGCGCTGTATCTCGACGAAACAACAGTCGATGTCGCGACTGTGCTCAGTGCCTTTGGCCGGGACTATTGCGACGGTCTGGGCATGAAAATCACCCGCATCGGCGGTCTAGGCAATATGGCCATCGTTCGTGATATGGCCGAGGCCCGGCGCGCGATGATTAGTGTCGATGATAGCTGGGGCGGCAATATTATTGCGGCGGCCTGCGTGCATATGGGCGCGACGGTCAGGCCGAATCTCTTCCGCGGCACGTGGCTGGCGGCACCCTATATCGACCACCACTATGACCCGTCCGGCGGCATCGAAATTCGTAATGGCTGGATTGATGTGCCGGAGGGACCCGGTCTTGGCGTGACGCCGGATGAAACGCTATTCGGCGCGCCGGTCCTGGAGGTTTGAATGAAGTTTCAAGATAAAACTGCGCTCGTCACCGGCGCTGCGGGGGGGATCGGCAAGGCCATCGTCGCCCGTTTGCAAGCAGGAGGCGCCACAGTTCTGGGTGCAGACCGCGTTCAAGGTGAGGCCGACCAATTCATCACGGGCGATCTGACGGACAAGGCCTTCTGCGACGGGCTGCCTGCTCAGGCGGTCGAGGCGATGGGCGGGCTGGATATCCTGATTAACAACGCAGGCATCATCACGCGCGGCGACATCACCGCCGCGACCGACGATGATTACGCCCGCACCATGGCGATTAATGTCGAGGCACCTTTTCGTCTTTGCCGCGCCGCGATCCCAATCATGGCGGCTGCAGGTGGCGGGGCCATCGTAAACACATCCTCCTGCTGGGGCGTGCATCCGGGCCCGAACCATCCGGTCTATGTCATGTCAAAGGCCGCAATCGCCTCGCTGACCCAATGCCTTGGCATGGACCATGCCCATCAGGGCATCCGGGTGAACGCAGTCTGCCCGAATGAAGTTAATACGCCGATGATCCGCACCGGCTTTGAAATTCGCGGGATAGACCCGGACAAGGCGGTAGCGGAACTCAATGCCTCCGTCCCTTTGGGCCGGATCGCCGAACCTGAAGATATCGCCGACGTCGTCGCTTTCCTCGCTTCGGATGATGCGCGGTACATGTGCGGCGCGCTGGTCGAAGTGAATGGCGGAAAGCCGGTGTCATGAGCCGGTTCGCAGGCAAAACCGCTTTGGTCACCGGCGGGCGCAGTGGCATTGGTCGGGCCTGCGCAAAGGCGCTCGCGAATGGCGGCGCGCGCGTCTTCACCGCGCAGCGCGGGGCAGAGCCTGAATTCGAAGGGATTGAGGCGGATTTCATGGACCCCGCCGTCCCCGCCATGATCATCTCAAACATCATCGCCAAGGCAGGCAGCCTCGACATTCTGGTCAACAATGCAGGCCTGATGCGCGAAGGCATAGTGCTTGAGATGGATGAGGCTGACTGGGCCGCCACAATGCAAGTCAACCTAACAGCGCCCTACCTTCTGACCAAAGCGGCCCTGCCCCACCTGATCAAAACGGGTGGATCGATCGTCAACATTGGGTCAATCGAGGGACTGGGATCAAACCCCCGCCATCCAGCCTATTGCGCGTCAAAAGCCGGCCTGCACGGCCTGACGCGCGCCATCGCCGTCGACCACGGCCCTGAAGGCGTGCGCTGCAATGCTGTTGCGCCCGGTTGGATCGACACCAACCTGAACGTCGACTTTATCGAAAGCCTCGGCGACCCCGCCGCGTTCCGCGAACAAATCGGCGGGATCCATCCTGTGGGTCGCACCGGCAAGACAGAGGAAGTAGGCGCGCTGGTCGCGTGGCTATGTTCTGAAGAAGCGGGGTTCGTCACGGGCCAGATCTGGACAGTCGATGGTGGGCGCATGGCGCAGCTGAGCCTGCCGTGAAAGTCAAACGCCTGCCCAAAGATCCTGGCCCGGCGGCATGGAATGCGTTGCTGCCAGCAGCGGACGCTGCACAACCGCTTGAGGCCGCGATCACGGCCGATTGGTTAGTCATCGGCGCAGGGTTCGCCGGGTTAGCGGCGACACGACGGCTTAATCAGCTTTGCCCCGGCGACCGGATCGTGGTGCTGGATGCTGTTCGTGTGGGCGAAGGTCCGTCTGGCCGCAATTCAGGCTTCATGATCGACCTTCCGCATGACCTCGCCTCAGACAACTATGGCGGCTCATTGCATCGGGATCATGCGCAGACATCCGCCAACCGGGCAGCGATCAAGTTCGCGCTGGAAGCCGGCGCCGAATATGGGCTGGGATGCGAAGCGATCATCAAGTCAGGCTAACTGAATGCAGCGGCGACGGAAAAGGGCCTGAAACATAACGCTGACTACGCCGGTCACCTTTCAAAACTGGATGAAGCGCATGAGTTCTACGATGCGCAGACCATGAAAGAGATTACCGGAACAACATACTATCAGGGTGGCCTGTACACGCCTCATGCCGCGATGATCCAGCCAGCCATGTTTGTGCGTGGAGTCGCTGGCGGATTGCAGTCAAATCGCGTGTCGATTTTCGAACAATCACCGGTGACGTCTTTGGCGCGGAATGGTGAAACGTGGCGCGCCAAGACAATCAAGGGATCGGTAGAGGCGCCGCGCGTGATCCTCGCGGTGAATGGCCACGCAGAAAGCTTTGGGTACTTCGAACGCCGTCTGATGCATGTCTTCACCTGCGCCTCAATGACCCGCGCTTTGACAGTAGACGAGGTTGCCCGCCTTGGCGGCGCACCGATCTGGGGCGCGACGCCTGCTGACCCGATGGGCACAACTGTCCGGCGTATATCCGGTGTCGGTGGCGATCGCATAGTTATCCTCAACAGGTTTACCTACGATCCATCGATGGAGGTCAGCGACGGTCGCATCGCCAGCGTTGGACGCGATCACGATAAGGCGTTCACCGCCCGGTTTCCCATGTTGGCTAGCGTAGAGATGGCGCATCGCTGGGGCGGGCGTTTGTGCCTGTCCCGCAATGATGCGCCCGCCTTTGGCGAGGTTGATGAGGGGCTGTTTGCAGCAGTCTGTCAGAATGGTTTAGGCGTCGCCAAAGGCACGCTGTCTGGTATGGCTGCAGCCGAACTGGCCAGCGGTGTCGGGGGGGACGCTGCTGCGTTTCTGGGCGCAGAGGCCGGGCCAGCAAAACTGCCGCTAGAGCCATTCAGCTACATTGGCGCCAACGCGTTTATGCGCTGGGGTGAAATGAAGGCGGGGCGGGAACTTTGATGTCTTCCTCTGGCTCGCCCAATTTCACTACGCGAAGATAAGCCTCAGCGGTTCGCGACATGACACGCAACGCCATTTTCCAGCGGCGGCGGCATTTGCTTACAGACAGCTTCAGCCAGCGGGCAGCGTTCTGCAAACGCACAGCCAGGCGGCGGGTTGATCGGACTGGGCGGATCGCCTTTCAGCTGCTGGGGGCGCTTGGCCCCTGATGACTTGCGGCGGGCTAATGACGGGGCCGCAGCAAGCAGCGCCTGCGTGTAGGGGTGGCGCGGGTTGGTGAACAACTCATCGCGGCTGGCCTGTTCGACAATGCGACCAAGGTACATCACTGCGATGTCGTCGCAGACCTGACGGATCACACCAAGGTCGTGTGAGATGAAGAGATAGCTTAGGCCAAGTTCTTCCTGCAATTTCGCCAAAAGGTTCAGGATTTGAGCCTGAATGGCGACATCGAGGGCCGAGACCGGCTCATCGCAGACAATCAACTTCGGGTTCGTCGCCAACGCACGGGCAATAGAGATACGCTGGCGCTGACCGCCAGAGAACTGGTGCGGAAACAAGTTAAGCTGATCGGGGCGGAGGCCGACAAGCTTGAACAGCTCTTCGACCCGCGCCTTGCGGCTGGCTTCGTCGCCAATCTCTAATAGGTCGAGTGGTTCCTGAACGATATGGCTGACCCGGTCGCGCGGGTTCAAAGATGAATACGGGTCCTGGAAGATCAGCTGGATGTCGGCGCGACGTTTGCGCATCGCTTCATCATCCAACGTGAACAGGTCTTCGCCTTCAAACTCAACCGCGCCAGTCGCCGGACCGGTTAAACGGATTGAGGCCATCGCCGCAGTCGTCTTTCCCGATCCGCTTTCGCCAACAATGCCCAGCGTTCGGCCCTTCTCTAACTGGAACGAGATGCTGCGCACAGCTTCCAGATGTTGGCGTTCCGCGAACAGCGATTTGCGGGGCATCGGGAAACGGACGGTTAGGTCCTTGGCTTCAAGGATCACACTCATATCCGCGCCTCCGCCGACGCATGGCAAGCAACCGGGTGGGCGGTATCTCCGCCTAGAACAGGCGCCTTGGCGCAGGCGTCATATTTGTGGGCGCAGCGGTCTGCAAAGGCGCAACCTTCGCCCAAGAGATGCAGTGGCGGCACGACGCCGGGAATTTCAGCAAGCGGTGGCGGACGGCCCGCATCGCCCTTGCCAAGGGCCGGAATGCAAGCAATCAGGCCTTGCGCATAGGGGTGTTTGGGGTTGTCGAGGATGTCATCGGCGACGCCCTGTTCGATCACTTTGCCCGCGTACATCACTGCAACCCGGTCGGCCATTTCAGCAATGGCGCCCATGTCGTGAGTGATCATGATGATCGCCGTGCCAAAATCGCGCTGAATATCGTTCAGCAGGTCGAAAATTTGCGCCTGCACCGTCACATCAAGGGCCGTTGTCGGCTCATCTGCAATCAGCACCTTGGGCTGGCATGACACAGCCATCGCGATCATGACGCGCTGGCGCATGCCGCCTGACAGCTGATGCGGATAGTCGGATGCGCGACGGCGCGCTTCGGGGATGCCGACGCGGTCGAGAAGTTCAACAGCCCTGTTAAACGCTTCCGCCTTGCCGACGTCCTGATGCAGCATGATGGCTTCGGCGATCTGATCGCCTGCGGTGAATACCGGGTTCAGCGACGTCATCGGTTCCTGAAAGATCATCGCCATGTCAGAGCCGCGCAGTTGGCGCAAGCGCTTGTCGGGCAGGCCGATCAATTCTTCCCCGCCTAGCTTGATGGAACCGCCCGCGATCTTGCCCGGAGGCGACGGGATTAGCCCCATGACTGAGAGCGCGGTAATGGACTTGCCGCAGCCAGATTCCCCGACGACGCCCAGCGTCTCGCCTGCCTCAACCTCAAGTGAAACGCCATCCAGCGCCGTGACAGGGCCATAGCGGGTGCCAAATTCGACTTTCAGGTCGTTGATTTCCAGAAGCGCCATCTCTCAACGCTCCCGCAATTTGGGGTTAAACGCGTCGTTCAGGCCATCGCCAATTAACGACACGGCGAAAACCGTCAGGAAGATCATCACGCCGGGGAATGTTACAGGCCACCATGCCTCAAGGAAATCCGCACGGTTTGAGCCGATCATCAGGCCCCAGCTCATCGTGTTGGGATCGCCGAGGCCAAGAAACGAAAGCCCCGCTTCGAACAGGATCGCCACGCCGACAGTCAGGGTCGCTGATACGATCAGCGGCGGCAGTGCGTTCGGCAGAATGACCCGCCACATGATGCGGCCGTTTTTGGCGCCAATCGCACGGGCGGCCGTGACGTATTCAAGATTCTTGATCTTCATGAATTCAGCCCGCGTCAGACGCGCAGTCTGCGGCCATGAAACAACGCCGATCGCGATGGCGATCATCGTCAGCGAGGGCGTAAACAGCGTAACAAGAACCATCGCGAACAACAGCGCGGGCAGAACTTGAAAGAACTCGGTAAACCGCATCAGCGCATTATCGACCCAGCCGCCAAAAAACCCAGCCAGCGCCCCCACGGCGACGCCGATGACCATGGTGATGGCGGCGGCGGCTGCCCCAACGGCCAGCGTCGGGGCGCCCCCGGTCAGCAATCCGGCGACCAGATCACGACCCAAATAGTCAGTCCCCAGTGGAAATTCCGGGGTGACCAGTGGCGGTTCATGCGGCGCCCAGACGATGTCATAGGCATCGCCAGTAAAGATGAATGCGCCGTAAAGAGTGGCGAGGATGATCAGCGACAGGATCGCCATGCCGACCAGCGCAGGCTTGTTGCGCCGGAACATGATCCACGCTTCGCGCAGTGGGCTTTGCGCCTCTGCAGTTGTTGTGGTCGCTGAATCGCTCATGTCTCTGTCCTCAGGCGGGGGTCGGCGATGCGGTAGCTCAGATCAGTGATGATATTTGCGACCACGACCATGGCCGATGCGAAGAACAGAACGCCAAGCATTGTCGTATAATCTCGCCTCAGGATCGCATCGAAGGCGAGCGTGCCCATACCGGGCCAGTTAAACACAGTCTCGACTAGCAGGGCGCCTGATATCAGCCCGCCAAACTGCAGACCCGCAACGGTGATGATCGGTAGGGCGGCGTTGCGCAGCGCATGCTTGAACAGGACAGACCCTTCAGAGGCACCCTTGGCCCGAGCCGTACGCACATAATCCGCACCCAGAACATCGATCATGGAAGCGCGGGCGAGGCGCGCGTAGATCGCAAGGAAAATGATGCCAAGCGAAAAGGCTGGCAGGCACAGATGATAGAGGATGTCTATCATCCGGGTCAGCCAGGGATCATTTCGAAGGCGAACATCAGCCATCCCCTCGACCGGGAATATCGGGATGATCGAGGCAAACAGGATCACCAACATAATCCCCATCCAGAACACCGGCACTGCATAGCCGATGGTCGCAATCACAGACACGACGCTGGAAAACAGCCCACCTGGCTTGCGCGCGGCGAAGACGCCCATCGCTGTGCCGATGGTGATGGCGATGACTTGTGCTGCGATAACTAACAGGATGGTCGGGCCGACGCGGATGGCGATCAGTTCGCTCACCGGACGGTTGAAAAAATAGCTTTGCCCAAGATCGCCCTGCAACATGCCGGAAAGATAGACCCACAGCTGGGTCAACAGTGGCTGATCAAGGCCATAGTCAGCGCGGATCGACGCAAGCACTTCCGCCGTTGCGCCGCCCATATCGCCTGCGATCACTTCGGCAGGGTCGCCGGGCGCAAGGCGTATCAGAAAGAAATTGAGGATGACGACGCCAGCCATCAGAAGGATGCCGTATAAGATGCGTCTGACGATGTAAGCGGCCATGGGTTTCGCTATTGCTTTGGCGCACACCGCCCCGGACTTGATCCGGGGCCTCTAC
>CALKOT010000088.1 GCA_938092015.1 uncultured Paracoccaceae bacterium
GGGGCATGCCTTGCCCAATCAAAACTTCAACTTGCCGTAACTTCACGACAATCTCTTCGGGCTTGGGTCTCTTTATAGCCATCTCGGGTCCTCCGCTTTCCTAACTATAGAGGCGGACCAATTCAAAGGGGGAGGCTCAAACCAATGTTTGAGTATGGCGGGTTAGACCTGGTACTGTCAAAGAAACTACTGCTCTGCCTGGCATTCTTTGGGTTGCTGGAAAGGTGTCGAGACCATCGTTCCAAAGTACTGACTTTGATATCCGCGACCAGTCTCGCAATTTTTTTCCTTCACATGATATTCCTGATGGTTCTTAAAAAACTTGATCTGGCGACAGCACAGAAATCGCTTGGGTGGATGTCGCCCTGTCGTCGACAGTCGTAGTCGCGCTATCTATTGCCTGCGCAGTAGCTGCAAACAGGATACTAGGCGCAAAAAGCCGAATGCTTGTTGGATGCTAGTGTGGTCAATCTGTAGCGCCACGTTTTGCCACCTGAGCCCATTCGACGCCTTTTATCCAACCGCGACGAGCGCCATATTGGTTAAATGGAGCTCGTTTTGGAATTCGCCGCCTTCTGGGTCGTCATCTATTTGATTGGCGCGACGATCATGTTCGTCGTCTGCCTTGGACTGATCCAGATCAACCAACGCCATCCTGAACGCAAGATCCAGAAACGCCCGCAAACTCATGATGCGAAAGAAGACATCCTTTCTTCGCTGAAGCAGATCGCCGTGACTGCATTCTGCCTTTCTGTCGGCCTTTTCAGTCAGTGGAAAGGCTGGACCATCGCGCCGGTAGATCTGAGTTGGTGGTCGTTTCCACTGTTCTTCATCGTCAGTCTGGTGCTGCATGATGCGTGGTTTTATTTCGGCCATCGTTTGCTTCACACAAAGGCGCTCTACAGGTTTCACAAGCCACACCATATGACTGTCACGCCGTCGGTTTGGTCCAACGACGCCGGTTCAACTGTCGATACGCTGTTCGCGCATAGCTATTATGCGCTGGTATTGTTTGTGATTCCGATGCCGGCGTTGGCTTTCATCGCCCACCGATTGTTCGATCAGATCAGCGCCATCATTGGCCATTCAGGATATGAGTATTTCGCAGGACCCACATCTCGCAAACCATTCCCTGGGATCTGCACGACCTATCACGACCAGCATCATTCTGAGTTCGTCTACAATTACGCAAATTATTTCAGCTGGTGGGACCGGATTTTCGGCACCATTCACCCGCATTATGATCGTATTATCAAGGGGTGGGAGGATACCGGCGCCCGCCCGCATATGCCAAAAGCGAAAGAGCAGATTTAGACAACAGACTTTCAGCTGATTTCACTGAAGGTTGGTTTGAGCTGGCAGCCCCCAAACGGGTAGTTTTTCTTCGACTCCCTTGATCTCACACCCTTCAAACAGGGTGAAGCCGCTGGCCAGTGCATTGTCGCCCGTTTCCGCGGTAGCTTCCTCGACCATTTCGGTTGTCATTGCGATCTGAACGCCAAGAGTTCTGGTGAGCGCCTCAATCCGGCTGGCGACATTCACTGTGTTGCCTATCACCGCAAACTCTAGCCTGTTCTCCCCGCCAAGGTCACCAAGAACCGCGGGGCCATAGTGCAGGCCGAAACTTGCCATGATCGGCGGCTCACCGGCTGCTAAACGCATGGTGTTCCAGTCTGCCATAACGCCCGCCATCGCCTTGGCGCAGGTCAACGCGTTCGCAGCATCCTGGTCACCAGACACCGGGGCACCGAAGGTCGCCATCAACCCATCGCCAAGGTATTTGTCGAGCGTGTCGTGATGGCGAAATACTTCAGCCTCCATTCGTTTATGAAATTCGCGAAGCGTAAAGATCACATCTTCGGGCGACTTGTGCGCGGCGAACGCTGTGAAACCAACGATATCGACAAACAGCACAGCGATGTTCTGCGTGCGTATCTGCTTTAGCGGTTCATCGTTCTTCGACAGCTCCTCCACTACATTAGGGGAAAAATAACGAGCAAGGTTCGTTCGTTCCCTCTCTAATACCGCATGGTCGAGAAGAAGGTCGCTGAACCGCCTGACCGTCAGGGACAGTGTCATCGCCACCAGAAAAAAGATCACGACTTCCTGTATCCGAATATCAAATCGGATGTTGTGGGGGTCAAGGACCTCAGCCATCCTCAGATTATCCGGCAAGGCGCCGTAGACTATTCCGGTATAGGGTTTGGCGTCAGGTTGAAGCAGCCAGACGATCAGCACGCCGAAGCCCCAAATCAGCGCCGCCATACTGGCGTAACCCCTGACAGTGCGCCACGAGTAGGCCAGCGTGCCGAACGCAAGGAAAATGTAGAAATACTGATGTGAGTGAAATCGGTACTGGATGCCAAGCGGCCAATCCGTAGGCGCCAGAGGGTTCGGCACGACGACCACGATGGTCATCAGCGCGAGGTCGCAAAGAAGAAGCACGACCTCCATCCCGGATCGTTCCACTCTCGCCGCCCTAAGCTGCGCCTAACCGATCAGTGCAAACAGTAGAAGAAGCATTTCGTAGTAGATCACTTCGAGGCGGAAGTTGACGATAGGCAGCATCACCACGATCACGGCAAGCGCGAACCAACGAGCGCGGACAGCCAATAACATGCCTTCTCGTTTGTGCAGTTCTAGCGACGTGCGGGCGAAATCGTCTTGAGGCACATCCGGGGCCCGGCCCGGCGCGATGCCTTCAACAAAATAACGCCAGCCGCCGATGTTCGATCTCGCCATGGTGTTTGTTCCTTTAGCCAAACGGTCGGCGGCCTGCCGATGCCGCTTACTTTGCCTTGAACGTTTGGTTTACGCCATGGTCGGTACCACAAACGCGCCAAGGCCGGACGATGGCTCTATTAGCGAATGACGCAAGGTTGAATGACAGGGACGTCGCAATCGCACCGGTGATCGCCTAACTATGACCATACATCGACAAAGAGGAACAATGATGAGCGAAGAATACATCCCGCCGAAAGTCTGGACCTGGGACGCAGAAAGCGGCGGCAAGTTCGCCAATATCAACCGCCCGATCGCGGGCCCGACCAGCGAGAAAGAACTGCCGATCGGCAAGCATCCACATCAACTGTACTCACTCGCCACGCCGAACGGCGTCAAAGTCACAGTTTTGTTTGAGGAACTGTTGGCGGCTGGTTTCAAAGACGCCGAATATGACGCCTATCTGATAAACATCGGTAACGGCGACCAGTTCGGATCAGACTTTGTCGACATCAACCCAAACTCGAAAATCCCGGCGCTGATGGATCATTCCACAGCGAAACCAACCCGGGTTTTCGAAAGCGGCGCGATCCTTCTGTATCTGGCGGAAAAATTCGACGCGTTCCTGACCAAGGATCCAGCTGACCGGGCCGAAATGCTGAGCTGGCTGATGTGGCAGATGGGATCGGCCCCATATCTTGGCGGCGGCTTTGGTCACTTCTACGCCTACGCGCCGGAAAAATTCGAATACCCGATCAACCGTTTCGCAATGGAAACGAAACGCCAGCTTGATGTGCTGGATCGTCGTCTGGCGGACAATCAGTTCATGACTGGCGGCGACTATACAATCGCCGATATCGCGATCTGGTCCTGGTACGGCCAGCTGGTTTTGGGGCGGCTTTATTCGGCGGCCGAATTCCTTGATGTCGCGTCCTACAAGAACGTCATGCGGTGGGCTGAAGAGATCGACGCCCGGCCAGCGGTACTGCGGGGCCGGATGGTCAATCGGGCCATGGGTGATCCGGCGATGCAACTTCGCGAGCGCCATGACGCTGAAGATTTTGAAACCCAGACCTGGGACAAAATCGGTACGGACGAAAGCTGAGGTTAAATCCGCTTTCCAGTGGGCAGCAGCCCTTTCACGTGTGAAACCATAACTAACATTCTGTATTTAAACGATATTCATGTCTTGTTAACTTTTCCGCTTTGAAAAGGGTAATCTGTTTACTGATCGGCGAACTGCCCGGAAGCACGCCACTGGACCTGCACCCTTTGCAACCGATCACCGCATCATCGGGCCATCCTTATCAAGGATCATCATGGTAGAGGTTTCAGCGACGCAAGGCACCGTTTTCAAGCCTTCAAGAATGAAACTGCGCAGCCCTTCCACATCTCGGACACGGACCTTCAGGACATAATCGATGTTGCCTGCAACCAGCAGGCATTCGGTTATTTCTGGCCGTCTTCTTACTGCGCTAAGAAAAGCCTGAATGTCATCTGCGCCCTGGCTGGCGAGGCGTACTGTGACGAGGGCCTCAACGCTCCACCCCAATGCGGCGGTGTCGACGCAAGCGGCATAGCCGGTGATTACGCCTTCATCCTCTAACCGTTTGACGCGCCGGCTGCACGGAGTAGGCGACAGACCAACACGGCCCGCAAGGTCTAGCATGGAGATACGACCATCGGATTGCAGGATGTCGAGGATACGATGATCCATGAGGTCTAATGCAACATTCATGATTCCCTCAATTTTGATCTGAGATTAGCGTTATTCACTATAATATCTGCAAACCAAGTCAACTTTAGAGACATCCACCGCCAAACCAGACGTAAGTTACCTCAAATCAAAAGGGAGCCTTCGCAATGTCCGTTTTCACCCATGCAGAGTTCGATGATCATGAGCAGGTGCTGTTTTGCAGAGATCGCAGCGTCGGGCTGACGGGGATCATCGCGATCCACAGCACGTCACTGGGACCTGCGGCAGGTGGATGTCGCATGCACGCCTATGAAAACGAGGATGCTGCACTGGCCGATGTGCTGCGCCTTTTAAAAGGGATGAGCTATAAGAACGCCATAGCGAACCTGCCGCTGGGCGGTGGCAAATGCTTTATCATTGCAGACCCTTCCACGCCCGGTAAAGCAGACCTTCTGCGCGCGTTCTCAAAGCATGTGCAATCTTTCAGCGGGCGATACTTGACTGCGATTGACGTTGGCGTCGGGCCAGCCGATGCGGATGTGCTAGCTGAAAACTGCGACTATGTCTTTGCCCGCGCCAGTGAGTACCCTGAAGGCTTCAACCCCTCTCTCTTCACGGCGCTTGGCGGCTTTATGGGTGTGCGGGCGGCGGGGCCAGCCATGTTTGGGGGCGCGATGATCTGACAGGCCTGACCGTGGCCGTTCAAGGCTGTGGCGCCACCGGACGCGATCTGTGCCGGCAACTGCATGAAGCAGGTGCAAAGCTGATCGTCACCGATGTGAATGAGGCGGCGACAGCCTTTGTCGCAAACGCCTATGGGGCCGCAATCGTTGCGCCAGACGCTATCTATGCCGCCAACGCCGATATCTTTGCCCCCTGCGCCTTGGGCACTATTCTAAACGACCAGACAATCCCACAATTGAAGGCAAAGGCGATCTCTGGCCTGGCGAACAATCAATTGGCCGAACCTCGCCATGGGCAAGCCCTGCTGGATTGCGGAATAACCTATGTGCCCGACTACGTGGTAAATGGCGGCGGTGTGATGGGCGCAGCGGCGCTGATCTACTCTGAGCCTTCGATTGAAGAATCCCAGGCGAAGATCCGGGGGCTTTACGAGACGATCCTGAACATTCTGGATCATGCGAAAGCGGCTGGCGCGCCGCCTTCTGAGGTTGCCGATCAAATGGCGCGGGAAAAATTGGCCGCCGCCTGAAATCGCGTAAAGTTTTCGTTGCGGAATGATGCGCCATAGTGCATCAGGCCCCTGCCTAAGTGAGCGCGCAGGAGAGATCGATCCAGTTGATACGGGTCGACGCCGAAGGAGCAACTTCCCGGAAACTCTCAGGCAAATGGACTGCGCGCGGAACGGCGATCTGGAAAGCGGCAGAGTGATCTGCCCACCGACGGAGAAAAGGTGCACCCGAACACAGGCGCGCACCCCAAACTCTCAGGTTCCAAGACAGATGGGATAAGGGCCGGTTCGCCGGCAGGGATCACATTTGCAAGGGAGCCGTACCATGCGGAAAATTGCAGTCATCGGCGCCGGGATCACCGGTGTCACTACCGCCTATTCGCTCGTCCAGCGCGGGTTCGACGTCACTGTTTTCGATCGCAACAGATACGCCGCGATGGAGACATCCTTCGCCAATGGCGGCCAGCTGTCGGCCTCAAACGCTGAGGTCTGGAACCGTTGGGCGACTGTGTTCAAAGGCATGAAGTGGATGTTTGAGCCAGGCGCACCCTTGCTGGTGGACCCCGAGCCCAGCTGGCACAAATATTCGTGGATGGCTGAGTTCATCGCCAAGATCCCACAATACCGCAACAACACCATCGACACGGTTCGCATGGCCATTGAAGCGCGTGAGCATCTGATGAACCACGCCGCTGTCGAAGGGTTTGAGTTTGCCTGCGAAAAACGCGGCATCCTGCATATCTACGACACGAAAAAGGAATTCGACCACGCCACCAAGGTGAACGCGCTGATGTCCGAAGGCGGGCTTGAGCGGCGCGCGGTCACAACCGAAGAAATCCGGTCGATAGAGCCCGCCCTTCAGCGTGATCTTTATGCCGGTTACTACACCGAAAGCGATTTCACCGGCGACATACACCTGTACGCCCGCGGCCTGTCAAAGGCCTGCATCGCACAGGGCGCCCACTTTCACTATGACGTCGATGTTCGTACGCTCAGCCATGGTGATGACGGCGTGACTGTCGGATGGAAAAACGAAGACAAGAAGATGCAGGACGAACTGTTTGATGGCGTCGTTATCTGCGCTGGCGTCAAAAGCTGTGATCTGGCGGCGCAGGTCGGCGACCGGGTGAACATCTACCCGGTCAAAGGGTATTCGATCACCGTGCAGCTGGATGATGAAGACAGCCAGAACGCAGCGCCGTGGGTTAGCCTGCTAGATGATGAGGCCAAAGTCGTGTCCAGCCGTTTGGGTCTGAACAGGTTCCGCATCGCAGGGACAGCTGAATTCAATGGCTATAACCTCGACATCCGTGATGACTGGATCAAGCCGCTGGTGAAATGGTGTAAGAAAATCTTCCCCGATGTTTCAACCGAGTATGCCGTGCCCTGGGCCGGGCTGCGGCCGATGATGCCAAACATGCTGCCACGTGTGGGCGAGGGCAAGAAAACCGGGATCTTCTACAACACTGGACACGGGCATCTGGGATGGACGCTGTCTGCAGCGACGGCTGAAATCGCCGCCGAAGCGGTGTTGATGCAAAGCCAGTCAAACTCAGCGAGGGCGGCGTAGCGCGAAACGGACATTAGGGCGCGCAGCTTTCGGGCTGGCGCCCTGTAAGGCCCCTGCCAATCCGTTCGAAAAATATGCTTGATCACATAAACCACTGGACGCGAAAGCACTGATCCACCATTTCTGAAGGCATGTTAGAAACACTCAGCGACATCCTTTCACGCCTGCAACTTGCTGGAACGCTGTATTTTCGCACGTCCTTCACGTCGCCTTGGGGCGTCGCCGTACCTGCATTCGAAAATGTTGCGCGGTTTCATTTTGCCCATCGTGGTGAGTGCATGGTGAGGATCAGCGAAACAGGTGAAACTGTACGGGTTGCACAGGGTGATCTGGTCATTATCCCACGCGGCGCCGCGCATGATTTGTTTTGTGGTTACACCACTGACCCGACCGTATTGCCGTTGGACCGTGTCCTCGAACAGTCCGGCTTTTCGGGGCACGGCGTACTTGTTCATGGCGGGACGGATGATGCCCGTGAAACTCAGCTAATTTGCGGGCATTTTGCGCTGGCGCGATTTGCAAGGCATCTGATTTTCGATCGTCTTCCCAGCTACATCCACATCCGGGACTACGGTAGTGTTGCAGGCGGTTGGCTTGAGGCGACGCTTCGCTTGATCGCCGCCGAAACCGGGGCGGGTCGTCTCGGTGGTGATCTGGTGGCGCTGAAACTGTCCGAGGCGATCTTTGCGCAAGCTCTACGTGTTTACATTGAAAACGAAGGACCGGACCGGATCGGTCTCGCCGGATTTGCCGATCCGCAAATCAGCAGGGCGCTTGATGCGTTTCATGAAGCGCCAAATCATGATTGGACGATAGAAAAATTGGCGCGTGAAGCTGGTGTGTCGCGCACAGGCTTTGCTGTGAGATTCTCAGACAAAATGGGCGTTACGCCGATGCAGTACCTGACGAGCTGGCGGATGCAGGTCGCCTGCCGAAGCCTGATCGAGGGTGAGATGTCCATTTCCGAGGCGGCGCACGCAACCGGCTATGCATCGGAATCCGCCTTCACCCGAGTTTTCAAGAAAGAGGTGGGGACGACCCCTGCCGCATTCAGGGCCGCCCACTGATCGGCCAAGCCACTACCATCGACCATGCCTTCGTACGCTTAGTTGAACGATCTGACAGACATCCTGAACGAAGACATCTGCCATCAACGCGTTCCTGCCCATAGCTGCCAAAGACACACACGGCGATCGCCGTCCCTTTGAACGCTAGCAGGAGCTTCTCATGCGCTTTGTCACCAAGACCATTCATGCCTATCTCGACTACCCCGTCGCCGTTGCGCTGATCGCAGCGCCCTTTCTTCTTGGTCTGGGGGTCAGCAATCCGCTGGCGCTTTGGCTTTCAGTCGCAACAGGTGTCGCGGCATTTATTCTGACGCTGTTGACCGATCATCATCTGGGGGTGGTTCGGGTTCTGCCCTACAAGCTGCATCTTGCCGTGGACGGCATTGTCGGCCTCGTCTTTCTTGTCGCCCCGACGGTGCTGGGCTTTAGCGGGCTGGATGCCGTCTATTATTGGGTGCTGGGCGGAACGGTCGCCGTAGTTGTGGGCTTGCATAAGCCAGAAGCAGATCTGATCACTGCATAATTCCAGCAAAAACGACAGTTCAACGCCCGCCCGTCCAAGCGGGTGTTATTGATTAAGTCTGATCGTTCACTAATATGTACACAAAGTACATTTAAAATCTATGAATATTCACTAAGGACAAATCGCTTCCCAATATCAACTTATCAACGCAAACGCGTTACTGTTCGGATGTCCCCGATCTTAGTGAAGGAAGGAAAGCAAAATGCTTCGCACCATCACAATCGCCTCGGTTATGCTTGCCGGCGCTCTCACCACAACGCCTGCATTCGCTGCTGATGAGTACAATGTGTCAGTTGGCATCACAGCTGCAGGCGCCCCGCTGGGGCTGCATGGCGTTGACCCAGTCGCATTCATCGCAACCGGCGACCCGGTTGAGGGCGCTGCGTCGCACACAGCTACGCATGATGGCGTCGCCTATTACTTTTCGACCGCTGAAAACAAAGCAGCGTTCAAAGCCAGCCCCGCCGCGTATCTTCCCCAAAACGGCGGCTTCTGCACCTACGGCGTATCGGTTGGCAAAAAGTTTGATGGCGATCCTGAATATTACGCCGTCATGAACGGCCAGCTCTACGTTTTCCTGAACGAAGAAATCTTTCAGGCGTTCAACAAGGATCGCGAAGGCACGATCAGCAATGCAGCCAACAACTGGCAGCGCATTCGCAACACTGCCGTCAAAGACCTTTGATAACGACGGCGCGGGGCTGATACGCCCTGCGCCTGACTATCTCGCCTGTTCACGGCTTGGCCAACCTTCCCAGCCACTCAGCGCCCAGCGAAGTCACCCAGAGCGATCCATCTGTGTCCCGCACCGCGCCAGTCGTCAACGGATAGTCGCCAGACGAGTCCTGCCAAACCTGATCTACGTCGCCGTCTGGCGTCAGACGAATGATGAAGCCATGGCTGACCGCCTTGGGGCGGATCGCGGCGGGAAGGCGTTGGATGACTTTGCGGAGAAAGGGTTGCCCCGCCAGCTGATCGGCCAGTGGTACGCGCTTTGAGACAAGGCCCAAAAGAAACCCGCCGTCCGTGTCACGTTTGATATTATCAGGAAAGCCCGGCAGGTTTTCGTGGAGTGTTTCCACCTCTCCCGTCCTGTCCCCACTGATCCAGAGGCGGCGAATGCGCGTCTCACCTGTTTCGATGAACAACAGCCATTCCCCAGATGCGCCCATCGCAACGCCGTTTGCGAAGCTGATGCCTGGCAGCATCTCTTTCGTCTCACCTGTCGCCGGATCATGGCGCAGGATGCGGCCTGTGCGGCCATGTTCAAATATTTCTAAGTAGCTGGCCTGAAGCGTGCCGCCGAACGCCTCTGCCCCGAATTTTGTGGATGCCTCCGAAAACCAGATCGAACCATCTGGCGCGAAATCGAGGCTGTTGGCATAGACGATCCGCTGGTCCGCATCATCCTTGTCGGCGATCACTTCGGCGCCACTTGCAGTCACGCGCATCAGGCCACGATAGGCGTCAGCGACCCAGATTGATCCATCAGGATGCGCCTCAATCCCAAGCGGGCGACCGCTGGTTTGGCCAAAAACGGTCATCTCGCCTGAAGGATCGCGGCGCAGTATGTCGCCCTCACCTGTGGTGATGTAGAGCGCGCCATCTGTACCAATGGCGGCGTCTTCAGGGCCGTGGCGGCCCATGATTTCATGCCGTTCCAGATTGGCAAGCCAGTCGTTCAGGGCGTAGGGGCCGACATATCCGGTTGTTGGCGTGGGCGTCCAAGCAACCGGTTCGATCGGAACGGGCCAGGCGATGAGATAGGCGATGCCTGCGATGATGGCGGTGCCAAGCGGCTTGAGAATGCGTTTCATGCGGTAGGCGTAACGCGCCAGATGGCGGAGGCCAACCGCCGATTTTCCGTAGAAAAGAGTGTGGAGGACTTTTGGCGCCAATTCACTAAGGAACAGCCCAATCGTTGATTGGAAACCCTTGGAGTGATCTCGCCAAGGCGCTTTTGGGGGAGAGGCAAAGACAAACCAAATTGGAATGCCAAACCTGACACCAACTAGGAAGGTTTGAGCGCCGTTATGATGTGAGCGGACGTTGGGAATTCCGCTTCGCCTGAAGGTAAGCAATATTACGATAGCACCAGATCAGACGCGACAAGCACCTCATCGATTTTGTTTTCGCTGAGATAGATATCAAATAGCGGAAGCCAACTTCGAATATCGGCCTCCAACATGAAACGAGAACTAGGGAAACGCGCCGTGCCCGGTTGTGTCTCGGCCTGAACTTCTACGAAACCACCGGCTTTAAATTCCGCTGTCACGATACTGCTGTCCCCCAAACTATAGGGAACACGTAGCGCATCGGCTGCTGACGTCCCAACCTCGTTCTCCAAAACAGATATGATGCCCTCGTAGCCTGGATTCCGTTCCAGAGAATCCCAAACGGCAATCGCCAGCCTTCCCCCGGGCTTAAGCGCGCGAAACATTTCGTCAATTGATTTTGCGCGGTCTTCAAAGAACATCATGCCAAATTGGGACAAGACGCAATCAAAGGATGCCTCTTCGAATTTCAACGCCTCAGCGCCACACAAAACCCAGTCAATTCCAGATTCAAGTTCTGCAGCTGCGGCAAGCATTCCGGGCGCTGGGTCGACGCCAACGACAGGACCCATGTCTTTAGCGATGACGTGCAGTTTGTGCGCAAGATCAGGATGGCATTCCTTGATTTCCTTCTTGCAGGCGATCCGACCCGCCAAAGCCTCAAGCCGCAGTCGGATGTGGTTGTTGAACTTCTGGAACCGCACCGCTTTCAGCGCGCGGGTCGCGACTTCCGTGACCAGCGTAAGAACATGCGGGCCGCCATAAAGTGCAAATCCGCCTGCGCTGCGCGGCTGGGACGTACCGCCCCACGGCGTGTTCGACTGCAGATCGCCACCGCCAGACAGGGCGTCAAAGCTGGGATCAAACAGCGCGCCCATATCCAGCAGGATCAGGCAGGCGTTCAGATACGCCTCATACAGCGCATCGAAATGCACATAGCTCGCCAGATCGCGCGGGGTCGAAATGAAGCGTCGCTTGCCGGTGAACGGTTTGCCTTTCGGGCTGTCGCCGGGGGCGAACCCGTTCTGGACAAACACCCAGTCTTTTTTGGACTGCATGTAATCGAGTTTTTCAGTCGCTTCTGACACCTTCTGATCAATGGTGATCGCAAAATAGGTGATCTTGCCATCAATCGGTTTAGTGGTCTCACAGCGGCCGTTATTGCCGATCAGCATGAACTGGGACAGATATGGCCCAACCTCAACACCCGGCGAGGACCCGCGAAAGACATTCTGGTCTCTCAGCTTACCAGCCATGTTTGTGATCCGCGGGCGGCCAAGAAAGCCCGTTTGAACATAGGCCAGCTGGTTCAGACGACGCGAAGCCTGATCCACAGGGGTTTTCTTGACGCCGCAATCAGAAAATTCGGTGAAGGGAACATCGCGCAGCAGCGCCAGCTCATAAACCTCAGCCATCTCGAATGTCAGCTCATCCGAGCACAGCTCTGGCGCCGGGGCCATCGTAACAGCCTGTGGATCAGGGCCTTCCAGCTCAAACGCAAGGCCTGCGGTCGGCGCTTCCCATTTACGGCGTTTTACCTTTTCGTCGGGATGAACTGGCACGGGCACGCCTGCCGTGAAGGGATCAATGTAGCCTTCATCGACGCAACGCCTGAACGCTTCGAAATGGGTTCGGTCTTTGATCAGACCGTTTTTATGATCATGCTCCAACCCTTTGGTGAAGCTCATGGCATGGTGATCAGAGGCGTAGCGCTGCTCATCACCGTTGGCGAGATGGGTAAGATGTAGACGAGACTTGGCTGTCTCAGCCGCTGCGACGCGATAATTATATGCGTCCTGCTTTCTATCGGTCATGTATCTATTCCTTGAACAACATCCGCTGGAGGATGCGAATGCGTTCAGGAATAGTTAATCACCGTTAGTCCACCGTGACAGGAGGGTGAAGTCAGACGTGAATCCCGCCTGAAATCGCAACCTGCAAAACTTTTATCAAATCAGAATGGGCTTTATCACGCGCTTGTGAGGTAGATTCACCACTCAGCTACTGATCATAAACTTCACATCATCTTCTGAAAACCGGTCGATTCCCTTTGCCATATTCTGGGCATTGCGAAGATAGAAGCGTGCATTAATCAGATTTGCATCGCCGCAATCGCGGGTGCCAAGCAGTTTGGCGGGTACACCTGCGATGATGGAATTTTCCGGGAACTCTGAATTTTCCGTCACGATGGAGTGCCCGGCGACAATAGAATTCGCGCCGATCTTCACCCCGTCCATGATCGTCGCGCCAATCCCGATCAGGCAGCGATCACCGATAGTACACCCATGCAAACAGACCTTGTGCGTGATTGAGCAATCCTCGCCGACATAAGTTCCTGTATGATTGCCAACATGCACCATGACATGGTCCTGAATGTTGGTCCGGGCACCGATGACGACCTCAAACATCTCAGCCCGAAAGACGACATAGGGCCAAACCGATGATCCCTCTTCCAGCTTCACCTTGCCGTGGATGATGGCGGTGTCGTGGATGAAGGCAGGATCGTTCAGGGTGACATGATCGCCTACCACTGGGCCAGTTTGAACGTTGCTCACTTCACAGCGCCTTTTGCCTTGAGGTCGTCGGGGTCAAACCCTAACTCTTTCAGCACTTCGTCAGTGTGCTGACCAACGCGGGGCGGTGGGCGGCGGTAGGTGATCGGTGTGCCGCTCAGTTTGATCGGGTTGCCCAGAGTTTCGACGTAGCCCTTCTCGGCGTGCGGATAGTCCTGTTTGACCCGACTGCCACGGCCCAACGCATGCGGATCGTTGATCGCGCTTTCAAGGTCATTGATCGGACCGCACGGAACGCCAAATTCCTCCAGCAGTTTGATCCATTCGCCGCGCGTTTTGGATCGCGTCGCCTCAAACATCCTGGGCATCAGCGCCTCACGGTTTTCGACACGGGCGCGATTGGTGGTGAAGCGCGGGTCTGACGCCATGTCCGATCCGCAGGCATCGCAGAACTTGGCGAACTGGCTGTCATTGCCGATAGCGAGGCTGAACCAACCGTCTGATGCCTCAAACGCGCCATAGGGCACGACCGTTGGGTGCATGTTACCCATCCGGCCCGGCACTTTATTATCGGTCAGATAGGACGTGCCCATGTTGATCAGCCAGGAAATCTGCGAATCGAGCAACGCTACGTCGATATGCTGTCCTTCGCCGGTTTTCTCACGGGCATGCAGTGCCGAAAGAACAGCGACGGTCGAGTACATCCCCGTCATGACGTCTGCAATGCCAACGCCAACTTTTGTCGGTTCTCCATCCGAATCGCCAGTGACGGACATGATGCCGCCCATTGATTGGATCAGGAAATCATATCCGGCGCGGTGCGCGTAAGGTCCGGTCTGACCAAACCCGGTGATGGAACAATAGATAAGGCCCGGATTGCGCGCTTTCAGCGTTTCATAATCCAGCCCACGACGCTTCAGATCACCGACCTTGAAGTTCTCAAGCATGATGTCGGACCCAGCGGCGATATCGGCAAGCAGCGCCTGGCCTTCTGGATTTGAAATATCGACAGCGACAGATCGCTTGTTCCGGTTCGCGCACAGGTAATAGGCGCTTTCCTGCGTATCGTTACCATCCTTGTCTTTGACGAACGGCGGCCCCCAGGCGCGTGTGTCGTCACCCTTACCTGGGCGTTCAATCTTGATGACATCAGCGCCGAGGTCGCCAAGCAGCTGGCCAACAGTAGGTCCTGCCAGAATGCGGCTCATATCAAGCACGCGTAGGCCGGTGAGTGGGCCGTCTTTCAGATCAGTCATGGAATGCTCCTTATGCGACTCAGCCCGGAAGGTTTGCCCGAATTTCGCGGTTAAGTCTTTCCCTTTGGCGGGCTGACGCAGTGACAAGGCCGCTCCACGTCCAGTCGGCGCGGGCGCGAAGTTCTGTCAGAAGGCCACCATCACGCAACTCACCCCCCCGGTTAAAGAGGAAGTCCACCATAGAGCCCAGGTCACGAAAATGCGGCAATCGCCAACGGCGGCGAAGGCCATTCAAGGCTGAAGATGAGGCAAGCGGCGCTGCGCCACATTCAAGCGCCGAAAGAACATCAAGGCGAGGCGCGCTACCTTCGATATCCGGCGCGATGGCCAAATCGAGGCCGCGATAGAACGCCATTTCTTCCAGGCTTTCATCGATATGAGTCACCAGAAAGGGCAAAGGCGGCGGGCTGATTTCCGATGCGCCGGGCCCGGCAATGGCGAAGTTTGGTGCGCCTCCGCCACCACGGGCGACAATTTCGTCGAAAAACGCTCTTGTCGCTGAGATGGACGTTTCATCCTTTTCCACCCACGTCCCCGCCAGCAATTGCGACTTACGTAACCGGGGCCGGATCTTACGGGCGCCGTCGATCAAAGCTGGTGTTTCAGCGGTGCTGATCCCAAGGGTTTCGACGAGCCGGGTTTGTGGGGGCTCTGCCGTTAAGACAAGCGCGGCCGCGCTCAGACGTTGCGCAAGCGCTTCTTGTTCCTCTTCTGCCACCGGGGCCTGCAAATCGATGACCTGCAAGGCACGCGAAGGGCCGGACAGGCCGGGGGCTAGGTCTGGCGTCAATGCGCAGGCGACATCAAAGTGATCTCGCCGATCCAGATTGCGTGCAGCTGCTTCCACTTCTGTCCGCGGGCAAATCGCCAGATGATCCGCCGTTGCCATCAACCACCTGATTGCACCAGCGCCTGGGGTTACGTCAGAGACGAACAAGGTAGTGATTGCGAAATGATTGCCAGCGAAATAGCGGGCAATCATACGATAGCGCCGCCACGCGGCAGTCCCGGTTTTGGCGGGCGGCGCATCCGTTATGAGGAGGACACGACGGGTCACCAGCTTTTCTCTAACTCAAGTTGGGTTTGCGCCTCGTCCCAAACCTCCCACGCGCCGCGTTTACGAGTGACGGCAGTGGTGACTTCGGTGACTTCGGCTGTGAGGCTTTCTGCGACTTCAATCTCGACGAACAACGAAACCAGTGACGTCGCACCATCATTCGGGCTTGCGACAGCTTTCCAGATTGATCCTTCTCGGTGCGCGTCGATGGTCCACTCAGGCGCATTTGGCAGGGAAATCAGCGGATTGGGGGAAGCTGCCTCAAGATCTGCGATGGTTACGCTGACAGGCTGTGGCGCACCCGATAACTGTGGCGCAATAAGCGCGCAGCCACCATCTGCCGCCATAACAACATGCCCCTCGCCCAGCGCCGCTGCTATCTGACCCGCATCAGGTTGATCAAGCATTGCAGCGGGGTAAAGAACCACTTCGGAATGGGCCGCCCCGTGGCGAAGGGATTTGATCACATTGCCAGCGCCAATGAACGATGAAAACGCGTCGAATTCATCAATCCCAGAGGTTTTGAGGGCAATCGCATTCCCTGCCACCCCCGACGCGATGAGATCTTCGTGCAAATAGACATGATCCCGGCCAGCATTGTCTTCGAAGACAAGTTGAAGAGGATGGGATGAAAACGCTTCGCCCCGAATGCGCAACGCTGCAAGACGGTCTGGCGCGAGTTCTTTCGCGATCTCAAGCAATTCTGCCGCCTGCGCTGTTGTTGTATCGACGATCAGAAGACCGTGTTGCGCCAGTCGCTGACAGTCGTCACCCCGACGAAACAAGTCCACCGGCGGCGGCAAGGTTACAAACCCGTCACGGCGGATGATCCCGCCCACCGGGCGGCGCGCCATACGCATGACGGCTTTCGCTGCTTCATCAAGCAGGGGACAACCATCGCCAAATTCTGAAAGAAAAACGGCATCCTCAAGCGAATCTGCGATGCTGCGCATCAAAAGCTCTGCGCCAAGGCTCATGCCGCGTGCGCCGCAACCAAAGCCTTCTGGCGGCCCATTTCAATCAAGGACAAAAGAGCATCAGCAAAGCTAGCCAAAGGGCGGCTGTCAGCAAAGTCAGACGCATGCACTGGGTCCGGTTCGCGAGGCGATCCTGCAAACTCAAACGCTATTTCAGCAGCAAGCCTTGTATCTGCAATGCCCATCACTGGCGCACTGATGCATTTAGCTACAAAAACAGCATTGCTGTCCGCTGTTTCCGCCCCGGTTGAGACATCAATAACCGCGCGCGCGCCAGCAACAACTGCAGCGATTTCCGCGCGTTTACGCACATACCGCACCCGCCCCGCAGGCATTTGAAAAGCTGAAAGGATATCGGCCAGCTCATTCGCATCTTGCCGGGTATATGCCAGAATATCGAGTGCGATTTCAGTTTGCAGCTTGCCCAGCGCCCTTAGCCCTAAAAGGGCGCCATAGGCCTGTTCGATGGCGCCGGCGCCCACCGATAGAACCAGATCTGTGCCGCTCGCTTTGGGGAAATGGACAGCGGGACGTCGAACTACCTGCCCAGCTGTTCTTACGTCTTTCGCATCGAGCGTCCCAGACGTGACGCCTTCGGGAAGCCGGAACCCCGTTTGAACGTAGCGCTGAGAAGACCGAAGGCCGGTGAGGCCGCCAGTGGGTGCAACAATGTTGTAGCCGGCGATCAGAACCGCTGCTGGCGCTTCTTTCATCATTCGCAAGGCCCATTCGTAGTCACTTGGCGCTGTGAGATCGTAGAGCAGACTATCGGTACCGGGCTGAAAATTTCGTCGAAACGCCCTTAAGGACATCGCCTGCCTCGGGCCGACCTGATGCACGGCTTTAAAGCCGCCTGCCAAAATCGGTGTAGCAGCCGCCACGCAATCCAACGGATCATCGGGCGGCGCGTCACCCAGCACATACAGCTCGGCTTGGCTTACCATTGTCGGCACCCAGAACTCATTCGGTGATGTTCCAATCATCGTCGTCAGCGACACTGTCAATCGCATCGACACGTCGCACGCGATCCCGCGCTTCAAGCAGGTTGTCTACATGGGTCAGCAGCTCAGCCAGGATCATCGGGCGTTCATCCCGGGCGATGACGCCCCCAGCCAGCGTTTCGCGAAAGGCCTTCTTCAGTTGGTCCAGTTCTGCACGCAATGAGGCGACCTCTGCTGTCAGATCGCTGGCAAGCGCCTCTCCGGCAGAGATTGGATATCGAGCCAGTGTTTCTTCACCGATGCGAAATTCAATAACCGCGACGCCATCCCCCAAGGCCGACGCTGGAAGCGCAGCCGTCAAAGGATACTCATCGCCGCTGATGTTTCCCAATGTCACAACCGCCAGTCGCACGCCTTTCAGGTTGAGCGTTACCTCAGGCGGCGCGCCGCCCCCCTGGATCGTCAAGCGCCCCGTGAAGACGCCTGCACGAAATCGGGTGATCTTTATCTCTGCGCTGTCCGACATTACGCATCCTTCAACATAACGCGCCAACGCTGCGCGAGTGGGGAAATGGCTGGTAAGCAGCGTTGTGCCGCCTTCTGAATCGGTAACTTCAACACGAAGGTTCACGCCCGCGTCGGCCCGAGCCAGCAGGTCGGCCAGTAAGCGCGCTGAAAACACACAGAATGCCGTTGGTGGTGGACCAATATCTGCAAGCACCTCTGCACTAAGGGCCGAGATAGGCGACGCGGCGACAACCTCATACGCAACATCGCCGTCCAGGATGAACTGCGCCCGCCCAGGCCTACCCTCTGACGCCGCGACAAACCCCGCAATGCGGCCTGCATCCGGGTCCAAAGCAGCGGCGGCGTTAGGCAGATTCATGCGACGCCCCGCGTCGTTAATGAAAGCGTGAGATCCCTGATAGACATCTCAACCATCCGTGGGCGGTCAAAAATGATATCCAGCCAAAGCCGGTCGTTCGCCGCTGGTTCAAATGCGGCGAACGACATATCAAATTCAAACCTTGCGCGACCATCTCCAATGGTTCCGTCGGCATGAAGCACGTCTGAAGTTTGCGACGCTTTCATGTTGAGCCTCAGGAACGCCTTCACTTGCCTTGATGCGGCAAGATCAATCTCAACGGCCAGAACTTCCCCTGCTTTTGGGCGGCGGACGTGGTCTGGCGCAGCCAAAACCAACGACAGATATAATCCACGAAATTCATAACTTTCGAAAAACAATTCGAACCTTAGGGCGCTGTCTTCGCCTCGCGCAGGGCGCTGCGCCAACGTAAACGCCCCGCCATCGCTGTCATGATATATCGACAGCCCCGGACCGGGGTGCAGGCCGCTGGCGGGATTGGACCAGATTGTTTGATCCTGAGGCAAGCTGAAGATGTCGGGGCGATGGGTCCATTCTGCGCCGGGCGCTGTCGCATCCGCCTCATCGGCGCGCGTCAAGCGGGCCTCTATCTTCATTGCAATTCGATCAAGTTCAGCCCGGCGACGAAGGGTTAATTGGCGAAAAGCGCTTAGATCATTGGCGCGCTTCGCCTGCCGTTCTCAGTACCATGCGAAGGCCCGATCGCGGAGGCTGCGTTTCGCGTTGTCATTTGCGTCGGCCATGACCCTCCGCCGATTGTGCCGTTTGCCTTTGGTGGTGATAGCGTGAAGGGGCGCCCCCCGTCGAGAGGCGTGTCGCTCAGCGCAGTTGTTCCGGCGATGATCGCGATGTTATGTGAACAAGATGTCTACTTCTCAGAAAACCCTGCTCACTGGACGGATTTTACGCTTCGGCGCCGATCCCTTCCTATCGCCACCAACTGAAGCCATCCATGTTGATGAGGCGATCTTGCTGGACGGTGAGTTGATCGTGGACATCGGCAGTGCAGCGACCTTGGCGGATCATCACCCTGAAACTGCGCGCATCGATTTTGGTAACAAGATCATCACGCCAGGGTTCGTTGATTGCCACAATCACTACGCCCAGACTGGCATCATTGCGAGTTGGGGCAAGCGGCTGATCGACTGGCTAAACACGTACACCTTTCCTGAAGAGATGCGGTTTGGCGATGCTGCTTATGCGGCGGAGATCTCTGAACGTTATCTAGACCTCTTGATCAGCAATGGCATCACATCAGCGGCGGCGTTCTGCACGATACATCCTGAAAGCGTTGATGCGCTGTTTTCAGCAGCCGAGACACGCGGAATGCGCATGACCGCCGGCAAAGTGATGATGGATCGCAATGCGCCAGACGGCCTGCGGGATACGGCGCAATCTGGATATGACCAGTCCAAGGCGCTGATCAAAAGCTGGGCTGGGCACGAACGATTGACATATGCGGTAACGCCACGTTTTGCGCCGACCTCAACGCCCGAACAGTTAGAGGCGGCTGGCGCGCTTTGGTCTGAGCATCCTGATTGCGCGATGCAGACACACTTATCTGAGCAGCACGAAGAAATCGCCTGGGTAAAGGACCTGTTCCCAGACGATCCAGACTATCTGTCAGTTTATGAACGCTATGGCCTGTGCGGCCCAGGCGCGATCATGGGGCATTCGATTCACCTGACTGATCGAGAGATAGCGGCTTTGCGTGATACCGGCGCTTCGGTCGCTCACTGTCCCACATCGAACGCATTCATCGGATCCGGAATGTGCGATGTTACGGGCCTTCGCGCTGCTGGCGTGCCAGTTGGTTTAGCTACGGATGTCGGTGGCGGATCCAGTTTTTCAATGTTTGCGACGATGCGGTCCGCCTATAAGATTGGGCAGTTACGGGGCGATGCTTTGCACCCAGCTCAACTATGGTGGCTGGCCACAGCAGGATCTGCTGCAGCGATGCGTCACGACGACAAAATCGGCAGGTTTGCCCCGGGGATGGAGGCTGACTTGATCATCCTTGACCCTGACGCAACGCCGGTTCTTGCGCAGCGCACGCAGCGGGCGGAGGATATCTCAGATGTATTGTTCGCGCTGATGATCCTTGGGGATGATCGTGCGATCCATCAAACGTGGGTAAACGGCAAGGAAATGAAGGGCGCGATATGACTGATACAACAGACAAACCCCGCCTGCCGCCTGGGCAGGGCCTAATCCGCAACCCCGACAACTGGCCCGTGCTGGGTGAGACTGCCCCCCGCAAAGATGACAGCCCTTGGATGATCCGCGTGACCGGTGAGGTTGAACGCCCGATGGAAATCGCGCTGACCGACCTGATGGCGCGTGCCCGGACTGAACTGATCAGCGACATTCACTGTGTGACCCGCTGGTCCAAATACGACTGGGCCTTCACTGGCGTCCCACTGATGGATGTGTTGACAGAAGCTGGGCTGAAAGAAAACGCCAACTTCGTGCGTTTCATCGCACGCACCGAACGTGCGCATGACACCAGCATAACGATGGACCTGTGCCGCCAGCTGAAACCCCTGATCACATTCACCGCACAGGGTGAACCGCTGGCCGAAGAACATGGCGGACCGGTCCGCATGGTCACGCCGGGGCGGTATTTCTACAAGTCCGTCAAATGGCTGGAAGAAATCGAAGTCCGGGCCGATAACAAGCTCGGGTATTGGGAAGCTGGCCCTGGCTATCACGATAACGCTGATCCGTGGGAACAGGAACGGTTCATCACCGGAAACATCCCGCCAGACTTACGTCAACGAATGATCGACCGGAGAAGCCTTGGAAAGCGGGACCTGTTCTCAGTCAATTTTGATGGTGAGGATCTGGGTGGATTGGATGCTGTTGGAACATTAATGCGGAACTGCTCGTTCAAGGGCGCCAAGCTGCGCAGTTCGGATTTCACTGACGCCAACGTCTCTGGCGGATATTTTGATGGCGCCGACATGGTAGATGCGAACTTTCAGGGTGCATCCTGTAATGGGACAAGTTTCGATGGCGCAGATCTGCGATCTGTCGATTTCACCGGGGCTGAGTTATTCGGCGCCAGCTTTGTCGGGCAAGATGGCTCTAACGGTGCGATCATGGATGGCGCGACGTTGATCACCGAAGATCAACTATCGCGCATGTCAGACGCGAACCGCGCCTATGTAGAAGCGGCGATCAGCGCGGCGCCCTAAGTGGTGCTAACCTATGTCTTTCGCCATCAAATGAGATGGCGCGGCGTGTGACGACCTGCCCCGCCTGGCGAAAATGCGCGCTTCACCGCCGCATCTCCGCCACGACATCACGTGTTCTGGCGCCAAGCCGTGTGCATGCCGTCAACGCCTGCTGAAGAAACCCTGCTGTGGCTTCGTCAGACGTGCGTTCCAGCGCCAGCTCGACATTACCGCCGATCACCTGAAGCTGATTGTTGAAATCATTCACAAGTCCACCCATTGGCGAATCAAAGCTGATGCGTGAGGCTTTTTTCTGTTCGGTAATGTCGGTCCAAAACCCAAGAATGCCGCCTTGCTGGACCTTCAATTCCCGAACATGAAAACAGCGCCCATCGCTGAGCGTCCTTTCAGCTTCCACACCGGAATTACGCGCCTTTATCCGTTTTTCCACCCAAACGGACACATCATCGCCAACGTCTGCGATCTGCCCGCGAACTAGCAGCTCAGCTAAAAGGTCTTGGAATACAGCGCCTTTTTGGCTCATGGGCGCAATTGTCTGGTTCAGATCGACATAAGCGTCATTCCAAAACTCAAGCCTGTCGTCAGCATCGAAATACGCAATTCCGATATCGACGCTATTCATTGCCTGCCTGAGGACTACATTCTCAGGCACGGTGGCGCTTTCGGCACCGGCCATCTGCTTCAACCCCCATTGATGCATTTGGCTGTACAATAGCACAGTTGTCCGTAATTGGGGGTTATGGTTCGCGGAGGCTCAACGATAGCTCACCGTGAAGTGCAAGTGTGCACGCAAGATCAAAGCTGACAATCTGTCCATCGCGCACCACAGGGCGCCCTTCAACCCATGTGTCACGGGCGCGAAGTGGCCCACAAAGAACCAAAGCGGCGACCGGATCCCAGGCGCCTGACGTTTCCATCGCACGCATATCGAACACAGCGAAATCGGCGCGTTTTCCCACTTCGAGCGAGCCTAGGTCGTCACGGCCTAGCACATCTGCCCCGCCTTTGGTTGCAATCCACAACGCCTCACGCGTTTTCATACCACTAACGCCCAGATTGACGCGCTGGAGAAGCAGCGCCTGGCGCGCTTCAGCCAATAAATCAGCGGCGTCATTTGAGGCGGATCCATCGACCCCCAGCCCAACCTTCACGCCGGCATCCCGCATCGCCCGGACTGGCGCGATCCCGCTACCGAGGCGACAATTTGAACACGGGCAATGAGCAACACCGGTTCCCGTACGCGCAAACAGATCTATTTCTTTCGCGTCCAGCTTTACGCAGTGAGCATGCCACACGTCGGGGCCAGTCCAGCCAAGCTCTTCAGCATATTGCCCAGGACGACACCCAAATACCTCCAACGAATAGGCAATGTCTTCATCATTTTCAGCCAGATGCGTGTGCATCATCACGCCCTTGTCCCGTGCAAGCAACGCGGCATCACGCATCAATTCCCGGCTGACAGAGAACGGCGAACACGGCGCGACGCCGACACGGATCATCGCGCCTGGTTTGGCATCGTGGTGGGCGTCGATGACCCTGATGCAGTCATTGAGGATGTCGTCTTCGCGTTCCACCAACGCATCGGGCGGCAAACCACCGTCACTTTCCCCGATAGACATCGCACCGCGCGTGGCGTGCAGACGAACACCAGTCGTCTTCGCCCCCTCAATCTCGTCATCCAGCCGCGCGCCGTTGGGGAACAGGTATAGGTGATCAGCAACACAAGTGGCGCCTGACAAGGCCAGTTCCGCTAAACCGATTTGGGTTGATACGCGGATATGCTCAGGGCTCATCCGCGCCCAAATCGGATACAGTGCTTGTAGCCAACCGAACAGCGATGCATCAACGCCAGCAGGCACCACTCGGGTAAGATTCTGGTACAAATGGTGGTGCGTGTTCACCAACCCGGGCGTAACGACGCACCCGGTCGCGTCGACCACCTCGTCCGCGGTACTTGGCAACTCAGACGATGGTCCAACTGCTAATATTACCCCCCCTTCAGCATAAAGTCCTCCGTCCGTGAGGTCGGAAAGTCCCATTTTTTGTGGTAGCAAATGCGCCGCATTCTTCACTAGCAAACTGGGCATGATGAGTGGCCTTATCTGAGAAGTTGCGCTATCGTTACAACTATGACTTGCAGTTGATTTCCGGGGACGCCACCCCTTCATACGACCCCGATCAACGGATCCTGCAGGTGAAGGGGTCGCGCCTTTGCTTCACCAGGCGCGACCCCGAAGCAAACTACTTTGTACCGAACATTCTGTCGCCAGCATCGCCAAGTCCCGGCAATATATAGCCTTTTTTATTTAGGCGTTCATCGACCGCTGCAGTGAAGATCCGCACGTCAGGGTGTTTTTCCTTCATTTTTGCGACACCCTCAGGCGCTGCAAGCAAGCAGATAAAGCGAATATCAACTGCGCCTTCAGCCTTAACGTTATCTATCGCTGCAATCGCAGAGTTCGCTGTCGCCAACATCGGATCGACAAGAATGACCGGCCTTTCCTGCACATTTGCAGGTAGTTTCTTGTAGTACTCTACTGGATGCAGGGTTACGGGATCGCGGTAGAGCCCGATGAAGCCAACACGCGCCGCTGGTGCAAGTTCCAGCACCCCGTCCAGCAGGCCATTTCCTGCCCTTAGGATCGACACGAACACCAGCTTTTTGCCATCAAGGGTCGGCGCCTCCATCTCAACCAGTGGAGTCTCGATGTTCATCGTCGTTAACGGCAGGTCCCGCAGCGCTTCGTATCCAAGAAAAAGACTGATCTCGCGCAACAAGGCACGGAATTTCCCCGTCGAACAGGCCTTATCCCTCATCAATGTCAGCTTGTGCTGAACGAGCGGGTGATCAACAAGGATGAGATTATCGGACATGGGCAAGCTCCTGAATATGTGCGCCCATCATGCGCCAGGGACGCCAGACTTGTCGAGATGGGCAACGAGGTTTGCTTTTACTTCAGGCTCGCAGAAAGCAGCTTGAACAGCGGTTCTGGCAAAGCGGGCGAATTGCGCTTCGCCCATCGCGAAAGTCGCCTCAAGTTCGGTATATTCGGACGTCATGTTAGTGTGGAAAAATGGTGGGTCATCAGTTGAAACCGTGCATTTCACCCCAGCCGCCAGCAACGCCCCGATAGAGTGGCTGGCCAGATCTGGATAGACGCCCAGCGATACGTTGGAACCAGGGCAAGTTTCCAGCACTTGTCCCTCGGCCGCCAGCCTGACCAGCAAATCTGCATCTTCCGCCGCCCGGACGCCGTGGCCAATACGTTCTACCTTCAGATCATCCAAAGCAGCCCTGACGCTTTCCGGCCCACCGAATTCACCAGCATGCGCCGTTAACCGAAATCCCGCTTCAGCCATCGCTTTGAATGCAGGTGTAAAATCCTTTGGTTGGTGCAGCCTTTCATCCCCAGCAATGCCAAAACCAGTCATCCGGCCACGTGGTACGGACATTATCGTTTTGGCGCCGATTACGGCCTGTTCCGGCCCGTGATGGCGGATCGCAACAGGTATCAGCCGCGCGACGATGCCATGCGCCTGTTCAGCCTGATCCGCGCCTTCTTCGATCGCGGCAAGATAGTCAGTCCATTTCGCCGGATCATAGCCAAGACTAGTAGGAGACAGAAAAATCTCAGCGTAGATCACGCCATTATTGGCGCATTCGGTCAGCACAGCTTCTGTCAGGGCGCGATAGTCATCAGGTGTTGAAAAGACGGTTGAAACACGCTCGTAAGTTCGAAGAAAACTGGTGAAATCGTTTGAATTGTAGTGGCCCGCCTCATCAAACACGCCAACCATATCCAGGCCTTTTTCGGCAGCAAGGCGCCTGACCAAGGGCGGCGGCGCAGCGCCTTCCAGATGCAGATGAAGTTCCAGCTTCGGGAAATCTCTCCAATCGGTCATAAGAATGCCTTTCCATGTGCGCCAGGCGACAGCCCAAGATGCGCGGCAAGCGTTTCGCCGACATCTGCAAAGCCGACGGTTCCTATATTTCGGTCGGTGACCGCCGGCCCGGCACACAATACAGGAACCTGTTCCCGCGTATGATCGCTACCGGTCCATGTCGGGTCATTGCCATGATCAGCCGTGATGATCAGCAAATCGCCGTCGCGCAGGCGTTCTAAAGCTTCCGGCAAGCGCGTATCGAACTGTTCCAAAGCCTTGGCATAACCTGGGACGTCGCGAAGATGACCATACAGGCTATCGAATTCAACGAAGTTGGCGAACACGAAATCGCCGTCCTTCGCATCAACCATCGCATCGAGCGTTCTGTCGAAAAGAGCCATATCATCCGGACCTTTGCGGGCTTCGCTGATGCCTTGATGGGCAAAGATGTCGCCAGTCTTGCCAATAGCGATGGTGCGACCGCCCGCAGCGACAACACGGTCACACAGAGTAGGCTCAGGCGGCGCAATTGCGTAATCGCGGCGGTTGGGGGTGCGGGTCCAAGCACCATCCTCACCGGTGAACGGGCGGGCGATGACACGGCCGATACTCAGGGGATAAAGGAGCTGGCGTGCGACTTCGCAGACCTCATACAGACGCTCAAGGCCGAAATGGTTTTCATGCGCAGCGATCTGAAACACGCTGTCAGCGGAGGTATAGATGATTGGCTTGCCGCTACTGATATGCTCGTTAGCAAACTCGGAAACGATCGCTACGCCATTTGAATGTTTCTGCCCGAGGACACCTGGCAGGTTTGCACGTTTTTCCAGTTCCGCGATCAGGTCAGCTGAGAACGCGGGGACCCGCACAGGAAAGTATCCCCAGTCGAAGGGTACGGGTACACCGGACAGCTCCCAATGTCCTGAGGGGGTATCTTTTCCGTTGGAAACCTCTTGCCCAACAGCCCAGCAACCACTCGCCCCCTGCAGGCCAGGCGGCACCTTGCCTATTGAGTGCGCTGAGGCGGCCCCGATGCCAAGTGCATCCAGATTTGGCGTTTTTAGCGGGCCTGATCTGCCAACTTCAGCACGGTTGGCAGCGCAAGCCTCAGCGATATGGCCAAATGTATCAGCGCCCTCGTCGCCAAAGGCGGCGGCATCCGGGGCGCCGCCAATGCCCACGCTATCCATGACGAACAGAAATGCGCGTGCCATCAGAGATCAATCCTGCCTAGCACTGGGTCGGGCGGCGATGGCGCATCTGGCGACAACCTGATGGCCCCTCGCAGCGCTGCTGCTGCATGCTCTGCGGCGTTTTCATCTGCTGCATGAACCCGCCCGATGACATCGCCTGCCTCAACCATTGCACCCAGACCGATCAGCTGATCATAGCCAACACTATGGTCGATAGCATCGGCTGCATCCCTGCGCCCCCCACCAATTTCAACGACCGCGACACCAATGCCACGCGTATCGATAGCAGTGGCAAATCCCTCACCAGTCGCCTCAACATCCAGAATGATCTGAGCTTTCGGCAAGTAATTATCGAAACATTCCATAAAATCTGTCGGCCCACCGAGCGCCTCAACCATACGCCCAAAGCGTTCCGCCGCCGCACCAGATTCAAAGGATTCCGAAATTTTCATTCGGCCAATCTCTGCATCCGGGGTAGCGCCAACCAGCGTAAGCGCTTCACCGCCTAAAGCGACGGTAACATCCCAAAGACGCGGGTCGACTTCATGCCCTGTCAAAAAGGCACAGGCATTCCAAACCTCAACCGCATTGCCGGCGGCGGCAGCAAGATGTTCGTTCATATCCGTCAATAGCGCGGCGGTTTTGCAGCCTGCCCCATTCGCCACCTGCACCAGCGAGCGGGCCAGCTCGTCCGCTGCATCTGGCGTCGGCATGAAGGCGCCATTGCCGCACTTCACATCAAGGATCAGCGCATCCAGGCCGCTTGCCAGCTTTTTTGACAGGATCGAGGCCGTGATCAGATCAACGCTTTCGACGGTGCCGGTCACATCGCGGATCGCGTAAAGTTTTTTGTCCGCTGGGGCGAGATCGGCCGTCTGGCCGATAATGGCGCAGCCGACATCAGCAACAACTTTGCTAAACTTCTCAGCGTCAGGCTGGGTCTGATACCCGGGAATGCTGTCGAATTTGTCCAGCGTACCGCCTGTATGACCCAAACCTCGCCCAGAAATCATTGGCACATAGACGCCGCAGGCCGCCAACGCTGGTGCAAGCATCAGGCTGACATTATCGCCAACCCCGCCGGTGGAATGTTTGTCGACGACTGGGCCAGGCAAATCCCAGCGCATGACTTGGCCGCTATCGCGCATCGCTTTAGTCAACACCACACGCTCTTCCAGCGACATCTTCTTCAGCAACACCGCCATAGCGAAGGCCGCCGCCTGCGCGTCAGATGTCGCGCCAGATGTCAGTCCCACGACAAACTCAGCGATTTCTTCGCTGGTCAGCGTGTTCCCATCCCGCTTTTTGCGAATGATCTCTTGCGGCAGCATTCAGTAGCCGTCCCCAGATGTTGGCTTATCATCGCCGTTCAACGTGGCAAGCAGATCACCCAGCACGCCTGAAGCGCCAAAACGGAATGTATCTGGGGTGGCCCAATCTTCGCCCATGATCTCATCCGCCAGATCAAGATAATGCCCTGCCTGTTCAGTCGATTTTACGCCTCCTGCCGGTTTGAAGCCGACAGTGGCGCCGCTTTCCTTGATGGCCGTCAACATGATCCGCGCGGCGGACAAGGTCGCGTTCACTGGGACTTTGCCAGTTGACGTCTTGATAAAATCCGCCCCAGCCTCAATCGCCATATCAGCTGCTTTGCGGATCAAGTCAGGGTCGCCCAGCACGCCTGTTTCAAGGATCGCCTTCACTGTCGCACCGCCAGCTGCGGCTTTGACCCGTTTTATTCGGGTATGAACAACCTCATCACGCCCTTCCATCATCGACCGGTAAGGGATGACCATGTCAATTTCATCCGCTCCATCACCGACGGCCTTCTTTGTAAGATCTGTGACTTCGCCTACTTGGTCTTCGCCACCTGGAAAGTTGACGACGGTGGCGATTTTCACACCTCTATGCCCGACTAGAGCATGGGCCTGGCCAACAAACGCAGGCCAGACGCATAGTGCTGCAACATGGCCGTGATCAGTGCACGCACGCGCAGCCAACGCTTCTATCGCTGCTTCATCGCAATCGTCGTTTAGATTAGTGAGATCTAGCATGGCGAGCGCACGTCTGGCGATAAGTTTCATGTCAGTCATTGGAAAAGCTCCGGACAAAGGCGCGGATCAGGCGACGGAATGTCGCCTCAGCCTTGGCGGCTTCAGTTTTGGTTTCGGTATGGCTTAGCGCCTCACCGGTCATTCCGGCTGCAAAATTCGTGACGCAGGAAATCGCGACAACTGGCAGATCAATGTGGCGGGCGATGATTGTCTCAGGTGCGGTCGACATGCCGACCGCATCGGCGCCCAACATCCGGATGGCGTTGATTTCTGCAGGGGTCTCGAAAGATGGGCCAGAAAACCAGGCGTAAACGCCTTCATGCAGGGTGATCTGTTCCTCATCGGCCCAGAATTTCAGACGGAACCGCAACATTTCATCATATGCGTTGACCATCGAGACAAACCTGTCGTCGCCTGGCAACCCTATCAGGGGATCGCGGCCCGAAAAATTGATATGGTCCGTCAGAGCCATCAATGATCCTGGCCCCATGTCTTCACGCGTCGATCCGGCGGCGTTGGTCAGGAATGCAAACTCGGCCCCTAGCGCTTTGAACGTCTCAAGCGGGATGCGCATGGCAGCAGCAACGCCTGCTTCGTAGTAGTGCTTTCTGCCAGATAGGATAGCGACGGACACCCCCTCTAGCATCCCGACGGTCAAAGCCCCGGCGTGACCCGTAACGCCAGATACTGGAAAACCTGGAAGGTCAGCGAACGGGAATGTCGTTGCCGCTTCAAGTTCTTCCGCCATTCCGCCGAGACCAGAGCCGAGGATCATGCCCATACGGATCGGCGCCTGGTGCTTGGCGCGGATTAGGTTTGCGGCTTCAGTCATTCTTCGCCCTCCAAAGTGAATGCTTCGGGGAGAAGTTGAGCCAAAGTCCAACGCGCCCTTTCCCCTTCCGGCCCCGCCGAAATGACGACGGTATCCGGCCGCCCAAATTCAACCAGCTTTTGCCGACAACCGCCACATGGCGAGCAGATGTTGACGCTATCGGCCCAAACGCAAACCTCATCTATCCGAGTTTCCCCAGCGACGATCATATGGCTGATCGCCGTTGGTTCGGCGCACCAGCCTTGCGGATAGGCGGCATTTTCGATGTTGCAACCGGCATAGATCACGCCAGATGGCCCACGTATTGCCGCCCCGACATGGTATTTCGAATAAGGCGCATAGGCCTTTAAAGCAGCGGTTGCAGCAGCTTCGATTAGATCATCTGACATGGAACATCCTGGGGCGAGGATCGGAGCGCAGAAGATTGCGATGATCCTGCAGTCCGGGCAAGAGGCAATCGAATGTGGAAATCAGACAAAGAGTAGCCTGTTCAGGCCTCTTTCTTCGACCACGCTTCACGCTTGCGATAAAGCGTCGATGGGCTGAGGTCGAGCGCCCGTGCGGCGCGGGGGATAGAGCCTTCAAATTCGTCTATTGTCGCCTCAATGAATGTCCGTTCAACATCTGCAAGGGTTTCCCCAACCAATGGAGCAACGCGAGTGGCCAGGCTGGCTTGTCCATTCAGGTGACCATTAGAAGTTTCGCCTGCATGACCGTTCATCGCACCATTCAACGTTACCGGCGCTGTTGCGTTTTCATAGACACGAGGCGGGGCGGCAATCGCTTCAGATTCCCGCAGACCTTGCGGCAACATGTGTGGGCCAACCTCTTCACCATCATTCAAAACGACGATGTTGCGGATAACGTTCTGTAACTGACGGACATTTCCCGGCCACCGCATCGATCGAAACAGTTCGGTTGCTTCGGCGCCAAGACGCTTGAAAGCCTTGCCTTCTTCTTTTGAAAACCGGACCAGAAATTTCTCTGCGATTTGAACAACGTCATCGCCGCGCTCACGCAAGAGGGGCAAGTGAATTGGCACCACATGAAGCCGGTAGAAAAGATCTTCGCGAAACCGGCCGGCCCGAACTTCGTCAGTTGGATCCCTGTTGGTGGCGCAGACAATTCTAACTTCGACCTTGCGTGGGGTCGTCGCCCCGACTGGGGTGATCATAGACGTTTGCAAGAACCGAAGCAGTTTGGTTTGCAACGCCATATCCATTTCGCAGATTTCATCCAGAAACAGAGTACCCCCGTCGGCAACGGCCGCCGCCCCGGGCTTGTCAGCCAAAGCGCCTGTAAAACTACCTCTGAGGTGGCCAAAAACCTCAGATTCCAAAAGATCTTTTGGAATGGCGCCGCAATTCAAAGGCACGAACGGCCCGGCCGCACGGGATGAAACAGCATGAAGAGCTTGCGCCGCAACCTCTTTCCCAGTTCCGCTTTCCCCCGTTATAAAGACGGTCGCGGTCGATTTGCCGATGCCCTCGATCATTCCATAGATCCGACGCATCGGGTCAGATCCGCCAATGAAACCGTGATAGGCGTCACTGGTTGTTGGTGCGGCTACTTCGGCTCGTGGCGCTGTAGTTTCGATCTGAATCGCTGCGCGCGCATTGTTCACCGCAGCAATCAAGCGTCTTTCATCAAAAGGTTTGACGAGAAAATCGAAAGCGCCGCCGCGCATCGCTTCAACCGCACGATTTATTGAACCGTTCGCGGTGATCACAATCCGTTTTCCTGCCGGGTCAGCGAGCGTCATTTCTTTCAGGACATCCAGTCCATCGCCATCTGGAAGCATCAGATCCAAAAGAACGACCTTCCCATCGGCACCTTGATGGGCTGTCATCGCCTCTGCCGCAGTAAAAGCCGTTGTTACAGGGTAACCGGCCTTTTTCAAAACGGTTTCATAGACCAGCGACAAAGACGGCGTGTCTTCAACCAGCAGGACGTCTGCGGCAGGCCTCATCAGCTGACGCCTGTCCGGATTTTTTCAGTGACATAATCAAGAACACCGTCCAGTTCGTCCAACGTTTCATCCGTCAATGCAGAAACGTTCGCAAAATCGCCGGCATGCGCCAACGCATTCAACCGCTCGGCCTGACCTTGAAGGCGAACACCGCCAACTGCACCTGCAACGCTGATGAGAACATGGGTGGCTGAGCGCATCAGATCACTGTCAGCTGTGTTGTTCGCATCGATTATTTGGTTTTTGACTGATCGCAAATCAATCTCGATCTTGCCCAAAAGGTCGATCATGGCGTCAGCGCCAATCGTTTCAGCCAGACTTTCGAAAATACTGTTTTCAATCATTGGCCCGTCAACGGACCCAGCGCTTTCGTCCGGCGTCGAGCGTCGCTTCACGCCTTCATCCATATAGTTAAGGATATCAGCGCCAAACTGTTCGATCGAGATGATGGGCTTTGGGATCAGCCCATCAGCGCCCGCCTTACGGATCTTTTCGCGATGTTCCTGCATTGCGTACGCGGTAAGCGCAATCACCGGGGCGTTCGCCAGTTCCCCCGCGGACGAGCGGACGGATCGAATGACATCCAGCCCGGAAACGCGGGGCATTTCGATATCGACCAGTAGAATATCGTATGAATTTTGAGCTAGGCGTTCCAACGCAATGGCGCCGTCAGAGGCCACATCTACCGTCGCGCCCAGATTTCCCAACATCTGAGTCGCAACCAGCTGGTTCGTGACATTGTCCTCAGCCAGCAGCACAGACATACCCTGTAACCTGCTGAGATTGCTTCGGCTGTTGTCCACCATTTCTTCACCTCCCTCGCAGAGGTCATCCCGACCGGTTCACCCTGCGACCGGGAACATTCCCCGTCTGGACTATAGTGGTTCGCAATATGCAAACAAACACTAAACGTCACACTGAATATGTACGTATTCTGTAGAACTTTACGATGAGTATCGGCCGCTTGCCCCACAAACAGATCTTTCGCAGTTGCACACAAGAGCCTAGACTCAACCCGACAACACCCTGAGGGGACCGCATGTCGCTGCAAGTCGCGTTGACGCACCGCACCAGTTACAAATACGACAGATTGATCAACTTGGGCCTACAGGTCGTGCGGCTACGGCCTGCGCCACACGCCAGAACGCCTTTAATCAGTTATGCGATGAACGTCTCTCCAGAAGAGCGGTTCACAAACTGGCAACAGGACCCGTTCGGCAATTGGATGGCGCGACTGGTGTTTCCTGAGCGGGTCGACCATTTCGAAGTGGAGGTCGATCTCCATGTCGAAATGGCCTCGATCAACCCATTCGATTTCTTCATAGAAGAAGAATGTCAGGAAATAGGGTTCGAATATGACCGCGCCTTGAAAAAGGATTTGCGCCCGTATCTGCTAAAACGCGCCGCCGGACCGCTATTAAGAAATCTGATTGAAAAGACGCGACCCGAGACTGGTGAAGTCACGTTGGACTGGCTGGTCGCAACCAATCAGGTTGTTCAGCAAATGGTTGGTTATACCGTGCGGATGGAACCGGGCGTGCAGACGCCTGAAACTACTTTGAAGCGCGCGATCGGATCGTGCCGCGACAGCGCGTGGTTGCTGGTTCAGCTTATGCGCCACCATGGCTTCGCCGCCCGGTTTGTATCTGGCTATCTTATTCAACTAACAGTCGATCAACGCTCAGTCGATGGTGGGCCGGACGGGCCGGATGAAGGTTTTACAGACCTTCATGCATGGACAGAAATTTACATGCCCGGTGCCGGTTGGATCGAATTTGACACGACATCAGGCTTGCTGGCGGCAGAGGGTCACATTCCCCTCGCAGCAACGCCAGATCCATCGTCCGCCGCACCGATATCCGGCGCATTGGAGCCGTGCGAAGTTACTTTCGGCCACGAGATGTCGGTTGAGCGGACATTGGAAACACCGCGCGTTTCCGCGCCCTACACTGTTAGGCAATGGGCGGAAGTTGATGCGTTGGGTCGCGAAATCGACAAGCGGCTTGAGAAAGGCGATGTACGCCTGACTATGGGCGGCGAGCCGACATTTGTCGCCGCTTCCGACCGTGATGCAGACGAATGGAATACGGGCGCCGTTGGTCCGACCAAGCGCGCTTATGCTGACAAACTCATCCGTCGCCTACGTACAAAATTCGCCCCGAACGGACTGATGCACTACGGTCAGGGCAAACGGTATCCGGGCGAACAATTGCCCCGCTGGGTTCTTCAATCGGCACTTCGATCTGGCAATCATTGGCCGCCACCATCACTGCGACAGTGGCATCACCGACGCCGACTGACGCGATCACATCACGGGCCAAAGGGCCTGAAAAATCTGGCAGGTCATCGGTGAATTCCCTGGATGTCCGATAGCTGGTCTGGGTTAGTTCTTTCAGCTCAGATCGCGAAAATTCCTTCATCGCATCCGGGCCAATTGTCGGATTAATCACCGTCAGCATTGCACCAGCAAAAGCAGGCATCGCGGCAAGCGCAGCAACAGCAGTGAAAAGTAGAGCGATTAGTCTATCCATAACACCGTCCTTTCTCTGAAACAGAAAGACGAATTGTACGGCGCCGATAGGTATCAAAATCCGAAATCTAGACTTTCAAAGCGCCAGAGAAATTATCTAGTAAAAGTTGTATTCCACAAGACACGGTACGCGACCTCACATCCACAATTCGTCCACAAACGCTCAGCCTAGCGCCAGGATGCATCGCAGAAATTCGTCACTCAGACAATCTAAGTTTGCATTCATAAAGCAATTGCAGAGTAAGGACAACCCTTACGCATAATCGTAAACGCCAAATGAAGCTTTGGAGGCATATTGGTTTTTTCGTTGTAAAAAAGCCGTTTAGATTACTTGGGATACCCGATCCGGCGCAAAGCGGTCTCTATCTCATCAAGAATTACCGGATCATCGATCGTGGCAGGCATCTTGTACGATTCGCCTTCCGCAATCTTTGCGATTGTGCCGCGCAGGATCTTTCCCGATCTAGTCTTAGGCAAGCGATCCACAACCAGAGATTGCTTAAATGCGGCAACCGGACCGATTTGATCGCGGATCAACTGGACGCATTCCTTGACAATATCCGCTTCCGATCGATCGCAGCCAGAGTTCAGACACAGGAACCCAACTGCGTTCTGTCCTTTCAGATCATCAGCCACACCGACAACAGCGCATTCCGCGACGTCAGCATGTGATGCGAGGACTTCTTCCATCTGGCCGGTAGACAGCCTGTGGCCTGCAACGTTGATGACATCGTCGGTGCGAGCCATGATGTAAAGGTACCCATCCTCATCCTTGATGCCAGCATCACCTGTTTCATAGTAGCCAGGGAAAGCTTCCAAATAGGACTTTTTGAACCGCGCTTCGGCATTCCACAGCGTGGGGAACGTGCCTGGCGGCAAGGGGAGTTTCACAGCAACCGCGCCCAGTTCGCCAGCGGGCAATTCATGCCCATCATCACCGAGGATTTGAACGTCGTAACCAGGCATTCCAACGCCAGTGGACCCGATTTTGATGTTCATCTGATCAAAACCCAGAGGGATCGCCGTAATCGACCAGCCAACTTCAGTCTGCCACCAATGATCAACAACTGGGACGCCAAGCTGATCCTGCGCCCAATGAATGGTGTCTGGGTCTGACCGCTCACCTGCCAGAAACAACGCTTGGAGGCAGCTCAGATCGTATTTTTTGACGAAATCACCTTTCGGGTCCTCGCGTTTGATTGCCCGGAACGCAGTTGGCGCCGTGAAGAAACTTTTGACATTGTTCTCAGAGATCACGCGCCAGAAGGTGCCAGCGTCAGGTGTTCCGACAGGCTTTCCTTCAAACATAACGCTGGTGCAACCCGCCAAAAGCGGGGCGTAGACGATGTAGGAATGTCCAACGACCCAGCCAACGTCTGAGGCGGCCCAGAATGTTTCACCTTCATTGACGCCATAGAGGTTCGGCATGGTCCAGGTTAGCGCAACGGCGTGGCCAGCATTCGGTCGAATGACGCCTTTGGGCTGCCCCGTCGTGCCCGATGTATAAAGGATGTAAAGTGGGTCTCCGCCTCCCATGGGCATGCAATCGGCAAGAGGCGCGCCTTCCTGAAAGGCGTTCCATTCAAAATCGCGCCCAGCGATGAGGTCAGCATTCTTTTCCGGGCGCTGCAGGATCACTGTGAAATCAGGTTTGTGCTCAGCCAACTCAATGGCGCCGTCCAGTAGAGTTTTGTATTCGACAATCCTGCCCGGCTCTAACCCGCACGACCCGGCGAGGATCGCCTTTGGCGTACAATCGTCGATCCGCGTCGCCAGTTCATTCGCAGCGAAACCACCGAAGACGACAGAGTGAACAGCCCCGATGCGGGCGCAGGCAAGCATTGCGATGGCGGCTTCTGCGACCATGGGCATGTAGATGATGACGCGGTCGCCTTTGCCTACGCCCTTGGCCTGCAAAGCGCCGCCTAGTCGGGCGGTCGCTTCCTGCATCTCGGCGAATGTGATCTTGCGCTTTTGGCCTGTCATCGCGCTGTCGTGGACAACCGCGACACGATCGCCGTCGCCCGCCTCAACATGCCGATCAACGGCGTTGAAGCAGGTGTTCATCACACCATCAAGATACCATTCGTAGAGGGGGGCTTTTTCGTCGAAAAGCGCTTTGGAAGGTTTCTTAACCCAGTCGATCAGGCCGGATGCCTCCATCCAGAACGCCTCCGGATCGGATTTCCAGTTGCCGTAGAGTTCACTGTAAGAGGCCATTGCGCTTCCCCGTCATTATATTTCACAATTTCCCTAAGGAAAAAGCATGCGTCGCCGCCACCCGCAAGGGGCTAGATTGAAGCGGCAGCCCAGACATCAGAAGGAATTTGCCCATGTCCAACCGCCAGATACGCCCCCGTCGCAGCTTCATCTTCACACCTTCGTTAAAGCCCGAGATGTATCCAAAAGCGTTGGCTAGTGGGGCCGATATTGTCTGCGTCGAACTTGAGGATGGCATCGCACCCAAAGACAAGGATCTGGCGCGGGCGAATATGCTGGCGATGTTCGCCGAACCAAAGGCCGACGATGGCGTAGAGCGGCTGGTCAGGATCAACTCCCCCCGAGAGGCGTTTGGCGTTGCCGATATCGCAGCGATCCTGGCGGCTAACACACCGCCGCCGGGGCTGATGGTGCCAAAGGTGAAATCGCCAGATGAGATCAAAGTGCTGGATGACCTGCTGACGGAGGCAGGCCACCCAACCCGCCTGCAGGTCATTATCGAAACGAATGCCGGGCTGGAGGCTGCTTTTGAGATCGCCCAATCATCCCCTCGGGTCGACGCACTGCTGTTTGGGGGCGTTGATATGGCGGCGGAGCTGAGATGTGAGCTGTCTTGGGAAGCCCTCCTCTATGCCCGGTCCCGTGTGGTGCATGCGGCGGCGGGGGCTGGGATTGATGTCATCGATGTGCCCTATCTGGATCTGCAGGATCCGGACGGCATGGTGATCGCTGCGAAACAGGCCAAATCTCTGGGCTTTTCGGGTAAGGGGTCGATCCACCCCAAGCAAATCGCCGCGCTGAACGACGTTTTCACCCCAACGGAGGAAGAGGTTGAGCGCGCCCGCCTGATCATCAGGACATTTGAGGAATCAGACAGCGCACTGGTCGTCATCAACGGCAAGCTGATCGAAAAACCGGTCCTGCGGGATATGTACAGGATCGTCTCAATAGCTGAACGGATTGGGAAATAAGCAAAAGGTTTCACGCGTGAAACCACGGGTAAGTATATGAAAAATAATCAGTTTAACTTTTTGTTAATCCGTGAAAACTGCGCCAGAAGAGATTATTGCAGATATTGGCGGCGGCTCGGGTCCAACATCAGATGGGCATGAACCTCAGCCAACACCCTCTGCGGCATTGTCAGTGACCCGCCTGTTTTCGCCGCTCTCGCCACAGGATCAACAAGCCCCCTGCCGCGATCAGCAGCGCACCGGGGAAGAGGTCATCAAACGGTGCTTCACCAAAGAATATCCAGCCCAGCGCAAATGCCAAGGGGATGCCAAAATAGTTGAAGGGCGCGAGATTGCTTTGCTCTGTCCGCCGCTGCGCGATGACCCAGCACAGAACGGCCGCGCCGCCAAAGGCGCCCATGGCGACTACCCAGGCCAGATGCTCAACCGATTGCATCTCAGAAAAACCGCCCGTCGCAAGGGTCAATGCAATGGCGCCGACAGCGGACACGGCGGAAGAATACAAATTCATCAGAGCACTCGGCGCATCATCATCCATCAGACGCGACGTGACACCGGCGATGGCGTAGAGCGCGGCTGCAATCAGCGGCAGAACGGCGATCCATTGGAACGTATCAGCGCCAGGGTTCATCACCATGATGACGCCGACAAAGCCGATGCAAACGGCAAACCATCGGACCGGCCCCACTTTTTCACCCAGGATGGGAACAGCGAATGCGGTCATGAACAACGCCATGGCGTAAGAGATTGTCGTCGCACTTGCAAAGGCCATCGCGCCAAGGGACAGATAGAACGAAAACTGGGCGAAGGTGACGCAAACGCCTCTGAATATCGCCAGCCGCCATTGGCGAAGGCGCAATGACGAACCGCCGCTGCGCCAGCCCGGCGTCCAGAACAGCGCCAGTGCGCTGGGGATCAGGCCAAAGAGATTTCTGTATGCCGAAAGTTCCGCCGCGCGATAATCCGGCGACAGATACTTGATGATCAGACCCATCATGTCGAACAGGAGTATGCCCGCAAACAGGATTAGGACTGCAGGCAGCAGGTTGTCAGCGCGACGCGTCAGGGTTTGGCCTTTCAATCACAGAGACGACGGTAACGAATGGCTTTACCCTTGAACCATAGGCGACAACATCAAAATCGCCTGTCCGCCGTTAACCCGTACCGGCAAGGCCAGACATGTCGCCTGTTCCCGAATACCCCTGGTCAGAGTTGCGATACGTCATCTCGCGGCCAGTATTTGTCGTCAAACCGTTTGTATGGGATCGCCGCATAGTCGCGCGGGATCGCGCCCGGTGCCGATACATAGATGACTTTCGACGCAATTGGCGCAAAACCGGCGTAGAAATGCTGGATCGATTTGACCACGATGCCTTTGTAATTCGCTGGCGTGATCCCCAACTGCTCCATCCCATCCGGATGGAAAACCTGGGTGCGCTTGGATGTGAGGATCAAGTCGATCCCAGCGTCAGTGCTGAGCCAAACAGCCGTTCCCATTGTCATCTGAGCATCGCCAAAGGTCTGTTCCGCATCATGCACGATCCGTTTGATCGTGACGCGGATATCCACCGGGTCACCTGAGGAAGGCCCACACTTTCCACCAACCCGCAGATCGAGGCTCTCACCCTCCCCTGCTTCTTCGCAGAATCTGGCTGCGACCGGGTCCCAGAAATAGCCGATAAGAAGATCACGATCGCCCCGCTCAAGTGCGCGGCGCAGGATGAATGTGCTGTCTGAAGGGGCGCCGCCGCCGGCATTGTCGGCGACATCAGCCATAACCACCGGGCCCGGGCCAGCGGCTGCTGCATCCAGTGCGTCGTCGATTGAAACCGTTTCGCCCTGAGTTTCTTCCTTCATATCCCAAAGGCGATCAGCGAAGCCTTTGGCGGTAGAGGCGGCAAGTTCAGCGTCGCCATCAGTGATTACCAACATCTTTGCCGATGTGTGCGGCACATCCTGCCAGGGAAACCCATGGGCGAATGAAACAGACAGGATGTCGCCCGTCCCTTCGCTTGCCTGCATATCCGCGACAAAGCCTTTCATTGGCTCAACCGGCGTGCGCCACATGTTGATCATGCGGGTGTCATGTACGGCCATCACAGGGTTTGCCGTGCCCTCATGTGCGGCCTGACAGATTGTAAAAATCTCCTCCGCCCGTTCGGCTACGTCGATATGCGGATATTCCTTGAAGGTGACCAGCACGTCCGCCGCCTCGATCATCTCAGGCGTGATTGAACAGTGCAGATCAAGCTCACCGCCGATCACTACATCTGGGCCGACGATCTTGCGCACCTCAGACAACAGATCGCCTTCGCAATCTTCATAGCCATCCGCCGTCATCGCGCCATGCATCGACAAGAGGACAATATCGACGGGCATCGCAGCGCGAAGATCGGCGAGGACTTCGTCGCGAAGGCCTTCATAGACGGACTTTACAGTCGTGCCCGCAGGCTGGGCGAAGGCGGCGACGCTTTCGACCACCTGGCCCTGTCGTTCTTCGGTCGCTTTGCGCCAGACGTGAAGAGGTAGCGAAAAGGTGCTTGGCGTGTGCTTGGTCGCGTCACCGCGATACAGCATCGTCTCTTCAAAGTTCGTCCAACCTGTCGGCATCGCCGCGAAAGAGTTTGTTTCTGTGCCAAGGCAAGCAATGAAAACCTTCATTGGGCGTCCCCCTCCATCAAATGGCATTCAGCCATGTGGCCCTCACTGCTAATGGGCCGCGGCGCTTTTGATTTGCATATGTCCATGCAGGCGACGCAGCGGGGGTGGAACGAACAGCCCGATGGCGGATCAATCGGGTTGGGAAAGACGGCGCCCAGATGCGTTTCCGGCACACCCAGTTTCGGATCCGGCGTTAGAACGCTTTCCAGTAGCGCCTTGGTGTAGGGGTGGCGCGGGTTGGCGAAGACCTTGTCCGCGGGCCCCTCTTCCACAATGCGGCCAAGATACATGACCGCCACACGGTCGGCCAGATGTTCGACCACCGCAAGGTTGTGCGAGATCAGCAGATAGGTCAGCCCCAGCTCGTCCTTCAGATCCTGAAGAAGGTTCAGGATCTGTGACTGAACGGATACGTCCAGCGCAGATGTCGGCTCATCACAAATCACGATTTCCGGCCGCATGATCAGCGCCCGTGCGATGGCGACGCGCTGGCGCTGGCCACCAGACATTTGGCTTGGATAGTTGTTGGCAGAGCGGCTGGGCAGGCCGACAATATCCAGCATTTCGTCGACTTTTGCGTCCCATTCCGACGGATCACCAACGTTATGAATGCGCAGAGGTTGCGAGACGATGGATCGGATGGTCTTGGTCGGGTTCAGCGACGAATACGGGTCCTGAAAGATCGGCTGGATGCGGCGTGCGACATCCTTGCGGCTGAACCCAGCGGCACTGGTCCCGGAATAGCGCACGTCACCCGTTGTTGGCGCCTGCAGTCCGAGAAGGACGTTGGCGAGCGTGGACTTGCCGCAACCGGATTCGCCGACAAGGCCGACAACCTCACCCTTTGGCACCTGCAGCGATACGCCATTGATCGCGCGAAGCGGCTTGGTGCCCTTCATGAAGCCCTGGCTGACGTTGAAAACGCAGGAAACGTTATCGGTTTCTAGCGCGGGGGCGATGATTTCCGCGTCTTTCATTCTGCAGCCTTCGTTGAAGAGGCGTCTATCGCTGCACGGTCAGCCAGGCTGCGGATGCAGGCGTGGGCATGATCGCCAGAGGACAATTTGGCCAGCTGTTCGCCTGCCGTATCGCATTCGGCGGTCGCATGGGGACAGCGATTGCGGAACATGCACCCTTCCAGATCGCCGACCAGATTGGGCACGATACCGGGAACAGATCCCAGTCTTTCCCCCCGTTTGGTCTTGCCAGGCACGGGGATACAGCGCAGCAGACCCTGCGTGTACGGATGCGCAGGTTCTTCGAAAATCGCGTTGACGGGGCCTTCTTCTACTGTGCGGCCTGCGTACATCACCTGAACCTTGTCAGCGATCCGCGCGACGACACCAAGGTCGTGGGTGATCAGGATCAGACCCATGTCAAATTCATCCTGCAGTTCCGCCAGTAAGTGCAGGATCTGCGCCTGGATCGTCACATCCAGCGCCGTCGTCGGCTCATCCGCGATGATCAGTTCAGGTTCGCACATCAGCGCCATCGCGATCATCACGCGCTGGCGCAGGCCGCCTGACAGCTGGTGCGGATACTGGCTGAGACGGCTGGCGGCTGAGGAAATGCCGACTTTCTCAAGCAGATACACCGCCCGATCACGCGCCACGGCGCGGTCACGGGTGACATGGCGGCGAAACGCCTCCATTAGCTGATCGCCGATTGTGTAAGCCGGGTTCAGCGATGTCATCGGCTCCTGAAAGATCATCGACATCGCGCCACCGCGCAGCTTGGACATCTGTCTTTCGGGAAGATCGCCGATCTCTTCCCCGCGAAACAGCAGCTTGTCTGTGCGGCGCTGCGCTGTTTTCGGCAGCAGGCCCATCATGGCGAGCGATGTCAGGGACTTTCCGCAGCCGGATTCGCCGACAATGCACAGCGTCTCACCCTTTTGAACTGAGAAACTGATGCCGCGCACAGGATGCAACATGCCTGAAGCGATAGGGATATCGACCGTCAGGTTTTCGACTTCGAGAACTGTCTCGCTCATCGGCCTTTCTCCAGCGTCACGTCGCGCAGGCCGTCACCGAAGAGGTTGATGGCGAGCACGAGGAAGAACAGGCAGGTGCCCGGCAAAGCCAGCAGCCAAGGTGAGAAGAACATGTATTCGCGCGCCTCGTTCAGCATCAGGCCCCAGGATGGCGTTGGCGCCTGCACCCCGAATCCGAGAAAGGAAAGCGCTGCCTCCAACAGGATAGCGTTCGCCATCTCAACAGTGGCGACAACGGTTAGTGAGCCGAGAACGTTCGGGAAAATCTCACGGACGATGATGTAGGGGGTCGAACACCCCATAGCGCGCGCCGCCTTGACGTAATCAAGGTCGCGCGCCTGCATGGTGATAGATCGCATCACCACCGCAAACCTGTCCCATAGGAATAATCCCAGCACGAGGATCACCACGGTCAGCGATGCGCCAAAGGCGACGACCGCCGCCATCGCGACCAGAAAGACCGGCATGGCGAGGCGAGTGTTGATGATGAAGTTGATTACCATATCGACGCGCCCACCGAAATATCCGGCCGTCACGCCAAGGATGGTGCCGATTGTGCCGGATATCAGCATGGTCGAGACCCCGATCAGCAGCGATATCTGCGCGCCGTAGATCAGCCGGGACAGGTAATCGCGGCCCACCTTGTCGGTGCCTAAGGGATGTTCTTCCAACGTTTTGGCGTCGTGCCAAAAGGGGTTGGTCAGCCGGTTCGACAGGTTCGTCTCTAAGGGGTCGTGCGGGGCTAAAAGCGGCGCAAGTAATGCAACCGCCAGAATGAGAAGGATAATCACAAGCCCGGCGAGAAACGAATAGTTCCCAAACATCCGCTTGCGAAGTTTCTGCATCGGCGAAGGTTCCAACACCTCATCGACGATCTGACCGAAAGAACGGGGGGTATGAGCAATATCAGTCATCAGCGCACCGAAATCCGAGGGTCTAACCAAGCGTTTAGAAGGTCAGAAAGCAGGGTAAGAATGACGTAGAAACTGGCGAAGATCAGGACAATCGCTTGCACGACCGGCAAGTCGGACCTGAGCAACGCGTCATAGCTAAGCCAGCCAATGCCTTTGAGGTTGAAAATCGTCTCAATCACGATCGACCCACCCAGCATGAAGCCAAACCAGACCGCCGCCAGCGCGACCACGGGAATGATCGCGTTGCGAAGGGCGTGTTTGAACAAAACCACAGAGGGTGACAGCCCCTTCGCGCGGGCGGTGCGTATATAGTCGGAACCTAGCACCTCAATCATCCCGGCGCGGGTCAGGCGCATCAGAGCGGGCGTTGCGTAGTAGCCAAGCGCAATGGTCGGCATGACGAAATGCGCCCAGGTGTCATTGCCTGAGATGGGCAGCCATCGCCACCAAACGCCCATGACGATGATCATCATAAGGGCGAACCAGAATGTTGGCAGCGCCTGCCCGAACACGGCGATCAGCAACGCAATGCGATCAACCAGAGAATTGGGCCGGATAGCTGCGACGACGCCAAGTGGAATTGAGATGATTAGTGCGAACAACAGCGCCAGAACACCCAGCGTCATCGTCGTTCCAATCCGCTGGGAAATCATGAAGGAAACGCGTTCGCCGTAGTGATAGCTTTTACCAAAATCACCCGCCAGCGCGCGTCCCGCCCATTCGAAGTACTGAACATAGACGGGGCGATCAAAACCGTAGAGCTTTCGGATCGCTTCGATGTCTTCATCCGAAGCCTGCGCGCCACCAATAGTCAGTGCTGGGTCAGCGGATAAATGGCTCAGCGAAAAGGTCAGCGCTGAGACGACGATCAGGATCAGCAGGGCTGCAAAGCTGCGCTTTAGCGCGTAGGCCAGCATGGTGTCTCCGTCTACGATATGTGGGGAACATAGTACGCGGCCCCCGTAGGGACCGCGCGGGTCATTTAAGGGCTGGCGTTAGCCGTTCCAGCCATACTGCCAGAACCGTGGGATCTCATCCTGGTAAGGGATGAAGGTCAGCTTCTCATTAAAGCCGTAGTTCCGCACGTGGTTGAACATTGGCAGCCAATAAACCTGCTCTGTGATCTTCTTGATCGCCTTGGCGTAGGCGGCCTTGCGGATCTCTGAGTCAGGTGAAGTGTCGCCTTCTTCCAGCCAACCTGCAATCTCGTCGTCCAGCGCGAAATCATCCGGCCCTTTCTTGAAGAAATGCGAGGTGATCGCCGACATGTCGTTCATGGAGTAGGAACCCCAGTCCATCAGGAACATCGGCGTCGTGCCTTCGTTGCGCTGCTTATCGCGCAGGGCGAAGTACGGCATTTTGGTCAGAGACGCCTTGATGCCCACTTTGGAAAGATCAGCCATGATCGCCTCAGCCCAGTCAGCCGGGCGGAAGGTATAGAACTCAATCTCGAACCCATCAGGATACCCTGCGGAGGCAAGAAGCTTCTTCGCTTCTTCAGGATTGAATTCCCATTTCGCAGCAACATCTGCATCGCAGCCAAACTGTGTCGGGAAGCATGGCGTGTGGATGACGCCAGCATCGCCCCGGATCAGGTTCTCAACCAACGCTTCGCGGTTGATCGCCATCGCCATGGCCTGACGAACAGCCAGTTTCGTAGTCGGCTCAAAATTGCCACGGCCCGCAGCGTCAAAGCCGATGTAGCCTGTGCGCATGGTGCCCGCCTGAAGCGCGGTAAAGCCTGGGAAGTTGCCGATCTGATCGACATGGTCAGCGCTGATGTCAGCGGTGATGTCGATACCGCCTGCAAGCAGCTCAGCAATCTGGGTCTGAACGTCGGCGATCTCACGCACAACCATGGATGCAGTTTGCGCTTCACCCTTCGGGCTGCCCCAAGTGTAGTCAGGGTTCCTGACGAACTTGTATTCTTCGGCCGTGGTGATCGACGTGACTTTCATCGGGCCGGTGCCGACTGGCGCCTTGTGCATGCCCTCTGGGCCAACTTCAGCGTAATATTCGTTCGGGTAGATTGTCACCGGACCTGACAGGAACTCAAACGCCTGCGGGAACGGCTTTTTCATGTTCACGTTGACGGTGTACTGATCGACCTTTTCGGCGTTTTTGATCCAGTTCACGTTGCGCTGAACTTTCACACCGTTTGCCGGATCTGAAATCCAGTTTAGTGTAAAGACAACGTCGTCTGCATCGAACGGCTCGCCATTGTGGAACTTCACGCCCTTACGAAGCTTGAACTGCCATGTGGTGTCGCTAAGCGCTTCCCAGCTTTCCGCCAGCAGCGGCTTGTATTCAAATGTTTTCGGTTCACGATAGATCAGCTGATCCCACACCATGCGGCTGAACCATATGCCGGTTCGGTTGGTGTTGAAGTAGTTATCGACGTTTTCGATCGGCCCGGTTGAGCCCCATGCGACGACAAGCGAGTCGTCGTCTGGTCCAGCAAATGCAGACGTCGCGGCAAGTGACGCAGCTGCAGTGCTAGCTATAACAAGTCTCTTCAAGTTCATTTTCAGTCTCCCTGTTTACTTCATACGCGATCAGTCCGGCGCAACTTGCGCCCGATTATTGAATGACTTTCACATGCGGCCAGTTTGATGCCCGCAACCAAGATTACGACACGTGAGCCGCATCTTTTTTGTTTCGTCCTTCAGAAAGGCTTGCACCCGCGCTGCAACCTGTCAACAAATTGTTGCAGGTGCGAAATAGGAGATTGCGATATGGCCAAGGCGAATGGCGCCCGTGCGCTGGCGGACTTGAAGGCGCTAAGAGAGATCGGATCTTACAAGACCGGCGTCCATCGTCCGACGCTTTCAGCAGACGACATGACGGCGCGCGAATGGCTGTGCGACAAGCTGCGCGCAACGGGCCATGAGGCTGAGATCGACGGTATAGCCAACGTTTTCGGGCGAGCGCCGGGGAACGGGCCGCATGTTTTGGCGGGGTCTCACATCGAGAGCCAGAACCATGCTGGCTGGCTGGATGGCGCGCTTGGCGTCGTCTACGCTTTAGAGGCCGCGCGCGCCGTGGCGGAGGATCCGGCGCTTGCCGGAAAGGGCGTAGATGTCGTGGCGTTCGCTGACGAAGAAGGGCACTTCGGATCCTTCTTTGGATCGATGTCCTGCGTCGGTGAATTGGAAGATTCGCGAATCAATCAGGCGCAGGATCGGTCCGGGCGCGGTTCGCTGCGTGAACTTCTTGCGGCGGCTGGTCTGGCCGATCGCCCTCGGCTCCAGATCGACCCTTCGCGCTATATCGGCTTTTACGAAGCGCATATCGAACAGGGCGACAGGTTGGAACAAGCGGGTCAGCAGATTGGCGTCGTCACCTCCATCGTGGCGATCTGGCAGTACAAAATTCTCTTTGAAGGTGAGCAAAACCACGCCGGCACAACTACAATGACGTCTCGCAAGGATGCGGGCCGCGCGATGATGGAGCTGTGGCGCACGATCGAAGACCAGTTCCCCGAGGTTGCTGGCCCCGACAGTGTCTGGACCGTCGGCAGCACTACATTGGAACCCGGCGGGCCGTCGATCATCCCTGGCCGCGCCGAGATGTGGTTTCAGCTGCGCGATGCCGATCAGGCGATCCTCGACGCGATGCACGCCCGGCTAGAGGCGTTGGTGGCTGAGGTTGATGCCTGGGGCCCCTGCTCTGCCCAGCTTGTGGTTATGGGCCAGTCAACACCTGCGGTGATGGATGACAAGGTTCGCCAAACACTAGTTGATGCGGCCAAGGCCCTGGCACCCGACACCTACCGCATTATGCCCTCAGGCGCCGGGCATGATGCACAGGTCATCCAGCCTCATGTGCCTTCGGCGATGATGTTCGTGCCGTCGATCGGCGGTATCAGCCACCACTGGTCGGAAAACACCTCTGATGAAGACATCATTCTAGGGGCTGAGGTCTATGTTGACGCGGTCTCACGTCTTGTGTCCCAATGAGCCGGGACCTCCTCACCGATCTTCTGGCCTACGAAACGCGGGTCTGGGACGCGCTGGTCGCCGGCGACGCCGCAGCGGATGAGGCGTTGATGGATGAGGGCTTCCTCGGCGTCTATCCAAGCGGGTTCGCCACACGGGCCTGCCATGTCGGGCAGCTTGCTGACGGGCCAAGCGTGGCCACCTTTTCCATCCTGGAACCGCGCGCGATGTCGCTTGGGCCAGACAAGGCCCTTCTCGCCTACCGGGCTGAATACACCCGCCCCGGCGGCGCGGCTGAGGCGATGTATGTCAGCTCTGTCTGGCAGCGCAGCGGCGAAGGCTGGGTGAACATTTTCAGCCAGGACACGCCCGCCGAATGATCGCCCGCTCAGATCCCGGCGGCCATACCATCGCCCGAGGGATCGGCCCCGCCATCAAGCTTGCCATCCTGAATGCGGATCGCATGCACGGTGGGCATCATGTAGCTGTGCGCATGGCGCATCGTCGGATAGCCCCTAGCCTGAAGCTCCCGCTCAGTCGAGCGGAGGATGCGGTTCGTCACCTCGATGACGTCAGAGGTTGTCGTGAACCGAGGCGCATGCACCGCCTCTTGCGCGGTCATGCCGAAATCCAAAGCGTTCAGGATGGCCTGCAGATTGCCCATGGTAATCGTGGTACCGCCGGGCGCGCCGACCAGAAACCAGGGCGCATCGCCGGCTTCATCAAAGACGATGGTTGGCGACAACGCCGTAAACCGCGCCTTGCCCGGCGCCAGCGACCCAGCGTGGCCCGGCCTCGGGTCAAAGACCATCATGCAGTTGTTGTACATGAACCCCAATCCATTGGTCACAACGCCCGAGGAAGAGCCAAGGGAATGGGTCATCGTCACACAGTTACCGTTCGCGTCAGCAACGCAGATATGCGTCGTTTCCTTGCTGTCGCCCCCGCTGTTCATCCGGGGCACATGAGTTTTCTCACCCCGTCGGATGCGATCAGCCATCTGGTCGGCGTAGTCATCCGACAAAAACTCTTCGAACGGAATGTCGACGAAGCGCGGGTCGCCCATCCGTGCGTCTTTCTCGGCAGTGGCGATCTTCATCGCCTCAGACACGGTCGCGATGTAGTCGGCGGAGTTATGGCCCATCGCGGCAAGATCAAACCGGTCGAGGATGTTGAGCATGACCGCAATAACCAGCCCACCGCCCGGCGGCTGGTTGGTCGCGACTTTGCGGCCGCGATAGGTCGTCCAGATCGGCGCGGTTTCAAGCGTCTGGCAATCAGCCAGATCCTCCATCGTGATCAGCCCACCATTGGCGTCCATATCATCAGCGATCTGACGCGCGATGGCGCCGGTGTAAAAATCCTCAACGCCATACTCGGCGATGCGCCGGTAGGTGCGGCCCATGTCAGGGTTGCGCAGGATTTCACCAACGCCCTTCATGGCGCCGTCAGGGTGGAGGTAGATCTTCGCAGTTGTCGGATCATCCGCCAGCCCGCGATAACGTGCGATGCGGCCATTGTCTGGCCCACGGCTCCAAAACCCATGGACGTGCGGGCGGATCGCAAACCCATCCTCGCAATAGACGATTGCGGGCTGAAGCGACTGCGCCATGCTGCGTGTGCCGAACCGGTTCAGAATGTCGTCGAACGCGCGCAGCGTCAGCGGCGTTGTGGCGGACTGATAGCCCACCTCATTCACCTCGCCTTTCAGGACAAACCCGAACCCGTCGTCGCATTCGCGCACCACGAGGTCTTCCCACATCTCAGGCGTCGTCGCCTTGGGCGCGCGGCCATGAAAGTCGATCAGCGTGTGCGTCCCGTCGGCCAGATGGATGTGGCAGGACCCAAACCCGGCAATGCCGCACATCTGCGGATCGACGGCTGTCTGCACCAGCGCCGCGCCAATTGCGGCGTCGATGACGTTGCCGCCGTCCTTCAGAATATCAAGCCCAGCTTCGACCGCCTCGGGCTGGGGGGCGGAGACCATTGCACGCATCGTATCCTCCTATGGCATCGTCAAATGACGTTAGGGCCGATGGGCCCCATAGGGAACCACCTTGAAAGGGCGCCCCGATGACAGCGAGGCGCAATATCGTTGAGACGGAACGTCTGATCCTCAGACCATTTGAGCCCGTGGATGAAGCGTCCTACGTAGCGATCCGGTCCAAACCTGAGGTCGCGCGCTATCTGGCGGGCGGCGAGGCGTCGGCGGCTAACGGCGCAGAGATCGCCGCCCGGCTTGTCCCCGGCTTTGCTGCGCTTTGGAACGCGAAGGGACATGGGCCGGGGTATGGCCCCTGGGCGGTGGTTGAGCGAACAACCGGGTGCCTGATTGGCCATCTTGGCCTGAGGCTGTTGCCGGAGTTTCACGGGCGGACCGAGCTGCTTTATGCGCTAAGCCCTGAGGCTCAGGGCAATGGCTACGCTCAAGAGGGGGCCGCTGCGGCGCTTTTGTTTGGGTTTGACACACTCCACCTTCCGACCATCATCGCCTTGGCGCTACCGCAGAACGCAGCCTCACTGAAAGTGATGGATCGGGTTGGAATGAAGCGACGGCCGGGTCTGGTTGAAGTGTTCGGCCTGAAGGCCGTGATGGCCGAAATTGATGCCGCGACATATCAGGAGAAATGCACATGAGAATCGGGCTGATTGGATGTGGTCGTATGGGCGGCGGCATGGCCGCGCGGCTGGCGGAAACGGGCGCCGAGCCGATTTGCTGGGACGCGGACGAGATTGCGCGCGCCAACGCTGCGGCGGCTGGCCGGACCGTCGCCGGATCGCTGGCGGAGGCGGCCGATGTTGATCTGCTGATACTATCACTCCCCAATGCTGCGGCGGTGCGCGCGGCGATGAAGGATGCGGCGCAGGCTCTGCCACCCGGCGCTATCGTTTTGGATACAACAACCTCAGACCCAGCGACCTCTCGCGACATGGCGACGATGGGCGCCGCATCGGGCTGGACGTTTCTTGACGCCCCGGTCAGTGGCGGTCCGACAGGGGCAAGATCGGGGATGATGACCATGCTGATCGGCGGGGATGAGACCGCTTTGAACTCCGTCCGCAGCACGCTGGAGCGCTTATCGGCGACCATCGTTCATGTCGGCGGCCCCGGCGCCGGGCATGCAGCGAAGGTCGCGAACAACATGCTGTGCGCCGCGAACCTGTCTTTGGTGGCCGAGGCGACGAAGATGGCGGCGGCGGCGGGCGTCGCGCCTGAAAAATTGATGGAGGCGGTCAATGCCGGGTCCGGGCGCAGCGGGGTCAGCGAGGTGAATTTCCCACGTTGGGTGCTGTCCCAGACTTTCGACAGCGGTTTCACCATGGGCTTGATGCGCAAGGACGTGGCGCTTGCCGCCGCACTGGCCGCTGAAACCGGGGTTGAGACACCCGCTTTTGGCCCAATCGCCAAGCTTTGGGCTGATAGCCGTGAGGCGCTGGCTGACGACGCTGACTTCAACGAAATCACGGGGATGAAATCATGACCGACCGGACAGCCCTTTTTCGTGATGTGATGGCGGCGCTCAGTCTTGGCGAGCGTCCGGCCAGTTGGATCAACGGCTCGCTGCGAGATGGGGCGGGTGATGAAATTGAACTGATCGATCCCTATCTGAACGCTCCCTTCACAACCTATCGCGACGCAAGCGCTGCGTTGGCAGCAGAGGCGGCGGAGGCCGCCGCAAAATCGCAAGCCATCTGGTGGCGAGACTACAGTCACCATGATCGCGGCCAGATCATGCAGGCCATCGCCCGAGCCGTGCAGGAAAAGGCCGAAACACTTGCGCAGCTAGAGGCGCTTTCCGCAGGCAAACCAATCCGCGATTGCGGCGTCGAGGTCGCCAAAGTTGTCGAGATGTTCGCCTACTACGCCGGATGGGCCGACAAAACGCATGGAGAGGTCATTCCCGTCCCCTCAGGTCATCTGGTCTATACGCTGCGCGAGCCGATTGGCGTCGTCTTCCAGATCACGCCGTGGAACGCGCCGGTATTTACTGCAGGCTGGCAAATTGCGCCCGCCATCGCGGCAGGCAACGGCGTCGTCATCAAACCGTCTGAGCTGACGCCAATCACCACGGTCGCCCTGGCGATGATCGCGGAAACTGCAGGCTTGCCAAAAGGTCTGGTCAATGTCCTCGCGGGGCTGGGGCCAACTGCAGGAACGGCGGCAATCGAGCATCCGAATGTCGGCAAGGTCATCTTCGTAGGATCGCCCGCAACAGGCAGGCGGGTCGCCGCATCGGCGGGCGCTGCACTAAAGGAAACGGTGCTGGAGCTTGGTGGAAAATCGGCAAACATCGTCTTCGCAGACGCTGACCTGTCCGCTGCTGCAAAAGGCGCACAGGCGGCGATATTTGCAGGCGCTGGTCAAAGCTGCGTCGCTGGGTCTCGCTTGTTGGTTCAGCGCGAGATCGTGGATCAATTCCGCGAACGGGTCGCGGACGGGATGGCCCGACTTTCCCTCGGCGACCCTCTGGATGAAGCGACTGAGATCGGCCCCGTCGGCAACCGCGCGCAGGCGTCGCGCATTGATGCAATGCTGGCGGAAGCCGGCGCCGGGGGCGCCCGTTTGACCGCTGGATCAGCGCCCGAAACCGGGTTGTTCATAGCGCCAACAATCATCTCAGACCTCAAAGCTGACGCGCCCGCTGCAAATGAAGAGATTTTCGGCCCCGTCGTTACGCTGATCCCGTTCGATGACGAAGCCGAAGCCATTGAGATCGCAAACCGTGGCGTCTTTGGCCTCGCGGGCGCTGTATGGACCACCGATGTTGGTCGCGCGCATCGCATCGCTGCGAATGTCCGCGCCGGCACGTTCTGGATCAACAGCTACAAAACGATCCACGTCTCAGCGCCCTTTGGCGGCTCTGGCGCGTCAGGCTATGGCAGGTCCAGCGGGCTTGAAGGTTTGGCAGCGTACAGCCGACCAAAGGCAGTTTGGGTCGAGACGGCTGATCCCCCGCGCACGCCTTTTGGCTATGACGGACCGAGCGGCTGAAGGCGTCTCTCAGACCCTCAGCGCGACACCATCATGGCCCGGATCGGCGCCGCCTGACAACGTTTGCTCGTCAATCCGTATCCCATGCACCGCCGCGATACCGAAGGTGAGGGGGGATCGGATGATCTCGTATCCTTCAGCCTGCAGCGGCTCAACCAGATAGCCGGGGATGCGGTTGGTGATGTCGATGGCGTCTGAAGTCGCCGAGAATCGCGGGGCTGATACCGCCCGGTCCATCGGCATATCGAAATCGATCACGTTCAGAAGGGCATGGAGAACCCCCATGGCGATCTGGGTGCCCCCCGGCGCGCCCAGCACGACGCGCGGCTGGCCATCGCGGAACACCATGGTCGGGCAAAGAGACGAGAACCGCGATTTACCCGGCGCAATGGACCCCGCGCGGCCCGGACGCGGATCAAAGACGCCCATGCAGCCATTGAACATGAACCCCAACCCGTCAGTGATGACGCCTGACGGCATGCCCAGCGAGTGGGTCATGGTCACGCACATGCCGTTCTTATCGACGACTGCGACATGGGTCGTATCCTTCGATTCCGGCAGGCCAAGGCGCGTGACGCTCATCTTCTCGCCGCCGCGAATACGGTCAGCGATGCCAGCGGCGTAGTCCTTTGAAGTCAGAAAATCAGGAATATCGACAAAGGCCGGATCGCCGACATGCATGTCCTTGTCCGATGTCGCAGCCTTCATCGCCTCAGCCACGGTGCGGATATAGTCGGTCGTGTTGTGGCCCATCGCCGACAGATCGAAGTTTTCGAGAATGTTCAGCATCTCAACCAACATGATCCCACCGCCCGGCGGGTGGTTTGTCGCAATGTCATTGTCGCGATAGCTGCCGCGCAGCGGGTCCGTGCGCGTGGTGCGATAACTCGCCAAATCCTTGGCCGACAAAAGACCGCCATTGGCGCGAAAATCCTCGTCGATACGCTGGGCGATTTCTCCAGTATAGAAGGCATCCGCGCCCTCTTTGGCGATAAGTGCGAGGGTGCGCGCCATGTCCGGGTTGGCGACATGCGCCCCGATCCCCTTGGCTGAACCATCGGGGTTCAGAAATGCAGAGCGGCCCGTTTTCGAGAATGCGCAACGATCGACGTTTGAGACCCGGCCCAGATCAGCGCCAAAGGTCCACCAGAAGTTCACATGCGGGCGGATGATGAACCCAGCCTCCGCCTGCGCCACGGCAGGGGCGACGATGTCCGACCAGTCCATCGTGCCGAATTCTGTCGAGGCTTCAAAGTAGGCTTTCAGCGAACCCGGCGTTGTGACGGACTGATAACCAATGTCGTTGACGTTGTCCTTCATCACAAAGCCAAAGCCGTCACGGGTTTCACCCTCGAGCCGGTCCAACCACATATCCGGCGTCGCCGCCATGGGTGTCTTGCCGTGGAAATCGATGCAGGTGTGAACGCCGCGTTTTGGGTCGTAGATCTGGCAGTTGCCAAAGCCGGCAATTCCGCACATCTGCGGATCAACCACGCCCTGCACCAGTGCGGCGGCCATGGCCGCGTCGACGGCGTTTCCGCCCCGCATCAGAATCCGGGCGCCAGCTTCAGAGGCTTCGGGCTGCGCAGTGACGATCATCTGGGTCGGCTGGTCAGGCATGTGGCTCTCCATCGCAAGATCGCAAAAGTAGACAGGAACCGATCACCTCGGTCCAGTATCAATGAGGCGCCGTGGCGTTATCCAAACAACCTCTTGAGGCGTCAGCAGAGCATGCGCACACTCTAGAAACTTGAGTAGCGAACGATGCGATACTTGTCGAAACCAGCATGAACAGCAGGACAAAAAGCTCTCCAACCACCACTGTTCAGGTCAGCATTGCTCAAGGTAAACACGTCGATGATCTCATCGCCTGACCTACTGGCGCGGGATAGCTTTGAACGCTGTTGAAAGCAGCTCTGAGGCCGTTCAGATCATGCAATACGCGGCCAGAACACAGACTCTTTCGCTTCGGCTCCTGCCGCAACGTCAGATGTTTAGGCGCAATGAAGACTTGGTTCGATCCATGGCGACAAAGGTTCGAAACTTCTTAATGTTCGCGTTTGGAAAGAACATTCGCTGCGTCAGGTCTTCGTATTCAGACATGTCGCCGACAATCACGATCAGGATGAAATCAACTTCGCCGGTAACGTAGTAGCATTGCTGAATTTCAGGCGCCTCTTGGAACCCGCGTTTTATCTCATCAATCCGACCTGCAGTCTCTTCTCTAAGCTCAACCTCGACCACGATAGTAAGCGGCAGTCCGACTGCCTTTGGGTCAATCTGAGCTGCCTGAGAGGAGATGACACCATCATTTTCCATGCGTTTGACGCGTCGCTGAACGGATGCCGTCGAAAGGTTTACCGCTTCGCCAATCCGGCGCTGCGGCATTGTGCAATCTTCTTGCAGCAGTTTTAGAATCGCCCGATCAAAGGAATCCAGAGGTTTCGCTGAGTTTTCTCTAGCCATGCAGCCCCTATGCAAAAAATTCTCGCAAACAACCAGAAATAAGGGGTCAAAACTCATGCCGAGTGAAGCAGATTTGCGAAGACTTGAAGAAAAGGCCCAAAAAATGTTCGCGCCGTATGAATCCGCAAATACCGACTTTCTCGCTGCTCAGCCGGCGTTTGGATCTCCTATAGATGAAACCCTGACACGCGATGGTTTCAACAAAGCTGAAGCTGAAATCATGACCTGGGATGGATATCAGCCATCGCCTTTGCTGTCCCTCACAGGTCTTGCCAAAAAGCTGAACCTTCAAACGATCTACTACAAAGATGAAGGCCCCCGCTTTGGCCTCGGCAGTTTTAAGGCGCTTGGCGGGGCCTATGCTGTCCTTTGGGTTTTGCAACGCGAATTGTCTAATGCGGAAGGGCGCGCCATTTCCATTGAGGCAATAAGGAACGGCGATTTCGCGGCTGAGATATCTGAGATGACAATCATATCTGCAACCGATGGCAATCATGGCCGTTCAGTCGCCTGGGGCGCAAAGCGGTTTGGCGCAGCTTGCAGAATTTACATTCATGCAGAGGTCAGCGCCTTTCGCGCGGACGCGTTGCGCGAACTGGGCGCTGACGTCATTCGGGTCGATGGCGACTATGACGCGACCGTTGCGCAAACCCGCGTCGATGCTGAAGATCACGGCTGGTTGGTCGTATCCGATACGTCCTGGCCGGGGTATAGCCAAGCGCCGCTTGATGTGATGGCCGGCTATGGCCTTATGGCGCGCGAGATCGTGCGTGAGCTACCGGAACCGCCAACGCATGTATTCCTGCAAGGCGGCGTGGGCGGGTTTGCTGCGGCTATCATCGCTGTGTTCCATCAGGAATGGGGAAGCGCCGCGCCCCGAAGCATCATCGTCGAGCCTGAACTTGCCCCATGCCTGTTCGCCAGCGCCAAGGCGAACAAGTTGACCGCAGTGGAAATTCAGGAAGAAACGCTGATGGCGGGGCTGTCATGTGGTGAACCATCTGCGCTTGCCTGGAACGTCCTTGCAGAGGCTGCGCATGGTTTCATGACCATCCCTGAAGATCTGGTCGCGCCCACCGTTCGTTTGCTCGGACGAGGGCAAACTGGTGATGCCTGCATTGAAGCCGGTGAAAGCGCTGTCGCCGGCCTGATTGGTGCGATGTGCGGGGCGCTTGAACCAAAGCTACGAGAGGAAATGAAACTGAGTTCGGGATCGAGAGTGACGATCATCGGCTCAGAAGGCGTCACCGATCCGAGCGTTTACCAGAAAATCATGGACGGCGATCTTTGATCCAGTCTCCGATACGTGGCACGATTTGATCATGCAATCCGGTTTTCGCGTTCCTTACACTGTCAAAGAAACCCCTGACAAAGGCCGGGGCGTCTTTGCCGAAGCGCCGGTCAATAAGGGCGATATCCTATGGCGCTTTGTTCCCGGTTAGTACGCCGTTTATGATGAGCGAACGTTTCTTGCGGCGATCAAAGGTATGTCAAAGGCTGACATCGCCTATGAGCTGACACACGCTTTCGGCATGAAGGAATTTCCCGATTACCTGATCCGGATTAGTGATGATGGCGTTCTGATCAACCATGCAGACGATGCGAACACTGCCACCCAAAGCACGCTTTCCGACGAACAGCCAGTGTTGGCAGTGGCCCAAACCATTCAGGATGTGACCAAAGCGCTGCTTGGCGATCGATATGCGTTGATTGCCTTACGAGATATCGCTGCAGGCGAGGAACTAACGAACAACTATGAAATCGAAGTCGCCGATCCGCCGTTTTATCTGACGCTTTGTGACCAGTACGGCGTGGATGAGGACTATCTGGAAGCCGAATAGGGCGCGCCGAAGCGCACCCTTTATGGACTTGTTGTATCAAGCGGCTTTTGCTGGGCCGCCCTTTCATTGCATCGAGTTGAGCCCGAAAATGTTGCCTTCGGTGTCCTGGCACGGTGCGACCCAGCCAAATTCCCCGATTGAGAATTTCGGGCGAATGACCTGCCCGCCTGCATCGGCGACACGGGCTGCGTTCACGGCGCAATCCTCAGCCATGAAATAGATCACGGTGCCGCCCGGCCCGGGTCGGGCATGGTCTGATTTCGACAGTGCGCCGCCAGCGCCATACTGGCTCATATCCGCAGGAAAACTCATCATTTGGGTTTCGCCAGTTGGGTCGCCCATGGCTTCGAGCGTACAACCGAGGACGGTCTGGTAAAATTCCACCGCCCGGTCCAGCTGGTCTACGTAGATATCAAACCATCCAACTGCGTTCATTTTGGTCATGTTCGTCTTCATCATATTGTCTTTCATGACGGGTGGATACCAAGCAGCTACCGCCCGGTATTGTAGATTTCAGACATCGAATTTTTTTGCGTATCTTCCTGGCGTATAGCCGGTCGCCTTTTTGAACGAATGGATGAAATGGGATTGGTCAGCATAGATTAGCGACGGTTCATCCTTCAGCGCCTGCTGCAGACGCAGCACTTTCAAAAAGTCATGCGGGGCAAAACCCGTGGTGCGTTTCAGCGTGCGCTGAAGCTGCCGTGCCGAAAGTGCTGCGACATCGGCCATATCCGCGACTGAATAGATACCATCGAGGTTTTCAAAGATCTTCTCGGTGACCGGGTTCGCCACCACGAATTCCCGTTCGACAAGCCAATCGGCGAATGACGTCAGAACCGCTTGCTTGTCGTCAAAGCTAAGATCGTCAAGTTGGCGATTGATGTCGATCAGAGGCAAGTCGCCCGCATAGGCCGCATCAACCTGACCATAAGCGACGCCATCGCCCTGCCACACGCCGGGCAGGAAACGGATATTCACAAAGTGGAAAGACCGACCAAGGTTCAGTTCTTCAGACGATGCGCTGAGCTTTGTCACGCCCGTAATTTCCGGGCTTTGCTGATCGAAAACGGCATAGGTACAGGCGTCCGGCAGGGCGTGAAAGCGATAGTCTTCGCTTAGTAACGGATCGGTTCGAAGCTCAAGAAACCGATGGACAACGCCGCGCAGGTGCGCTGGTGGCTCAGCCTCCGAAAACTGAACAGATGGAACAGCCCTGTCTTTTGCATTGCCTTTGGGGTTGTACATATACGCTGTTCTTTGGGCGTTGAGCTATCTAGGTTCTATCGTCAGGGTGGCTGTCGCCCATGCACACGATCACCCCCTCATAAGACTTTTCTTCAGCCCGGCGATCAACGCCTCGCCCGATGCGGGCGTCACATCTAGATGGGTGACGACGCGAATGCGTTTTGGTCCAAACGCGCCCGCAATAACGCCGTCATCGTACAGCTGGCTGACGACCTCAGCCGCAGTCGGGGCGGCATCGCTCAGATCAAAGATCACGATGTTCGTTTCAACCGGCATAACACTATCTACCAGGTCCAGCGCAGCGATCTCGGCGCCCAGAGCACTGGCCAGCGCATGATCATCCGCAAGCCGATCCACATGATGATCCAGCGCATGAAGGCACATCGACGCGACAATGCCGGACTGGCGCATCGCGCCGCCGAACTGTTGTTTCAGGCGCCAGGCCCGCTGAATGAACTCATCTGACCCTGCCAGCACAGCGCCGACAGGCGCGCCAAGCCCTTTGGTGAAATCGATCCAGACGCTGTCGAAATTGGCCGAAAACTCATCAGCGCCAACGCCGGATTTGACCACCGCGTTCATCAATCGGGCGCCGTCCATATGCGTCGCCAGACCCGCGTCCTTTGCAGTCGCCGCCACGGCGTTCACTTGGGCGGACGGCCAAACTGCACCGCCGCCCATATTCGCCGTCTGCTCAGCGCATAACAGCGCGCTTTTCGGGGCGTAGCGCGACGCCGGGCGGATCGCGTCGGCGACTTGTTCGGGCGTGAATATGCCATTCTGTCCTGCCAGCGACTTTATCATCACACTGCTAAGCGCCGCCGGAGCGCCGGTTTCAAAGTTGATGATGTGGCAGGATTGGTCGCACATAATCTCGTCCCCGGGCGAAGTATGCGCCCTGATCGCGATCTCGTTGCACATCGATCCCGATGGCAGGAACAGTCCAGCTTCTTTCCCGAGAAGGTCTGCGACGCGCCGGCTCAATTCGTTCGTTGTTGGGTCCTCGCCCTTCTGCTCATCCCCAACCTCACAGTCCAGGACGACCCTGCGCATCGCCTCAGTTGGTTTCGTCTTTGTGTCTGAATAGAAATCGTGCACCGTTATCGCCTTTATCGGGGTATGAGCTGATTTAAGGTCACATTGGACACCACTATGATGAAAAGCAATTGGCCGTCAGCCTGGCCGCGCCTCGCACCTGGCGACATCAACAACCCAATCAGCAAAAGCCTGTGCTTCTGGCCGCAATTCACCAGCGTCGCTTAGCAAAAGATCATAACCGATCCCGGTTGATCTGGCGCTGTCGGCAAAGGGGCGCACCAGCAGGCCCGCATCAAACGGATCGCGCAGGATTGGCCAGCTGGCAAGGATCACCCCCTGGCCGGATGTCGCCGCCTGCACCGCCAGACCATAGTCGCTGAACCTGAGGCCTTTTGTTGGGTCGATCCCTTCAACCCCCGTCAGCCGCGCCCATTCGGACCAGTTGAACCAGCGCCTTGTTTCATTCGCCCAGGGCAATGCGGACATATCCCAGTGAATCAATGGCGCGTCAGCTAACTGATCCAACGACGTCAGGGCTGGCAGGCCTGCGGCCAGCGAAGGGCTGCAGGCCGGAAAGACCAGATCATCGAACAAGCGCTGCTGGGGCCGTCCGTCTTTCGCTGCTACGCCATAGCGGATCGCGATATCAACGTCGCTGCGCGCAAGATCGACAATCTGTTGTGAGCTGTCGATCAAAACGCTGATCCCGGGGTGTAGACTGCGAAACGCCTCAAGGCGCGGCACCAGCCATGTTGTGGCGAAGGACGCCTCAACCGTCACGATCACGCGCGTCGGGTCGGCAGGCGCACGCATCCTGCGCACCGCGTCCTCCATATGACGAATGGCGAGGCTAAGATCGCCCTGCCCTGCCTGCGCTGCATCCGTCAGCGCCAGACCCCGGCCTTGCCTGACGACAAGTCGGGCGCCCAAAGCGTCTTCCAGTTTGGCGACCAGTTGTTTGACAGCAGCAGGGGTCACCGCCAGTTCTACCGCCGCATCGCGATAGCTGAGATGCCGCGCGACAGCCTCAAAGGCGCGGAGGGCGTTCAGGGAAGGAAGCCATTCAGACATAAAGTTAGTTTTTCTAAATTATACGCTCAGATCAAATGGTTTTCGTACCAGCAATAACTCCGCTACCTTCGCAGCAGGTAAGTGCAAAACTAAACAACGAAGGAATAGCAACATGCGTGGAAGCGACGGAAAAACCAGAAGTGTGGTGACAGATCTGCCGGGCGCCGGATGGGATTATTCGATCACGCGCCATCCCTACCACGAACACGAGCGCCCCAAAGGCGCGCATTACTGTGTTTATAATCGCCGCCTGATGGCAGTTTGTTTTGATGATCATTCGACCGAGGAAGGGTATTGGCGTCTTCGCCGTCAGGCCACCGTTTTGCACACTGGTGAATTCCCATTGGAGTTTCGCGGCCCGGACGCAGAACGCCTGCTCGACAAGCTGTTCACCAAAGACATCACCAAAGCGAAAGTGATGCGCTGCGGCTACGGTCTGGCCTGCTACCATGACGGCGGACTGATCGTTGATGGCGTGTTCCTGCGACTGGCCGAAGACCGGTTCTGGTACGCGCAGGCTGATGGCGATTTTTACAGCTGGGCGCGGGCGCACGCCGTGGGCATGGATGTAGAGATTGTCGATCCAAACGTCTTTGTCAGCCAGATCCAGGGCCCGAACGCCCTGAAAATCCTTGAAGCGGCGGCAGGCGGTTTGCCCGAGAAATTCACCTACTTTGCCGTCGCCCGTGTGAATTTCGGCGGACAAGAAGTCGTCATTTCACGCACAGGCTACACCAATGAACTGGGGTTTGAGTTCTATATCGAACCACACCACGACGCTGACGCCCTTTGGGCGCATCTGCAAAAGGCGGGCGAAGATCATGGGTTAGAGATCTTTGGTTTGGACGCGATGAACATTCGCCGGATTGAAGCGGGCATTCAGAATGCAGGCTCTGACTTTGATATGACGACAAACCCTTATGAGGTTGGGCTGGGCCGGTTTGTTGATGAGGATAAGGTCGACTTTATTGGCAAGGCGGCGCTTGCGACGGCGCCTCGTGGACGCCGCCATTGGGGCGTTTCCTGCGCCGGTGAACCACTGATCGCTGGAGAAGTTCATGTTGACGGCGCCAAGGTCGGCCATGTCACTGCGGGCGCGATGTCGCCCTACCTGAAACATGGCGTTGGCTATCTGTTGCTGGATCAGGCGGGGCTGGGCGAAGGTGCAGCTGTAATGGTCCGCTGCAAAGACGGCTCAATGCAGACAGGCGAACTGCTGGAACCGCCGTTCTATGACAAGGCGTGCGAAATCCCTCGTGGCAAACTGGTCGACGTGCCTGATTGATCCTGACGTGATCTGTCAGCAGATGGCAGGTGCGGTGATTGTTTAAAGCCTGCCTGCGTGTAGGCTGAAATCACGACAAAGAACCCTTTCCCCGATGTCGCTGTTGAAACGGCTTTCGATGCTTTCCCTGACGAAGCGCGCGCCAGCCTGATGGAGATCCGCGATCTGATCTTCGATGTCGCCAATGCGACCGAGGGCGTTGGTGCGTTGCAAGGGACTTTGAAATGGGGCCAGCCATCGTATCTGAAGCCGGAAACGAAGTCCGGCTCAACCATCCGCCTTGGCGTTTCCAAGGATGGCGGCGTCGCGTTGTATGCACATTGTCAGACGACGATCATATCAGATTTTCGTGGGCTGTTTCCTGACGAGTTTTCCTATGAAGGTAACCGCGCCGTCAGGTTCGCTGAAGGCGATGACATCAAGCCAGACGCACTGTCACTGCTGATCAAAAGCGCGCTGACCTATCACACCAAAGCCTAACGTAACGACTGTTCAACCGCATCAGCATACGTCGCGCTGATCGGCAGGACACGGCCATCAGAGAGGATGGCCTGCTGGCGGCCGCGTTTACGCTCAGATCGCTGAATATGCCGCCGCACCGCCCAGTGTGATCGGTGCAGGCGAAGACCATCAACGCCGGACACCTCATCAAGCGCATCTGCAAAACGCAGCAAGACCAGCTCCGCCCCGTTTGACGTGATCACTTTTACATAATGGTCTTGCATGGATAGTGAGATAAAATCGCCGCGATTAGCTGGCGACAGGTGATCCATCAGGCGAACCTGATGTTCGGAATCAGGTTCCACTGCCGCGATCCCAGAGGTTTCTATCGGGCTTTCATGCGGGTGCCAGTCGACATATTCCACAAGCCCAATCACCAATCCAATGACAGAGACCTGAATTGCAATGAAGACAAATGCGTCCTCTGCCCTCAGCCCGCGAAAGACATTGTCAACAAACACAACCACTGAAGCGCCCGGTATCGCAGCGAGCGCAGACCCAATTGCGATTTGAAGATACTGGCTGATCCCAGCAGTGATTTTCGCCGTCATCGCCGCCCGCATGCCGACATGCATGAATAAACCTACTCCGCTTAGGGTTACGGTCCAGAAGGACAGACGTTGCGTGAGAACAAGGTCGGAATAGGTGCCAAACGGGCCAACCAGCACCAGAATGGCGAGCGCCCCAAAGAACACCGCAACCTTTCTAACCCACCCAATATGCTGAAAGATTTCACACATCGTGAATTCGAAAACCCCGCAATCTCGCGTATGGGGCGCAGGTCTCACGAAATTCGCATCGACGGCAATGCGAATTCGCACAATTGTCCGATCCGACGGCGCATGTGGCCTTTTCGTGACTGATTTGTCGGTTCAGATTAGTTGCCATGACCCAAAGGAAGGCTGCGTGCGCCGCACCATTCATCCTGCTCACCGCCAGATCCAGCAGCGCAAGAAACGGATCGCAGGCAGGCGCTTAGATGTGGTGAAGGAATAGGGACGCAAATCAGGAGCTTCCCCAATGTCCATCACCTTCACCGCCCTTCCAACAGCCCCAGTCCGCGCCCTGCAGGCAGGCGGGACAGACGCCTTTGGCGCAGCGCCGGAACGCGCCATATCATCCGGCGACGGCGTACCTTGCCGTCACTGCCTGAAGATCGTTGAGAAGGGCGCGCCTTACCTAATCGTCGCGTATCGGCCCTTTAACGGCCTTCATCCCTACACCGAAACCGGGTCCATTTTCCTATGCGCAGAGGAATGTGAACGGGCGCAAGACACAGCCGAAATTCCCGCAACGATGTAAAGCCCGACCTATATCGTCAGGGGCTATGGCGAAGATGAGCGCATCCTCTATGGGTCTGGCGGCGTGGTCCCAACAAACGATGTCCCGGCCCGGGCTGCAAAGCTGCTGGAGGAAGAACAGGTCGCCTTTGTCCACGTCCGATCATCCAGCAACAACTGTTTTACCTGCAGGGTAGACAGGGCCTGACCTGGGGACGCGGTAGCACTCGAAACTTCACCCCTACGAAAAGACTGCATTCGCATTAGCGAATGCAGTCAGATCACGATCAGTTGGTACCAGATCAAAGCGCCTCAGAAGTGTAGCGCCACATCAAACATCGCCCGCCACTGGAACAGCGAGTTCTGGTTTTCGTTCAGATTATACTCAAACGCTGCGCCAAAGATCGTATTCTAATGCGCGCGCCAGCGTGCGCCTGCCGCTAGCGTGACCGTTTCTTCAGGGTCTGAAGACCCGACGTCGGCAACATCAAACCCAGTCAGTTTGGATCCCGGCCCACGATCACCGCCATCATAGGGCAGAAACACATTCGCCTCGATCAGCGGATAGACGTCTGGCGCGATCTCATAACTTGCATGGGCGGATGCATAGGCGAACGAGGTGTTATTGCTCGACAGCGCCTGCTGCAAACCAATATTGCCCTGCAGCTGCAGACCGTTATCTATGATCTTCATGCCGCTCACAAAGCCATGCAGATAGCCTGCGCCAATGCCTGAAAGGCGCAGTCCGCCGACATCCAGATTGCCCATCGGGATGGTGTAGCGGGCGCCCAGTGTCAGAACCTCACCCGCTGCCGGGTCGTAATGAACCGCATATTTCAGGCCTACCGCCAGATCGGCAAAGCCTTCTTCATTGGGCAGAACGCTGTCAAATTCAGCAAACGCAAACCCATCAGTTGTCGCGAGAAAGCCCAATCGTTCAGTCAAAGCGATGCGGATCTGAGCCGCGACGACGTCGATATTGCCGCCGCCGGTGACAAAATCACCGGGCACTTTCTGGTAAAAGTAGATCGGGCGGATCTCTGTCGTGATCAGTGGGGTTTCATTGAAGATCGGATTGGTGACTGGCGGGACATATCGGTCAAATCCACCTTCAACCAGTGACCCTTCCAGCAATATCCGGCCGCCTGCAATCACATCCGTGGCGCCAAGCATCGCGATCAATGCTGCACCCGTTACAAAATTCAGATTTCCACGCATGGCTTGCCCCCAAGTTTCGATATCAGGGCAAAGATAACGCGCCTTTGATCAGGCGGTTTGACACAGATCAAAAAATCAAGAGCTGCGCCAAAGAAAAAGCCCCGCCGCTAATACGCCGGGGCCGTCACCGTTTCAGATTTATCCGAAATCAGGCTGCTTTTGACATCCGTCGTCCAGCACCCAGCAGGAACAGCGCACCGCCCAGCATCCAGATCGCCGGCGGAAGCGGCACATTCCCCATATCCTCTGCCTCCGCAGCACCGGTCACGAAGTCAAACGAAATCGCCTGAGCATCAGCAGAAGCTGAAATACCGGTGAAGTCGACTGAGAAGCTATTGAACGTCGTGCTGATGTCGCTGGCGTCAAAATCGCTCAGATCCGGACTGATCGACAGGTTCTCAAACCCGAGGAGCACATCGCCGGTAGAGAAATCAAGATCACCAATCGTGATGATCAGAGCAGGTTGCGCGGCAAAAGCCCGGTTAAAGATGAACTCAACACCAGTATTGCTCAGGTCAGCGGTGATGAAGGTTTCAGCCGCGAACTGAAATTCCGTCCCCAGACCCTCCACCGACGCGGTGTCATCGGAACATTCAATACTCAAATTAGACGTCGCACAGCTGACACTGTCGCCAATCAGCGCCGCCTGCGCCGAACCGCCGAACCGCCGAAGCCTACTAGCAGCGCAGCGGCAAAAACACCGAAGAGGTTTTTCATGTCTCGATCCCACATCGCAAAGCGCCTCTCACCCAAAAAGACGTTAACCACCCAAAGATCAGATATCTGATCGAGGGCCTTGATGACAGGCATTTTTGGCGATTCTAGCGCAGATCTGGGCCATTTGGCCCTATTTCAAGGGATTTTGCCCCCAAAGAATACATCGCCAGCCACGGACTAAATCATAGGTTGCAGATCATGGCATGAGCCATTCGAACGCTGGGGGATTCGCACATTCAGGCCGTTCCTGCCGTTGCCTTACTTCCTCGCCGCCGCCGTCGCTTTAAGAATACCCATCACAAGCGCATCGCGTTCCGCCGCCAAGTCATCCATATCGCGATCGCCAGCCTCAGCCAGAACGCCTTCATAAAGCGCCTTCTGCGTCGCCTCATCCAGTCGAGGATCACCAAGATCATCCCACCAGCCTTCAAAACTGTCGGCGAAATGATTTATGTAGGACGCCAGCCCCCCCGGCCCAGCGGCAAGATGCCAGATCATGTTTGGCCCCATTGCGGCCCATCGAACGCCCGGTCCGGCCCAGATCGCCTTGTCGACATCCTCAACCGTCGTGACGCCTTCGGAAACCAAGCTGATCGCCTCACGCCAAAGCGCGGCCTGAAGACGATTGGCGACATGGCCAGCGACTTCTTTGCGAACGCGGATCGTGACTTTGCCCAGCGCCTTGTAGATCGCCTCGGTCCGTTCAACGGCGCCCTCGGCTGTATGTTCGTTCCCCATAACCTCAACTAGCGGCACCAGATGCGGCGGGTTGAAGGGGTGGCCCAACACCATGCGCGCAGGATCGCGCCAACCGTTCTGCATCTGAGATAACGTCAGGCCGGACGCCGAAGATGACAGGATCGCATCCGCCCCCATTGCATCTTCGATCTCAGCATAGATCGCATGTTTGATGGGCAGGCGTTCCGGCACACTTTCCTGAATGAACGCTGCGCCTTTAACCGCCTCTGCCGCAGTGGCGCAAAAGGTGATGGCGTCAGGATCACCGTTCGTCGTCAGCTCCAGTTCGGTCATCACCGGCCACGCGGTTTTGACATAATCGCGCAGGCGATCTTCGGCCCCATCAGCTGGATCATAGGCGCGCACAGGATGGCCGTGCGCGAGGAAAAGTGACGTCCAGCTGGCGCCGATCACGCCAGCGCCGAGGGAGCAATAAGTCTCAGTCATCAGAATAGTCCCGGGTTGAGGGGCGAAGCGGCAGTCATGCCGCCATCTATCGTAAACATCTGGCCCGTGGCGAAGGAAGCTTCACCCGACGCCAGCCAAACCGGCATTGCGGCGATGTCCTGCGGCTGACCGAACCGACGCACAGCATGGCGGGCAAGAGCATCAGCGCGGGCAGCTTCGGGAGATGCGGCAAGGTCAAATCCCGCCTCCAGCATCCCTGTCTCGATCCAGCCTGGGCAGATCGCGTTGCAGCGAATATCCGGGTCGTGGTCAATGGCGATGGAGCGGGTGAGCCCATGAACGAAGGCCTTTGAGGCATTGTAGAGAGCCATTGATGGGTCGGCGACATTGCCAGAGATGGAGCCGATGTTGATGATCGATCCACCCTTGTTCATGGCGGGGATCGCAGCGCGGCAGCAGTTGAAAACACCTTTGCAGTTCGCCCCTATGACGAGATCCCAGTCATCATCCGTGCTGTCGGCGACGGTCTTTTCGACCTGCACACCGGCATTGTTGACCAAGACGTCAAAAGGACCTGCTGCCGCGATCAGATCGACGGCTTGGGCCGGATCGCTGACATCAGCCTGCATCCATGTGGCGCCTTCTGGCGCATCCTCGCCCAATCCACGCCCGCAAGTGAGCACTGAAGCGCCCTCCACCAGAAACGCTTCGACGATAGCACGGCCTATTCCCTGACGACCGCCGGTGACGATGGCGCGTTTGCCCTCAAGTCTCACAGCTTCATCTGCTGAACTTGCGCGCTCAGCCCGCCATCCAGCACCCACAACTGCCCAGACGCATAGCGCGCCTCATCTGAAGCGAGCCACAGCACCAGGTTCGCCACATCATCCGGTGTCCCATAAGTCTTGGTCGGGTGCACATCGCGAACGGCCTGTTTCAGCGTTTCAATCGTGCCGCCGCCCCTACCCGAACCATCGCCTTCAAAAAAGCTCTGCAGCATCGGCGTATCAACATAGCCGGGGCAGACCGCGTTCACCCGGATACCTTCTGGCCCATGATCGCAGGCCATCGCTTTGGTCAGCGCATGCACGGCGCCCTTTGTGGCGCAATACGCAGCAAGCCCCGGATCTGCGATGAACCCGTCATATGAGCCAAAGTTGATCACACTCGCCCCATCTGACTTCCTCAACAACGGCAGCGCGTATTTAGATGTCAGGAACATGCCATCGACATTCACAGCAAAACTGCGCCGCCATTCCTCCAACGACGTATCTTCGATGGTTTTCTCAATCTCGATCCCGGCGGCGTTCACCAGAACGTCAAGCCCACCCCAATGCTGGTCAATCCGCGCCATGCCATCCCGCGCTGCGTCCTCAGACGTCACATCATAGCTGACAACGCGGACGCCTTCGGGCGCATCATCCCACGCGGCCAGATCAGCTGCGATGACCTTGGCCCCTTCTCGGGCAAACCGGGCACAGATCGCCCGGCCAATCCCGCCACAGCCGCCTGTGACAAAAGCTGTTTTACCTTCAAGACGCACTACGCTGTCCCCTTTTCATAAGCATCCAGAACCAGACTGTGGAAATGATGAACCGCATGCTCAGATTTCCCAGATCCTTCCAGGTCGTGAACAATGCGGCCTTGCTGGAAGGCTGGTGTCTTCATCCCACGCTGAACGCTTTCGACCAGGCCGATGTCTTCGACCTGAAGAACCTCATCAAGATAACGGATCGCCTCAACCTCTCCCTCATCCGGTTCAGGCGTTTCCAGGAAGAAATCGTAAGTCTCCAACGTTCGGTTCTCGCTGATCGGGATGATGTTTAGAACGATCATTGATGACCGGCCCGGATAGCGCATCAGGCAAGTTGTCGGCCATAGCCACCAGACTGTGTGGGTGCGCACCGTTGCGTTGGAAACGTCGTAGGCGGCGTTCTCGGACGTGCCTGCATCGGCCATGTGGCTGGAGTAAATCCCGTGCGTCGTCACCTTGTAGGTGTCCATGTCAACCAGCGTGCAAAAGTCCTTATGCGCGGTCGGGCAATGGTAACATTCAAGGAAATTGTCGACGACGTTTTTCCAGTTCGACTTGATGTCGTATGTCAGGCGATGGCCGAACGTCAGATCGCTGATATCGGGCGCCCAATGGGTGATTTCAGTGCCAAGATCGCCCGACTGGGTCGCCAAAGAAGACGCATCAGGATCAAGGTTCACGTAGATAAACCCGCAGAATTCCTCGACCTGCACAGTGTCGAGACAAATGTCATTGGTTTCGAAGTTTTCGAGGTTTTCTGTCTCAGGCGCCCGCCGCAGCTGCCCCGTCAGGTCATAGACCCAAGCATGATAGGGGCACATGATCCGCGTCGTTTCGCCATCGCCCTGCAGCAGCTCATGCGCGCGGTGTTTGCAGACATTGTAAAACGCGCGCAGCTGGCCCGCTTGGTCTCGAACGATGGCGACAGGCCGACCCGCAACCATTGCTGTCGTGTAAGCCCCGTTAGCGCGGACTTTTTCAACATGGCACACCCAGATCCAGTGTTTTGCGAAGATCGCCGATTGTTCATAGGCGAACCATTTCAGGTCAGTGTTCGCCTCAGCTCGCAACGACAAAGATCGCGCGGGATTGACGTCAAACCCGGTGCGAATGGCGGCGAGATCGTGGGATGTCATCTGAACGGTCATTCCTGACGCTCCTGTCTGGGTCCGGTCAAACTTGCAGGAATATGGCTTGCTTGAATTAGCGTAAAACGACAAATGTTTGATACTTATCGTCAAGCCTTCGCGTATTAGATGCGGCGCATGTTTGAACCCAAAAGGACAAAATCTGCAGTCAGATTTGATTGCATTGCAGTGGCAAAATGGAACACACACAGAACGAAATAAGGCGAACCACGCGACGCCCTAATAGAATCAATACCTTATCCCTACTTTCACATGTGAAAGAAATGGAACGCCAGTGGGTCATCCCAACCCAGTTCCTATCGATCAATTCAGCCCGCCCCTTTCATGCATCGGCCATGCCCTAAACTCGAACGGGACCCGCCCTGCCTGCCTGTCCACCTGAGGCGGCGTGCCAAATCGTTTACGATAGGCCCGCGAGAAATGCTCAGGGCTGGCAAACCCGCAGGCCAGGGCGATCTCGCGCAACGGCAGGTCGGTCTGCGTCGCCAGTCCGCGCGCCCGGTCCAGACGCACGTCGCGATAGTAACGCGCCAGCGTCCGGCCAATGAAGCGGCGAAACAGTCGCTCCAGCCGCCGCTGGCTGATCCCGGCATGGGCGGCGATGGCGTGCATCGGTACGACGTCCTCCAAATGATCCTCCATAAACTGGATCGCGGCGCGTACGGTTGTGGGTGTCGTCGCTCCTGAAGGTTCCGCCCCACTAGGCAGTTGCCGGGCGCCCTCTGGACGCAGGCGTTCATGAAAGATGTAGCGTGCGGCGACGTTAGCCAGCGCATCACCGGCCCGGGATCGCACAATCTGAAGGGCGAGGTCCGTCGCAGCCGCACCCCCTGCCGCGGTCATTCTAGCGCCATCAATCGTATAAAGATCTTCGGTTATCCGCACATTTGGGAACGTCTCGGCGAAGGCGTCGATATGTTCATAGTGAACCGTCGCGCGCTTGCCATCCAATAACCCCGCCTCAGCCAGTACAAAAGCGCCAGTATCAAGCCCCACCAGAGGCGCCCCAAACCGCGCCCAGCGCCGAATTAGGGGCGTCATCGCCTCATACACCGCTTCAGGCGCCCAGCTTGTCGACACAACGCCAATATCGGGTGCTTTCTCAAGCGGATCAAGCGCGGTTGAGTGCAGCACGAGGCCATTGCTGGCGACTGGAAGTTCAATTCCCGCATGGCTTAGCGACCATCTGAACAGCTGCTCGCCAGCCAAATAATTACAGGCGCGGAACGCATCGATGAACCCGGTCGTCGTCGCCATATTGAAGCCGGAGGCTGTCAGAATAGAAACAGTGACCGGGGCGCCAGTCATCGCCTAGTTCGCTGGTGACCGGGCGTTGTGGGTAAACAGCCTCTCGCCATTCAGCCGATAACTATCAATCAAGGCCTTGGCCCGGTCGCCCGCCAGCCACGTTTCAAGCCGGGCGGCGGCCGCGGCGTTCACATGGCCGTGCTTATCGACGCTAACGGGCAGGAAAGCATACTGATTGAACAGAACAGGATCGCCGGAAAACAGCAGCTTAAGATGCTTTTTGTTACCAAATTTCAGCCAACTTGCCCGATCAGCGAAGATATAGGCGTTCATTGCCGAAGCCGTGTTCAACGCCCCCCCCATCCCAGCGCCGACAGGTCGATACCAACGCCCACTAGGGATGATGTTTAGGCCCCGCCACAAAGTACCTTCCTTTTTGTGGGTGCCGCTATCATCGCCCCGGCTGACAAAGGATGCCTCATGTTCAGCGATCGCCTTGAACGCCTCACTCGCGGATCCCACCGTACTAACGCCAGCCGGATCTTCAGACGGGCCAATGATGACAAAATCATTGAACATGACTTCCCGCCTGTGGGGCGCATTCCCATCAGCGATGAACGCCTCTTCCGCCTTCCGTGAATGGACAAGAACAGCGTCAACATCACCAGCGGCGCCCAACTTAAGCGCCTGCCCCGTGCCGACGACAATCAAACGCACATCTAGGTCGAGGTCAGATTTGATGTGCGGCAACAGAACATCTGAAAGGCCAGAGTTATTGAAAGACGTCGTCACTGCCATGCGCAATTCTTCGGCTTCGGCGGCAATTGCGAATAACAAAGCTATTAACGCAGCAATGGTTCGGTTCATACAAGGATCCTTCCATCCAGAAATGCCTGCGCCTCACCTGTTTGCGGCTCACCAAAGAAGCGCTTTGCATCAGCCCGCTCCACCAGTCGCCCACCCACCAGGAACAAAACTTCATCCGCCAGACGGCGGGCTTGCCCAAGATCATGGGTCGACATCAGTATCCGCACACCACTCAGCGCAGCCGCGCGAAGGCTATTCTCGATATCCCCTGTAGCGCGCCCATCAAGGCTGGCGCATGGTTCATCCAGAAACAGAACTTCGGGATTGGTGATCAAGGCGCGGGCCAGCGCAAGTTTCTGCTTTTCACCGCCAGAGATCATCGGCGCTGCCAGATCCTTCACCTTTCCTAAGCCGGCATCATTTACGGCAACTTCCGCCGCTTCACGCGCCGCTGATCGTGACATGCCCCGCAAGGTCAGAGGATAGGCAACGCAATCGAGAACTGAACGACGCATCAAAATCGGAGTCTGAAACACGAAGGACTGGGCCGATTGCGCCTTAGCTTCTGGCACGTTCCATTCCACCTTACCGCCGAGCGGCCGCTCCAATCCGTGCAACAGACGCAGCAGTGATGTCTTTCCTGACCCGTTCGGGCCAAGAATTATGGTTATACCTGTACCTTCAATCGCAAGGCAGATCGGCCCAAGCAAGCGCCGACCCTTTCGCCGGACTTCAACGTCTGACACCCTAAGGGGGAGGAGGTAGTTCAATTTCGCCCCCTTCTTTGGCTGGCATTGATGAACAGACCAAAGGTTTACGAGAATCTTCACCGTGATCAACCGTAGTTACCATGGATAGGCGTGCGGCGGGCGCAACGAAATGCAATGAAACGCCCCAAATATTTCAGAAACGGCGGCCATCCCACCCCTACACTTCACGACCACGGCATCACACTGGCGCGAGTTTGGCAAAACCCTCATGTCACGGTCAGAACCTTATCGTATGAAGAGGGAACCTGATCTGATGAGTAGCCAAGACTCCATGGCAAGCACGCCGACATCTTCCGTAAAACGCTATATCCCCGTCGCGCTTGCTGCGATTGGCTCTGTACTGCTGTATGTTTTTGGCAGCGATTATCTGTCGTTTTCGGCCCTCGAAGAAAACCACGAAGCGCTAACGGCCTGGCGTGACGCCAACTATCTGCTGGCGGCGATCGCCTTCATGTCAGTTTACGCGATCGCGACCACCCTGTCCTTTCCTGGTGGTCTGGCTCTGACACTTACAGGCGGCTTTTTGTTTGGCACCGTTCTTGGCGGCATGTTCGCCGTGACAGGCGCAACCATCGGCGCCGTCGCGATTTTTCTTGCTGTGAAATCGGGGCTTGGGACAAGCCTGGGCGAAAAAGCAGGGCCATTCGTCAAAAAGGCTGAAGCTGGCTTTAAGGAAAACCAGACCAGTTTTCTGTTAATCATGCGCCTTGTTCCCGCAATTCCATTCTTTGCAGCCAACATTGTTCCAGCCGTGCTGGGCGCGCGAACGTTCACCTACGCCTGGACGACTTTCATCGGCATCATTCCAGGCGCCGTGGTCTACGCATCGGTTGGCGCAGGTCTGGGTGCCATATTTGCTGCGGGCGAAACACCGGATTTGGGCATTATCTTTGAGGCACAAATCCTGGTGCCCCTGCTTGGCCTGTCCGCACTTGCGGCATTGCCTATCTTTATCAAGAAAGTTCGGGGCCGCTAAGCACGGTTCCGGCAAGCCACACCAAGGACAAATGTTATGGAAATCTTGAAACCAGACCTTTGCGTCATTGGTGGCGGCTCTGGCGGACTATCGGTCGCTGCTGGCGCCGTTCAGATGGGCTCGTCTGTCGTGTTGATCGAAGGGCACAAAATGGGCGGCGATTGCCTGAACTACGGCTGCGTGCCCTCGAAGGCCCTATTAGCCGCAGGCAAGGCAGCACACGCGATGGAGGCAGGCGCACCGTTTGGCATTACGCCAGTCGCGCCAACAGTCGACTATGCCCGCGCCAAAGACCATGTCCGCGAAGTGATCGCCGGGATTGAACCGCATGACAGCGTCGAACGGTTCGAAAGCCTCGGTTGTACAGTCATTCAGGATTACGCACGCTTTTCTGACGCCAAAACGGTTGAGGCCGGCGGAAAGCAGATACAAGCACGTCGTTTCATTATCGCCACCGGGTCGTCCCCTTGGACACCGCCTATCCCGGGACTGAATGAGGTCGGCTTTCACACCAATGAAACGATTTTCGAGCTGCGCGAAAAACCCAAACATCTGCTGGTGATTGGCGGCGGCCCAATCGGACTGGAAATGGCGCAGGCGCATCGCCGCCTTGGCTGTGAGGTGACCGTCCTCGAGGCATTCAAGGCGCTTGGCAAAGATGACCCCGAACTAACAGCCATCGCGCTAGAGGCGCTTCGGAACGAAGGCATTGATATCCGCGAGGGCGCCAAAGTCGCCTCCGCCAGCCGCGACGGTGATCAGGTGACGCTTGAGATCGAAGGTCAGGCGCCTGTCACGGGCGATGTGATCCTCGCCGCCGTTGGCCGCCGCGCGAATGTCGACAAGTTAAACCTTGAAGCCGCAGGGATAAAAACCAACCGCGCTGGTATTGTAGTCGACAAGGGGCTGCGCACAAGTAACCGTAAAGTCTATGCCATCGGCGATGTGGCGGGTGGGCTGCAATTCACCCATGTCGCCGGTTATCAGGCAGGTTTAGTCATCCGGTCCACCCTGTTTCGCATGCCGGTAACCAACCGCACGGACCATATACCGTGGGCGACATATACTGACCCGGAAATGGCCCATGTCGGCATGACTGAAGCAGGTGCACAAAAAGCGCATGGCGACAAGCTTGAGGTCTTGCGCTTCGACTATGCTGAAAACGACCGCGCGCGGGCAGAGTTGAAAACCAAGGGCCTGATCAAGGTCATGGTTGTCAAAGGCAGGCCCATTGGCGCCTCAATTGTTGGCGCCGCAGCAGGTGAACAGATTTCCCTATGGGCGCTGGCGATCTCAAAAGGGTTGAAAATCGCAGACATGGCGGGCTTTGTTGCGCCGTATCCTACGATGTCGGAACTTAGCAAACGGGCCGCTGGTTCCTATTACACCCCACGGCTATTCGAAAATGATCGGCTAAAATGGATCTTAAGTTTACTTGCGCGTCTGGGCTGATGCGACTTAGGTGGGCTGGTTAAAACCTGACGAGGCTTCATGTTTCTGGCGCGCTCCCTTTCCGGGCGACTTTTGTTACTGACCATCATCATCGTGATGATGGTTGAGATATTGGTGTTTCTGCCATCCGTTGCGCGGTTCAGGCAGGATTTCCTGCTGGAACGGTTGCAGATGGCGCAAATCGCCTCGCTCGCCCTTCTGGCCGCTGATGACGAAATGGTCGAAGCAGCGCTGGAAAAGGAATTGCTGGCCAATGCGGGCGTTTCCACAATCGTGCTGCGGCGCGACAGCGCCCGGCAACTTATCCTCAGAACACCGTTGGAAAGCCCAGTTGCGACGACCTACAACCTTCGTGACGCAACAGCCATCGACTTGGTTGCAGACGCCCTGATTGCGTTGATCCGGACAGAGCGGCGCGTCGTGCGCGTAATTGGCGAACCAATTTTGAACGCTGGCGAGGTCATTGAGATTACACTTAATGAACCAGAGTTATGCCGCGCCATCCGGGCCTACAGCCAGCGCGTCCTGATCCTTTCACTGATTATTTCCGCTGCTACCGGTTTATTGGTCTTCCTGATCTGCCGTCGTCTGATCGTCCGCCCTATCGAAGGCGTTGTCGAAAGCATCACCAGTTTTCAAAAAGACCCAGAACGCGGACCAATCGCAGCCCGCCAGAATTCAGGTCTGCGTGAAATCGCCCGCGCAGAGATCGCCTTGGGGGAAATGCAGACCCATGTACGCAGTTCACTAAAGCAGAAAACGAAACTGGCTGAGCTAGGCGTCGCAGTCGCAAAGATCAGCCACGACCTGCGAAACATGCTGGCGACTGCTCAGTTAATGGCTGATCGACTTGAGGGAAGCAAAGACCCGACAGTCGCCAAGGTCGGCCCCAAGCTGATCGGCTCCATTGATCGGGCGGTGAACCTGTGTGTCTCCACCATGAAACACGGGAAAGCCGACGAAACTCCGCCCGAAGCGCGGCAAGTGGCGTTGCAAGGCCTGGTGAACGAAGTCAGCAGCGCGGTGTTTACCGAAGATGGGTCGATAGAATTGCGCAACGACATTGGCGAAAACTCTGTTGCGACAGTAGATCCCGAACATTTGTTCCGCATTCTCAGCAATCTTACCCGTAACGCTCATCAAGCGATGGAAAGCGCTGGGAAAGGCGATTGCGTTCATATCACTGCGGCTGGCGCCGGTGATGAGATTGAGTTGATCATACGAGACAACGGCCCCGGCATGCCCGCCCGCGCAATCGAGCACATCTTTCAACCCTTCGTTGGAAGTGTTGCGCGCGGTGGATCAGGCCTTGGCCTGGCGATCGCATCGGACCTTGCCAAAGCCAATGGCGGTGTCCTGGACCTGGTGTCGAGCACGACCGAAGGCACGGTGTTTCGCCTGACGTTACCGTCCTAAAATGACTGGTCACCAATAAGTGCAAAATTCCTTTCGCCACAAAGGCGTTTCCACCTTGCCAAAGCCGCACACCGTCGATAGATAACGCGCCACACCGCAGATAGTGCGGCGAAGCGCCGATAGCTCAGCTGGATAGAGCACCAGACTACGAATCTGGGGGTCGGGAGTTCGAATCTTCCTCGGCGCGCCATTCTTCTCAATAAGTTAGCCTAAACATGGCGCTCCGCTAGTCTCTTTCTAGTCGCACTTTCGGGCGGCAGGCATAGTTGCAAACAGACTTTGGCGTTCAATTCCCAAATGGTTTTTTACAAGAATGGCAGAATACGGTCATTCGCTGCGGGTACGAACACTTGATACATATTTCCCGAAAGCAGTCATCCAAAAGGACAGAGATTGACTGTTAATCAATTGGTCGTAGGTTCGATCCCTACCGCCGGAGCCAAAATCTCTCCTAGATAACAAGAGAGTAACAAGCCGCCCCCAAGGGGCGGCTTTTGGCATTCTGCAACATCTCTGCAACATGGCGATTTGTACGGGCGTCATGAGCAGCACATTCACTGTCCTTTCTCATCTTCGTCTGGCGGTCCATCCCAGACCCTTGCAGATTCTGAGTCGCAGAAACTCTAGGAAACGCCGTCGTAGCCAACGGCCCAGAGTTCATCTCGGCACCCCTGCAAAGCCGGTTGAGAAAGGTGGGTAGACAATTTGCTCATATGAAAAGCACGCATTTTGACAGGAATTAGAGTGATTTACCTTTAAGTTCAATGACTTTCACTTATGATAACGAAAACAAGTTAATAATTGGAATATTGGCATGCCGCGGCGTGAAAGCCATCGAGTAGGCAGTGAACTCTTCATTGTCGACAATAGCGAGGAAGACTGGAAGGCACTGCGGTACCTGCACGACTGGTGCCAGATTGCAGAGGCCATTGATATCGCGACTGGTTATTTCGAAGTTGGCTCTCTTCTTGCCCTCGAGGACGAGTGGCAGAAGGTCGACAAGATCCGGATACTGATGGGCGATGAGGTCTCAAAACGAACAAAGCAGGCTTTTGCGGATTGTGTTCGCCAGATCTCTGAGCGTCTGGATCGAAGTATTGAGAAAGAAAAAGAGAAGAACCATTTCCTGTCCGGTGTTCAATCAATTGTGCCGTGTCTGACGTCGGCACCTTTGGGACA
>CALKOT010000089.1 GCA_938092015.1 uncultured Paracoccaceae bacterium
TCGCGATACTCGACCCGGTCGCCAACCTGCGTTTCTGATACGAAAATCATATGGCTACGCCTCCTGCAGCGACAACCATAGCTGGCCGGACCACTCGGTCAAACCACAAGCTCAACGATTGGCGCCGGGAACCCACAAGACATCATCGGCGCCGTTGCCATTGGCCACGCGACCCGCAACGAAAAACCAGTCTGACAGACGGTTCAGGTACTTTACCGCCGCCTCGTTCACATCTTCTTCGGTCGCCAGTTCCGTCGTCAGACGCTCAGCCCGGCGAGATACCGTCCGGCAAAGGTGAAGATGCGCCGCCAACGCCGATCCGCCGGGCAGGATAAAACTGCGCAGGGGTGTCAGGTCGGCGTTCATCGCGTCTATCTCTGCTTCCAGCCGATCAACTTGCGCTGCTGTCATGCGAAGCGGCAGATATTCGGCCTCAGCGTCTTTCGCCATATCAGGACGGCAAAGATCAGCCCCGAGATCGAAGAGGTCATTCTGAATGCGCGCCAACGCCTCATCCAGCTCACCAGTCGAATGGAGCCGCGCCAACCCGACTGTGGCGTTTGTTTCATCCGACGTGCCATAGGCGCTGACCCGCAGGTTATGCTTTACCCGCCGTGTGCCATCACCCAGCGCTGTGTCGCCACCATCGCCGGTACGTGTGTAGATTTTGTTCAGAACGACCATGGTCAGTACCCCGATTGCGCCAGAACGACCGTCACAAGGATCAGCACAACTGCGATGGCCTGTGTGACCAACCTCAGGCGCATGATCTTGTTGGACCACTTGCGGTTAAAGTCTCCGCCCCGCGCGAATACGACGACCCCAAAAATCAGGACGGCGAGCACGACAAAGCACGAGATGACGGTTAGGAAAAAGAATATCTCGGACATAACGACCATTTAGGGCGGAAAGGCGCCCGGCGCCAGTGTTATGAAGCCGCGCCTTCCTTGTGCTGGTCGTAACCGGCGCCAAGCTCCGACCTCAGGAAGTCGCCAAACACCAACGGCTCAAACTGAGCCGGTCGGTCCGGCGCGGCGCAAGGCGCCAACGGCGCGATGGTCGTCGCCACATTCGGATCAAAAAAGAACGGGCAGGAATAGCGCGATTTGCCCGAGGCGTTGATCACCCGATGCGGCGTCGACAGCAGCTTGCCGTTCGACCAACGGTTTAGCATGTCGCCAACATTCACGACAAACGCGCCTTTGATCTTTGGCGCGTCGATCCATGCCCCCGCAGGCGTCTGCACCTGCAACCCGCCAACATCGTCCTGCGCCAGAATGGTCAAGCACCCGAAATCCGTGTGCGGGGCAGAGCCATAGAGATCCGTCTCCGCCGGATTGGTCGGTGGATAGTACAGCAAGCGCAGCCACGTCGTCGGCCGCTCAAACGCGGGGGCCAGTCCAGCCGGGTTGGCGCCAACAGATAAAGCCGCAACTTCCATCAGCCGCCGCCCAAGATCGGTCAGCGCATCATGATAGGCCGTCACATCCTCGCGAAACCCCGCCAGATCAGGCCACTGGTTCGGCCCCGCCAGATAGGCGCTTGCCCGCACATCAGGCGCATCCGGGCCATCCTCACGCATCATCATAAAACTTTCCGATTGGTTCGGACGCTTCACATCCGCCAGCTTGGAATTAACATCTGTTGAGGTGTTGATCGGAATGAAACCCCGATGGTTGGCATCCAGCGCTACCGCCATTTTTTGATCCCGAGGCAACAAATGAAATGCGGCCGAGGCTGCGAATACCCGCTCAACCAATGTCTCAGGCACGCCATGGTTCACGATGTAGGCAAATCCCGTCTCACCGTAGGCTTTGGCAAACCCCGCAGCCATCTCTTCAGGCGCGCCGCGCGACAAGGGGGATGCGTCCAGAACCGGGATTTCAGTGAATTCTGTCATGTCGTGACCCGCCGCTTCAAAGTTGATGACGGGACGCAGCGTTACATGCCATGAATGCCCGAGAAAACCCGAACAGAAGGCATCCGATGATGGACGGAAACCAGCCCACACCCAAATGGGGCATCAACAACGACTATGCCAAGCTCCACCATGTCCTATTGGGCAAGCCGGAATACTACCGCTGGGTAGAGGCTGGCCCCCTGATCGGACGCACCCTCGCCAACGCTGACCGCACCGGCCACAAGTTCGACCTGCAGCTGGCGATGAAACAGCACACTGAAATGGTCTCGATCTACGAGGAAAACGGCGTCACCTGCCATTACCTTGACCCGGATGAGGCCCTGCACCGGAACTTCTTTGCGCGCGACAGCTCAGCCATGTCGCCTTGGGGCGCTTTGATCTGCCACATGCAGCTGAAGGTCAGGCGCGCGGATTACGTCACCGCGATCAAGTTCTATCAGGACAACAACATCCCGATCTGGAAGTTCGCAACAGCGGGTCATTTCGAAGGCGGCGATTTCAACATTATTGAACCCGGCCGCGTCCTGATCGGCTATTGCGGCGAGCGTTCCGAAAAAGAAGGCTCAGAACAGGCCGCCGACTTTGTTCGCGCCGAAGGGTGGGAGGCCGTCGTCGCCCCGATCAGCCGGGAATTCGTCCACATGGATGGTCTGATCGTGCCGCTGGCGGAAAAACTCGCCGTCGCCTGCATCGACGCAATGGAACCTTGGCTGGTCGACATCATTCGCGGCTGGGGCATCGAGATTGTCGGTGTCGAGTATCGCGAGGCCAAGAACCTTGGCGTCAATCTGGTCGCGCTAGGTGACGGCAAGGTCCTGTCGATGGCCGGGGCCACCGACCTGAACGCCAAAATGCGTGCATTGGGGTTTGAGGTCTATGACCCCGACATGTCGATGTTCACCCTCGGCGGCGGTGGCGTGCATTGCCTGTCTCAGGCGCTTTGCCGGGAAGAGGTTTAATACGAGGTTGATGACCATCCGAGATGCCAAGAATACCCGTAATCAATATCGCCGCCCTATTCGAAAGTGATGAGGCGGCAAAGGCGGCGGTTGATCGCAAGATCGCAGAAGCCGCCTTTGATATCGGGTTCATGGTGGTCATTGGCTACCCCTCAGACGTCAAAGTCGGGGTGGCGGAACGGCGCAAGCTTTTGAAACTGTTTGACCTGCCGCAAGACGCGCAGCGACCATATTGGAAGCGAAACTTCGCCCCCGAAAACCCGCACATTTACCGGGGTTGGTTTCCGCTTTCCTCCAGCCCCACTGGTGGGCGCGAAGGGTATGAGATTGGCCCCGACATCGTGCGTGATCTGCCCATAGATCAGTCTGATGACCTGCTTTATGAGGCGACGCCACTACCCGATTCCGCATTGCTGCCCGAAGGATGGCGTGAGACTGCCGCAGAGTATTATCTGGGCGCAGAAAAGGTCGGCCAGAAACTGCTGGCCTCGCTGTCGCGTAGCTTGGGAATAGATGAAAGCATCTTCGCGGATGCGTTCGATGACGGCATCTCAACGCTTCGCCTGCTGCACTATCCTGGTCGGGAGAATATCGTCCCGGATGGATCGAACCGCTATGTTGAACATGTTGGCAGAACATTTGAAGCCGTCGCGCGGGCGCATGTCGATTCAGGGCTTTTGACAGTGCTGGCGACATGCGGCGTTGGTGGGCTACAGGCCCGTGACGGCGAAGGCAAATGGATCGACGTGCCAGTCATCAACGACGGGTTCGCCATCAACTTCGGTGGCCTTCTGGAACGCTGGACTGGCGGGCGCATCAAGGCGACGCTGCATCGCGTGTTGGGTCAGGGAGAGCATCGTTATTCGATACCCTTCTTCTTTGAGCCGCGCCCCAGCACTGAAATCGCGCCGCTACCCATCGAAGGCGTCAAACCCTTTGAACCATTCCTCTATGGCGACCATCTATGGGCGACGACGACCAAGTTTCCGGAAAATTTCGGTCTTGAGTATCTGCGCCCTGCCCGCGCGCCGTATGTCGATCCGATGGCAGAGTGATCAGGGATCGCGCCAAATGGTCTGTGTCGTAGGCTTTGTGAACCTTGGCTCGTCCCGCAGAAGCACCAAAAGACAAGGCCCACGTCCGGCCGAGGGGGACGCCATGCTACGGTAATGTTTGGCAATTTATGGAGCCTGAAACCCCAAAGAAGTAAGGGCATGCTGACTCAGCAATGCGTCCGCCTGGGGGCGGGCGGACGCGGGCCGTGCTGGTCGCACGCCCCAAAGGTTCTTCTTGGCCAATATACGCAAAGCCCTCAAAATTGAAGGTCAACTTAATCGTCCGTCTTCGATATTCGAGTACCCGACAACACCGTAATTACACTGGCAAATCATGAACAAACAAAGAACATATTAAGGCACTTCGAACCACGTCTTATATAGGTCAATCACTTAACCCTGCTTTCACATGTGAAAGCTTTTCACCAAATAGATAAAGGCCCCGCCGAACCGGCAGGGCCTTACTCACTGTCCCAGTGAATTTACCGCTGTTTCTACAGCGGTTATCTTAGTGAAGCTTCGCGCCAACTTCCTTGATCGACGCATCGATCAGGTCGTTGCCAGAAGACGCTGACATCTTCTCAGCAATCACAGCGCTGGCGGCCTGGGTTGCAACGGCGATGGCGCGGTCACGGACCTCTTTCACCGCTGACGCCTCAGCCGAAGCGATCTGATCTTCCGCGCCTTTCAGGCGACGGGCGATAGACGCTTTCAGATCTTCCTTGGCCTGCACAGCGGCGTTCTCAGCCTCTGATTTGGCGTTGGCGACGATTTGCTCAGCCAGGCCTTCGACCTCTTTCTGCTTCTTCTCGTAAGAAGCAAGCAGGGTCTGAGCCTCTTCGCGCAGGCGACGGGCTTCTTCAAGTTCCGCCTTGATCTTGTCAGCGCGAGCGTCGAGCAGACCAGCGATCTTCTTCGGCACGCCGAGGTAGACCAGAAGGGCGATGAACAGAACGGTCGTCAGGGTGACGACGAGGTTGCTGTCTCCAAAGAATGACATCATCTCTTGATCCCCCCTCAGCCTTTGATCGCGCCGGCGACAGCCGACTTTATCGCTGCGCCATCGGCCAGATCAGGCGCAACTGCGCTGACGATAGCTTCTGCGGTGTCGTTGGCGACTGATTCAACAGCCTCCAGCGCGCTCGCCTGGATTTCGTTGATGCGTTTCTCACCTTCCGCAGCGCGGGCGGCAATTTCAGCATCGGCCTTGGCGATGGCCGCATCGACGTCCTTCTGGATGTCGTCACGGGTCGCCTGCGCGATTTCCTGTGCTTTCGCACGGGCATCCAGCAGGGCGGCGTCATAAGCGGCTTCCGCTTCTTCCGCTTTCTTGCGGAACTCAGCAGCGCGGTCGAGATCGTCTTCGATCGCGTCCGAGCGTTCTTCAATGCCTGAGGCGATCTGTGGCAGGGCCACAGTCTTCAGAACGAAGAACAGGACGACAAGCGACACGACCAACCAGAAGATCTGGCTGCCATAGCTTTCAAAATTCAGCTGCGGCATGCCGCCTTTGCCATCACCGGCAGCGAATGCTGCAGTGGCTGACAAGGCGATAACGCCGGCTGATCTCAGCAAAAGGCCCATCGGACCCTCCTTGATCATTCCACCGCGCGCCCCCGTGGCGCGCGGATGTTTCTTCTGAAGTCGTCTATCTGCAAACTTCCGATCCCGAAGGACCGGAAAGCGAAATCAGACAGCGAACATCAGCAGAAGCGCGATCAGGAAGCCGAAGATGCCCAGTGCTTCGGCGAATGCGATGCCGAGGAACATGGTTGCGGTCTGGCCCTGAGCCGCCGCCGGGTTGCGCAGAGCGCCGGCGAGGTAGTTGCCGACCACGTGGCCAACGCCAACACCTGCGCCGCCCATTGCGGTACAAGCCAGGCCAGCGCCGATGTATTTGCCGAGAAGTGCTGCTGCTTCAGTTTCCATCGGAATTCTCCTCTAGATGGTAATTGCGGTGATCCGCTTTTAGTGATGCGGGTTCACCGCGTCGTTCAGGTAGATACAAGTCAGAATGGCGAAGATGTAGGCCTGCACAACGGCGACCAACAGCTCCAGCGCTGTCAGGCCAACCATCGCCACAAGCGGCAAGATCGCGAGTGGAAGAAGGCCTGCAGAAACGATCATCGCAGTCAGACCCGCGAAGACTTTCAGAACTGCGTGACCCGCCATCATGTTGCCAGCCAAACGAATGGAATGGCTGAGCGGGCGCACGAAGAAGGAAATGATCTCAATCATCGCAAGCGC
>CALKOT010000090.1 GCA_938092015.1 uncultured Paracoccaceae bacterium
TCCCTCGCGTGCACGTGCGTAAGAAATCGCAAGCTTTTGAGCTGACCCCCGGCCAAACCTTGCTAATCTCTATACTTGAAAAATTGAATTATCTGCGTGGTTCCATAGGCTTATGCGAAAATTACAGGCGACCAGCTACCCAAGAGCAGACGTTGGTCAATCCCGTAGCATTCCATGGGCTCAGATGTCAGCCTCGTAGACGTTGTCGCTGCTCGCTGATCCATCGCGCTTCGGCGCATGAAGTGATAACGCCAACCTGGTGGCGGAATTTCGATCATCGGATGTCGACAAAGTGGGGTCGCTGACGCCCTAGTGCGCGATGCCCTCGCACGCCTCGTCCGGGTCGAGGAAAAACCGGCATCTTTCGGCCTGGCTCAGCGGGGCCAGGCGGTCGGTGATTGCAGTGGCTTCAGCAATCGACGCCGCCGCATCAAGATAGAGCGGACGCAGCCAAACGACCCCGATGTGATCACCCGAAATCAGCTGACCGTCACGAATGTCCGCGCTGATGACACGGTCACGATGCGCCCTCAACCGGACGACCGCGGCACCGGTTTCCGCATCGAAGATCATCATGCCGCCGCCCTCACCGGCGCCGACCATCAGAAACGCGCCATCGTCGGAAAACCGGATCATCCGGAAGGTTTTGAATGACGTTGCGATCACACGCGTCACCGCGCCGGTAGCATCGCGCATGGTCACGCCGTCAGCCACGTCCATGGCGGCGTACCGGTCCAGACCGGGCGCAATACCGCCCAAGAAGGAACTTTGGGCGTCTGGCGATGACTGGCTAAGCACATAACCGGACGCGCTCAGCACCGTATACCCGCCCTGACGCAAGACGCCGAACTGGTCGTCACCAGCCCTGATCTCAACCACCTCACCCTGACCAGCGGCCAGTTGAACAGGCTCACCAACAGCGTCCCAAAGCAGAACTTCGCCAGTCTTCAACCCGATTAACACTTCGCCTAAGCCTGAAAAAGCCAGGGCTGACGGCGCCAACCCCACTGTGGTGCGAGCGACCGGCGCCGGTTGGCCGAAATTGAACAACGCGACAGCGCCATCTTCGCCGCCAACAGCGAACTGTGCACCGTCAGGGGAGATCGCGGCGGTGGCGGCGTCGATGTCATGTTCGACATCACTCTCAGGCTCGCCCGCCATCGTCCAACTATCCGCCCGTCCGCGACGCACTGCCCGCGCACCGCCATCTTCGGTCAGCGCTACCGCCAGCGCGTACCAGTCTGCATCATCAAAGCGGCGTCCGATAAGTTGATTCGGCGCGCGCCAGAGCTTCAGATCGCCCTGCCTTGAGAGGGAATAGGCCTGAGCGGTCTTAGGGTTGAACCCGACCCGATTGACGCCCTCCCGATGACCGCCGATCGACGCGATCTCTTTCAGGTTTTCAGCGTCCCAGATCCGTGCGCTTCCGTCTTCCGAACCGGTGATTACATAATCGCTGTCATTGCTGAAGGCGATGTCATTCAGCCTGGACTCATGGCCGAACAGCGCGCCTACACTCGCGCCGACTTCGGCGCGCAGCAGTACAGCATAGGAGGCAAGCAGATCTGTCGCTGCGATGGTCCATCCATCCGGACTATAGCGCAGCCGCACAATGGCCGAACCATGCTGACCCGTAACGTCGTTCAAAAGGCGCCCTTCGGTTGTTCGGATTTCGATGTCTCCATTCTCCCGCCCAACCGCGATCTCGGTCCCGGTGGGCCGCAATCCGACCGCTGTGACCTTGTCAGACTGATCCGTCAGCGCGGCAACGTCAGCGCCATCTTCAGCGCGCCAGATGCGCAGCTCGCCGTATCCCTGACCGACAAGGAATTTGCCGCCTGATGTGAATTCCAAGATCGTCGCGCCGGTCGCCATCGGCGTCAACGGCCCGATCGCGCCGCCAGTGCGGAGGTCCCAGATCCAGATCTCGCCTTTAAACCCAGATGCGGCGATCTTGGACGTATCATCAGCCACCGCAACGGCGGAAACGATGTTCCGCATGCCGAAGACATCGGTCAGTTTCTCACCCGTCTCCGCGTTCCACAGACGCGGCGTCCAGTCGGCGCCGTCGGTTAGCAGAAACTTGCTATTCGCGCCCCAGACGATGTCGGTGAAGCCCGGGCTATGTCCATCAAGTCGCTCCTGAATTTCCCCCGTGGCGCTGTCTCGCACGACGATGCCGCCCTCGGTGTCCGATGTCGCGATCCACTGGCCATCGGGGAAGAAGACCGCGCCCGAAATCATGTCCTGCCCTGCGGCGCGCGCCGTCTCACGCAGATCGAGATGCGCGTTGCGCAGACTGCGCAGCGCCTCTTGCGACAGGGGCCTGTCAGGGTCCGCCTCATCCGGTAGCGCCTCTACCGCCAGCGCCAGCGCCTCGGCTGCGCGGCCTTCCTTCCACATCTGCGCCGACATGCCGGCCAGGAACCGGCTTTCGTTCAACAACGCTGCGTTCCGGCCCTCCACAGCCTCCGCCCGTTGAGTTTCGGCGATGTCGCGTTGGGCCGCGGCATCGGAGGCGTTCGCCTCCGCCGTGACGCGCTGGCGGTCCGCTTCGATGCTTTGGAGATAAGCAAAGACCGCCAACACAGCAGTGACTGCGATTGTGACCGCGCCGCCTGCGATCCAGTTCCTGAGCCGCTTGCCCGCCGCGCGGCGCGCTTCGCCGATATAGGCGGCGTGCAGCGGTGTGATGTCGGGTGTCTTGGGCGGACGCCCGTCGCGCCAGCGTTCCACATCCTCAATGTCCTGCCCCGCCGGCAACAGGCGCGCGGGCTGTCCGGCGTCATCCCAGCGTCGTGCGAGCCCGCCAAGCCGGGTGTGTTCCCGGATCCACTCGATATCCGTCGAAAGGGCAGAACAAAGCGTGTCGATGGCGTTGTCGAAAGGATCGCGTGGCGTGGCGAAGATAAAGTTCAGCCGCGCCAGCAAAGGTGGAATATCCGCGCCCTCCACATCGTCGACAACAATGGGCGCAATGCGCTTGTTCAGCGAGGTGGCGTAGTCGACCTCCCACGCGCAGACCTCAGACGTCGCGGAGTGGGGGGAGAAGAGGAAGACAATCGTGTCCGCTTCCTCGATTAGCTGCTCCAGCCGCTCTTTCCACTCCTCGGTCGGAAGAATGTCGTCGGTGTCCTTGAAGACGCCGAAATGGCGCGCGCGCAGGCGCTCAGCGATCACCTGCGCGCTTTCGCGATCCTTACGGGAATAGCTGAGGAAGACTTTTGCTTCTTCCTCGCCTGTCAGCTGCTCACCTGTCTCCATGCCAAGATGAGCTTAACCCGAAGAGATCGGCCCGTCACGGGATCATGCCTTCGATGATCCTAATCGCGAAGGTCAGTGCGGCGGCGGCGGCGGTGGCGAGCACGAACAAGTTCGGCTGGTCTGGAAACTCAAGCGGACTGTTTACGCAACCGGCGTAAGTGCCAATGGTAAATTGCGGGAGCCAAGACATAATCATAGATTGCTGACGTGATCTGTTTGATTCCTGGCGTGCCAACGAATCTGGACAGCCAACGATACTTTGGCATCTGGGCCCAAAGCGTCAGAAACGCCGGAATTCCTGATGTTAAGGTCCCATCGTGTAACACATAGAGCCGTCGCGCCGCCGTATCAGCATCGAGCCCCCACTCCGCACAGGCATCCGAGTTCAGGTCGTCAAATTGGATCGGCAACTTATGGTTACCCGAGTATTGTGCATAGTGCTGAATCTCAAAATTACATACCGGGCAACTTGCGTTATAAAGTACGGATGTTGTTTGTTCTTTTTCCATGACCTAACAGGTAGTTCAGTGCGAAACGAAGTCTAACGCACGCTTTGTTACGCCTTCAGACCGAATGCTCATCTTCGCATGCGCTCTTCCGCTAAATTCGTTGTGACGTTGAAGGCTTAAGCACAACCATCTGGTCATACTGCGGCTCATTGCCTCGGACTCTCTGAAGTGGATTCCCGCGCGGCGCTTGGCGTGATTCAACATGGAAAACGGAGGAGGTTTTCCATGGCGGCAGCGTTGCAGGTGAGGAATGACTATTCGGGCAACGATTTACGCCGACTGGCGCGTACAAGCGACGACGCTGATCAGACGCGACGCCTTCTTGCTCTTGCGGTGATCTTCGACGGAGGCTCACGTGGCGACGCTGCGCGCACTGGCGGGGTAGGATTGCAGGTGATCCGGGACTGGGTGCTGCGCTTCAACACCGGCGGCCCCGATGCCCTGAAAACGCGCAAAGCGCCCGGAAAGAAACCAATCCTGACCGATGATCAACGAACGCAATTAGCGGCGGCAGTGGAGGCAGGACCACGCCCATATGTAGATGGCGTTGTGCGCTGGCGCTTGGTCGACCTGGCGCAGTGGGCGCACGAAGAACTTGGCGTCTCAGTCAGCCGCCAGACGTTGGGGCGCGAATTGTGCGCCATGGGCTATGCAAAGATGACCGCCCGCCCGCAACATTATGCCTAGGACGCAGACGCCATCGATGCGTTCAAAAAAAGTTTGCCGCCATCGTCACTGCGATCCGCGTAGAAAACGGTTGGTCGCCTGTAGAGATCTGGTTTCAAGATGAAGCGCGCTTCGGCCAGAAAAACAAAATCACCCGACACTGGGCCAGGCGTGGAACCCGCCCCCGTGCGCCGCACGACCAGCGAACGAAATGGGCCTATATCTTCGGCGCCATCTGTCCGGCGGAGGGCAAGGGCGCCGGTCTGGTCATGCCGTATTGCGACACGCACGCCATGGCCGAGCACTTGAAACTGATCAGCGCTGAGGTTGCAACGGGCGCGCATGCCATCCTGCTACTCGACCAGGCGGGTTAGCATACATCGTCGAAGCTCACTGTACCCGACAATATCACTCTCGTCCCAATCCCTCCGAGGTCGCCCGAATTGAACCCCATCGAAAATGTCTGGCAGTTTCTACGTGACAACTGGCTCTCAAATCGAGTGTTCAAGAACTACGACGATATCGTCGCCCTTTGCTGCGAAAGCTGGAACAAACTCATGGATCAGCCGTGGCGTATCACCTCAATCGGACGCCGAAAGTGGGC
>CALKOT010000091.1 GCA_938092015.1 uncultured Paracoccaceae bacterium
CGCCAAGGATGAATTCGCGTACAGAACGCCCTCTGGAAATGCGGGCCAGGAACAGGCCGACAAAGGGTGAGAACGCGATCCACCAGGCCCAGTTGAACGTGGCCCTACCAGCCTGCCAGCCAAACAAACGCCCATCAGCGCCTGCGCTATAAGCCGCCGCTGCAGTTGCATCATCCAGCACAACGCCTTCAGGCAGACCGGACTTGAACCCATCAAGGGATCCCCAGGCGTTTGTCGCCCCGCCATAAAGGGCGGACAGTTCTTCATCACCAAGCGCCTTTACGGCATCTGGTGCAGCCGCAGTAAATGCCTCCTGGCTTTGCGGGCCGAACGCTTCAAACGACAGCGAGAAGAAGTTAAAGATGTAGTCCGCCAGCGCTGACGCGTATTGCGTCATCGCGAAGAGGAACGATCCGAAGATGATTAATGTCAGCAACAGGATGATCGACAAAACCAAGTTGAGATTCGAAAGATACTTAACGCCCCGGCCAACACCGGACACAGCCGAAAGGATCGACATCGCCATGATGATGATCAGCGCGCTGATCAGGCCAACAGTGCTTGGCGCAGGCGCATCCGCGTCGCCGTTCATCAGCCATTCCATGCCAGTGATCGAATAGACGCCATCAACGAACTGGGCGACGCCAGTGCCGATGGTGACAGAAACGCCAAGGATGGTGGCGACCACGCCTAGAATGTCGATGATTTGGCCAACGATACCGTTGGCAAAGCGGCCAATCAACGGCGTCAGGACGGAACGGATCGTCAGTGGCATGTCGCGCGTAAAGGCGTAGTACGCCAATGACAGCGCGGTGACGACATAGATCGCCCAAGCGTGAAAGCCGTAATGCAGGAACGTGTACCGATAGCCGCTTTGCAGCGATTCAGCAGTGTTTCCCGCAACTTCACTAGAAACGACGACAGGTTTGGATCCCCATAGGCCCAGCGGTTCAGCCGTTGCAAAGACCATCAGACCGACGCCGAGACCGGCGCCAAACATCATGGAAAACCATGAGAAATTGGAAAATTCCGGTTTTTCGCCGGGGGCGCCCAACACCCTTTTTCCCGTCGAAGGAATAAGCGCAACGATGAACAGGAAGAATGCAAAACAGCCGACTGAAATCACATAGAAGGTGTTGAACCCTTCCAGCAGCGACCATTTCCAGGCGCCCAGCGTGGCGTTTGCGTTCAATGGCCAGATCAGCGCCCAAAGGACGAGAGCGACCATAAAACCTTTTGAGATGAGGGCTATGGGTAGACTGTAGCCCTGATAGAAACCCTGATCCTGAGTGTTGATCTCAAGATCCGTAAACGGCGCCTTGATCGCCATGGCGACCTCCCTTTGATCGACGTTGATACGTCATTTTTTGGTTATGCTGGCGCAGGAAATGAGGAAAAGCGGGCGTTGGTGGTGTGTTTTGCGATTTAGAAATGCGCAAATGAGACTTGTCGCGGGTTAGCGGAAAGCAGGGTTGGTTAGATGGAGGGCGTCGTCCGCCCGCCGCAGCAGGCGCGGTGAAGAGCAGGTTTTTAGCCAAGCAATTGGCGTAGATGACGAACGGCCCGGTCTGAACGTTCCAGGCGAAATGCCTCGGATGGGCGTTCGAGGCGCCCTATCACTCGCCGGATTTGCTGATCGCCGATCAACAGGTCCAGATACAGGCCGACGGCATCGGCGGGCTGATCAAATGTCAGCTGGCCATCGTCTCTGGCCCGCTCCAACACCTTTTTCAGCAGAGGAAACACCGCTTCACGGCCGGATTGAGAAATCGCGGCCCCAAGCTCGCCGCTGCTGTCTGCGGCGGCGGCGCGATTAAGGGCGACAGCCCGGTCGCCTGTAAGCAAGTCCAGCAGTTTGGGGCCAAGTGTGCCCAGAATGGATAGCGCGTCGTTATCTGTTTCTAACTCATCCTGAAGATGCTGTTTAACTTCATCTGCGTTTCGGGTGACCAACGCCTGAAACAGGCCCTGTTTGTCGCCATACCAGTTGTAAAGCGTCTCGTTCGATGCGCGCGCCTGTTTGGCGATGCCGAGCATGGACGTACCGCCGTACCCTTTGCTTTCCAGAACCTTGTATGCGGCGGTTTCGATCTGTTGCTGACGGATCGAACGTTTTTCCTCTCGCATCATTAACTCCAAACTCGTTGACATTATCCGTAACCCATATTACGGATATGTACAGCCGTAATCAAAAATACGCTTTTGGAGATCTGCGATGCCCCAACCCAAACGAAATACAATCGCCGCTCTGGCGACGCTGATCCTTTTGTAGGTGATCATGCTGTCATCGCTTTACGCTGGCATTCGGCCGCATCCGCCAGAGGTCACGCCATTGTTCGGCATAGGGCCTTTCCTTGGCGCGTCAGTATCCATCGCCCTTTCGGCCATTATATTGCAGCCCCTGACCAGCGGTTTCGGGCGGGGGCTAAGCGTCCTTGCCGCCCTGATGGCATTTGTGTCCTTTGGGCCGCAGAAATATCTCGATGCGGAGTTCGGCCTGATCTGGCCTGCGGTTGTTCTGGGTCAAGTGGCTGCAATCACCATTTTGATCTGCGTGCTGCGTCGGATCTTTGGGCGCGATCGCGTTGCCCTTTCTGCAATGGCGCAAGGGGGGTAGGGATGATGGCCCAGATCCTCATGCCGATGGCGATGCTTTCGCTTCTGAGCATTGGTGCAATATTCGGGTTCTTTTACGCTTGGGTCTGTTCAACCATGTGGGGGCTGGATGCCGTTGACCCGAAAACTGCGATCACCGCCATGCAGGCGATGAATGCGTCGGTGCGAAATCTGGTGTTCTTTCCAGGCTTTTTCGGAACGCTGTTTTTTCTAGCTATTACCGCTCTGGTCGTCTTTGGCTTGCGGCGAAGGCGGCCGGCGTTTTTGTTAGCGGCAAGCGCGGCTGTATATGTTCTGGGCGCATTGGCCGTAACGACGATGATCCACGTGCCGATGAACGAAGCGCTGGCAGAGGTCGCCATTCCTGCTGATCGTGAAACTGCGCAACAGATCTGGGAGGCCTATTCACCGCGCTGGCAGTTTTGGAACATCTTGCGGACCATTGCGTGCGGTCTTGCGTTAGCGATGACCGGCTACGCTATCTTCTTCCTGAGGGATGCAGATGCAAAATGACGCCTTTAGTTTCGCCTGCGATGAGGTGCGAAAATAGAACGTAGAAGGAACGAATTGAGGCGTCCTCAATTCGATCCTTTATAAATCAGAGGCTTAGCGCACCTTTCACATGTGAAAGGTTTTCAGGGCACGCTTTGACGACGCCGGTTTTCGACGACCTTACCAACCTATAGCGCAGCCGTCCTTGCGGGGATCTGAGGCGCCTTCATAGACGCCATTCTCATGCAGAAAGATCATCTGGGCCCCACCCACTGGCGTCACCGGTTCATGCAGTTCATGGCCCTTTGCCGTCAGGGCGACCCGAACATCTTCACCATAGCCTCGCTCAATATGCAGCTTGCCATCTTCCGGATCAGGGAAGCACCGCGCCGCATCCAGCGCCTGCTGCGGCGTCATGCCAAAATCAACGATATTGGTCAGGACCCGAATATGGCCGCAGGACTGATACTGCCCGCCCATAACCCCGTATGAGGCGATTACCTTACCATCCTTTCGCATCATCGCAGGAATGATCGTGTGCATCGGGCGGTTGCCGCCGGTCAGTTCATTTGGGTGGCCTTCTTGCAGGGTAAATCCGGCCCCGCGGTTCTGGAAGTTGATCCCGAATTTTGCTGACGCCATGCCAGACCCAAACGGATGGAACACCGAATAGATCATCGAAACGACCATCTCGTCCTTGTCCGCCGTGGTCAGGTACACCGTGTCGCGATGTACAGCGCTTGTGACCGGCGCAACCGGCGTTGGGATCGCTTTGTCGGTTGAGATCAGCGCCGCCAGCTTTGCCGCTGTTTCGTCTGACAACATATGCTCAAGCAAATGCTCACATACGTCGAGATCGCCAACGAACCGATTGCGGGCGTCATAGGCCAGTTTTGATGCTTCGGCTTCAAGATGCGCCCGCTCTGCGCCCATCGGATCGAGGGATTTGATGTCAAAATGGCTGAGGATCTTCGCCATGAGAAGGGCAGTGACGCCCTGGCCGTTTGGCGGCAGCTCAACCAGCTCAACCCCTGCATACTCGGCTGAGACCGGGGCGGTGTAGTTGCATTTCACATTGGCGAAATCTTCCGCCGTATGCAGGCCGCCCATCGCGTTCAGGCTGTCGAGCATGTCCTGCATGACCTCACCTTCGTAGAACGCCGCGCGACCATCCTTGGCGATACGGCGAAGCACTTCCGCCTGGCCCGGATGCTTGAAGACTTCGCCGGCCTGAAACGGCGCGCCATCATTGGCGTAGTAAGTGACGCCATCGCCTTTCAGGCGCTTGAACGAGTTATGCCAGTCAAACGCAGTGCGCGGCCCGACCGGCACGCCCTCATCCGCATAACGGATCGCCGGCGCCAGTGATGCGGCCAGCCCCAGTTTTCCCCAATCTTCAGCCAATGTGCAAAATCCGTCGATGGCGGCGGGCATGGTGACTGCGTGGATGCTGTCGATGCTGAGGACGCTTTCGCTTTGGTCGCGCAGAAGCTTTGCGTTCAGTGCTGCGGGCGCCCGACCCGAGGCGTTGAAGCCAACAATGCGGTCTTCACCGGCGGGCTTGATCAGCGCAAACATATCGCCGCCAATCCCGGTTGATGCAGGCTCACAAAGCCCAAGCAAAACTGCAGCGCCGATCGCTGCATCCATGGCGTTGCCGCCATCCTCAAGAATTTTCACGGCCTCACGCGCAGCGAAAGGATGTGATGTAGCGCACATACCGTTCTGGGCGAAAACAGCTGATCGGCCGGGTTTATGAAAATCACGCATCTGTCTCTCCCTCAGATTTGCGAAAGATTTAGCATGGTGAAGGGATTTAAAAAGGGGGGAGGATAACTGCCCGACGTCACGTTTCGGGGTGGGGGCTGAAACACATGACGCCGGGCCAGCAATCTCTTGCTGTGATTACCAATATGTTAACGCTTCACGGCGGCGGAGGGGCTGAATTGGGGCGGTATCTGGACACGTACTGAACTCGACATGGATGAAATGCTTGCACTTTTGGCGGCGCTGCAGTCAAAATTAGGCATGACTGTGATTACACCTACCCAATTCGGGCCGTCGCGCGCTTATGAGCGTGTCTCGTTCCACCGCACGGAGCTCTCTGTGATTCTAGCCGTCTACGGTCGCATGGTCGCTGCGGGCGAATGGAAAGACTATTCGATAGACTTCCTGCGAGAACGGGCAGTTTTTTCTGTGTTTCGCCGCGCGACAGAGCATCCGCTATACCGGATCGAGAAACGGCCAAAAGACGCCCAGAAACAGGGCGCATATTCGGTTCTGGGCCACGATGGTCAGATCCTGAAGCGCGGGCGTGATCTGAAAACGGTAATGCGCGTCTTCGATAAAAAGCTGATCCGCGTAGTAAATTAGGCCATTCCATCAAGAAATGCAGTGTCGGCGCGTGACATATTTCATTTCCTTTAGCTGAGATCGGCCATATGGTAAGCGAGAAGATAGTTGTATGAGGTTGGCATGAGTGCGGACACAGTTGCCGAACCTGGAGTTTTGAGCGAGGGACGTATCCCACGTTCAACGATTCGGCTTGCGGAACGCCTGGTCTTTGGCCTGATCATTGTCCGTCGTCGTATAAAGTGGGGCATCAGAGCGTTTTGAGCATTGGAGGCTCTGGCTCGTTTGTATGATTGATTATGCTGCTTGTTTTTGATGTTGCAAGCGTCGCTGTCGGATTGTCAGTTTTTTGATTTTCTCCC
>CALKOT010000092.1 GCA_938092015.1 uncultured Paracoccaceae bacterium
GCGACGGCGAAGCGGCATTGAACCAGTCATCGGCCACCTGAAGCACGACGGACATCTTGAACGAAACCACCTCGCTGGACCCGAAGGCGACGCCATCAACGCCATTCTCTCAGCCATAGGGCAAAACATGCGCCTACTGGCGAGGTGGCTCAGGCTTCTGTGCCTCTGTTTACTGGCCTGCCTTGTCAATCAGAACCAGAAACCGGAAGCCTCAATCTGAGCACGATGCCGATCGCGAACGAAATTTGAATCGTTAGGGTGAAAATCACAGACGACTACCGACTATATGAAGATGCGTCGGTGCTTAGGTCTTCTCCACATGACAATGTTCAGTGGTCGCTTTCGCGTCTAGAGGTCGAAACGTACAAACTACAAGCTGCGTTGAGCGACCCTTCAGTCGATCTGATCGAAGTTCGGAAACGATATGACATTTTTTACAGTCGCGTAGCGCTAATCCGTGGCGGCGACCTATCCGGCGCCCTTCGAAGAAATGTGGAAGGGGGAAATGAGTTATCGCGCTTTACCCAGTTCCTTGAACACACTACGCCAGTCATCGATGGTCCTGACGGAGATCTTGAAACACAACGCAAGGATCTGTGGATCCAATTGAGGGGGCTTAGCGGCGCAGCAGCGGCGCTTTCCTTGCGCGGTAATGCGCTTTTCTCAGAACAGGCCAGCGCACGTGGCGACGCATTAGCAAAACACACGATCCGCGCCGAAGTTATCGCAATGGCGCTTATCACACTGCTCGTGACGTCGCTGATCGTATTACTTTCCAGGAGTCGCCTTGTAGAACGAACCCAACGCTTGGCGGCGGCCAATGACGCCCGGCTTGCAGCGATCGCAGGCGTTGCGCTTGATCCAATCATAATCTCAGACGCCCAAGGTCGAGTAATCGAATACAATGACGCGGCTGAGTTTGTCTTCGGCTTCCCCCGCGCAGAAGCGCTTGGGAAAAAGATGTCCGATCTCTTCATCCCCGATGACATGCAAGAAGCTCATGAAACTGGCATGAAACGGTATCTCCGGGAAGGTAAAGCACAGGTGGTCGGCAAGGGGCGCCTCGAACTTTCGGCTGTTCGACGATCTGGTGAGCGGTTTCCAGTTGAGTTAGCCGTAGCTGAAGCGCGTGAGGCCGAGGGTGGAGAGCCGATTTTCGTTAGTTTTATGCGTGACATATCACAACGGAAGGCTGCAGAAGCGGACCTGATGGAAGCCCGCGATGCTGCAATGGCGGCAGATCGCGCAAAGTCGCATTTCATTGCAGTGATGAGCCATGAGATGCGAACGCCGCTCAACGGAGTGGTGGGCATGCTAGACATCTTGGACGGCACGCATCTGAGTGAAGAACAAAAAGAATACGTTGATGTTGCCATCCGCTCCGGAGAAATCCTTCTAAGGCACGTTAGTGACGTCCTCGACATCTCCAGGATGGAGGCCGGGTATCTCGAAGTCGCGACTGAGCCTGTCAATATCGACGCCATCTTGAATGAGGTTGTGGATGTAGCACGCCCTCGGGCATTGGCCGCTAAAACAGAAATCGTCATTGAGAATGCAGTGAGGGCATTGCCTTATGTTGGCGATGCCCATCGCATTAAACAAGTCATGTTGAACCTTGTTAGCAACGCTAGCAAGTTTACGTCCAGAGGGCGTATTCTTGTTCAAACTACGCTCATAAACTCTACTGACATCGCTGATGAAATTGAGTTCTCATTCTCAAACAATGGCCTTGGTATCGCTGAAGCAGATCATGAACGTGTTTTCGATGAATTTGTAACACTAGATCCTGGATATGATCGAAAAGTCGATGGCACGGGCCTTGGGCTTTCGATTGGTCGGCGTGTCGTCAAGGTTATGGGGGGGACAATAGGGGTCGAGAGCCGCCTTGGCGGTGGATCGCGCTTCTGGTTCCGATTGCATCTTAAACGGGGCAGTCAGGTCGCAAGTGAGCCAGCGCCCTCTGTCGCACACATGGTCGATAGGTCATCTCTTCCAGCGCTCAATGTTCTCTTGGTCGAAGATAATGACGTAAATCGCCTTGTTGCGTGCAATATGCTGACCAAAGCAGGGCACCACGTTGTAGAGGCCAGCGACGGCTTGGAGGGAGTAGAATGCGCCACCGCCCAACGTTTCGATATCATCTTAATGGACATATCGATGCCGCGTCTGGACGGCATCGAAGCCACAAAACGAATCTGTGCAAGTGGCGCGTCTGAAACGACGCCGATCATAGCGTTAACCGCACATCTATCGCCAAGTGAGCAAGCCAAGTTTCGTGAAGCCGGTATGGTCGATTGTCTGACGAAACCGCTGCGGCGCAAAAATCTGGAAGAAGTCATCGCCAGGCATTTTTCTACACAGGCAGCGATCATCGATGCCGCGCCCGCAACGGAACTGCCGGTGATCGACGAGGAAGTCTCTGATGAGTTTTTATCCGCGCTTCCTGAATCTTTGGCCCAATCAACGCTGGAACGGGTATGCAGTGAGCTTACGGAAACAGTGGGGGACTTGGACAAAACGCCAACTGCAGAGCTTGCCGCCAAGGCCCACAAGGCGGCAGGTGCCGCTGCGGTAGTCGGCGCCGCCAAAGCGCGCGACGCGCTTGCAAAATTGCAGGATGAAGCAAAGGCCGGAGAACCGGACGGCGAAACGCTTGTCACCGCACAAGACGCCTTGCGTAAAGCTATCCAAGTCCTGCAGGAATTCAGCGTTTAGCAGCTTGATGCGCAGGGATGAAACCGGGTTGTCATGAACCCGGCCCATATTCGGACCAGTCTGAATACTGGATGGCGAGCCGGCCTGTCTCCCCTTCCCTCAACTTCCGCCTCGTGACATCTATGGGTCCGAAACCATCCGCTAGGACCCGGCCCCATGACTGACCACAAGAACCGCAAACACGCCCTAACCACCCGCGTCGTCCAGGCGCTGCACTTTGTGGAGGAGGATACGGGCGCCGTCATCCCCGCGATCCAGCCCGCCGCAACCTATGCGCGGGATGAGAATTATGAAATCCGCAAACCCTATTGGTATCGCCGAGATGGCAGCCAGACCACCAGCCATGCCGAGGCGGTAATTGCTGAAATGGAAGGGGCTGCTGACAGCCTGCTGTTTTCTTCAGGCATGTCAGCCTGTTCGGCGGTGATTGAGCATCTGCCAACGGGCGCGCATGTCGTGGCGCCAAAGGTGATGTATCACGGGGTCCTGCATCAATTGCAGACCTATGAAGCAAAGCAGCGCCTTAACATTACCTACTACACCGCTGGTAATCTTGAGGAATTAGCCACCGCCGTTCGGCCGGGTGAGACCACGCTGGTCTGGGTGGAAACGCCGAACAACCCCAACTGGGAAGTCACAGACATCGCCGCCGCCGCCGAAATCGCCCATGCCGCCGGCGCTAAACTTATGTGTGATTGCACTGGCACACCGCCATCTATGACGCGGGCATTGGACTTTGGCGCGGACATCTCTTTCCATTCCGCCACCAAATATCTGAACGGGCATTCCGATGTGACTGCGGGCGTTCTGTCGGTCAAAGAGGTGGACGACTACTGGGAAGAGATCGCCTTGATCCGCAAACTGGCTGGCACGGTGTTGCAGTCCTTCGATGCCTGGCTGCTGATCCGGGGCATGCGGACGCTGTTTCTGCGGGTAGAGCGGGCCAGTCAGAACGCCATGGCGATCGCCAAACACTTTGATGGTCATGATCAGGTGGAGGCGGTTTTGTACCCTGGCCTACCGTCTGACCCCGGCCATGAAGTGGCGAAAAAGCAGACCGGCGGGCAGTTCGGTGGCATGATTTCCATCATTGTGAAGGGGGATGAACAGACGGCGATCGACGTCACACGCTTCTGTCAGTTGTTTTACCCCGCAACGTCCCTAGGTGGAGTGGAGAGCTTGGTTGAGCATCGCAAAACGGTGTCCGGCGAGGGTTTTCCAGTGCACCCGCGCCTCTTGCGGCTGAGCATCGGCATTGAGGATGCGGATGACCTGATCTGGGACCTGGAACAGGCATTGGCCCGCGCAAATAGTTAAGGATAAATGATGGAAGCTGATTTCTGGCACGACAAATGGGAAGCGAACCAGGTCGGCTTTCACAAGGCTGAGGCAAATCCGCTGCTGATCGTGCATTTCCCGGCTTTGGGTCTGGCCAAAGGCGCCCGCGTATTCGTGCCCCTCTGCGGCAAAACGCTGGATATTCCGTGGTTGCTGGCGCAGGGAATGCGCGTCGCCGGCGCTGAGCTGAGCACGCTCGCGGTTGAGCAGTTGTTCAATGATATGGGCGTGACGCCTGAGGTGGCCGAGGTTGGCGCGCTGAAACGGTACTCAGCTGAAGGCGTGGACATCTATGCAGGCGATATCTTTGACCTAACGGCGGCGGAACTTGGCGCCATCGACGCCGTCTATGACCGCGCCGCGCTGGTCGCTCTGCCCGATGCGATGCGGGCGCGCTATGCGGCGCATCTGGCTGAGATCACGGCGCGCGCACAACAACTGGTGATTTGCTTTGAATACGATCAGAGCAAGATGAACGGGCCGCCCTTCTCTGTCTCGCCTGCCGAAGTGAAACGGGTGCATGGCGAACGTTACGGGCTGACCGCCATTCACTCTGGCCCAATGACAGGGGGCCTGAAAGGCGTTGTTGAAGCTGAAGAGACCGTGTGGCTGCTACGCTCCATTTGATTTCCACAGAAAGATATCCTAGATATTTTTCGAAGGAGTAAAATATGGCGCTTGCAGATCCACGTGTACAAACCTCACCCGGTCAGGTTGCCGCAAAGGCCGCCTTTCGCGCTGCGCATGAGTTGGGCCTAAGTCAGCGTGACCTGGCTGAGGCGATTGGGGTCAGCGGCGCGACAGTCTCTCGCATGAAAGACGGCGGCTATGATCTGGCGGGCAAACCCCTCGAACTGGCGCTATGTCTGATCCGCGTCTTCCGGTCGCTGGATGCGATCGTTGGGGGCGACAGCGCCTCGCTCAAGGGATGGATCAAGAACCGGAATGACATTCTGGGTGACAGCCCAAAGGCCCTGATCCTGACCGCAACCGGGCTGATCGAAGTGATGCAGTATCTGGACAGCGCTCGTGCGCCGACCTGAGGCGAGCGACCTAAAACCTTACCGCAAAACTCTCTGGCGCATAATCGAAGGACAGGCGCGTTCATCGACCCTGCGACTTGTCGATACGTTCGATGAGCACGACACACTGGAAGCGTTGTTAGAGGCCGCTAAGCCCCCCGTCCCGGATGAATGTGCGCACCTCGACTATCAGTTCTGGTCGCCCTTTCGGTATGGCCGCTATCCCACCTCATCGCGGTTTCGGCGGGCTGGAAAGACCCCCGGCGTCTGGTATGGGTCGGAAGAGCCGTTGACCGCGATTGCCGAGACGATTTGGGGGAACCTGCATTTCTACGCGAACTCGCCTGGCACACCGTTTCCCCGCAAGCCAGTCGATTATACTGGCGTGCAGGCGGACATCACCACGCCGTTCGCGCTGGACCTGACGGCGCCGCCTTGGTCGGACGATCTGGCATGGACAGACCCGGACGATTATGAGCCATGCCTGAAACTGGCTGAAGAAGCGCGCACGGCAGGTGCTGAAATCATTCGCTACGTCTCTGTCCGCCATCCGGATCAAGCTGCTAATGCGGCGGTGCTAACCTGCGCAGCATTTCAGCAACCCGCACTGATTGCGGCACAGACCTGGACCATTCTCTATGCTGAGCGGATCATCCGCGCGACATGCGAGACGACACGGCAGCGGTACATGCTGGTGAAGGATGAGGCAAAGCTGGCGTTTTGGGCTAGTGACTGAGGGCTATTTACTTTGGTGATCTTGCAAATGTGCTTCGCAGGCTTCATCGGCTGGTTGTCTTAAAAGAAGTGCTGCGAAGTTTGGGCGTTGCTTTTGCGGACATAGCTGCCTTCGATGTATTGGCTCTCCAGTAGCATTAGAAGATGAAATCACTTTCATCGAACGCCCCCGCGTTGTCGGTCACAACCCGAACCTGACCTACGCCAATTCCGATCAGAACATCACGGCCATCCTGTTCAATGTCGAGCCCTTCAAAGGTCCGCACGCCGTTCTGGATCTGGATCTTGTCCTGACCCTGACGGAAATCAGCGATGGTGTCGTTGCGATCTGACGTGCGGAACTGGAACACATCCGCCCCACCATTGCCTTTCAGCGTGTCATCGCCACCTTTGCCCGCGATGGTGTCGTTGCCACCACCACCGTTCAGCCTGTCCGCGCCGCCACCGCCATTGATCACATCAGCGCCGCCATTTCTTTTGATGTTATCGTTACCGCCGCCGCCTTTCAGCATATCGTCGCCGCCGTTGCCTCGAAGGCGGTCATCGCCCAACGCACCCTTGATATTGTCATTGCCTCCGCCGCCGATGAGGAGATCATCGCCAGCCAGGCCAGAGATGGTGTCGTTCCCCGCGAGCGCATTGAGAATGTCGTTGAGCGGCGTGCCGATCAGCGTGTCATCGCCCGTCGTTGGTTCATCAGGCGCGGTAGGGTCCACTGGCTCCGGGTTCACCGTGATGGTCGCCGTGGCCGTGTCGGACAGCGTTCCGTCGCTTGCCCGGAAAGTAAAACTGTCGGTTCCGGTGAAATCGGCGACCGGGGTGAATTGGAACGAACCGTTTGCGTTGATTATCAACGTACCGTTTGCCGGGCCGGCGACCTCAGTAAAGGTCAGAGTATCCCCATCAGGGTCCGACGCCGTCAATGCGCCCGAAATCACCGTATCCTTATCGCCCGTGGTGGCGAATGCTGCGGCGACCGGCGCCTCGTTCACGTCGGTCACGCGCACCGTTAGGTCCTGGATACTTCCGGACTCTTCCCGATCGCCAACCCGCAATGTCAGTTCTTACAAATTCTTGCCGTTTGCATCCTGCGGGTTTTCAAAGTCCGGCGCTTGGTTGAATGTCAGCACACCGGTTGCCACATTCACCGAAAAGAGCTCGGAATCGACCGTCTCGAAAAGGGAATAGGTTAAACCGTTTCCTTCGGATTCGACGGCGTCGATCGCTTCTGCATCAATCACGAAGGTCAGGTTTTCGGCGACCGAGACGAAATCCGGGCTAGTGAATTCGGGGAAAGTCCGCAGCTGATCCTGCAGCTCAAACGCGCCAAGGTCGGAGGTTCCGCCATTGGCGACCCCGGCCAGATCCACGCCCCGCGCCTCACCCCGCGCGTCCGTGCCCATAGCGTTCGATGCGTCCAGCGCCGGGTTCGACACTTGCGATGAAAGGGCGATGGTCTGCACTGGCCCTCCATTGTCGGCGAGACCTCCTGAAAAGAGGTCCGCCAGCGACCCGTTCCGCACATTCGCCAGCCCGCTGGCGTCGTAGCCGCTCGCGTTGGTCCCGATGATGTTCTGACCTGTGAACGTGATGATCCCATCGCCTTCGCCGCCATCGGCTTCGGCGTATTCGGCAATTTCCGCCCCGCCGGATGAAGCGATGTTGCCGACGATGATGCTGTCCGTGATGGTGATTGCATAGTCGGCATAGACGCCGGCGGCGCTGACAAGCTCTGGATAGTCGACAAGATCGCCCACCGTCCGATTGCCCACGATCGTGCTGCTGATGATCTCGGTGGAGACGCCGCCATTATAGACCCCGCCGCCAAAGGGATCTTCGCCGATAATCTCGTTATAGGCGATGGTCGATGAGACGATCCACAAGGCGCCGTCGGCATAAACGCCACCGCCAAGGCCGGTATCAGTGGTGTCGAGCCTGTTCCGAGAGATGTTCGATCCTGTGATCGTCGTCAGGTCGGCGTTGCTGTAAACGCCGCCACCATCATCCTTCGCCCGATTGTCCGTGATCGTGACCTATGTCAGCGTCGCAGCATCAGTGAACCCGATGTAAACGCCGCCGCCATCACCCTCCGCTTGGTTACCCGAGATCGTGCTGTTTGAGATCGTGATGGCCTTGACATCGGCGTATACGGTGCCGCCATCGTCCGAATAGAATTCCCCGACCGCATGGCCGCCGGTCAGGGTCAATCCGTCAAGTGCGCTGACATTGTCATCACCCGTCAAAACGAAGATGCGAGAGTTGTCGGACATCCGATCGCCGGGCGCGTCCTTTGACTGATCGACATCGCTGAAACCGTCGCCGTCCAGAATATCGTCGCCGTTGGCGTCGCCCGAAATGGTGATCCGTCCGTCGCCCAGGATGGTCACGCTGTCTGTGATCGCAAGCTCGCCCTCGGTAAGGGTGATGCGACCCTCAAGACCTGCGGCGAAGGTAATCGTGTCCACGCCATCGCGTGCATTCGCCGCCAGCACCGCCTCACGCAGCGTGATGACGCCGTCGGTCGCGTCGATACCGTCACCGGTCGATGTGACGACAAGGTGCTGATCAACAACTAACTCATGAGCGCCGAGGTCAGAGTTGAATCGGACTAACTCGCGCGCATCGCTGCCGCGAGCGTTGAGAGTGCCCCCGCCAGCGGCCGGGTTCAGCGGGTCATTAAGCAGCGCGACGGTCTGCACGGGCCCGGCATTGTCGGCGAGAACACCTGCGGTGAAGGTTGAGGCGCTGTTCGTTACGTTGATCGTTTGGGTTTCCGCGAAGACGCCCGTGACCGCTCCGTCCGCGCTTGAGGTGATGCTGCTCTCGATTGTGAAGGCCGCTGGGTCTTAGCCATCCAGTTCATCATTCGCCCCGGGCCCGATGACCCCAGCGTTGTTGCCCAGGATGATTGAGTTGAAGATCGCGACGTCGTCGCGGGCTTCAGCGGGGCCATTGGTTGCGAAAAGGCCGCCGCCCTGAAACTGCGACTGGTTGCCGGTGATCGTGACGTTGTTCAGATAGACGCCGCCATCCGCAAAGATCGCGCCGCCCGACGCTGCGGTTCCATTCGTTCCGTTCAGGGCCTGGTTTTCAGCGAAGGTCGTATTGATGACGCTCAGATCGCCGCCCTTGAAGAAGATCGCGCCACCGCCATGACCGACGGACGTGTTCGTGCCGTCGATGGCGATGTTGTCGAAAAACGTGCTGTTTTCAACAGTCAGATCCGCCCCGGTATAGATCGCGCCGCCGCCATAGCCGCCGTATGAGATGTTGCCTGCGAAGGTGGGGCCCTGGAGAGTCAGGTCAGAATAGAAAGCGTCCACCGCGCCGCCAAAGCCGCTCGTGCCTCGCCCGCCTGTCAGCGTAAGACCGTCAAACAGGACATTTGTCGCCGAGTTCGCGAGGGCGAAAATCTGCTGGTTGTCTGAGAAACTCCCCGAGGCCATCGTTGCAACCGCGTCGGTCAAACCGTCGGCGACCACATCATCGCCGTTCACATCACCGCTGATGGTGATCCTGTCGTCGCCAAAGATCAAGACGTTGGCGCCGATACCAATAGCGCCGAAGGCGTCGTCTATCCTGATCACACCGCTTAGATCATCGGCGAAAAGGATCCTTTCATCATTCTGCGCAACCTGGATCGCCTCACGCAGCGACAGGCCGTCACCGTCAGTAGTCTCCGACTGCAGATCGCAGATCAGCAGCGTTTGATCAATCGGATCGAACGTGGCGCTTTCATCTTCCAGCGTGGTGACGATGATGTCATGTCATTGCGATACCCCTTCGCGTAATAAGGGTCCCACCCCGGCAAGCTGAGATAATCCTGCATAGAATAGGCGAAGGCGTCTATATCCCATTGGGGACATTGACAGCGATTTGACGTCGAATTTCCTCTTTTTTTTAAATGTTTGTGTAGCTTTACACCTCACCCGTCGCTGGGCGGATCGCAGCGCGAAATCGGATCAGACTGCATCAGGTTTCGCCTTTGGCCTCGGCAGAAACCTGATGAGAGTGTTTCAAATGGAACGGACTTCGCGCTATCGCTCCACCACATCAAACACATCGTCCGGATACTGGAAGAACTGCCACTAGCCTGCGTCCGGATAGATATGAAACTCGATCCTGGGATAGTCCACCTGACTTTCCGCGACGGTGTTGGCGGGGGCCGATGGATCCAACAACCCGTTCATCGAATGATACGGGTGTTAAATTTGAATGCATCTCCGTTTGGGATCATTGTCACTCAAGCTGATTTCTGTGAATGGCTGTATTGGAGAAGGTGGCGCGTTCGACAGTAAAATGGCTACTGAGAAAAAGGGCTCACCGCAGACTTCCACCAAATTCGTCCGCACCCTCACATTCGATCCCCTTTCACCTACGCCTCAAGACGCAGCGTCATGCCCCCTGCCCCTTGAAATGCAGCCGTCCCTGCGCTTCTTCTCACGTTAACGAAAATCCATTCCAAGGACGCTCCATGGCCCTTCCCGCTCAACTCCAAAACCTCCGCCTGCCTGCGGTTGCAGCGCCGCTTTTCATCATCTCGAACCCCAAGTTGGTGATCGCCCAGTGCAAGGCTGGCATCGTCGGATCCTTTCCTTGCCTGAACGCCCGCCCGGCTGAGCAGGTTGAGGCGTGGATGAAAGAAATCACGGAGGAGCTGGATCGCCACAATCAGGCCAACCCCGACAATCCGGCGGCGCCGTGGGCGGTGAACCAGATCGTGCACCGGTCGAACGACCGCCTGATGCACGACATCGAAATGGCGATGAAATATAAGGCGCCGATCACCATCACATCACTCGGCGCACGGGCTGAGCTGAACGACGCGATGCACTCCGTCGGCGGGATCACGCTGCATGACGTGATTGATGATCGCTTTGCGCGGAAGGCTGTTGAGAAAGGCGCCGATGGCCTGATCGCGGTGGCATGGGGCGCTGGCGGTCATGCGGGACGGCTTTCGCCCTTTGCACTGATGAACGTGATCCGGGAATGGTATGATGGGCCATTGCTGCTGTCAGGCTCCATCGCCTCAGGCGGAGCAATCCTTGCGGCGCAGGCGATGGGGGCTGATCTGGCCTATATTGGGTCCCCTTTCATTGCGACGCATGAGGCGCGGGCGACGGATGAGCATAAGCAGGGCATCGTTGATGGCGGCGGCGAGGATATAGTCTATTCCAGCCTCTTCACCGGTGTACATGGCAACTATCTGCGCCAGTCGATTGTGAATGCGGGCATGGACCCTGACAACCTGCCGGACGGTGACGTCTCGAAGATGTCGTTCGGCTCTGGCGGGTCAGAGAAATCGAAGGCGTGGAAAGACATCTGGGGCTGTGGTCAGGGCATCGACAAGGTGAAATCAGTACAGGGCGCAGGCGATCTGGTGGCGCAGTACATCGCAGAATACGAAGCGATGCAGAAAAAGCTGGCGGCATAACCCATGGCGCGTTTCGACAGCACCCGCCTCGCCGCTATCGATGCCCGGATGCAGGCATGGGTAGCCTCTGGCAAGTATGAACGCCTCGAATACATGATCGGCGACCAGTCCGGCGTCGCGCATTCTGGCGCGACGGGCGACACCTCGGTCTATCGCATCTATTCAATGACGAAACCGCTCGTCTCACTGATCGCCCTGCAGCTGGTCGAAGAAGGCAAGCTGCAGATGTACCACCCTGTTGCGATGTACCTGGAAGAGTACAAGATGCTGCTGAAGCGGACCCAAGCTGGCCCCCGCCCAACAGCTGGGCGGCTGACGGTGAAGCATCTGATCACGCATACTTCGGGTCTGTCATATGGCTTCATGACAGACGGCGGGTCAGCCCGCCTGAACATGGCCAACGTGCATGGCGATCCGAACCGGACGCTGCGTGAGGAAGCCGCGATCATCGCTAAGATCCCGCTGGAGTTTGAGCCGGGCGTACAGTGGCTTTATTCCGTCTCAACCGACGTGCTGGCGGCTGTGATTGAGGTCGTCGAGCAGAAGCCAATGCAAGAGATCATGGCCGAACGGATCACCGGCCCTCTCGGCATGGACGACACCGCCTACACCGCTGACGCCGACCGTATCGCGCCGATTCAGGGCGGGGTTGAGGGGTTGCTGTATGCGAACACGGTCGCCGACACTTACCCGCATGACAATCCGAAATTTGCACGCGGCGGACATGGATTGTTCTCGACGCTGGCCGACTATGGCAAGGTCGCGCTGTCGCTGTTGAACACGGCGCGCGGCGGGGATGGACCGCATATCGTGTCGCCTTCGACGTTGAAATGGGCGACGCATAACCATGTCGCTGATCAGATGCCGATCTATCTGGAAAGCGACCCGCGATCCATCAATCCGCCAGTCACGGGCAATGGGTTTGGCCTGGGCTTTGCCGTAGTCAAAGGTGACGGCGCGGTGCCGTCAGCGCCGGGCGCATTCGGGTGGTCTGGGGCAGCGGATACGTGGTTCTCAGTTGATCCGGAAACGAACCTTTTCATGGTGTCCATGGCGCAGAATTTCGACTGGCCGGGGGCGAGCTATACGCTTGCATCGATGACCCATGGGGCGCTGAGAGGGTAAGCCGATAAAAGCTTTCACATGTGAAAGTGGTTCTAAGCCATTGATATATAGCGATGGCAGATGCGAATGCGATAATTCGTTCATGTTTTACCCTCCCCCATAAAGTACGCAACAAAACCACCGTTGTAGATGGCCTGATCGTATCGGCCGCTACAGCAGGGTGTGCTGATCCAACATTGGAAACCGGCGCTGGAAAGCTGTTCCCAGGTCAGCAGCAGACGGCCGATTAGCGCCGTGCTTCAGCAATTGTCGCCGTGCGCGGAACGACCAAAACCCAATTGAGTATTATGAACGGTGAGGGTAGTGTTTGCGTACGGCCTTGCTCGGGCCTTCTCCCTCCCAAGGGGCAGGTTACAGGTTCGAATCCTGTCGGGGTGACCATTTTTATTATTTAATATCAATAACATATATCGTTTTAGCTTTGTGCATTTTCCCCCAAAATAGTCAAAATTGCCTTAGTCAAAACATATACAAAAATCAGTGTAAAATAGACCATCTTTTTGATATCATGTCACAAATTCAGTGTTTGATTGTCCGTCGTCGTATAAAGTGGGGCATCAGAGCGTT
>CALKOT010000093.1 GCA_938092015.1 uncultured Paracoccaceae bacterium
ATCGACGCTCTGACAGACCTGTTCATCCTGCGGGGCGCTCCTGCTTTTATACGTTCCGACAATGGGCCTGAATTCGTTGCTGAGGCCGTCAGAAGGTGGATCGCAGCCGTCGGCGCCAAGACCGCTTACATTGAACCAGGAAGCCCTTGGGAGAACGGATACTGCGAGAGCTTCAACGGGCGGATGAGAGACGAGCTGCTGAACGGTGAAATCTTCTACTCACTGCGGGAGGCCCAAATCATCATCGAAAAATGGAGGAACCACTACAACAACAAGCAACCACACAGTGCATTGGGCTACCGCCCGCCAGCGCCTGAAGCCATCGTCCCGATGGACCAAAGGCCGATCATGCACTAACCTTCAGTTTGGACCACTAAAGTGGGGCTGCTCACGCCCACCATCCGCCCGAACTACTTTCATCAGGTCAACTTCCTCAAAGTAGAGAAAGAAATTCTGGTTAAAAAAGCCAACGCGTTCAATCGCATCAAATCGCGCCATGAACGCAGCGCCTGTAACCCAATCGACGTCTGTTTCTGTCGTCGGCATCGGCTCAATCGGCGCTCGCCAATTCGCGAACAGGCCCGATATGGGGCCGAAATTTACAGCGTCGGCGAAAACGCCCAATATGTTAGGGAATCTAAACGCGGCAACGGCGACTTCGCCATGCTCATCCCGTATCGCCGACCCGGCGATCGCTACATCAGGCAGCTGATCCAGTCGTTTGCTGAGGTTGGTGATCACATCAGATTGCAGACAGGCGTCCGGGTTGAGGAACATGACCTTTTCTGGCTTTTGATCCATTGCAGCGATCGCATTTAGGGCGACATTGTTGCCCCGGCCAAAGCCGTGGTTGGTTGTCTCTTCATACAAGGTTGTTTGAGATGCCCAGCCGCGCCCGGAAATCTCTTTGTGCAAGACAGTTGCACAATCATCGGGGGAAGCGTTGTCGACAACGTGGATATGGATGCTGTTCGTATCAGCAGTTTTATCAAAGATGCTCTGCATCGCATTCAGGGACATCTCTGCAGAGTTGTAGTTAACTATCACGACAGCGATGTCGTGGTCAGGCAAAACGTGCGCAGGGTTCATCGTTCGACCCGCCTGGCCAAACCATCTGTCAAAGCGAAATCAAAGATATCTGATGTCACAAAGCCGCCTTTCCTATCGTTGCGGCGTTTACAAAGCCTTGGCGGAAAAGGCCAGTGATGTGCCTTGACGGGCGAGAGTGCAGCGCCTGGCGATGATATCGTGGTGATGAAAATTCGGAGAAGAATGCGGGACACATAGAAAGATCGCGTACTTCATTGGATTAACGATCTTTCAAAAATGACAGATCTCTAAAGGCCAACCTCGACTTTCAATCCGTCAAATGCCGCGCGCACATCAATCGCCGACGCGCCGCCATCGCGAAGCATCTCTTCATATTCCAGTGTTTGTTGGGCGATCCCATCGATATCCTCATCCGAAGCGGAAGGATCATGGTGGGTTAACAGTACCTGTTTTACATCTGCCAGGTGTGCCAGATCTACTGCGACAAGCCCGGAAGAATGGCCCCAATCCTCTTTATGGAGCACCAGATCAGCAAGAGAGTATTGCGCGTCAAAAATCAGAAGGTCTGCACCTTTGGTCCACTTCACGTAAGCATATTCTGGGACAAGATCATTCAAGTCATGTTCCGCATCCGAAGCGAAGACCACTGATGCACCGTCAAATTCCAAACGGTACCCATAGGATCCATCCCCATGGCGGAGGAGGAAAGGTGTTACCTGAAAGCCTTCAAGCTCAAAAGGTTCATCCGCTGGGACTTCGGGAAATGAGATATCCGCCCGCATCGCTTCGACAGGCACCGGGAAGTAGGGTGGCTTCATCTGGCCAAACAACGCGTCTTTCAGCGCCGCTGATCCATGGCTACCGCTGATCCTGATTTCGTTCCCCGGAATGAAACACGGTGCGAAGAACGGAAAACCCTGAACATGGTCCCAGTGCATGTGCGTCATTAGAAAACTGAACGGCCGTCCTGAAACAGGGCCATCTTCGCCTATCGCGGCCCCGCCAAATCGGCGGGCGCCGGATCCGAAATCTATAATAATGCGACCGCCGCCGGAGTTCTGAAACTCGACGCAGGTTGTATCGCCGCCATAGCGTTGATGCAGGTGGAGCCCACCGGCCCGCGCCAGATATGCCTCTGCCGCTGCTCGGGACCCAACATCATCAGGCCCTGCCTGCGCCAGCGCCGAGATGAGCGTTTCATGCTGCGCAGCGCTGTCAAAAGCAGTCGGAATCGAGCCGCGCGTCCCCCAAAACGTGACGGTGATCATGCGTTTTGTGCTCCCACTTCCGTAAGCTAATTGTTCTTCGGGACGGATAAAAGCGCAATAGCCAGCTTGCGCGCGGCGTGCTTTCCCGCACGGGTTGCATCGCCGCCAGACTGACGTGAGTGCAAAACAACCCATTTCTTGGGTGAGGCGAGCAATTTTAAGGTTAAGGTGTTTTGAGGTCGATGAAAGCAATGTCGCGCCACGCTTAATACGCCTACAGGTTGAAGGCCCGAGGATATCGAATGCAGAAGGCTGCTCGTCCTTCTTGGTGCGAGATGGGGACCAACGCTGTCTGTGTTTAGAAAATACCTGAGATCAGCTTCTCAATCGGGCGTGGCCAAGATCGTTTCGCAGTCACTTCCCGGCAGTGAGCATTTTGCTGTTCCGATAACAACAACACTGCCCTTTGAAAGAGCCTTTTCAAATTCAACGAGATCACCACGCGGGCATCTCGTCACTGCAACCCGTTCAGCGTCGCGCCGGGCAAGCTCCAACACGCCTTCATCGAGAGTTTCGTCATGAAAGATTACCGCTGCATCCTGCAATCGCTGAATAGCACGTAGGGGAAGAAGGTCCGGGGCCTCAGGCGTTTCAATAAACGTCAAACTACCGAACCCACCCTCTGGCGGGCCGCCTTCCCTGGCGGCGTTGCGCACCATTGTTTCGGCGCCAGCTTCGTCACCAGCCAGCCATTTTCGCCATGGCGCGCCTTTAACAGCCCAGTTCCAGAACGAAAGACGCCTTCGCCCATCCACCTGATCTGCGACGGGGCCGCGTTGGAGGCGGATCATTTCGATAAAGCCGCCCAAACGCGGCGACAGCGATTGTTCCAGAGATGTTTTGATCGCTTTGGCCAAAACAGGCGCGGCACCCTCGGTTCCGATGGCGACGACAACCGGGTCTCGGTCAACGATTGCTGGGGTGATCATGTCGCACTGATCGGGTTTGTCGACCATATTTACAACTGCGCCGGATGCCCGCGCGTGGTCAGCAATTTGAAGGTCCAGTTCATCATCCTCTGTTGCGATGAACACGTATCGCGCAGTAGCGACCGTTGCGGGATCGAAGTCTTTAGCGACATGCCGGGCATGTCCCTGATCGACGAGGCGCTGAAGTTCAGGAACCAGCATTTCTGACATGATCACCAGATCCGCATCCGTTCGCTTTAGTAAACGGGACTTCTGCACGATCTGTTCATCCCCGCCAGCCAGCAATGCGATGCGGCCCTGCATGTCGAGGAACATTGGAAAGTATCTCATGATGTTTCAAATAGGGCCGTCGGTTTACAAATGACAGGCCGTTCCAGCTGTCTGCAGGAATCCGGATGAGTTTTCTTGGTCAGGTGGAAACGGATAGTTGGCCACCGCGCCAAAGGCGGCGCATCGTTTCAGCTGCGATCAGACCAACGACGGCGAGCACGACGCCGATCCAATAGGCGCCAGGGCCAAATGCTGGATAAGCCCACGCAGCGGCGAAGCTGGCGCCAGCCATGACAACCCCGCCTGCCAAAGCCCCGGTCAGCCCTTGGGCGGTTGCTGCAAGTTGCGGCGGCGCAGCGGCCTGTACGAACGCCATGACGCCCAGATGCGCGGCGGTAAATGTCAGGCCGTGCAGCGCTTGCAGCGGCCAAAGCCATGATAGCGCGGGATCGAAGGTCATTATGATCCACCTGAAACCACCAACGGCCGCGGCGAGCAGGATAGCGCCTGCTGCTCCCAACTTATCAATCACAGCCTTGCCCCAGATCGCCATCAGGGCGACTTCAACAGCCACACCCAACGCCCAAAGGGCGCCAATCCTAGCGTCATCTATTCCTTGCGACGCCCAATGAATGGATCCGTAGGCGTAAAGCACAGCATGGCTGCCTTGGGTCGCTGCGCCAGCGATCATCGCTGCAAGAAAGACAGGTGATTTCAACAGACGCCATGCTTCGGCCAGTTTAGGGCGCGCGACGGACGTTCCTGCGCCGCCTGGATGGCGCAGGCCGAGCCAAACAAGTGGCGGGAAAGAGAGGATGATCCACCAAAGCGCTGCGTCTACGCCCCAACGTGCGACAGCCAGACCGCAGATTATGTTGGCGACAAGGAACGCTGCTGACCCAACGCTGCGCGCAGTCGCATAGGCGAATCCGTTCTGAGATGCTGCGCGCAGGGATAATGCATCGGCCATAGGCAGCATTCCCGCAGCGACTGCCGCAGTCGCCAGCGTTGCTGCGAACAGGAACGGGCGCGTGTCGATCCAGAAATGAGCTGCATAAAGAATGCACATCATTATTGCGAGGACAGCCAGCATGCGGCGCTGGGCGCTCAGGCGATCGGCAATCCACGGTAGGGCGACGCCCAGCAAAACGCGGGTTGCGATGGCGGCGGCGGAATACGTGCCAACCTCAGCTTCGCTCAGCCCCCATTCCTTCAGCCATAATGGCCAGAATGGCAGATGTGCGCCAGCGAAGAGGAAGAAGAAAACATACCAGGCAGAGGTGTGGGACCAGCCTGGTTTTGGTCTGGTCAGCATCCGAAAGCCGAAAAGGGTAGAAAGCGAACGTCGTCGCCTTCTTCGATGTCAGGGCCGCCGTCAGGAAGGTCGACTAGCCCGGTAGCCCAAACAAGACCTCTGATCAGCCCAGAGCCCTCGTTTGCGAATACTTCCACACCACCATCCGCATTCAGGCGTCCCCTGAGATATTCTCGGCGGCCCGTTTTACGGCGTTTGGAGAAAGCTGCCGGGCGGTGTTCTGGCTGAGATTCCAGCCAGCCCGCGCCAGACATCGCCATCAAGGCAGGGCGGGCGAATATCAGGGAACAGACGAACGCGGCGACGGGATTTCCCGGTAAGCCAAAGACCGGAACACCGTTCCAGCGGCCCAGCGCGAGGGGGCGACCGGGCTTCATCGCAATCCGCCAGATGGCGCGCGTGCCTTCTTCGCCCAGCAGCTGGGCCATGTGATCTTCATCGCCAGCAGATGCGCCGCCTGACCCTAGGATCACATCGGCATTAGCCGCGCCCCGATCCAGCGCGGCGCGGACAACAACAGGATCATCGGGCGCAATTCCCAGATCCACGACATCAAAGCCCCAAGCCGTGGCAAGGCCTGCTAACATCGGGCGATTGGCATCGATAACTGAACCGGTGGGCTGTGGTGCGCCAGGCTCGATGACCTCATCGCCAGTAGACAGGATTGCGACCCGAAGCCTTTTGTAGACTGTAAGCTGGGTCAGACCAGCGGCGGCGGCATGGGAAAGCGCCTGCGGGGAAAGGCGCATTCCAGCGGCCAGCGCAGTTGTGCCCATCTCAGCGTTTTCACCAGCCTTACGTCGGTTCGCACCCAGTTTCAGGCCCGTGGGTGCGTGAAGAACATTGCCTTCAATACGGCTATCTTCATCCAGCATAACCGTGTCGGTCCCTTCGGGGATCACCCCGCCGGTAAGAATGCGCACTGCTTCGCCCGGTTGCAAAACGCCTTCAAAAGGCGACCCGGCGGCGGAGCGGCCAGCGACAATCGGCATAGGCCCTGCAAGATAGCTGGCATGTGCGAAGGCAAAGCCATCGACGGCTGCATTGGCGTGAATGGGATGGTTAGCGATGGCGATGGCGTCTTGGGCAAGCACTCGACCCAGCGCGTCACGCAAATCGACTGACTCAGTTCCAACCGAGGGGGTAATCGACGCTTTCAACGCAGCCAGCGCCTCATCAACCGGCGTCCAGTCAACGCCCGGCGGCAGGGCAAAGCAGTCATTTACGGGTCGGCGGTCATCCATGGGCGGCCTGTGACAGCAGGCCCACTTCACGCAGAATGAAATCAGCCACCACTTTGGGATCATCCAATGGTAACAGGGGCTGTGCGGCCTCTATTACATCGTTCGTGGCGATCGCCCTAATAGTCGAATCATCAGCACCAATCATTGGGGCGCCGGTTTTGGCGCGGTAGGCTTCGACCTTGAAATGACTGTCGCGTTTGTAGCCTTCGATCAGGATCAGGTCGACCGGGGACATCTTCGCCAGCAGGTCTTCAAGCGGTGGTTCTTCGGCATCACGCAATTCGTGCATTAGCGCCCAGCGCGCGCCAGAAGCGACCAGGACCTCCTGCGCGCCAGCCTCGCGATGGCGAAAGCTGTCCTTGCCGGGGCGGTCCACGTCGAAAACATGATGGGCGTGTTTGATGGTTGAAACGGTAAAACCACGACCAGTGATGTCGCTAACCAAGCGTTCCATTAGCGTTGTTTTGCCGGCGTTTTTCCACCCGACGACACCGTAAACTCTCACAATCCATGCTCCCCAGCCAACGCTTCGGCCACTGCCATATCATCGGGCGTGTTTACGTTGAAGAAGGGATCGAACGGTTCATTTGAAAAAGGAACTGTCGCGGCGCCATGGCGGTCAGTCCAAAGAACGACTTTGCGTACGCCATTCTTCAAGGCGGCGCGAAGGTCATCAGCCAAAGCAACGGGCCAAAGACCAAAGGTTGGATGTCGGGACATACCGCGTTTCGGGTCGGGTGTGGCGGCGAGTGCGATGGGTGTTTCGCCACGGATGCCTGCATAAAGACAGTCGCAAAGGTTTTTGGGAAAGAACGGCGTATCAGCTGCGACCGTCAGAATATGCGTCGCACCTTCGCCAGCCGCCCAGTCCATACCGGCCAGGACGCCTGCTAGGGGTCCGGGATAGTCGCTGATGCTATCGGAGATAACAGGCAGGCCTAAATGGGCGAACCGGGCAGGGTCGCCGTTAGCGTTCAATGCCATCGCGCCTACCTGAGACGCGAGGCGGGATTTCACGCGGTCGAACATGGATTGGCCCGCGATCTGGCCGGTCGCCTTGTCCCCGCCGCCCATGCGGCGGGCGAGGCCGCCAGCGAGGATCACACCGGCGATGTCTGCGCCTCTGTTCATGACGGCCATGCCGCGACCCGGTTCATCGCCTCGGCCCGGCTCATCCCATCGGGTAAAGCAGCGTCTGGCACTGGCACGCCACGAAAGATTGAGGTGAAGATCATGAAGCCGTAGCTGAATTCTTCTATCCGTGTAACTGCGGGCCATTCCAGTGCGTAGACTTCGCCGCCCTGTCGCATTTCAGCCCCGCTTGCTGTCAATGTGACGACCGCATCACCGCGCTGGGCGCGCATGTCTGCTTCAACCTCATGAAGCGCCTGTGATTGCGCGTCGGCGGTCAGATATAGCGCTACGAAAGCAGCGAAAAGGCCCATCGCCAGACCAGCGAAGAATACAGTGAAACCGGACCTGCTGGGAGCTAGCGCGACACCTAGGATCAGGATGACGACAAAGGCGACCGCGGTGCGTGGGCGCGCCAAAGCGCGAAATACGCGGCCGCGCTGCCCTTTCAAGATCAGCCGCGCATTGTTGCGCATAAGGTCTTCCGTCCACTGAAAGCGGAGGGTGATCGGTGTGTCATTCATGCCCTGTGTTCTAGCCACATGTGTCGAAAGTTAAAACCACGCAAGCCGTACAAAACATCGCTACATTCCCGGGCAGCTGTTGCGAAGTTCCGCTTCAACCCGTTCTGCCAGATCAGAAGGGTCATCCGGCCGGTCAATCGGCAACCCCATCGCCACTTCACGACGACGCTGGTTGTAGCCTCTGATCTGACCGGACATGTTGGAAAGAATCGCAAATGCGCAGAGCCGGGCGTCGAATGCTTGTTGGCGGGCCGCCAGATGCCAGACGCCATCTCCGCAGGATGAGATTTTCATGTCAGAGATGTCGCCAAAATCGATCTTTCGGTCAGTATCATAGGCATTGATGATGCAGGCGTCGGCAGATCGAAACAGTGATGAGATTGATGCCTCAACCGCTATTTCATAGATGCTTCGCTTTGAGAGGTCCTCTCGTGACTGCGCGATCAGTTGCCTTAGTTGCTGCAAATTGGCGGGCTGCTTTACGTTCCAATCCGAGTAAGCGGCGTAATAAGTCCTTTTCTTTTCTACCGCTTCTACCTCAGCTTCACGTTTTAGCGCAGAGCGGAGGAGGTCTGTAGCGATTGATCGGGTGTGGGCAAGCGCGACGAATTCATTGAGCTTTGCGATGGCGGAATCTTCGCGACGGTCTGCCTCTGTTATCTCAATCTCAGCGGCAAGCTTCTTTGCCTCACGCTCTTTGACAACACCATCATAACTCCACCCAATTACGGTGGCGATGAGCGCCAGAAGCAATGGATGCCGCAGAAGCTTGGAATAGCTTGTCGCCTGTGATTTTCGCATAAGCCTATGGAACCGCGCAGATAATTCAATTTTTCAAGTATAGAGATTAGCAAGGTTTGGCCGGGGGTCAGCTCAAAAGCTTGCGATTTCTTACGCACGTGCACGCGAGGGACTCCTTTGCTGACTCCGA
>CALKOT010000094.1 GCA_938092015.1 uncultured Paracoccaceae bacterium
GCGCTTCCAACGCCACCTTGGCCTTAAAATGATCTGTAAAGTTCCGGCGCTTCGCCATCTTCGTATCCCTTCAAACGTTTGGAATACACCTTAGGTGACTGTCAGGTTTTCTAGGACCACTTCAATTCACCCAGTCCGGGCTGGTTGTTTCGCTGGCGGCTTTGGAGAAAACGAGTTTCAGCGCAACAGATGTCCAAACCTGGAAGGGATTGGACGAAACCGCGATCAGGGGCCGTGAAGGGAAGGTTTGATTGTTCGAGTATGTTGGCCAAGCCGGAAGTCATGGCATTTGATGTTTCGAATGCTTCAAGCCAACGCTAATCGGAAGATCAGTCTAGCACTTCACTAAGAGGTTTCTTTACGCCTTTGGCCTTGCAGTGTGAATGATAGCGGCGTGTGATTTGCATCTATCCTGCCGACGGCGCCGTTTCGCCCGCAATGACGTTGCGAAACAGGTAGCTGCGGCGCCTTATGGTCATTCGCAAGACAACTTAGTATGTGGGGGCGATTGTTCATCGTTACTCTGGCCCCAGAGGCCGCCACCGTCCGGAACCGCCCATGAGCTTCTTTCGCAAACTTAAAGACCGTTTGACGAAATCTTCGTCCAAGATCGACAAAGGCGTCGAGGCCCTAATGGACGATGGCGATGTGGTGGAAGAAGCTGCAGCGCCAGAACCAGTGGCGCCACCGCCAGTTGCGCCAACGCCAGCGCCTGCTCTTCAGCCAACCCCCACGCCTGAACCGCAGCCCACGCCACAGGCTGAGCCTGCACCTCAGCCGGAACCGGCGCCTCAGCAGCCGGCACCTGAACCAACCCCCACGCCGCAGCCAGCTCCACAACCTCAGCCGACACCGACACCGACACCGGCGCCAACTCCTGTTCCAACACCGGAACCAGCCCCGGCGCCGGAACCAACGCCTGCACCCGAACCAACGCCCGCGCCAAAACAGGGCCTCGCCGCCCGTTTGATGGGCGCTGTCCGGGGTGGGGGCGCCGCCGCTGCAGCCGCCGTAACGCCGAAAGTCGTCAAGAAACGTGTGCTTGATGATGATATGCTTGAGCAGCTCGAAGAACTGCTCATCACTGCGGATATGGGCGTTGAAACGGCGATGCGCGTTTCAGCCAATATGGCGGAAGGCCAGTTCGGCAAACGCCTTGGCGCAGATGAGATCAAGTCGCTGCTGGCCGCAGAAGTCGCACGCATTCTCGAACCTGTCGCCCGCCCCCTGCCGATCTACGCCAAGCGCCCACAGGTCGTTCTGGTTGTCGGTGTAAACGGGTCAGGCAAAACAACGACAATTGGCAAACTGGCGAGCCAGCTGAAATCAGCCGGTAAATCCGTCGTCATCGCTGCAGGCGACACGTTCCGCGCCGCCGCGGTCGAACAGCTGCAGGTCTGGGGTGAGCGAGCCAATGTGCCAGTCTTGACCGCGCCCGAAGGGTCCGATCCTGCCTCATTGGCGTTTGAGGCGATGACCAAGGCAGAGGCTGATGGCGCTGACCTGTTGCTGATCGACACTGCAGGCCGGTTGCAGAACCGGGCCGATCTTATGGCTGAACTGGAAAAGATCGTCCGCGTCATCCGCAAGAAAGACCCCGACGCGCCACATAATACGTTGCTGGTACTCGATGCCACCACAGGCCAGAATGCGCTGAGCCAGGTTGAGGTCTTTCAAAAAATCTCGGACGTTTCAGGCCTGATCATGACCAAACTGGACGGCACCGCCAAAGGCGGCGTGCTGGTCGCACTGGCCGACAAGTTCGGCTTGCCGATCCACGCGATTGGGGTCGGTGAACAGATAGATGATCTCAGCCCGTTCGATCCGCAGGAATTTGCCGACGCGCTGACCGGGGCGCGTGAGTAGGCGGTCGCCACACCACCATTTCACCCGCCGCGCGTTCCTGACCGCTACGGCGGCTGCGGCGCTATATCCGCGCGCCGCCAACGCCGCCCCACACGCCGAAGACATCCGTCGCGCGGTAGGCGCGCCTGCCGCTGGCATTGCGTTTCAACGCCAGGGACAGGTCACATTGTCAGTCGCAGGCAAACGAGCCATCGGCCATGAAACGGCGGTCAGCGAGGATGACCTGTGGCATCTCGGATCTCTGACCAAATCAATGACCGCCGTGCTGGCGGCACGGCTGGTTGAACAAGGCGTCATCAGTTTCAACGACACTATCGGCCAACGGCTCAATGGCGTGGCAAAGCCATTGCGGGCCGTGACGCTGGAACAACTTCTCCACCATCGTGGGGGCCTGGCGGCAAATGCGCCGCCCAAGGCCGCAATCAAACTGCAAGGTTTGGAAGGGACTACCGCCGCCCCGGAACTCCGCCGCCAGTACCTTGCCACTGTGCTTGAGGACGCCGTGTTGCCCGCAGGCGCTTTCCTTTATTCCAACGCCGGCTACGTCGCCGCCGCAGCAATGATGGAAGCTGCGACAGGCCGAACCTGGGAAGACATGATCGGGGAGGAGGTTTTTGCCCCCCTCAACCTTGCCACGCCCGGTTTCGGCCCGCCCGGCGCATCGACCAATGCACCGGATCAGCCCTGGGGCCACACCAAAAGCGGTGAAGTTATCGCCTTTCCCCCGGTAAAAACCTCAGACAACATTCTGGCGCTTAACTCCGCAGGCCGGGTTCACATGTCACTGGCCGATTTCCTGACCTATCTGACAGCCCACGCCCAGCGCGCCCCGATCCTGAAACCGGAAAGCTGGGCGAAATTGCACAAGCCCGTTGCGGACGCCAGTGCAAGCTACGCAATGGGATGGGTTTCGCCGTCAGACGCAGTGCGCATGCATTCCGGTTCGAACACCATCTGGTTTGCGACTGGCGGGTTCAACACCAAAGGCGACGCCATCGCCATCGTGACCAATATCGGCAATGGCGCGAATTTGCCCGGCCCGGTGGAACAACCTGCATTGGATTTCCTGACTGGTGTTTGAACAACTGAATGACTGGGTCCTCGCCATCGAAGGGAACGAGGCGGGCAAACGCTGGGCGCTGATCCTGGCGTTGGTGTCAGCCGCCGCCCATGCCGCATTTGGCGCGATCCAGAAATGGCGTGACGCCGACCCCTGGATCATAAGAGGGTGCATCGACATCTGGTTCCTGGTGATCGCACTGCCACTCGCAGTGTTCGTCTTTCCAACGCCTGAATGGGAACTTGTCCCAATACTCATCGGCATGTTCCTGATCCACTCTACCTACAAGCTGCTGCTCGCCGCCGCTTACGCCCGCGGCGCCTTCACCGTGGTCTATCCGGTCGTGCGTGGCATCGGTCCGCTCGCGACAGTCATCCTCGCGTATTTCGTCTTCGCTGAGACGCTGCGGCTGGGCCAGTGGGGCGGAATCGCGTTGTTGTCAGCGTCAATCATGGCGCTGGCGGCGGTAAACCTGCGCGGCGTCACCATTGGTCGCGACGTGCTGCTGGGCGCGCTTGGTTTTGCCGTGCTGACCGGGATCATGGTCGCGGTTTATACGATCTATGACGCGTGGGGCATCAGGCTGGCGGATAACGCCTTTACCTTTCTGATCTGGTTTTTCGTAACAGAAGGCCTGCTGTTTCCTTTCATTTCATACCGCCGATGGCGATCAGTGGAAAACCCGCCTGCGCCGGTCCCGTTGCTGCTGCGCGGCCTGATCGCATCGTGCTTCGCCTTTGCCAGCTTTGGGTCCGTCATGCTGGCGACGCGATTGGACAGCGTCGGCGAGGCTGCCGCCCTGCGCGAAACCTCAGTCATCTTCGCAGCGGTCTTTGGCTATCTGTTCCTGAAGGAAAAAGTCGGCCCCATTCGCGGCGGTCTGATGGTGCTGATCGCCCTTGGCGCAGTGCTGGTTGAGTTTGGCTGACGCTGCGTTTTGCCACCCCGCCAATGGCCTTGCCCTGCCAGCATGTTAGGTCAGAGCCATGAGAATACGCCCGTCATGATCAAGACCCTGGAATGATCAAATCCATAGCCCCATGGCTGATCGCAGCGGCGTTCCTGTTGGCGCTGCCGCATATCTTCGCCTCAAACAGCGCGATCACCATCATGAACCAAATGGCGGTCACTATCGTATTCGCGCTGTCCTACAATATGCTGTTGGGTCAGGCGGGTATGCTGTCATTCGGCCATGCGATCTACATGGGCCTTGGCGGATACTTCGCGATCTATTCGATGAACTGGCTGTCTGTGACGCAGATCCCGATCCCCCTGCCCTTCCTGCCGATTTTTGGCGGGCTGTTCAGCCTTGGGATCGCGATGATCATCGGCTCATTCTCAATCCGCCGCGCGGGGGTCGTATTTGCGATGATCTCGCTTGGGATTGTTGAGCTAATCGCGTCCTACGCAATCATCACCTACGGGTTCTTCAACGGCGGTGGCGTTGGCGGGGACCGCACTTATGTTTCACCCTTCTTTGGCATCGAATTTCTCCAGCAAAGCGAAGTTTACTACCTCGTCATCTTCTGGCTGATGCTGTCCACCCTACTGATGTACCTGTTCACGCGCACTCCTATCGGGCGCATGGCCAACGCGGTCCGCGACAACCCGGAACGCGCTGAATTTGTTGGCTATTCCGGTTATTGGGTTCGGTTCTATTCGTTCTGCGGCGCCGGGTTCTTCGCCGGGATCGCCGGGTCGCTTTTCGCCGTGACGTATGAGATCACAACCGTCGAAAACTTGAACGTAGAGGCGTCAGGGACAATCCTGATGGTCACGTTCCTGGGCGGTGTCGGGTTCTTTTTTGGCCCTATTATCGGGGCGGTGGTCTTTACGATACTGTCCACGATCCTGGGCCTGCATACAGAGCTTTGGCACATGTATATCGGCGCTCTGTTCGTGGCGACGGTGATGTTCTTTCCCAGCGGGCTGGCTGGTGTGCTGGCGATGCACGGTCCGGTTCTACGGTCTGGGCGCGTAGCGGGCGTGATAGGACCTTATTTGCAAACACTCGTTCCTGCCGCCATCAGCATTTTAGCATTGGCGGGGCTTTGCGAAGTTTTGCTGTACAGCCGGAATGCGCCGTTGGGCGAGACACAGATGACGCTCTATTGGCTTAGTTTTGATAGCCACAGCGTTGCGCCGTGGATTGTGCTGGCGGTGCTGTTTGTTGCTGGTTTTTGGCTGGCGCAGAGGGCAGCGCCAGGATTGGCGGCGGCATGGGGTGAGGCGACGAAGCCCTGAAGCTTGTCTCTGAAAACTAGGAACATGCCGCCCGGCGCGAAAGCGCCCTAAACTTCGTCAGGCTCACCCGCCTTCACCCATTTTTCGTATTCCTTCACCGCTTTTTCGTTGGGCGGATACAACCCCGGTATCGCATCGCCCTTCGCCAACCGTCGGTTCACCCAGCCTTCAACATGGTCTTGCGCCATGCCGCCCTCAGCCACACTTTTGGCGAAAGCGGCGGGGATGGCGACGACGCCTTCGTCATCTCCGACAATGATGTCGCCCGGAAAGATCGTGACGCCACCACAGGAAACCGCGCACTGGCTGTCGATCAGCATCAGCTTGGTAAAGCTGGGCGGCGGGGCGCTGGCGGTCGCGCAGACCGGCATGCCCAGATCAACAATTTCCGGGATATCCCGCATCCCCCCATCGGTCACCGCCGCCGTAACGCCACGCATCTTCAGGCGCATCAGGATATTGCCGCCAAGGATGCCAACATCATTCCGCCCATTCGCGTCCATCAACATGACTGCGCCCTTGGGAATACCCTCGACAATAGGCGTCATCAGATTGTCGGGGTGGTTCAGGTATTGCTGGGGATGCATGTCCTCACGCATCGGAACATAGCGGAGCGTGTAGGCAGGCCCCGCAAATCGCGGCTCACCCGGGTTCAACGGCATCACGTTGCGCAGTGAGGCGTTGTAGATGCCATGGTTGCTCATCAACTGGGTCGTGATCGTCGGCGTTGATACCTGGCGAAGCTGTTTTAGGGCGGCTTTTGAAACCTTTTTGGGCTTGGGCATCTTGGGCTTCCTCTGCTGGTGTTTTGGCGACTATGGCAGATTGCCGGCGATTGACCAAAACCCACGGCTCACCCCCACCCGAACAGTAGCCTTTGTGCGACCAGTTCTGGCTTTGCTGGGATCAGCAGGTGCCCCGCCCCTGCGACAGTCTCAAGCGTCATGCCCTGATGCGCTGCAACCAGTTCAGTGATGGCGGCCAGTGGCGACACCGGGTCTTCTTCGCCGTGCAGCGCCAGCACGGGGGCGGGAAATGACGCGATTGCGGGTTCCCAATCGCGCATAGCGGTGACGAGTTCATCCGCGCCAGCGCCGTAGCCCTGCGCCGTTGTTAATTCGACCGCTGCGTCAAACTCAGCAATCACATCATCGCGGGCGGCCAGTTTTGTATCCGATGGCGAAGCGGCGAACTTCTTGTCCAAAAACCGCGCTACGCCCATCCGCAGATACATCCTGAGACGGCCACTGAGCAAAAGTCGCAACAGCGCCTTGTTCGATCGGGCAGCCAGCATCAGCGCCGCCGTCATTGTCGCCGATGCGCCGGCATGGCGGGCCACATAGGATGGCGGCGGCAAAGATCCGACGATCACCAGCCGCTCAATAGCAGCGGCAAGACCTTTGGCGGCGACGCGAAACACTTCTGGAACGCCGCCGGAATGCGCAAGGATCGGCGCCTGTTCGACCCCGATCTGCGACAGCACCGCCAGGATATCATCAGCAATCGTTTGATCACGGTCAGCGCTGTCAGGTTCCGGATCGGACTGGCCAAACCCCGGACGGCCAATGATATAAAGGGCCAACCCCGCATCGCGAAACACCGCCTCAGTCGCGGTCGGAAAGCTATAGACCTTAGCGCCGTGCATGAAGATTGCAGGCGCGCCGGCCGGATCGCCACAACGCAAAACTTCGACCGAACGCCCCCCCGGTCGCATCACATCGAACCGCTTTCGCGTCGGGCGGCTTGTCGCCCGCGCCAGACCGCCGATTTCTTCGGTAAAGCGGCTCATAGCCTGACTGGACCGCATCAGTTCAGCCTGCCCGCCTACGCCTGTCTTTTCCGCGATGCTTTGAAACTGGGTGCGGATTGTTGCATGCGATCGCCCGCGATCTTCAGCAATTCGGCGCAGTGAAGCCCCGTCGCAAAACGCGGCGAGGATCTCGGTCTCAGCCCCTGTCAGACCGTAGGCGCGCCCCATCAGATCAACCGTTTCGGGGCGCATCACCGGATCCACGATGAACAGCAGCGCACCAGGCGCTGCATCCGGGCCGATCGGGCTGGCCATTACAGCAAGCGTCGCGCGCCTGTCATCTGCATCACGAGCGGGATGCAGGCTGACGCCCTGCCCGACATCGCCATTCAGCGCCGTGCCCCGGACCAACGCGCCCAGCGTTTCGGCGTCATCTGGCTGATACGCCAGCGCCTAAACACGTTCTGCCTTTGCACCCGCTGCACGGTTCTACGCGGCTTCATTACTGCCAATGATGACGCCATCGGCGCGGATCAGATAGGCGGGCGAAGTTGATAACCGCAGGTTCGCCATTGCAGTGCGCCCCGGGCCTTCGCGCTGCTGCAATAACGTCGCCTGATCCAAAGCACGCGCCAGATCGCGACTGGCGCGTGCTTTGGATCTGTCCAGCGCATCTGCGCTTCCCTTGGTCTGCGCGACCAGATCATCCGTTAGATCGGTGTAGCTTTCCGGACTGACGGCAAGCGCTTCGATCTTGCGAAAAAGCTCTGCCCGGATCGCCTCATCATCATCCATCCAGTTCGCCCTTGTCAGTTGCCTGCCCCTGACTAAACGGACGCGGGCGTCAGCGCATACAGCAATCGCATCATGCGCAGAGGAGAAGAGGCGGGCAAGCAGAGGGTGAGGGCGAAGAGCCCCTCGTAGCACGAAGAGACCGATGAAGAGCAAAATGAACCAGTTATACGCCACAGTGCTAAAGGCGGGGCTGACTACCGCCCTCTTCGTAGCCGCGCCGGTTGCGGGCTTAGCCGCCTCAATCGTCGCCGCTGAATACGAATTTGGCAGCGGCAATGACGATGTCCCGATTTCATCCGGGTCCGGGCGCGCCAACCTGATACCGCCAACTATAGGCGGGACGTTGGAAACGTATTCGTTCTTGGTGAACGAAGCCTCGACCGCATTCACGACCTCAGCGAATTTTCCATTGCGGTTCAGAATGGATTTTCGCCGCGATGACCCCGGCGGCGTTCTGTACGAAACTTCGCTGGCGACGGTTCAATTCACTCAGTCCGATTTCACAAATCTGACGCCACGCACAATTGCGAACGGAATGACATTTCTGCGAAAGGACTGGGACCTTTCAACTTTTGATCTTGATATCGAAGCAGGCGACGTACTGTCGGTATCATTCAGGTCAAACCCACGGCTTGATCTTCTGATCAACAACGCAGACGCGCCGGGGGCCTTACCGCAGCCAGCGACCCAAAATCTAGCCTTGACCAGTTTCGTGACGACCCTGCAAACCGAACCTCAGTCGCTGATCTACCAGCTGACGGTGAATGATGGCGGTGTTTCGGCAGTGCCGGTCCCACCGATGCTGCCCGCTATGGTTATGGCGCTGTTTGGTCTGGGGGCCATCCACCGTTGGCGTCAGCGCGCCTGAACGAGGTGAAGCTACAATGGTGGGGCTGGCCCCGCGGGCCTGATTGGCTCGCGGGGCTTATGTTTCAAGCCAGACCCGCCGATCCGGCATGACGGCTAACAGGTTTCAGGCTGTGTCGCGAACGGGGCGGTTGTTCTCAATATTGAACTTCATCCCGTCCAGAAGCTCTTCAAGGTCAGGTCGCGCTGCAGGGCCGTTTGAGATATCGACCAACATCAACGAACCATCGGGGCGGATAGCGAACGCGCCCGGTTCAGCGAACTAATGCGTTGCCTCTGCATCCGAAAGAGGATCAGTGACATAAAGGCCAAGCGACCGCATCTGCGGGAGGGTCATTCCGTAGCCAAGGTCAAAATCCCAGCCAAACTCTTCAAGATCCGCAACGGCTTTGTCCTGCGGGTCGCCTGAGACAACGACCACATCCATAACGTCGGTCCAGGATGTCAGGACAGCGTTCAGTTTGTTCAGGAATTTTTTGCATCGGGGGCAGTGACGGCCACGATATACGAACAACATTGTCCAGCGATCTTTGGCCTGGCCGATAGTGATAGCGTCGCCGCCGCCTACTTGGCAAAGCTGACTTCTTCGATTTTTTCGTCGACGCGTGGTTTGGCAGCTGTCATTTGTAAATCCTGTCCTTTTCAAAAATGGCATCCAGCGACATAGCTGTCGCATATTTGGAGGGAGAGGCGTGTCTAGCGGGCATAGCCGGCCGGGCAAACATCGACGCCGAGGTTTCACACGCCTGTTATCTCAAGCTGAGCCTTGGCCAGGGCGTGATGACTTATCAGCAACAAACCGGCTCAATTCACCAAAGTTTAGCAGACGCTGACGCCAAACTGATGGTGCCCCATTTTGCCGCCCGTCAGATCTTCTAACTCACTCCGCACATCCATCAGCTTAAGGATTTTGTGCTCAAACGAGTCTTTTTGGCAGAAGCTCTTTTCCATGTTCTTGCCGATCCGTTGTCCGGCGCGATTATCAGCGGCCTGATGATTTATCTCTCCAAAGACATAATGTAGGACCAGCATATCCCGTTCGCCCCCGGACTGGCAGCTGGCCAGCTGCAGATCGATTGAGCGACTGACATTGATGGGTGCCCTGCTGTTGATCCCACTCTTCACCGTTTCGCACGTCATATCGTCCTGCGCCTTGGCCGCGTGACCAACTGAAAAAACAACGAAACTCATGAACGCGAATGCGATTAATCTCATACTCAAAATCCTATGTGCCAATATTGGCGTTTCAATCGAGGCAAGCTTAGGGACGCCTTAATTATGCTTTAAGCTCGTACAGCACGCTCTCGCAATTTTCCGCAGTGTAAGCATCCAATTTCAAAAGCTTATCTGACCTGAAAACCACCGCCACGGTCATCTGCGGCATGTCGTTTGCAAAATCTGGCGACGCCGATTTCGGACTACCTTTCCCCATACCCCCAAACGCGCTACATCCCAGCCATGTCGATGCGCACCATACACCCGATCCTGAAACTCGTGCTGGAGCTTGGCCCCGTCGCGATCTTTTTCATCACCTACCGCGCCTACGCGGAAGACACCGTCAATGTCTTTGGGACCGACTATCAAGGCGTGGTGCTGGCGACGATCGTCTTCATCCCGGCCATTCTGATCAGCCTGGGCGTTTCGTGGGTTTTGACCCGCGACCTGCCGAAGATGGCGGTCGTTACGGCGATTGTCGTGGTGATCTTTGGCGGTCTGACGATCTGGCTGAACGATGCGACCTTCATCAAGATGAAGCCAACCATCGTGAACTTTATCTTTGCAGGCATCCTGGGCTGGGGGCTGATCCGTGGGCGGTCGTACCTGAAATACCTGATGGGTGAGATGCTGCCGATGGACGATGAAGGCTGGATAATCTTTACCCGTCGCTGGGCCTATTTCTTTGTCTTTATGGCCGTTCTGAACGAGGTGATCTGGCGCACGCAGACTGAAAGCTTCTGGGTCAACTTCAAAACCTTCGGCAGCCCCGCCGTTACGTTTGCATTTATGATGAGCCAGACCGGCCTGCTGAAGCGCCACTCGCCACCTGAGAATTGATGTTCTGATCCACTGGGCGCGCCAGAGGCATTTGCAAGCGCCAGTAATCACCTGGATTTTGCGGTGCGCAGTGGGCGCTAGCCGCGCCATAAAGGGTTGGCGCCTCGTCTATTTGCGTGTGAACCCAGATATTAACAGAACATCAATATCTTTTTATTTCATAGGCTTACCCATGATTTCACGCGTGAAACCATGGCCACTTATCGCGGCTTCAAAAAGTCCTCGATCTTGTCGCCTTCACTTGTCTCTTCCAGCAGGTCGAGCGGATCTTCCTCCGGCTCAGGCGGTGGGGCCTTCGCATCACGGGGTTTGAGAGGCATGTTTACAGTCTCATCGCCCAGCACGCTGCGGCTGAACCCGATCAGTTCATCCGCGACCAGAACCGCCACAAAACCAAGGCCCACGAAGAGCCAGATATTGTTCACGACAAGGCTGTAGAGTTCATCCATCAGTTTCGTGCGCCTTTCGGTTCACTGTGAAACCCCGGCTTCGGACATAGGAAGGCGGCCCGCGCTTCGCCAGCGGCCTTACAACATCGATGGCAGCACCTGATCCGGCGGGCGATGGCCATCGGCGAAGGTTTTGATGTTAATCAGCACCTTTTCACCCATCTCAACCCGTCCCTCAACAGTCGCCGAGCCCATGTGGGGCAGTAGCATGACATTTGGCAGATCGCGAAGTTCCGGGCTGACAGCCGCCTCATTCTCAAAGACATCCAGAGCGGCGCCTGCGATCTCCCCCGCTTTCAGCATTCGGATCAGGGCGTTCTCATCCACAATCTCACCCCGCGCCGTGTTCACAACATAGGCCGTCGGCTTCAGCAGTTTCAGACGCCGCGCACTGAGAAGATGATAGGTCGCCGGGGTATGCGGGCAGTTAATGCTGATCACATCTGTCCGGGCCAGCATCTGATCCAGGCTTTCCCAGTACGTCGCTTCAAGCCCGTTCTCTATATCGGCGTGAAGGCGCTTGCGGTTGTGATAATGGATCTGCATCCCGAACGCCTTTGCCCGACGCGCCACCGCCTGGCCGATCCGGCCCATGCCGACAATGCCCAGACGTTTCCCTGTGACACGGTGGCCAATCATGCCCAGCGGCGACCAGCCATCCCATTCGCCCGACTGCATTTTTGCTGCGCCCTCTTTGAGCCGGCGAGGCACGGCCAGGATCAGGGCCATGGTCATGTCCGCTGTGTCATCAGTCAGCACGCCCGGCGTGTTCGTGACCAGAACACCGCGCTGCCTGGCGGTGGCGACGTCGATATGATCGAACCCGGCGCCGTAGTTGGCTATCAGTTTCAGCCGATCACCCGCCTGCGCCAGCATACGCTGGTCAATTTCATCCGTCAGGGTCGAGACCAGCACGTCCGCGCCCTTCATCGCCTCAGCCAGTGCATCGCGGCTCATCGGCACGTCGGTTTCGTTCAAAGTTACATTGAACAGCTCGCCCAGCCGCGTCTCAACGGGTTCAGGTAGACGGCGGGTGACGACGACGGACAAACGGTCGGGCATGAGGCCTCCGGTTAGGCGAATGATGACAAAACTTAACTTCGTGATATGGTGTTTTAAAGAATACGACAAGAAATCGAGCAAAAAACATTCAGGGCAGGATCATGCGTGGTCTGAAAATCTTCACTTTTGGGGTGTTGGTGTGTTTCACAGCGACCGCCAGCGCCAGTGAAACTGTGGCCGTGGGGCCAGAGACAAACCTACCGCTTCCACGCTTTGTCAGTCTGAAAGCGGGCAAAGCGAATATCAGGCGCGGGCCAGGCCTGACTTATCGGATCGACTGGATATTCTTGCGCCGTGGCATGCCGCTAGAAATCGTGGCCGAGCATGGCCATTGGCGAAAAGTTCGCGATGTCGATGACGCGGGCGGCTGGGTTCATCACGCGCTGCTGCGCGGCAGTCGCACGGCCGTAGTCACTGCGCCGCGCACCGCAATGCGGAACATGCCGGGCATCGACAAGGACATCGTCGCCATCGCTGAATCTGGTGTGATAATCGAAGTTGATCGCTGTGGCTTGAATTGGTGCGAAGTTGAGAAAGATGATCACGAAGGCTGGGTGCAGAAGGTCGACATCTGGGGCGCACGGCCCGACGAAACCTTTGAGTAAAGCCTAGAGTTTCACCCACATCGCAGGCAGCTTTTCCGATTGGCGAGACAAAAACGTCAGTCCGGTAGCCTGCCATGGCAGCACTGTGTCAGTCAGATTATCGAGCACCAGATCACCCTGATCTGTTCGGGCGATCAACACCGCGTGCGGACCCTGTGCAGGATCATCGACAACGGCGATCAATAACTGCGAGGGAGCCCATCCCAAGTCGATTAGCCGCTGGCGTTTGGTAAGCGCGAAATCTTCGCAGTCGCCGGCAGAGGCATCTGGCAACCACCGATCAACATCGTCATGTTTCGGTGCGATGTCGTGGTTCATCTGCACGTTCACAGCCCGAAGTTTATCTAGATCATCAGCAGATACTGCGAAGAGCCCTGCCCCCGGTTTTCGGTCACCCGCACAAACAGATGGCGTCTCCCGGCACATCGAAAGATAGCCCGGAGGGGGAACAGCAGCCCCTTTACCAACAGTCCAGGACGCTGCCGTCGCTGGACCTGCCAACAGGGGTGCAAAACATATGCACCAAAGTACCCTCACCACATGATGAAGATACGTCGACCCGTGTCACAAGGAAAGCGCGTAGAGAAACGCTTTCTCGACAAGTTTTGGCGACTATTGGTTAGCGAATAATGAACTTTGCAGTCTGAAACAGGATTTTTTTGAACTGCAAAAAGCTCACCCCAAAACAAGAGCCATTTTCTGATTTAATCGAATCTTCGTAAATTTGTGTCAGCTTTTCCATGTCGGGCGCCTCTCCGCCCCGGCACTGTCCCTCTATCCCCGAACTTATGCGCCGGCGCTTACGTCGGCGCCTTTTTGCCGCCGGAGGCCCATGCTTAGTCTCGATCACACTCTGCCCGCCATCGCCCGTCGCCGCCGCGCCGCCGGGTTTCCGCCACCTCAGCCAGTGAGCTTTCCTTCCCACGCCTACGGGTATTGGAAAGGTCAGGGGCAGTCGAACATGACAGGCTTTAATCAGGTCAGCGACGTGCCCATCGCCTTGCAGGTCGTGAACCCGGGTATCGAGATGATGACCAATGATCCCGGCTGGCGCCCCTATATTCTGCTGGACGACGGTGAAAGTGAAACTTTCGATGGCCAAACCTACACCGGCAAAATTGATTAAATTGAAATTCCCCCCGCAGCGGGTGGCGCAGGGCCGCTGATTGGCTTGTATGAAGCGATGATCAATGGCGACCTTGATCAGGATGGCTCTCTCATCCCGGCGGGTTTGCTAATGGGCAAATTCGCTGATGCGGTCGATCGGCGCCCTTGTCAGGGACGCCCACCAGCATCTGACAGGTTCAGCCTTTGGTCTTACCGAAGACTATCCGATCACAGCAATTACGCCGGTGCACCAGACGCCTCCGGTCGCCATTGCGATCTCGGATACCGAAATCCAGGTCACCAATGTGCTAAATGAAGATGGCGTGGTTTATGGCCTGATCCAACCCACTGGCGGCCCAGCGCAGGACGCAACGGCAATTATGAACGGTGGACAGGAAAACGTTGCAGGTTTGCGTGGTCGTTCCGCCGTGTTGGGCTTTTCGGGCTTAAACGCTGAAACCGACTACGACGTCTGGATCGCGTTTAAAACCTCTTCAGGCGACCGCGCCGCCGTGAAAATGGCAAGCGCACAGGCCAAAGCAGCGCCTGCCACGGCTTGGAGCCCTGCTGACGCAGGCGCATTAATCTGGCTTGATGCACAAGACGCCGCAACGGTGACTGAGGATGCTGGCGAACTGACTATCTGGACGGACAAGGGCGTAAACGCCGTCGCAGTATCACCAACCTCAGCCAGCAACCGACCCGTATTCGACGCCGCAGGCTTGAATGGATTGCCCGCTTTGAGCTTCGACGGCGATGACGATCTGGAAGGCGCTGGCATGGCGCTAGCCGCTGATATGTGCTTGCTGGTGGTCGCTGAAATGGGTCAGGTCGTTAACGGATCTGAATCACTGATCGATTTCGAAGCGCAAAACCTGAAAGTTCGCGCCGGCAACAGCGCAGAGTTCCGCGCAAGATCTGAGTTACAGAATGGTAGCGTTGTCAATCTGACGCCGTCGCCAGTTACAGATTACTCAGGTGCGCCACATCTGTTCCTTGCGCGATACGACGCGGCTGCGCAGCAAATTGATGTGTGGATCGACGGCGGGATGGTCGCGTCAGGCAACGGATATGCCACGCCCATCGGCGCCGCCGACAACATGCGCCTAATGCGCCACTTTGGATCCGCCCTACGCCTTGAAGGAATGCTTGGCGAGGTTGTCGCAATCAGCTCAGCCCTCAGCGAAGATCGTGAGCGGCTGGAAGGCTACGCTGCGCATCGTTGGGGGTTAACCGGCCAGTTACCTGCCGGTCACCCCTACAAATCGGTTGCGCCCTAAGTCTAAAGCGAAAGGTCTACTCAACGACCAATTTTACGCTTTCGCCGATGCGAAGCCCTTCGCCAGCCGACAGGCCGTTCAACACACGAAAGCGCTGTTCAGCGAAATCATCAAAGGCTGAGCGGCGGGCAAGTTTGGCGACCGTGTCCCCGCTGCGCACTTTACGGATGGCGATCTTGTAGGGTTTCAATCGGCGAGCTTCGCCCGCTGAAAGCCGGCGGAATGTTCGGGCTGCGTCGTCCATTGTTCGCCCTAACCGATCAGCGTTCTGCGGCTGAATGCCAAGGAAGCGATACATGGTATCGCCCAACCTGATCGCCGTCATGCGCGCAATCTGTACACCATTGCGCGTTTCGATCGCCATCTGGCCGGACGCAGCGGACAAGCCATTTACGGTAAAGCGCTGCAGGTTCGCCAGTTTACCGGTACGAGTTTGTTTGCCGATGGATGGCGCCCAGACGCGAGAGATATACTGATCCACCCCGCCGCTGGTCGCCTTGTCACCATCGAAAATCAGACCGGCGCCGTTCGGGCCAGCTGCGGTCACTTTCGCCGCTGAGTTCTGGATACGGAATTCCTGCGGGACGGTGAACGAGAACCGCAACTTCGAATGGCTGAATGTCCTTCCTCTGACGAAACCTTGTTCAGCGCTATCGCCATAGATCATACCTTCAATCTCACGGAAAAACCGTTGCTGATTGCGCGGTGCGCCATCCGGCACGGCGACGCCATCACGGCGCGCAGCTGACACAGCCTCACGAACGCGCTGTGCTGTAGCGGGGTGCGTTGAAAGAAAATCAACGCGGTTCGGATCATAGGACCGCCCAGCGATCTGGCTTTGCAATTCAGTTGTACGTTGCAGGCTTTCAAGGAAGTCGGCCTGCGCAAGCGGATCATAACCGCCCTTGGAAATATAGCGTACGCCCAGTCTGTCTGCTTCGAATTCTTGTGTGCGGGAAAACCCTGCGACATAGCCTTGCCCGACCTGATTACCCAGCTGGTTTACTGCCTTGACCGCCTGATTGCCGGCGCCAAGAAGGGCCGCACCCAGTGTCGCGGCAAAGATACCCAATTGGGCGATCCCAGCGCGATCCTGTCGCTTGGCTGTATGGGCGCCAGTGACATGCCCAATCTCATGACCGACAACGCCCGCAAGCTCAGCCTCATCATTCGCCAGTGCGATCAGGCCGCGCGTGACATAGATGTAACCACCGGGAAGTGCGAAGGCGTTGACAACAGGACTGTCGAGAACTGTGAACGTCCACGGACCCTGTGGTTGTTCTGACTGCGCAGCAAGCCGCATGCCGATATCACGAACATAGCCACGAAGACGTGCATCCTGCACTTCGCCGCCAAAGGCTTTCAGGATCTTCGGGTGCTCGCTATCGCCGAGCCGCTGGTCAGAGCCGCTACGCTGCGAAACAGTGCGTGGCGCATCGGCTGATGGCCCACCCGCTGGCGCGCAGGCCGAAACAAAACTGAGGGCGGTCAGACCCGTCAGGGCGGCGCGGAGGGATTTGTTCAGACGCATGAGGCGGCTCCCGGTACGATGACTTTAGCGTAGTCTCACTCGATATAGGGGCGAGAATTCGGAGCTGGTATGGCGAGGATACCTTAGCCCACCCGCGCTGCAAGCCCAGTGCCGCTTTGACGTCAGCGCGCCCGCAGAACCGCCTGAAAATTTGGTTCGGTTTCATTGTTGGGCGGCGTGTAAGTCATTCTCGCCTTCTTCGCGAGATCAGCCATGGCACCTTCCGCCAATAGTGCTGCAAGTGCAGCGTCTATCGATGCGAACAGGCCTTGGTTTTTCTCAGCAGTCGCCAAGCCAATGTTAACGCCAAGCGGATGTCGATAGGTCCCCAGCTTTAGTTTGGACAACATGTTCTGGCGACGGTGGAAATCGAAAGCGGCTGTATCCGTCAGCGTCACATCGAACGCACCTTTTTCCATTTCCCACAGGAAATTCGGGCCTGGCGCAACGGTGATCGCCTCCGCCATCGCAGCCGGCGGCCCCTGGCGGCGCAAGATCGCTTCGCCCAAAGTGCCTTGCTGGACGCCCACACGAAGCTCTGCCAGAGCAGCAATACTATCGATATCCTCGACGTCGATACGGTCAGAAAAGACCATGCCCTGGACCGCCCGCATGTAAGGCCGCGTCCGACGGATTGGGGCGAGATCGACCTGATTACCAGGTCGCCAGTGTTCCGGCTGATCATCCCAACGTGGTGGGGCAGCGCGGTCCGTCGGGATCGGACCATCTGCGCCAGGGAAGACGGGATGCGCCGCCACGACGTCACAAAGTGGCATGGACAGCATGGCGTAGGCCTGTGGGATCGGATCTTCAAACTCGTCCTGATCACCTTCGAACCAGGTAACGTCGAGCTTCAGATCCAGACGGTCCGCGACGGCCGCCAACACCTCATAATCGAACCCCGCACCGCCTTTGGTCCGGCGTGTCGACATGATGCCACCTTTCACGTCCAAGCAAGCTGTCAGAGTGACCGGAACCATCAACTCTCCATCAGGCACAGACGGAACTACCGCCGCTGCGGCCGCGATTTCAGGGAAGGGCTGATTGCCTGCGCGGGTCGCGACATAGACCCAGATCGCATCAATCTCTTCGGGCAGCAGGATATCGCCCCAAGCGGGCATATCACCTTTTCCGTTGTTCACTGCATCGACAAAACTTGCTTTTTCTTCAACGGGGTACTTCCGCAAATCGTAAGAACTGGTCCCGGGATTGACCATGTTGATCCCATGGCAATGCGCACAAAAATCCTTGTAGTGCGTTTGTCCCTCGGCGAGGAGGGGATGATCCTCAGCCGCCAATGAAGGCCCGGCAAAAAGAGTTGCAACAAGGGTAAGCGGCGCAAGACGTGACTGCATTGTCATTCCCAAGAAAATCAAAACCGCCATGGGAATACCATGGCGGCTATTTGTGCGTCACATCAAAATGCTCAGTCCTCAGAAAGTTAACCGTCAGAGAGCTTTGCCATGATCTCTTCCGTCAGGGTCATTTCGGCGGTCGCTTCAGGAAAGGGTTCTTTACCCGCACGCATGATGACATAGACCCAAAGTGCATCCACCTCTGCCGGAAACAGGATGTCCCCCCAGGCTGGCATGTCGCCTTTGCCCTTCATTACGGACGAGACGAACCCCGTTTTGTTCTCAACCGGCCATCTTCTAAGGTCGTAGGAACTGGTGCCCGGATTGACCATGTCAATGCCGTGGCAATGTGAGCAAAAATCCTTAAAGACCGTCTTTCCATCCTTGAACAACGGATGGCCTGCGTCCTCAGCGAAAGATGGCGCTGCGGGAAGCAGCGCCATCAGAGTAAGCGTAAGCGTTATGCGTTTCAGCATGCGCCGTCAGTCCAGCAACTTGAACGTGATCAGGTTGCCGCCAGCCGGTGTGTTGGCCAGACGCTCATCACCTGCAAACAGCGCGTAGACCGCACCGCCGCCATTGGCGATCGTGACATACTGTTTGCCATCAGCTTCCCAGGTGATCGGCTGACCGACGATGCCGGAACCAGTCTGGTATTCCCAAAGCTTTTCGCCAGTGTCGCTGTCGAAGGCTTCAAACTCACCAGTTTGCGTGCCGGTGAAGACTAGACCGCCGTCCGTGGACATCACAGCGCCGAGACGCGGGATTTCCACACCATCCTGCCATTTGAACTCACCCGTCATTGGGTCAATCGCGCGAAGGTAGCCGCGTGGCTCTTCCTCAGGCCAAGCCCATGAGAATTCAGCGCCGAAGTAGAAGACGCCCGGGCGATACTTAGGCTCAACCGCTTTGTAGTTGAGGCCAAAGTTCAGGGTGTTGACGAACATCAGCTGACGTTTGGCGTCATATGACGAAGGCGACCAGTTCTTTCCGCCCAGTGCGGATGGCCAGTAGGTAACCTCTTCGCCAGCAACAGCTTTGGTGTAGACATCGGTGACGAGCGGTCGACCGGTTTCCTTGTCAACGCCAGTGGCCCAGTTCACCTGATCGACAAACTTGTTCGCTGTCACCAGCTCACCAGTTTCGCGGTTCAGGACATAGAGGAAACCATTACGGCTTGCCTGCATCAGAACTTTTTCGCCGTTCAGTTCGGTCAGGATCAACTCATTGGTTGAATCGTGATCGAACGGGTCGTTTGGCGATGTCTGGAAGTGCCACTTAATCTCACCGGATTTCGGATCGAGCGCCAAAATGGTTGACGTGTAGAGGTTGTCACCCGGGCGAACACCAGCATTCCAAGATGCAGCGTTGCCGGTGCCCCAGAATACCAAATCAAGCTCTGGATCGTAAGAACCTGTCAGCCAACCCGGCGCGCCGCCATGTTTCCACGCATCGCCGCCATCTTGCCAAGTTTCAGACCCAGGCTCACCCGGTGCAGGAATGGTATACGTGCGCCAAACTTGGGCGCCAGTTTCGATGTCATAAGCTTCGATATAGCCGCGAATGCCATATTCACCGCCCGAAATGCCTACGATGGCGACATTGCCGACGATCAGCGGAGCAACAGTGAACGAATAGCCGGTTTTGAAATCAATGGATTTGGTTTTCCAAAGCTCAGCGCCAGTTGCCATGTCCAGCGCAACGATGTGCGCATCGAGCGTGGTGCGGATGAATTTGCCATCCTTGATGGCGCCACCGCGATTGACGATGCCGCAACAAGCAACACGCGGTGTTTCCGCCGGATATTCAACCGCCGTCTTCCACTTTTGCGTGCCGGTCAGGGCATCAACCGCAACCGTCGCATTGTGCGTTGTCGCGTACATGACGCCATTGTGGATCAGCGGGAACGTTTCCTGCCCGCGGCTGTCCGCAAGTGAGTAGCTCCATGCCGGTACAAGACGCTTGACCGTATCTTTGTTGATCTGCGTCAATGCACTGTGGCGCGTGAGGTCGTAGCCCATGCCATAGGTCAGAACATCGCCGGGCGTGCTGACGTCATTCTCCAAATCGGCTTGCGATTGCGCAAAGGCCGCTGGCGCCGCCAACAGGGCGGCCGATACGGCGAGCACGGTGAGATTAAGGCGCATGTGTTTCCTCCAGTTGATATCATTTTCGCACCGCATTCTCGGGCAGTGTCACAAAGAAGAAGACCACACAAATCTCTCAATTTTCAAGATTTTTTTGACGCAGGCGAAATAATCGCGACGTTAGGTAAAGATAAATTAGCAAATAAATTGAAAGTTGAGGTCCAATGTAGGACTTCATTCAGTCGGGGAAAGCGTCAGCTAGGAACTATGCTGCACATTTTTGAATATTTTGCAGTGCAACAAAAAGGGCCAGCGCGATGGCTGGCCCTCTGATTCTCTATTTGGCGATGATTATACGTCGACGCCCATCGGCAGATCGCGCTTGCGCACGCCCGTCGCATGGAAGAGGGCGTTTGCGATCGCAGGTGGTATCGGCGGCAAACCAGGCTCACCCACGCCAGAAGCGTGCACCGAGAACGGATGCTCAACGATGTGAGTGTGCGTTTTCAGCGGATAGTTCGTTGAGCGAACCATCTCATAGTCGTTGTAATTGCCTTCAACCGCAGCACCGTTTTCAAAGGTCACGCCAGAATGCAGGGCTGCGGTCATACCCATGACCGAAGCGCCTTCCATCTGGCTGCGGATCCGTTCCGGGTTCGCCGCATAGCCGCAATCAACAGCCATGTGAACTTCCGGTACAGTTACCTGACCATCAACGACCTTCACGTGGACGCAAGCCGCCGTATAGGTGACGAATGACCGGTGAACCGCAATGCCAAGACCTTCGCCTTCCGGCATATCCCTGCCCCAACCACCTTTGTCAGCGGCCAGTTTCAGAACGTTCTTCAGGCGCATCGTATCAATCGGATACTCGTCATAGACTTCGCCATAGTCCCAGAAGTTGTCCGGGAAGCCCTGGTTCGGCGGGTCAAGTTTGCGGTCAGAGCCGATCAGCTCCATCAGCATGTCGACATCGTCTTTGCCAAGATCATGGGCCAGCTCTGACGCGAAGGACTGGATCGCCCAGGCCCGCGGTATGTTGCTGACGGCCCGGAACCAACCGATCCGTGTATGCGCCATCGCCTTGCCGTTCTCGACCGAAATGTTCGGAATTTCGAACGGCATATCAAGATGCCCCATTCCGCTTTCGATGAAGAACTGATGGCCAGAGTCTGGCGCGAAGGTCGACAGGATCGACGGCGCGACAGAGTTGTGGCGCCAGCCGGTAACCTTGTCTTCAGCATCCAACGCCACTTCTATCCGCTCGACCGAAGTCGTGTGGTAGAAGCTGTGCTGAATATCGTCTTCGCGGGTCCACTGAACCTTGACCGGCGCGCCGATCTTTTTGCTCAACATTGCTGCTTCTGTCGCAAAGTCGTGCTTGGACTTACGTCCAAAGCCGCCACCGAGAAGAGTGACGTTTACCTTCACATTCGCAGGATCCATGCCCAATGCGCCCGCAACATGAGCGCGGCAATCACCTGGCGACTGAACCGGGGCCCAGATTTCGCAAGCGCCGTTCGTGACATTGGCGACCGCGACCGGCGGCTCCATCATCGCATGGGCCATATGGGCCTGACTGTACTCTTTCGAGAAAGTTTTTGCGGCCCCGGCGAATGCCGCTACCGTGTCCCCTTCCGCGCGAAGAATCTGACCCGGTTCTTTTGCGGTGGCGCGCATCTCAGCGGTGAACGCTTCTGAATTATAGCCTGAATGCGGGCTTTCACCCCATTCGATGTTCAGCGCATCTCGGCCCTTGATCGCCGCATCCGTATTCGAAGCGATGACCGCCACGCCGCCTTTGGGACTGAACGCAGAAGCGAGACCAGTGATCCGAAGGCCCATGACGTTCTCAACGCCTGGTGTGGCCCAGGCTTCAGACGCGTCATACTTTAGCGGGCTACTTCCCACCACTGGTGGGCGTGCAATTGCGGCAAACTTCATGCCAGGCAAGCTCACATCAGCGCCGTAAATTGCTTTACCCGTCGTGATATCGTGCAGATCCGTGATTGAGACGTTGCCTTTCCCGATATACCGGAAATCCGCCTCATCCTTAAAGGACAGCGCTTCAAACTCAGGTACGGGCTGCTTCATCGCATCTGCAGCAAGTTCGCCAAAGCCCGCCTTGTTTGAGCCTGACGTGACTTCATGCACGCCGACCTTCACCGTTGAAACATCGACGCCCCATTTGGCGGCAGCCGCAGCCGCCAACATATGGCTGACGCTGGCGCCCATCTGGCGCATGGACTGAATGTGATGGCGCAGAGAACGGGAACCGTCAGTGTTCTGATTTCCGTACTTCGCTTCATCGCCTTCAGCCTGAACAATCGTAACGCGATCCCAGTCTGCACCCATCTCATCAGCGACAACCATCGGCAAGGTTGTCCGCGAACCTGTGCCCATTTCAGACCGATGCGCGACAATCGTCACCTGTCCGTCTTCTGCGATTGAGATGAAAGTGTGCGGATCATACTTCACGCCGCCTGGCATGAAGTCCCCGCCGGTTTTGTAGCGAGCAAAGGCGTCCGCGTTGGTTGCGTAAGCGCCAATTGCAAATGCAGCGGTCGCCCCGGCAAGGAAATCGCGGCGGGACGCCTTCGCAACGATCAGTTTTTCAACTGCTTTCTTCGGTGCGGCTTTGATGGCCTCTTCCAAAAAATGTAGCATGATCAGATCCCCGTCGAAGCTTGCTTTACGGCGGCGGTGATGCGTTCATAGCAACCGCAGCGGCAAATATTACCTTCCATACCTTCCAGAATTTCCTGGTCGGACGGGTTCGGGTTTTCATTCAACAGGCTGGCTGCCTGCATGATCTGGCCCGCCTGGCAAAATCCGCACTGGGGGACATTGATGTCGCGCCAAGCCACCTGCACAGGATGATCGCCATCAGCGGAGAGGCCTTCGATGGTTGTAACTTTCTTGCCGGCAACTTCACCGACTGTCGCCTGACAAGACCGTACAGCCACGCCATCGACATGGATCGTGCAGGCGCCGCAAAGACCAGCGCCGCAACCAAATTTGGTTCCTGTGAGGCCCGCAATATCGCGAATTGCCCACAAGAGCGTCGTGTCCTCTGGCCCGTCTAGGGCCGTATCGACACCGTTGATGTTCACAGTGGTCATGAATTCCTCCGTTGGATGGCTCAGCTTTTGGTGGTTCAGAACCCGCTGGGCTTTCTTTATGGCAGTCATTCTGTGGCGCTTTGACGCGCTCGGTCAACCATAAGGTTGACGGACCTGCCCGATTCCTCAGGCAGGGGCTAATTCTAACTGAGGCTCAGGCCGCGACATTCACCAGCTGATGGCTGGTGAAGTTGTCCGCTGCAACGATGAACCCTTCATCATCCAAACCCAGCGCCGTCATAGGTAAGCGGCGCACAACAGGCGTGTCGATTTGTGCATCGGCAAGCTCTGCGACAGGCTGGCTGCACATACAACCCAGCGAAGGTGTCGCTGGCGTCCATGCGAGTTTCTGACATCCGCAAACTGGGCAGAGCGCGGAGTAAACCAAAACGCCATCCGCGCTCCGTGCGCGGGTGGATGGATCCATCTCCGCTTCATCCAGGCGCATGACAAGCATGCGGTTGGCCGGATTCTTCCGACGCAAGATTTCTGTCTTCGGGTCCAGCGGGAAGCCCTCGGCGGGTTTGGCGCCAAGTTCAAGCATCTCAGGACGCAGAAGCTGGTTTTTATGGTCGCCTCGGATCAACAAGATCCGGTCGCCCTTCTGCGGATACATCTTTTCCGGCTTTGGCTGGGCGGCAGCGGCGGCTTCTTCGGGCGTCAGCCCAAGGGCAAGCGCCAACGTCGATCCACCAAAAATCGCCCCGTTCACGGTGGGATCGAAGCGGTCTCCAAACTTGGGCAAGGGGGTATTACGGCGATTCAAAGCCAAGCGTCTTCTCCCGGGGTAGCGCGACCTTAGACGGCCGCGTCTTAGTGATGGGCAATGCTGCGCAAGATGCGCCTGACGAACGTCAGGAATGAAAGATTGCAAGGAATCAACGCAGGGGCAAGCAGGCTAATCCACAACCAATGTGCAAAAACGCTAAATGCAACAGAACGAAAGTGCACATCCGATCTGATCATGCATAAAGACCAACACGACGCCCACCACGGTGGTTCCGACAGTATATTTCAGCTATCTAGCCGAGCACGTTTCCCAAGCAAGAAATCAACCCATCTCATTGTTTTAACGACACATTTATCAATACGCTGGTGCTTTGAATATGCAATTAGCTCACGACAAATCGCTTGCTGATCAGGGCTTTCGGCCTCTTCTGCAAATAGCGCTTTTGACAGATTGCGATACCCATTAGTCTCATTTTTTAACATATAAGCCGACGCATTCGCCCATTCCTCGACCGCACGCCATGCTGCAGCGGGGGTTTCGGCGCCTGCCAAAGTTACCTTCATTTTTCGATCCGCAGCGGTGGGCAAGGCGGCCCAGATCAAGGCGACCAGCAGTGCTGCAAACGGCGAGAGAATCAAAACTAGCAGCGCTAACCCCATCGCGAGACCTACTTGCCTGTCTTCAGCCATCTCGGATAGCAACGCTTCTGCGTCAGCTTTTCGGTCGAGGGGCGCAGGCTCCAATCGCCTTGCCGGCGCCTCGACGCGGATGCTGCGATGGTAGCTGGGATGCCAATGCTCGATCGCCACTGGTCCGATGATCCCGACGCGCGGATCAGCAACCCGAATATCCCAGCTGCGTGTCACTTTGCCAATCAACCCATCCGTGGACAGCAGCGTGTTACGATCACCGCCGTGGTCCGATACAACAACCCCGTTTGATCCTCTCAGTTCCAGATCAGGCAGACGTTCAGCAGCAACACCATAGGCCGTCAACGTCACTTCGCGGCGAAGGATATCGCCTACCTGCGCCTCTTCGGGCTGTTTTGACCATGTTTCTTCGAACTGGATACGCGGGGTGACGAACCACCAGTCGCCCTGAAATTCAGGTGGAATGTCCCGGATCTCTATGCGCTGCTCCAACGTTTCACTGCGAAAGGGCGCAGGCTCGCCAGGTTTCGGTTCAATAACACCTTCGGCGACGAGGGCTGGGATGACCAACTCACCTGCACGATCCGGAAAGATCGCGTAGGCCGTCTCAAAAATGAACCCTGATCCCGCGTAGGTGCTGACCGCCTTTGTGCGAGGCGTCAGGATGCGTACGACTTTGGCGTTTTCGACTGTTGGAGGATGAAATTTCAACGCTTCAAACTCAAAGGCTGAGACAAGCTGAATGCGCAGTACAAACTCCGAGTGAACGTATCCAAAGGTTTCCGCAGCTGTTCGAGGCCCAAGCGCGACGCGCAACTCGGGGGAGCCGGGAATTTTCAGTGTTTCTTCATAAGCGGTCGCAATGGGCGCCCAAAGGACCAGCATGATGGCTGCCAAAAACCTCATTCATCCGCTCCTTTTTGCCTGATCTCATGCGCTGCGCGCAGCCGTGCACGCAAAACGCGGGCAGGATCATCTTTGATCTGACGCAACAAGATCTCAGCCTCTTGTCCACTATCACGCAAGATCGTTGCTGCGCCCGTTCCATCAATCTGCGCCGTCTCAGCATCACTACCACCACGTAGAGTAGCAGTTGCACCTGTCGCAGTTTCTGTAGCATCCCGTTCAGCCGCTCGTCCGGGGCGACTTGCTTCACCCGACACTTGACTGTCGTCTTCATCCGCCGTGGCGTCGCCGACAGAACGGCGAGATCCGCCATCAGGGTCTTCTGTCGCCGTCTCACCTTCTTTGCTGATTGCGTCTGTGGCGCTATCGGTATCTGCCTGCCGGACATTGCGTTCTGCTTCGGCCAGTTGGTCGGCCAATGTCTCAGCCGCCTCAACAAGTTCGAGGTTATGGAGGGCATCTCCGTGGTCCGGCTTTAGGCGCAGCGCCGCCTGATATGCGCGCCCCGCATCTGCCCAATGGCCCAGCTTCGCAAGCGCATTACCACGATTGTAGTGCGCCGTCGCATCTTCCGCTTCTCCGAACGCCTCACCCGCACGCTGGTAGCGTCCCGCCCGATACTCCGCAGCGCCGCGCCATAGCGGATCATCAAACAACAAAGCTGCTTCATAGGCGCGACCATCCGCCAACAACGACCGGGCCGCGTCGAACCGATCTGTGTCTGCAAGGCGCGGCAGAACAGCGGCTATCATTACGGCCAGCGCACCACCTATGCCGATCAGTATTAGCCGGGCCGTCATGATGCGCGGCGCCGAAATAGCGCGAGCCAGCACAACATCGCGATACCGATTAGCCACACCGACAGATCAAAACGTGTGCCGGGCAAAGTCGCAGCGACTTCGTCCCGTACCTGCGCCAAAAGATCGTCTGAGGCCGAAGCGCCGGCGTCACCGCCAACCACGTTCGCACCATAAACATTAGCGAAATCCTGCCAGTCCCCGTCCCCCAGAACAGCAACGGTGCGGATCGTTTCACTGCTCGCAATTGCGACAGTCGGTGGTGGCGGCAGATCTGACGTAACGATGATCTGGCCTACCGGATATCCAGCGCGGGCCAACGTTTTTTCCGCCATGGCGATGCCAAGTTGCAGCCTGCGACCGTCGCCTGGCATCATGTCCGGTGTCAGAACGTTGAGATAGCGGTGGGTCTGCGCCGGGTCCGTCGTGAATGGCGTAATCAGATATGCGTCAGCGCCTGCGGCGATGATGGCAGTGGGCAAGTTTGGGTTTGCTTCCTCAAGTTCCCGAATAAACACTGCCTGCCGCGAGATATCGGTGGAGGCGTCCATTACGATGACTCTGCCTGCTAATCCCGTAAGATCCAACTCTTCGCCCGTCTCACCGCCGGGGCGGGCCAATGCCAGCACAATTAATGCTGCAATGCCAAGCGTCAGAAACGGCGTATTGTTTCGGGCGGCTGCGGACTTACCCGCTAGGTAGCGCTTCAGGGGCGGCGCGACGACGGAATTCCAGGCGCCAGGCAACCGACCAGACATCGCAACGCCGCCCTTCGCCAACAGCCACGCCAGCCCTGCCAAGGGAAGGGCCAAGAGCAAGATCAAGGGTGCAGCGAAACTCATGGATTAAGATGCTCGCGCCAGCCAATCATCAACGCAGCTGCAAAGGCGACCAGCAAAGGCGCCCATCGCCAATTCTCAATTGGGGCGTCTTCCAGATTTATGGCGGACAATGGCGCTATATCGTCGATCTCACGGTACACCGCCTCTAACAACGCCGGATTTGCCGCTGCAAAAAACCGCCCGCCGGTGGCCTCGGCGATCTCTCGCATGTGCGCCTCGCTACCAGCGTCCAGATCGCGGGCGAAGCCAATGACAAAGACCTTTAAGCCCACCTTTGCCGCCAGCTGCGCGGCGTCGCGGGCAGCAAGTGCGCCGACATTCGTTTCACCATCTGAAATCAGGATGAGAAGGCGTTCTCCCTCAGGTTCATTGCGCATCATCTGGACACTCAACCCGATAGCCTGGCCCAGATCAGTGCGCCTGCCAGGCAGTCCAATCGTCACCTCATCGAGCATATCTGTCACGGATGCGACGTCGAATGTTAGCGGAGAAATGATATAGGCCTCGGTTCCGAACCCGATCAACGAGATGCGATCCCCCCGTCGTCCTAGCATAAACTCGCCCAGAACATCTCGGATCAGTTCAATCCGCGTGACATCGCCTAAACTCATGTCCGTCTCGCCCATCGAGGCGGACAGATCGAGCGCCACCGCAACGTCCCGCCCTGAAGGCGACAACAGAGGCGCACGTTCCTGATGCGGCCCTGCAAGCGCCAGAACCAGCGCCGCCCAGCCGACAATTCTAAGCAGTAGGTCCGCTGGCGGACCAATGCGATCTTCCCCACGTGCGCCCGACATTTGGCGAAGGGTCGCCAGAACACTTTCCGGAACGGCAACCGCACTTTTGGCTGGCAACACAGGACCAAAGTACCAGATCAACGCGGGCAATGGCAGCAAGGCAAATGCCCAGAGGTTCAAGAACGCGATCATCTGAGGCGGCGTTCAATTTCAGCCACGAGGCTTTGGTCTGCATCCGACCCAAGCCGATTCATGGGTTGGTAGAGGTAGTCTGGCGCCGGACCCGCCTCAGAGCGACGCGCCACTTTTTGGAACAATGCGATCAACTCGGCCAACCGTTTCACGGGGTCGGTGATCCTTGTCACTTCAACCAGTCGCTTTGCCCCTTCCCTGCGCCAGTTTGTGGCTCGTCTGTGAGACCACCAAAGGCCGGCAGCCAGCAGTACCGCGAAGGCAATCAAAGGATAAGGCGACAGTAACATGGCCGTCTCATGCACCACCTCCGGTGTGTGAATGTCCCTGAGGTCGGCGATCAGGTCGTTCGGCGTCATGCGGCGGCGACCCCTCGCGGCAGGATATCCATCGCTTCGACAAGATCCCAACCAGCTTCTATCAATTCCCGACGCCGATCTGCGTCATCATCGCTAGCCGAATTTGAGCCAACCACTGGTGTTCGACGAACGCCATCCGGGCCACGCGACGGGTAGCGACCAGGAACGACCGGCCCTGTAAGGGCGCGGTCTTCAACCAGATAAATCCGCATGCGCCTTAAGCGCGAGAGACAGCGCGCCTGTTCGGCCAGCGCGGCTGGGTGGACCGGTAAGTCGCTGATCAGGCAAATCTCATCTCCGCGCCCAAGGGCAAGAGACGCAGCGTCCAACACGTCAGACGCGTTTCCGCCAGACACCGGTGTTTGATACGCAGCTGTAATTGCGTCCAACAGTCCAAGCAGATGCCGCCGGCCACGACGTGGAGCTATCTCATCCTTGCCGGGAATGATCAGGCCCACGGGTTCCTGCAAAGCTAGGCTTTCCCATCCCAGCCAGGCGGCAATCAAACAGGCAGATTTCGCCATAAGCCTGTCACGCGCGCCAAAGTACAGGTCTGGGCGCAGGTCCAGGACGATCATTCGCGCCCTGTGGCTTTCGGCAGCGAACCTGCGCATCTGGGTGACGCCCGTACGCAAACTGGATTTCCATTCAATCCAGCGCACATCATCGCCAGGCGCATAGGGGGATATGCCATCAAAATCCAGGCTCTGCGCCCTGCCCTTGCCAGGTCTGACACCGCTGGGCATGCGTTGCCCGGGCGCAAAGCCACCGCGAATTTTTCGCGGTTGGATAGCGATCAGTTCACCGAGTTGCAGCTCAGTCGCCGCACGTTCAGCTTCAGACAACATCTGTCTGATCAAGCAGCGCCTGTATGATGCTATCGCGTTGGACGCCATCGGCATCAGCGCGATATGTCAGCATGATGCGATGACGCAGCACTGACATCGCCAGCTCACTTACGTCTTCAGGCAAGACATGGTCCCGGCCCATCAGCCACGCCCGCGCTTGGGCCGCTCGGGTCAGCATGATCGTGCCACGTGGGCTGGCTGGACAAGCAAGATGCTCACCCACACCTTTCAGCGCATCGGTTCGCGCGCCAGAGATCAATCGCACCACGTAGTCGCGGATCAGATCAGACACATGTAGCGCAGCGATTTCTGTCTGCGCCTCTTTCAAATCAGCTTGCGAGATGACTTCTTTAACCGGCGCTACGGTGTCCTGCCCCTCTTCAATCGCCAGATCGAGGATGGCGCGTTCGTTGTCTGGCGTCGGATAATCGACATTCACCTGCATCAGGAATCTGTCCATCTGCGCCTGTGGCAAATCCCATGTTCCTTCATGCTCTACCGGGTTTTGTGTCGCGATGACGAAGAAGGGCCAGGCCAATTTGTGGGTCGTCTCACCGGATGTAACTTGCCGTTCTTCCATCGCTTCAAGAAGAGCAGACTGCACTTTGGCAGGCGCGCGATTGATTTCATCAGCCAGCACGAAGTTGCCAAAAACTGGGCCACGTTGAAATTCGAAACGGTTTTCTGAAGCAAGGTATATGGATGCGCCAATCAGATCGCTGGGCAAAAGATCGGGCGTAAACTGAATACGTTTGAAATCACCCTCAACCGCATCTGATATCAGCCGCGCCAGACGGGTTTTGGCAAGTCCCGGCGCGCCTTCCAGTAATACATGTCCACCTGCCAAAAGCGCAATTATCAGCTGTTCAATCGCGCCTTCCTGGCCAATTACACGCCCTTTCAGTCCTGTCGATAAGGCGGCGAATTTCTGACTGACGCCAGTCCCTTCGCGCGGTGCGGTGGTCGTGTCCATGAATAAAGAACTTCCCTTCTGCGCACCCTTTTGGGGCATTCCAGCGCCCAGGATGCCGTGACCGACGCGACTGTCAACCAAGTCCCGACGTGAGGTCATGGGGTTGCCCGTACTCCGACAATCAAAGAGGCTTCGCCCATGGAAGCAAATCGCCGGAAAATGCGCACCAGACCCAAAGGGCGAATAATAACGCAGTTGTATCTGGGTTACGCCGCAGTTGTCGTTCTTCTGGTCGTCCTGGCCGGGCTAACGTTCTACGGGCTTAGCAGATCTGACGCCGATCTGCTGCGCGCGCGGCAAAGTCTGGCGCAACTGGAAAACGCCCGCGCGATTGAAGGCGCATTCAACCTTTATCTGTTCGAAGAACTTAGCCGGCGTCTAACCCCTGCCCCCGGCGCAGAGCCTTCTGAGGCCAGCCTTCAGCTAACTGAAGCGCTGTCAGCCTATCGCAAAACGATACAGGAAGAGGTTGCTGGCGATACCAGTGATACCGAACGCAATGAGCTGGTGCGGGCCGCCGCCCTGACAGATTTGTTCGTCGCGATTGAAGATGAGGCGGCGTGGGAACGTTCTACCAACCAAGCGGGCAACCCGGATCGCGCGGCATTCTTTTTGAACCAGATTGCAGGGAATCGGGACGAAGTTTTCAGCGCGGTAGTCTTTGAAATCCTGCAGGATGAACGGGCTGAAGCGCGGTCAGCTTTCAGCAGTTTGGAAGGCCTGCGCAGCACATTGGTTCTGACTGGCGGGCTTCTGGCAGGCGCTTTCGCAATCGTTCTGGCAGGCTTCGCCTATCTGTTTTATCGAGGATTGCTACATCCCATTCGCCGCCTCGGCGCCGCAGCTGAAGGATTTGATGAGGCCGGAGCCATCGGTCGGGCACCAGAAGATTTACCGCACGAATTTGCCCGCCTCGCGCAGCGTTTCAACCGTATGGCCGAAGTGATTGAAGGTAATCAGCAGCGCCTGAAGTCTGAGGTCGCTGCGCGCACTGCCGAACTTGAGGCTGCCAATTCATCTCTTACCCGGATCGACAAGGCGCGCCGGGCGTTCTTCGCCTCTGTCAGCCATGAACTGCGCACCCCCGTAACGATCTTGCGGGGCGAGGCGCAGATCGGGCTAAAAGTTCCCGGCGATGAACGCGGCGCATTGGAGCGTATTGAGGCGAACAGCGGATATCTCAAACGAAGACTGGATGACCTGCTGAAACTCGCCAGATCGGATGATGGCGAACTTGACCTGAAACCCGAACCTATCAGCCTGGACGAAACCATCGCTGCAGCTGTCGCAGCGGCAGAGGCGTATGCACGTGCGAACGAAGCTGAGATTGTCTTTGACCAGGGGCCCCCAAGCATGATCACCGCAGATCAGGAAGCTGTACGAACCGCTGTTCTGGCGCTGATCGACAATGCAGTGAAATTCTCACCACCCGGCGGTGTAATCACAGTAACCTTCACCGCCACCGGGTTCAGCGTCGAAGATCAGGGACCGGGCTTTGGCGACATTTCACCGGATCAGCTATTTGAGCGTTACGCACAATCGGGCGAGGGTCGCAATCTGGGTGGCGCAGGTTTGGGTCTGGCGATTGTGAAGTGGATTGCGGACAAGCATGGCGCAACATTGACGGCACAAGATCGCAAAACAGGCGGGGCGCGGATACAACTGGAATTTCCAACATGACAAAGACTGCGCTTAACCTCCTCCTCGTCGAAGATGACGTTGGCATTGGTCGGATGCTTGAACGAGGCCTGACCGGCGCAGGCTATTCCGTCGATTGGGTTCGCGATCTGGCAGCGGCGGTTAGTGCAGCGCGTGAGCATACCCATCATCTGGTTGTGCTTGACCGGATGCTACCTGACGGCGACGGGGCTGATTTCTGTGCGGCTCTGCGAAAATTCGGTCATCCAGCTGCGGTCTGCATGCTGACCGCGCGTGAGACGCTGGATGACAAGTTGAAGGGCTTTGACGCTGGCGCTGACGACTACATGACCAAGCCATTTGAGTTTGATGAACTGCTTGCCCGTCTTGCCGTCCTTGGTCGCCGCGCGTCACTGCAAAAGCCGGAACTGACCATCGATGAAGACAATCGAACCCTGGTGCTGGGCGCTTCGCGGGAAAAGCTGACGAAACGCGAATGGCCGCTGATGGAACACCTTCTGGCCCATGAAGGCCAGACGGTTTCCCGCGAGGACCTGATTGGCGATGCATGGGGCCTTGCTGGCGATGTGACCGATAATAGTGTTGATGTTTATATCGGTTACCTCAGAAAAAAGTTGGCGACGATAGGGGCGCCTGTGCGGATTGAAACCGTTCGGGGTGAAGGGTTCAAACTGGTGCGATAAGGCCGGGCGCCCAAAACCTTTCACATGTGAAAGTAGATCTAAGTGTCTGTTTTATATGGCTCGGCGGTTTGATCGCCACAATTCGTTCTCGTTATGACCTCTCACACCTAATCCCATCGCAGCGTTTCCCTTTCAATCAGCTGTTGGTGTACGAACACTTTACATGAATCTCATCAGGGGTTGCATCCATCCCATGTGAGACACATGTGTTTCATATGAAACAAGAAAGACTCACCACTTAAGACGCAATTATCGAAGCCGCCTTCGATGTCTTCAGCCGGGATCCGTCAGCTTCCCTTAGCGAGGTCGCCACGAAGGCAGGGGTTGGCCGCGCCACATTGCACCGCCATTTCACTGGCCGAGACGACCTGATTATCGCGCTGACCAGAATCGCGATGGATGAACTGGACACAGCCGTTCAGGGGGCGGTTAAGGATACGCCAAGCTGGACCGCAGCATTGGAACGCTCGCTTCATGCTGTTGTCCCGCTGGCCAACAGAAGCTGGTTTCTGTCGCAAGAACGCGCCGACCAGAACCCCGAAATAGCCGCCGCGCTGGCGGCCGAACGCGCTGAACTGACCGAAGCCATTGATCAGGCGCGTAAGGAAGGGGCCTTCGCCCCGGACGCGCCCACACCGTGGATTGCAGCTGCTTATGACAGCCTGATCTACGCCGCCTGGGAAACCGTTCGTAGAGGCGAGTTAACGTCAAAACAGGCCGCAGACCTCGCCTGGCGCACCCTGACCCAAGGCCTGACTGGAGGCACACAATGACCTACGAAGCCATCACCGAAGTGGTTGGAAACATCGATCTGATTTTTCTGCTGATCGGCGCAGCAATCCTGCTGATTGAGATCGTCGGAATGCTGGTGAAGGGGACATTCAAACGCAGAACATTGTTCGAAATGGGCGCCAGCCTGTCGACGTAAATCCCCTCAATCCTTGTGGAAACGGTACTGCTGACGACCGGCTATGCGCTTTACTACATCATTGCCGAGGCGACCGTCAGTTGGTCGATCCCTTTGACATGGTGGGGTCTCGGCGCCGCCGTATTGGTCGCCGATTTCATTTACTATTGGGAACACCGCATTGCCCATGAGATGCGCTTGCTGTGGACCCAACATGCGGTCCATCATTCGTCACGTGACATGAATATCGTCACCGCAGTCCGCTTTGGCCCGCTCGAAGGCGTGTGGGCTGTGATCGTTCATATTCCGATGCTGTTCATGGGGTTTTCACCTGAGGCGATCATTGGCGCCCAGATCGTCGTTCTCGCCTATCAGACGTGGCTGCATACAGAGCTGATTGGCAAGCTTGGCCCGTTGGAGCTGGTGCTGAATACGCCCTCGCATCACCGGGTTCACCATGGCTGCGATGATATCTATCTCGACAAGAACTATGCAGGCATTCTGATCATCTGGGACCGTATGTTCGGCACGTTTCAGGAAGAGATCGAAACGCCGCGCTATGGGTTGAAGCGTGAGTTCGACAGTCAGAACCCGTTTACGGTCTGGTTTTCAGAATTGCCGGAACTCTACCAAAACCTGCGAGGCGCAAAGTCTGGGTATGAAATCAGGATGTACCTATTTGGCCCTCCTGGCTGGACGCCGAACGATTAGGGAAGGCAGTTCCCGATCAAGCACAGCGCGAAGCCCTATCGGCTTCGCCTTTCAGGGCGGGTCGCACAGCAAACTGCCACCAATGTCTAGAATTCTGTCGTGACAAGCCTGCCGAAAGCAGGCCTAGTCTTCCTTAACAAACTCAAGCAAGTCGCCGGGTTGGCATTCCAACGCATCGCAGATCTTCTCAAGCGTTTCAAAACGCACGCCTTTCACCTTGCCCGACTTCAACTGACTGAGATTGGCCTCCGTAATGCCAACAATGGCGGCAAGTTCTTTTGAGCGCATCTTGCGGAGCGCCAGCATGACATCGAGGCGAACGATAATGGGCATCAACGCGGCCTAAACAATTTGCTCGTTTTCAGCGCGAAGGGCTTCAGCCTCTTCCGCAAGCTCAGAAACGCTGAGAAGGGCAAGACCGACAAGCAACATCAGAATGTCGAGATCAAAGATCTGAATGGCCCATTCAGGTTCCGCCTCGCGAGAGCCAAACATCAGCATTGGCAAGAAATAATTCAGGCAGATCAATCCAAACCACAGCGCTATCAAACCAAGTCCAGACTGTCGCAGCGCCCGAGCAGCCGTACCAGAAGCCAATCCAGTGCGTTGCGCAATCTGCCGCAATTTGTGCAGACCGGTTACCAGATAGATCAGCCCTGCAGTAAATGGCAGGCACAAAACCATGCCCCCGATCATGCACCACGTCGCGGGCGCTTCAAAGACATCGCGATCCATCAAATCGGCCAGAACTTCCGTATCACCCAAAAATGCCGCCAACCATGCAAAGCTGATCACCAGCACCACTTGGGCCACCAGCAACGCAATCGCTACAGTGAAGGCCAGGCCAAACCAACGTCCCGTGATCTTCATCATTCGCCTCTCGAAGTTTCCGCTAGCATATCGGTAAGGAAAATGGGTTCAATAGATATTTATTATTTCTAAACAATAATTTTTTCCATAAAAGATCGAGTACTGATTCCCACCGCTGATGCGGCCAAATCCGGAGTTTCCCTAAGCGTTATCTGCCCCTAACTGCAATCGCCGTCCTCGGCCTGTCCGCCTGCGCCAACACCGGCGCCGACTACACGCCTATTGTTGACGGCCCCTACACCACCGGTTTCTCAACAGATCTCGATGCTTGCCAGAAGGTGGCCGAGCGGCGGTCCTATACAAATGGCGATGTCCAATCCGAAGTGGCGTTCGGTGCCGTGACCACCGGGTTAGTCACCGGCTTGATCGCTGGAATTGAAGATGGAGATGTCGGTTCTGGCATCGCCGGCGCCTTGATTGGCGGCGCTATTGGCGGCGTCGCTGCAGGCGTTGGTCAGTCCCGAGATACATCGGGCGAGCGCAAAAACATTGTCGTCTCGTGTATGCAAGGCCGCGGACATAACGTGGTGGGATAACCGTAGGATCAGAAGTTGTGCGCCGTCGTTAGCCGTCAGCCCTTGCCAGAAATGCAATGCGGCTCACATTGCAGAGGTTCGTACTAGCGCCTACATCAGGCGATATTCGAACTCATCCGCTTGCACTTCGCCATCGGCAATCGCCGCTGCCCTCATCTCACCATGCAGCGGCGATTTAGAGCATGCCGGATCGACAGCAGCTGCATCGCCGGTCCACGCAAAGGCTTGACACCGGCAGCCGCCAAAATCCTTGGCCTGCCGGTCGCAACTTTGACATGGGTCCTGCATCCAGTCGACGCCGCGATAGGCGCGAAACGCATCTCCCTTGTCCCAGATTTCCGTTAAGGGCCGGTCCTTGACGTTCTCGAACTCCAGCGTCGTGATCGTCTCAGCCGCATGGCAGGGCAGCACCTTGCCTTCGGGCGTTACGTTCAGGCCAACACGCGCCCAGCCGCCCATGCAGGGTTTGGGGAAGTCCGCCAGATGGTCTGGCGTTACGTAGTCGATGACGAGGGTGCCTTTCAGACGCTCACGCGCTTCGGCGACGATCTCTCCGCCACGCTTCACCTGCCCCATCGTCGGCATCAGTGCGGTTCGGTTCTTGTAGGCCCAACCATGGTATTGGGTGTGCGCAACTTCCAATCGCCGCGCGCCGAGCTTGACCGACAGGTCAATCGTATCGGCCAGCCGGTCGAGGTTCTGGCGGTGCATGACGGCGTTGATCGTCAGCGGGATGCCTTCTTTGGCGATCCAGTCGGCAACCTCCATCTTCTTCTCAAAGCCGCCTTTGTAGCCGCCGATCCTGTCCGCCGTGCCGCCATCTACGCCTTGAATGGACAGCTGGACGTGATCAAGGCCGCGTTCAGCCAGATCGGCGAATTTCGCAGCGGTCAATCCGACGCCAGAGGTGATGAGATTGGTGTAGAGATCCGCCTCACGCGCGCCAGTCAGCAGTTCGGGGAGGTCACGGCGGGACGCGGGCTCTCCGCCTGACAGATGCACGTGCAGAACACCCATGGCCGCCGCTTGGTGGAAGACGTCGATCCAGGTTTCCGTGTCGAGTTCCCGCGACTTGCGGATCATCTCAAGCGGGTTTGAGCAGTACGGGCATTTCAGCGGGCAGCGGTGGGTCAGTTCGGCCAGCATCGCCATAGGCACCGGGGTACGGGCCAGCGCGGCACGCATATCCTGCTCTGCGTTTTTTAGGGGAACGTTCATGCGACCTCCACCATTCTGCGGTTGATCATGTCGGTCAGGAACTTGCCGGCATCCGTCTCAATCCGCTCAACCGGCGCGTCGAACTTGGCGGCGAGGTGGGCGACGACGCCTGCGAAATCTCGTTGGCCATCAAGGGCGCCAAGGATGTGCGCGCCAACCTGGTCCAGTTTGACCGCCCGCTCTGGCGCCAACAGGAACCAGCCCTCGCGTATCTTGCACTCTTTCACCCGCACACCGCGGGGCAGAAAAGGGATGTCGGCGGCATTCATGCCGCCAGTGCCTGCCCCGGCGCCCATGCACCCGGGCAGGGGTTGCCGTTGACGTAGACATGCTCAATCGCGTCCAGTTGGCACCACAGCATGCCGGTTTTAAAGCGGAGCGCGTTCAGAGACGCCTGCTGCATTTCCACCGTGGTCGCATGGGTTTTCACATATTCCAGCGCCCAATCAGCGTCGCGCGGGGCCTGTGTCAGGCGGTGGCCGAAATAACGCATCACGTCCTGATCGATGAATTCATAGTGCTTCAGCATGCCAGAGACGCGCTGCGAGATGATCATCGGCGAAAACATTTCTGTCAGGCTAGAGGCGATCGCCTCCAGCAGCGTCCTATCACGCACGAAGGCAACATAGGCGTCGCAAGCGAAGCGTACGGCAGGCAGCGCGCCCTTCATCGACGTCACATAATCCCGGTCCAGCCCAACGCCATCGGTCAGCGCCAGCCAGCGGCGCAGACCGCCTTCGGGGGCGTCATCAATCTCACCATCATGATCGACGATGCGCTGGCGCCATTCCCGGCGCAGGACAACGTCGTCCATCCGCGCCATCAGCGTCGCGTCCTTCAGCGGGATGATCCACTGGTAGCAATATCTGTTCAGCGCCCAAGCCCGCACTTCATCCAGCGTGCAGCCACCGGAATGGAGGCGCTGATGAAACGGGTGAAGGTGATGGTAGCGTACTTCGCCAATCTGGCGCAGGGCGGCTTCCATCTGGTCGGGGGTCAGCAATTCAGTCATTTCGAACCTTAACGAGGTCGGAAAAATAAAGGCTCCCGAAGCTTTCGCCCTAGGAGCCTTTAGAATGCGATGGGGCGCAGGGCCCCGAAAATCGTTCGATCAGAACAGATCTTCTTCAGTCTCTGCTGGGAAATACATGTTGATTTCCATGCCGCAGGTCACTTCTTCGATCTCAGGTGTGTTCCAAGCCATGACAGCCTCCTGTGGTTTGATTCGTACGCCTACAATCACGATTTCACCCCTCGCCGTCAAATCTGTCTTTCACATGAGGCGAATTCTCTCATGGCTTAAGAACTTGAAAGCGACTGGCGATTTTTGATCGTATTGGCGCATATTAGGGTGATGACAGGCGTAACGACCCTACGCGCGCTGATATGCGCCGCCGTTCTTACAATACCGGGTATACCCGGCGCGGCCGAGGCGCTGCGCGTCTGCGCCGACCCTGCGAACCTGCCCTTCACCAATGAGGCTGAAGAAGGCTTTTCCAACCGGATCGCTGAACGTCTGGCGGCGGAGATGGAACGCCCGTTGGTCTATCACTGGCGCGAACTGGGCGTGGGCTTTCTGCGCCAAACCCTGCAGGCGAAGGTCTGCGATGTGGTGCTGGACTATGCGGCCGAGGATTGGCGCGTCCTGAACACGGTCCCCTATTACCGATCCAGTTTTGTCATAGCCGTGCGGGTAGGAGATGATCTTGCGGGCGTCGCGACACTGACAGATCCCCGACTTGAAGGGCGCAAAATTGGCGTTGTCGCTGGCGGGCCGCCTGCCGCGCATCTCGCGAGGCTGGGTCTTATTGGCGACGCGAGGCCCTATCGCCTGACGGTGGATCGCAGGTTCGAAAGCCCTGCTCTGACAATGCTTGGTGACTTAAACGCAGGTGAGATTGACGCTGCGATCCTCTGGGGGCCATTGGCTGGTGGGGACATTGCAGCGGACGCTGGACTGACTTCGACATTGCTGTTGGCAAGTGCGCTACACCCGCCGCTTGCCTACGACATGACACTGGCGGTTCGTTTGGGCGATGCTGATTTGAAGGCGGAACTTGATGCGGCGCTTATTTCTGCCGGCGGCGACATTGAAGCGATACTCACGAAGGCGAATGTGCCCTTGATGCCACTTGAGACACCAATCCGTTAGCGGCCACCCTTACGCGCCAGCACTCCACGAGACGGATCATAGGCAAAAACCGCTGCAGCAAAGAAGGCAGCAGCGCAAGCGATGACCACTGGCAGGCCGATCGTGTCGACCTTCAGATAAAGCGCAAAGCGGATCAGCTCCACGCAGTGGGTGAACGGATTGAAGAGCGCGATGTCATGCAGCAGCGTTGACCCTTCCTCGATCCGCCACAGCGGGTAGAGGGCGGAGGATGCAAAGAACATCGGGAAGATGACAAAGTTCATCACGCCCGCAAAATTCTCCAACTGCTTGACGGCGGACGATATCAGCAGGCCCAGCGCCCCCAGCAGTAACCCTGACAGGATCAGCGCGGGTAGAACGGCCAGAAAACCCATTGGCGGCGGGTCAACGCCCCAAATATAGGCGACGATCAGGAAAGCGTAGACCTGAAAGATCGACACGATGGTTGAGGCCAGCAATTTGGAAAGCAGCAGGAACCAGCGCGGATAAGGACTGACCAGCAACGTGCGCATCGCACCGGTTTCGCGGTCATAAACCATGGACAGCGATGACTGCATTCCGTTGAACAGCTGGATCATCGCGCAAAGGCCGGGGACGACGTAGACTTCGTATAAGATGTAGGTCTCATAAGGCGGAATGATCGACAGCCCCAGCACCGACCGGAACCCAACTGCAAAGATAAACAGCCAGACCAGCGGGCGGACGAGGGCGGACAGAAAGCGTTCTTTCTGCTGCACAAACCGCAGACCTTCGCGCCAGATCACGCCCCAGGCGCAAGTCGTCCAGCCATTCATGATCCGTCACCGGTCATGGTCAAGAATGCGTCAGACAGGTCGCCGCCATCTGCAACCTCTGCCGCTGCCTTGTCTGCCAGAACCCTGCCTTTGTGCAGCACCACGACCTGATCGTCGGGCCAGATCTCATCGACCAAATGGGTGGCCCACAGGATGCCGACGCCATCTTCCACCGTCAGCTTATGCATATCAGCAACGATATCAGTGCGCGATTTGACGTCGAGGCCCACTGTCGCTTCGTCACACAAAAGCAGATTGGGCTGATGCAACATGGCGCGGGCGATCTCTACCCGACGGGCCTGCCCGCCTGACAGCGCGCCGATCTTCTTGCCCATGAGGTCTGAGAGACCAACGCGCGCCAACAACGCCTCGCCCCGGCTAAGCGCCTCGCGCCGCCCGATACCGTGGAGGGCGGCCTGATAGATGATGTTCTCAGCGGCTGAAAGGGCGTTGTCCAGCGACCGGCTTTGAAAGACGACGCCTAAGCTCACCAACGCCTCTCGCGGGGCCGCTTGCATGTCATGGCCGCAGACCGCGATGCTGCCGGATCGATTGGAATAAAGCCGGGTGATCAGATTGAAGAGGGTCGATTTCCCGGCGCCATTCACACCCAATAGTGCGGTGAACCGTCCAGCAGCGACGCTGAAACTGACTTCATCTACAGCGCGCACATCACCAAAGGCGTGGCTTACGTTTTGGACAGAAAGGGCGGGTTGTTCAGTCATTCAGGCGACCATGGACTGCCGCCGCATCAGCGGCAATCCCTGATCAAATCTCAAACCGTCACTTGATCTGGATCTTCACCCGCTGGCTGTCGCCCCGCGCACCGGGAAGCGCCAGTTCGTAACGACCAGGTTTGATCGCAATAAAGCCCAGTTCCAGCTCACCCGCCGCATCAAATTCAAAGCTGTCGACAGCCATAGGGCGGATTTCGATGTCGTTGATCACGATCTCATCCATCCAGATCGCCCGAAAGAAACCCGCGCCTTCAAGCGCCAGTTCGGCTGAGCCATCTGCAGTGATGACCATCTCATAATAGGCGCCAGATTCCAGCGTGATCGGACCATCCGAAATCGGTTGGCCAGAGGCCAGTGTCAACTCAATCTCTTCACCGACATTGCATTTCGCCAGAAGGCCAGCAAAGCCAAGCTTGTCGCAAAGCGGCGCAGAATGGGCGAGGCTTGGCAGGGCCAGCGCAGCGGCCAGGGCGAGGTATTTCATGACGGTCTCCCTTGTCTTCGGATGCAGTTATTTTGGCATGATCGCGACGCCCCAGGGCAGTTCGCCCACGGGGATCGTTTTGATCACTTTCAGGTCTTCGACATCGATCACCGACACATCATTTGAATTGCCGTTGGTCGTGAACAGGTACTTTTCGTCAGGCGTGAAATCCATGTGCCAGACACGGCGCCCGACCAACAAATACTCCAGCACCTCGTCGGTCGCGACGTCGATGACAGCAACCCGGTTTGAGGGGCCAAGAGCCACAAAGGCCAGTTTGTCATCTTTGGTGATCCGCATGCCCACAGGCTGCAGCGCCTCTGGCGGCACACCGGACACGGCAAATTCGATCTTGCCGATTTCATCCCCCGTCGCCGGGTCGATCACGTTGACCGTGCCACCGATTTCCGCTGTCACATACAGCTTTGCGCCGTCCGCAGTGAAACGGGCGTAACGCGGGCGATTATCAACCAGAACATTGATGTCGAGATCATAGGTTTCAGTGTTGATGAAATGCGCCATATTCGTCGTCTCTGACGTGTTGATAACGTATTTGCCATCCGGGCTGACAGCCATTCCTTCAGGTTCAACCCCCACGGGGACTTCGGTGATCACTTCGTGGGTGACGACATCGACGACGGTGACGATATTGTCGTCCTCATTTGCGATATATAGCGGATTGCCCGAGGGATGTAGGACAAAAAGTTCTGGATCAGGCCCGGATGGAAGCGTGTGAAGGAATTCCATCGTTTCCGGATCATATACCTCCACATAGTCCATGTCAGACGTGCAGACGTACAGTTCATGCCCCGAAGGCGACAGGATGATCCCGCGCGGACGCACACCAACGGGGACAGTTTCGATCACTTCGAACGTGTCGGTGTCGATCACAGTGACAGAGTTGCCTTTTTCGTTCGAAACAAAGGCGCGGCCTGCGTGTGAAGGCACGGCGAAGGCCGCGATGGCGAGGGCGGTGGTAGCGGCGGTAAGAAGAGGTTTGAACATCAGAAGGCGCACTCCGTCTCTGGTTCGTCAAAGCCCAGTGTATCCAGGCGGGTTTTCTGGTGGAGGAATTCTTCCTGCGGCGACACGGTAACAACCAGTTTGCCATCTGCAAGCAGGATGCCCTGACGCAATTGGTTGTTCCAAGGACGGAACGACAACGCTTGGCCTTTGAAGCCAGCGACCTCAAAATCATTCGACAGGATGAAGTCTTTCAGAACGCTGGGATCAGCAGATTTTGTCCGACTGACCGCTTCACCGATGACACGCATCGCCAGCCACGCCTGATAGTCGTTATCTGTCATCCGCCGTTGTTTCGCTTTTTCAAACCGGCGCTGGATCTGCGTTGCGCCCCATCCTTCAAAGCTGGGGTGCCAGGTGCGGGCAACTAGCCCTGCATCACCCACAACCGGGCGCGGATCGGTTGTCCGATAGGCGAGATAATCGCCGAACACGCCCGTCTCATCCGCCGCCACGACCACATCGTGATCGTCAGCGCGGTTGGTGAATTTCGGGATCTGGCGCTGGACGAGGACATGGCCCGAATCTGTCCGCCGGGCACCGCCGGTGTCTTCAAAGTTGCGCTCTTCAACGATCTTAAGGCCGAACTTCTTCGCCGCCCGGCGGTAAGCATCCGCCTTCAACTGATCAGCGGGGTGAGAGCCGTGGATCAGCATCCATTCGGTCCACTTTTTCCAGACCATATACTGCGCCAACCCATCGGCTAGCATCGCGCGACTGGGTGCGACGTGCAGCACATTCGCCCGACACGAAGCATTACGCAGGGCGTCATCGCGGGCGGTGGCGTTCAGGATAATGATGTTCTGATCAGCGAAATGATCGGCGAGGGCCAGCAATGTCGCCTCTGGCGCAAGCGCGACGATCACCCCTGCGCCATCTGCAACCGCAACTTCGGCTGCCTTGATTGCATCCTCAGGCTTAGCCGTGACCTCTGTCGCCTCAAACGTCTGGCCCAGAAAGCGCCCGGTCGTATCGTTGTCCGCCAACCCGACGGCAGCGCCCGCAAACCCATCATTCTCTGCGGGCAGATCAAGCCGCGACAGGGGCAGGACCGGGCCGTTATCGATCTTCAGAACGGCCGTTTTCAAAATGATCGCATCCTTCGCCGCCGCGACAAGTGGCAAAAGCATCAAAGCGGCGATCAGGGCCGTGACGCGGATCATCTAAGGCAGGCTCCCATCCCAGTTGTTCATGCCATATTGCCGGTGATGCGGTTTCGCGCAAGCCGTTTAGGAGATGGTCTAAATCTCTGAGAAGATGCATTTCCATTCGTCGATCTATTTGACCTTGGCGCGCCCGCCCCTATCGTCCTCTGGTCTGCCCCGGCCTGCGAAACAGGCAGAAGGAAACAGCGCCCATGAAATACCTTTTCGCCGCTCTCGGCATCCTGGTCTGCACCATCGCTCAGGCCGCTGATCTGCCAAAACTGAAGATAGCTGTGCTGAAATTTGGCACTGTGAACTGGCTGATGGAAACGATTTCGGCCAACGACCTCGACAAAGCGAATGGGTATGAACTGGATGTTACCGGCCTTGCATCAGGCAATGCAGCCCGCGTGGCGTTGCTGGCGGGTGAAGTTGATACAATTGTCGCCGACTGGATCTGGTCGCTGAACCGCCGTGCGGCAGGGGCGGACATGCGATTTGCCGCCTATTCCCGCACGCTGGGCAAGGTGATGAGCGATCCTGACATTACCGATCTCTGTGATCTGAAGGGCCGCAAGGTCGGCGTCGTTGGCGGGCCATCGGACAAAAGCTGGATTGTGATGCAGGCATTGGTTGGTCAGCAATGCGACTTTGATTTGGTTACCGAAACTGAGGGGCTGTATGGCGCGCCCCCTTTGATGAGCCGACAGTTGACCGACGGCGCCGTTAGCGCAGTTTCGACCTATTGGCACTTCGCAGCACGGCTGGAGGCGGGCGGGGCCAAACCACTGATCGCTATCGAAGACGCCATGAACACCCTTGGCGTCGCGCCAGCCCCACCCTTGATTGGGTTCACGTGGGATAATGGCGCGCCAGACCCGGTGGCGCTGAAAGGCTTTCTGAAATCAGTGCGCGCGGCGGGTGAAATCCTCGCGACCGATGACGCAGCATGGGCGGCGCTTCGCCCCCGTATAAAGGCCAAGACGGATGCAGAGTTTACCGCTTTGCGCGACGCCTACCGCGCCGGGATCATCCGCGCTGACTGGTCTGCCGCGAACACAACTGGCGCCAAAGCGCTGTATGATCTGTTGATCCAGCACGGCGGGGCTGAGTTCAGCGCCAAGGCTGGCCCGTTCGATGCTGCTGTATTTGATGCCCCGAAAACTGGCGGACAATGAATAAACCAGCTTACTTTTGGCCGATCCTGTCATTCGCCGCCCTGATTGCGATCTGGCAGGTCGCGGCACTGATTGCGGCGTCGCCTACCCTGCCCGGCCCATCCGAGACTTTCCACGCGATGCGTGAAGAGATCGAGTTTGGCTATTTCAGCCACCTCCTCGCCACCCTCGCCCGCGTGGCCGCCGCCTTTTTGATTGCGATGGCCATCGGCTCAGCGATTGGCGTCTGGCTGGGCATGAATGCTGCTGCTGACCGGTTCTTTGGCGGCTGGGTGATCCTGTTCCTGAACCTGCCCGCGCTGGTCACCATCATCCTTTGCTATGTCTGGTTCGGCCTGACCGAAGCCGCCGCCGTCACTGCGGTCGCTGTCAACAAGATCCCGAATGTCGCCGCAACAGTGCGCGAAGGGGCGAAGGCTCTGTCCACCGATCTGGCCGAGATGGCGCAGGTCTATCGCCTCAGCTGGCCTGCAAAGATGCGCCATGTTGTTCTGCCGCAACTCGCCCCGTTCTTCGCAGCCGCCGCCCGCAATGGCCTCGCGCTGGTCTGGAAAATCGTTCTGGTGGTTGAGCTGCTGGGTCGGCCGAACGGCGTTGGCTTCAAGATCCACGAACATTTCCAGCTGTTCAATGTCGCTGCGATTCTCGCCTACGCCATAGGCTTTATCATCGTGGTTCAGATCATCGAATGGACGATCCTGCAACCGTGGGAACGGGCTGCGAACAGGTGGCGCAGATGAGCTTGAGCATCGATATCAGGCGCAAGGATTTCGGACCGGCGATAGTGCTAGAAAAAATCGCCTTTACCGCCAAACCCGGCGAGCGCATCGCCCTTTTGGGCCCGTCCGGCGTCGGCAAGTCGACGCTTTTGTCGCTGATCGCTGGGTTGGACACTGACTATGATGGAACGATCACCAGCGCTGGTCGGACGGCGATGATTTTCCAGGCGCCTCGCCTCCTGCCATGGCGTAGCCTCATCCAGAACCTTCTGATTGCCGTGCCTGACGCGACCGAACAGGAAGCGCGCGCCGCGTTGGATGAGGTCGGGCTTAGGGACGCAGCGGACCAACACCCTGAAAAGGTCTCTCTTGGCATGCAACGCCGCGCCGCGCTGGCCCGCGCGCTGCTCGCCAAGCCCAATCTTTTGCTGATGGATGAGCCGCTGGTCTCGCTGGATGTCGAGGCGGCCAAAGCGATGCGCGCCCTACTTCTCAAAACGCTCAACCTGACCGGCGCAACCGCCCTGATCGCCACCCATGACCGGCGCGAGGCGCTGTTTCTTGCAGATCGGGTGTTGGAAATTGGCGGCGCCCCCGCCACACTGATCCGCGACCGCGCCACAGGCTTGCCCGATGGCGAACAACGAAACGCAGACATGATCGAAACCCTGCATAAAGAGTGGTTTGAATGAGCGAGCTGAAAATCCTGATCCTTGGCTCCGCCGCTGGCGGCGGTCTGCCGCAATGGAACTGTGGCTGCCCAAATTGCGTAAAAGCACGGGCAGGCGAAATTCCATCACGGTCCCAATCTTCCATCGCCGTCAGCGCAAACGGCGCGGACTGGGCGATCATCAACGCATCGCCTGATATTCGCTACCAGATCGCCGCCTGTCCCCAGTTGCACCCAACCGGCCCGCGCATCTCACCGATCAAATCTGTCTTCGTCACCAACGGCGATATTGACCATATCGCCGGGTTGCTGACAGTGCGCGAACGCCAGCCCTTCACCCTGTTCTCAACTTCAGAAATCGGCAAAGTCCTGACAGAAAACCGTATCTTCGACGCCGTGAACCGCGAAGTCGTGCCCCGCGAAACTGTCACTCTTGGCGCACCGTTCGAACTCGCACCTGGGGTGACGGCAGAATCCTTCTCAGTCCCCGGCAAAGTCCCGCTGTTCATGGAAGGCGAGACTGTCGACACCGAACTGGAAGGCGAGCAAACCATCGGCGTCGCGCTCAGCGCAGGCGGTGCGACGGCCTACTACATCCCCGGCTGCGCCAAGTTGACCCCAACATTGGAAGAGCGGCTGCAAGGCGCCGAAATGGTCATTTTCGACGGCACAGTCTGGCTGAACGATGAGATGGCGCGTCAGGGCGTCGGGCAGAAAACCGGTGCGCGTATGGGTCATATGTCGATGGCTGGCGATCAAGGGTCCATCGCCGCCTTCGCGCCGCTGAACGTAAAGCGCAAAGTGTTCGTTCACATGAACAACACCAACTCTGTGCTCGATCCAACAACGCCAGAACGTACTGAAGTTGAAGCCGCAGGCTGGCTGATCGCAGAGGATGGGATGGAACTGACGCTCTGATCCCATCATTTTGAGACCCAAACATGGGGTACCCGCCGCAGGGTCACCTCACGACCATTTCATCGACTTTTCCCTGTAGTTTTGTTACTAAGCGTCAACTCAAAAAGGGAAACGCCATGATGAAACGCCTTGCGCTCAGCGCGCTCGCAGTCGCCGCATTGACCGTTCCAGCCCTCGCCGGTGGCTCAAGCGCCTTCACACTGCCGCCGTATGCACAGCTTCAGAACCCGATGATCGACGGCCCGACCTGGGACGAAGTTGTTCGCTCTTACGTTGTTGAAGATGATGTTTTTCTGCAGGATGGCGAAGACCTGATTTCTTTCGACGCGCCGATCACAGCCTTTGACGCGGCGACCGTACCGTTCACTGTCAGCCAACGCGCAGGCATGGGTGAGCGGATCACCAAGATGACGGTGATTGTCGACGAGAATCCAATGCCGATCGTTGGCGAGTTCGAATTTGGCCCCCTGATGGGTGATATCGACATCGAAAGCCGCGTGCGGTTTGACGTGTTTTCCAACATCCGCGTCGTGGCCGAAACAGAGACTGGCGGCACCTATATGGTTGGCCGGTTTGTCGAAGCCGCAGGCGGTTGTTCCGCCACTGTGACCCGTGATCTGGATGTCGCGCTGGCGACGATGGGCAAAATGAAACTGAAAGACCTGGACTTTTCCGGCGGCGCCACACCGCGTGCGTCTGGCGATGTGCGTCAGGCCCAGCTGATGATCCGCCATCCGATGTTCACAGGCATGCAGGCCCACAAAGGCACGCTGAACATGATCGATCCGCGGTTCATTGAAACGCTTGAGGTCACCATGGGTGGCGAGTTGCTGTTTAAAATGACCGGCGGTTTTTCAATCTCAGAAGATCCGTCCTTCCGGTTTTCCTACATCGACAATGGCTCACAGGAAATGAAAGTGCGCGCCACAGATACAGACGGCGCCGTGTTTGAGCAGACTTTCCCGCTGAACCCGGGCGCCTGATCCGCCCGATGCAGCGAATTTTAACGCTTTTGATCGCCGGCGCCCTTAGCGCCGGCGTTTTCATGTCAGCCCATGCTGTTGAGCAGCCCGAAGGCTATCGGATGGAGGATTATGACGCCCCCGTCCCAGACGAGGCGCCGGGCGCAATCACCATTTCTGACGACACGGCCTATGCGCTTTGGCGCACGGGGCGCGTCGTGATTGTCGATGTCATGCCGGACATCAAAAAACCCAAGGGCCTGCCTGAAGGCATGAAGTGGAAAGGCCGCACGCGTCGGTCCATGCCGGGCGCCCTTTGGTGGCCTGAAGTTGGATTTGGCGCATTGGAGCCAGCGATTGAAGCTAATTTCAAAGAGAACCTCGAAGCCGCCACCAAAGGCGACAAGACCACGCCGATCCTGTTTCTCTGCAGGCAAGATTGCTGGATGAGCTGGAACGCCTCAAAGCGCGCCGCCACTTATGGGTATGAGACAGTGTTCTGGTATCCCGATGGCTCCACCGGGTGGCAGTTCTGGGATCACCCTGTCGAAATTCTGAAACGGGCGGATGGTCTGTGATGTTTGAACTCTTGGCGATGATTTGCATTGAGGGCCTCTGTCAGGAACGTCTGCTGCCCGCCCCTGCCTTACAAACCGAAGCCGCCTGCATCGCTGGCGCCGCGCGGGCTGAAGGTTGGGTCAACGCCCGCCAAGGCGCCAGCGTGCAATCCACCCGTTGCGCTGCGCTTGAGGACCTGATCGCGGGCGCCGCCACGGTCACCGAGATGACGCCCGGCGCCTTTGTCCACCAGGGACTGATCGAAGACACGACAAAACGTAACGCTGGCGACGTCTCAAACCACGGGTTCATCATTGGCGAGACGTCCGTGGCCGTCATCGACGCCGGATATTCCCGCGCATTGGGCGAGGCGCTGTACCTTGCCATCCGCGCCCAGACCGACAAGCCGATCAGCCACATCATCTTCACCCACATGCACCCTGATCACACGCTGGGCGGCGATGTGTTTCTGGAGGCCGGGGCTGAAGGGCTGGGCGCGCCCAAGTTCCAAAGCGCCTATGACAACCGCGTCCTTGGTTACATCGACGCCCAGACGCGCCTGATTGGCGCCGAAAACGGCCATGGCACTTTTGGAGAGATCAAGGCGCGCGAAGTCATCGAAGAAACGATAGACCTTGGCGCGCGGCACCTGCGCCTGATGTCCTATCCCACCGCACACACCACCAACGACATGACGATCCTTGATGAGACGGCGGAAACGATCTGGATGGGGGACCTGACATTCCTTGGTCACACGCCCGCATTGGATGGGTCTATCACCGGATGGATCGCTCTTTTGGACAGTCTGAAAGCGGGCGAGGCAAGACGCATGGTGCCTGGCCATGGTCCGGCGCAGGTTGCATTTCCAAGCGGCGCGAACCCGACGCTGGATTATCTGAAAGGTCTGGCGACCTCTATTCGCGCCTCCATCGCAAAGGGGGAAAGCTTGCAAACCGCGCTAAAGGACACGGGCGAAGACCTGCGTAAGGACTGGAAGCTGTGGGATGAATTTCACCTCAGGAATGCGACCAACGCCTATATTGAGCTTGAATGGGAATAGGCGACATGACCCTTGATGACGCCAGCCTGACAACGCTCGCACGCCGCATGTTGAGCGATTACGATAGGACTGAACCCGGAACCGCCTTTGCTGAAGGGCTGCGCCTAACCCCGCCTGAGGGCTGGCGCGTTCAAGCCGCCGTCGCAGCGCTTCGCGAAGCACGGGGTGAGCGCGTTGTCGGCTACAAGATCGGCTGTATCGACCTTGGAAACCGCCAACGCATGGGATTGGATCATCCTGCCTGTGGACGCATCTGGTCCAGCGAATTGTACGAAACCGGCGCCTTGCTACCCCGCGCTAAATACGCCAATCCCGCGATGGAGGCGGAATTCGCCATCACCCTCGCCGGTGACTTTCCATCGGACGAGGCGGTAAAAGACGCTGGCATCAGCCTGATCGAAGCAATCTATCCCGTGATCGAAATCCACAATCTGGTGCTGCATGGCGACGCCCCGCATGGGGCTCAATTGTTGGCGAACAACGCAATTAACGCTGGCGTTGTACGCGGCGCGGCAGTAGCGCCACCGCAAATTGGCCAGCCGACAGACCTGAAGCTGATATTCGACGGCGAAACCGTCGATGAATGGGATGGCCTCAGATGGCCCGCCGATATGCTGCAAGGCATAGATTGGCTGGCCGATCAGCTTGCCGCGCAGGGCCTGTCCTTGAAGCAGGGCGACCTGATCCTTACGGGCGCCTTTGGCCCGCCCCTGCCGATTGGACCAGAGGGCCGCGTCGACGTGACTTCATCGGCCTATGGCGATGTAAGTGCGACTTTCGCCTGACGCGGCGCCAGACCGCGCAGTTTTCTTCCCCCTCCGCCCGGTTTATCGCTACCGTTTCGCAAACAACTCAATACAGGAGGGCGGCGCATGGCCTGCTACACAATCGGACATATCACCATCCACAACATGGACGGCTATCAGGCCTATGCCGCCAAGGTGCCAGCTATCGTGGCAGCGCATGGTGGCGAGTATCTCTGCCGGGGCGGCGAATATTCCGTCATCGAGGGCGAGATGAAAAACGACCGCCATGTCGTGCTGAAATGGCCAAGCCGGGCGGCGGCTGAGGGCTGGTACAATTCTGCCGAATATCAGGCGATCATCCGGTACAGGCTGGATAACTCATCTGGCGATATGATCATGGTGGATGGATACGAAGGATGAAGCTGCACACATTCGGCCCCGCAGCGAACGGTCGCCGCGTTGCCGTCTTTCTTGCCGAAAAGGGCCTTGAGATTGAAACGAGCGAGCTGAAAGTTCGCGAGGGCGCGCAGTTTGAAGAGCCCTTCACCACGATGAACCCGTTTCATTGCGTTCCGTTTCTGGAACTCGACAGCGGTCAGATCATCGCTGAATCGATTGCTATTTGCCGCTACCTTGAGGCGAAGCATCCCGAAAACCCTTTGTTCGGTCGAACCGATGAAGAAAAGGCCGAGATCGAGATGTGGTTGCGGCGGGTAGAGCTGGACGCCTTCATCCCGTTACTCCACGCCGTCCGTAACGCAGTTCCCAGCTTTGCCGGGCGTGTACTGCCCGGCACGCGGTCAGACCTGCCACAGCTATCGGTAATGACCACGCGCGGTGTTGAGACGGCGACGCTGTTCTTTGATCGGACAGAACCGTTGCTCGCGGGGAAGGAATTTCTTGCTGGGGATGAATTCTCAATCGCTGACATCATCGGCGCGCTGACCGTCAATATGGCCAAGGCGCTTGAGATGGATATTGAGGCTTGGCCGAACGTCCATCGCTGGCATCAGGCGATCAGCGCACGACCGTCGATGCAGGGCTAGACCTTTTCTCCTTCGGAGGAGGTAGTTGGGAATATCGAAGGCGGCGTTAGTTCTTGCCCGGTAAAAACCGCGTAAGAACCAGCGCCGTCGTCATCAGGATCGCAAGCCCTGCAAAGGCGAAGTCGTACCCTCCGGTCCTATCAAACACCTGCCCGGCGAATATCGGCCCGATCGCACCGCCAATTGTGCCAAAGAAGACGACTACGCCGAAGATGGTGCCGTGCGCCTTGGTGCCAAACAGCTCTGCTATCGTTGGTGCGACAACAACGAACAGCCCACCATGTGCTGCGCCATAGAGAGTGATCAGGGCGAAGATCATCCAATGCACTTCGGTAAAGATCAGCATGGTCAGGGCGGCGATCATCGGCAGGAAGCACAAAAGGTAGGCTGTGCGCCCACCCAGTTTGTCCGCGAACATCCCAATCCCCAATCGTCCAACGACTGATGATGCGCCCAGGAACGATAGCAGCCCCGCCGCCGTGCCCTGCGACATCCCCAGATCCATGCCATGCACCGCGATGTGCAGCGGGATGGTCATTAGCGTCGTGAAGAACATGAACTGCACGCAGCACATGATCCAGAAATTGCGAGTGCGCTTCACCTCAGCAAAGTCCATCCCGCTGGTCTGAGGCGTGGCGGAGGCTGCGGGCTTTGGCGGCTGACGCATGAACTGCGCGCCGATGACAAGAAGAACGGCGGCGGCAAGGCCCAATGTCAGCACTGCGTCGCGCCAGCCAGACGTGGCGATCAGATAGGCGGCGGTGGGCGGCAGAATGACCTGCCCGGCGGCGGTGCCAGATTTGACGACGCCTGTCATCAGCCCCTTACGGTTCGGGAACCACCGCGCGATGGCCCCAAGGGTGACAACGTCATGCGTGCTCATCCCCAGGCCCAGAAACAGGCCGCAGATCAGGTAGAGGTGCCATGGTTCCGAGATCTGAGAGATCGAAGCATAGCCCAGCCCATAGATCAGCCCCGTGAAGGTCAGCACGATGCGCGGACCGAAAAGATCGCTCAAACGCCCGCCCATGATCGCAAAGACGCCCATCGCCATGCCTGCGATAGAGGCGCCAATGGACAACGTGGTGCGCGACCAGCCGAACTCCAACTCAAGCTCTTTGATCAGCAGTGAGTAGACGAAAAACAGGCCAATGATCATGAACTGCGTGATCAGCGCGCCCAGAACGACTAGATACCGGCGGTCCATTATCGAAATCCTGCTAGGGTCCGGCGCGCCGGGGTCATCCGCTTCGACCATTGGCCGGGGATCAGGTCAAGCCACCCCCCGGCGTCAGTTCGATCCGGTCAGGGAATTAGCGCGATTTTCCCGTGTGCGCCGGGTTCCATCACTTTGGTGTAGGCCGCTGCAGTGTCCGCCAGCGGCATCTCTGTCCCGATGATCGGGCTGAGAGAGCCGTCCGCCAGCCCTGCGACCAGATCATCCATGATAGCCTCACGATCCTCACGGGATGCGTTGAACAGGACGAGGCCGCGCACATCCGCATCCTTCATCATGATGGCGCGGGGGTTGATCGTCGTTTCCGCACGTGCGCCGATGATGACGATGCGACCGAATTTGGGGATCAGATCCAGATCGGTGGCGAGATTTTCGTTCGCCAGCATCTCAAGTATCAGCTGCGGACCACCGTTTGAGGCTTTGCGCACCTCGTCGATATACCCGTCCTCGCGATGATTGACCGCTAGATCGGCGCCAAGCTCCCTTACCAGATCGAGGCCTTGTGCAGTGCCAGCGGAGCCGATGACCTGCATCCCCGCCCGCTTCGCCAACTGGATCGCGGCAGTGCCGACAGCGCCCGATGCACCGTGAATGAACACTGTTTCCCCCGCCTTGCCGCCGCCCCGGCCAAACAGGCCATAGTGAGCCGTCGCATAGGGCACACCAATCGCGGCGCCTTGGGCGAAACTTGTATTGTCAGGCAGTTTGCTTAGGTCGGCAGCCCGCCGCACGACCTTCTCAGCGAAACACCCGGTGATGCCGAGGTCTTTGCGGCTGTCATCCAGACTAAGCGGCGCGCCGACGATTACCCGGTCACCGACATTCAGCCCGCCGACTCCATCGCCCAGCGCCGACACGACGCCCGCTGCGTCATAGCCGGGTGTAAATGGCAGATCCGGGACGACCAGATAGACGCCCGTCAGCATGTAGACGTCAGACGGGTTCAGACCGGCGGCTTTGATGTCGACAACGACTTCTCCCGCGCCCGGCGTGGGATCGGCTATATCTTCGAATGTCAGAACTTCGGGCCCGCCGAATGCGGCTGTGCGGATGACTTTCATGATCTTCCTCCTTTAGACGCGATACGCACCCAGTTGTTCCCAGTCGAAATCGACGCCATGCCCCGGTCGATCCGGCGCGGTCGCATAGCCGTCATGAACCGTCAAAGGGTTAGCCATGAACTTGTCCAACCCAAACATGTGCCATTCCAGATAGCTGGCGTTCGGACTGGCGGCAAGGCAGTGGATGTGCAGGTCATGCGCGCCGTGGCTCATCACCGGCAGGCCGTTCGCTTCGGCCAGTTTCGCAACCTTTAGAAACGGCGTGTAGCCGCCGCAGGTCGTCAGGTCCGGTTCAGGATGGTCTACGCCGCCCACACCGATCAGGGTCGCAAACTCAGCTAGCGTGTGCAGGTTTTCGCCCGCCGCCAACGGCACGCCGCCATAGGCGCGCAAATGTCGGTAGCCTTCGAAATTGTCAGGCGAGATAGGCTCCTCCAACCACACGAGGTCGAACCGTTGCAGGTCCCGCATCGCGCGCATCGCCTCATCCACGCGCCATGCCTCATTCGCATCGGCCATCATCTCAATTTCATCGGGCAGCGCATCGCGCATTGCGTCGGCTCGGGCGAGGTCCTCGCGCAGGGTCGGACGGCCAAAGCGCATTTTTACGGAATGAAAGCCCATCTCAACGCTCGCCAGCCCGCCGGCGACCAGCTTTTCGACCGGAAAGTTCAGATCGATGTTGCCCGCATAGGCCTTCACCATTTGCTGCGCTCCGCCCATCAGGCGCCATAGCGGTTGGCTTAGCCTGCGCCCCTTCATATCCCACAGCGCGACATCGACAGCGGCCAGCGCGAAACTGACTGGTCCGCCACGACCAGCGTAGTGGCATGCCTTATACATCCGGCGCCACAGCCCTTCGATCAGGTCCGGGTCTTCACCCATCAAGATCTCGCGGAACGGCCCATCGATAAGTGCCGCAATGCTGCCGCCCTGCCCCGCGTGACAGACGGTGTAGCCCATCCCCATGACGCCATCGCTGTCAGTGACGCGCGCTGCGACCATGTCGAAGGCTGACATCACGCCAGCGGCGGACGCTTCGATAGGTTCCGGTAAAGGCAGGCGAAAAAGATCGACTTTCACTTCTGTGGTTATGGCCATGATATCCTCCTGCCCCTGATCCTACATGCCACAGGGCGCCGTCGGGGGAAGAAACGCGACGGTTGACGCAATGTCGAATGATCGCCCACCCTCAGGCATGTCTGACACCTATGACCATATCATCGTTGGCGGCGGATCTGCCGGCTGCGTCCTAGCCAACCGCCTGTCGGCAGACCCAAATCGGCGCGTTCTGCTGCTTGAGGCGGGCGGACGCGACAATTACCACTGGGTCCACATCCCGATTGGATATCTCTACTGCATCGGCAATCCCCGCACAGACTGGGGGTTCAAAACGGTTGAGGAACCGGGCTTAAACGGCCGCGCCCTGAACTATCCGCGTGGCAAGGTTCTGGGTGGCTGTTCGTCAATCAATGGCATGCTCTATATGCGCGGTCAGGCGGCGGACTATGATGGCTGGCGGCAGATGGGCCTGACCCGTTGGGGCTGGGATGACGTTCTGCCCTATTTCCTTAAATCGGAAGATCATTTCGGCGATGATGATCCGATGCATGGCGCTGGCGGCGAATGGCGGGTGGAACGCCAAAGGCTCAGTTGGGACATTCTTGAAGATATGGCCGCGGCATTTGTTGAGGCAGGCGTTCCCCGGATCAGCGACTTCAATACCGGCGATAATTTTGGCGTCGACTATTTTCAGGTGAACCAGAAATCTGGTTGGCGCTGGAACACGACCAAAGGCTTCCTCAACCCAGTAAAACATCGCGCAAATCTTAACGTCCGCACGAATGCGCAGGTCAGGCGCATCACATTCGACGGGCGGCGCGCGACAGGCGTGGAACTATTGAATGGCGACATGCTGGGCGCGAAAGATGTGATCCTGTCTGCAGGCGCAGTCGGTTCACCACAACTGCTACAATTGTCAGGCATCGGTCCAGGCGCGTTGCTGCAGGACCACGGCGTGGACGTCGTACATGAGCAGCCAGAGGTAGGCGGCAACCTGCAGGACCATCTGCAAATTCGCTGCGCTTACAAGGTGAAGGACGCTGTAACGCTGAACACGCTGTCAGCCTCGCTGTGGGGCAAGGCCAAGATTGGGTTGGAATATGCGTTAAAGCGAACTGGCCCCATGTCGATGGCGCCAAGTCAGCTATGCGCCTTCGCCTATTCTTCGCCCGACGCCGCATCAGCGGACATTCAGTACCATGTGCAGCCATTGTCGCTGAATGCGTTTGGTGAGCCGCTGCACCCTTTTGACGCCGTCACCGCCAGTGTCTGCAACCTGCGCCCCGCCAGCCGGGGTCGGGTGGATATCGCGTCGCCCAATCCAACTGCACCGCCCCGTATTGCACCCAATTATCTTAGCGATCCGCACGATCGGCGGGTCGCCGCCAATGCAATCCGGTTCACCCGGCAGGTGCTAAGCCAGCCCGCCATGGCCAAATACGCACCGGAAGAGTTTATGCCCGGCGGCGCAGGTGATGATGACGAAACACTGGCCAAGGCGGCAGGTGACGTTGGCACCACAATCTTCCATCCGGTTGGCACGGCGCGGATGGGCGCTGATGATGGATCGGTCGTCGACCCGTCAATGCGGGTGCGAGGCGTTGAAGGCCTAAGGGTTGTCGATGCGTCGGTCATGCCGACGATCACATCGGGCAACACGAACTCGCCCACCATCATGATCGCTGAGAAAAGCGCCGATATCATTATGGCGGAGTAGGCAAAACCGATTGCTTATCAGCGCGTCACGGCCATGAACGCGCTCCCGCCGATCAGTGCGCCGCCACCCACATAGCCGAACCGTCGCCGCGCCTGAGCGCTTTGAAACGTTCTGCGCGCTCGGGCGGCGATCATCGCATATCCCCCAAGCACGACACCGACGATCACGGTTGAAGTGACGACCACGATGGCGAACTGCGAATAGATGCTGGCGGCTGGGTCGAGAAACTGAGAAACGAAAGCCACATAGAACACTATCGCCTTGGGATTCAGAACGGCCGTAAAAAACCCAGCGCGCACACTCGATATACCGTCATGTTTCAATGATCTATAATGGCGATCTGTGTGATCCCGGCGCGTCTCCATGATCTGCCTCAGCCCAAGATAGGCCATATAGAAAACGCCCATCGACTTGACGATCTGAAACAGCCCTGACGAAGCAGCCAGAATTGCGCCGACGCCAAAGAGAGACAGGCCAATCAGAGCCACGCCGCCGACCAGCTCACCGACAATGCAAAGACACGCTGCTTTGCCGCCGCGCGACAAGGCAATTCCCGTCACCAACAGTACACTTGGCCCGGGAATGAGTGAGATCACAGTGTAGGCGGCGACGAACGCCAGCCAAAGCTCGAAGTTCATTCTTCAGCCCGTCCTCTTTATCCGCCCGTCTGTTCCATCGGTTCAAGACGTAGACCAATAGAGGATACCTTGTCCGGGCGGATCAGCCCTTTTCTCATAAGCTGAACGAAGCGCCAGACTTCCGCCAAAGCGAACCTCGCACCTAACAGATCCTTAAAGTCATTTTATTTCAGGCTATTAGCCTTTGTTTCACGCGTGAAACCAAATTGACCTCAGTCTATCTTGCCCTGCGCTGGCGCGCGTTTCACCAGGTCCCAGACCCAGGGCACTTCACCAATCGGAACATGGATCAGCGCCGGTTCGTCCGCCACCAACAGGCGGGTTAGCGCCTCTTCCAATTCATCTGGCGTGGTTGCGCGTTCTGCTGTGATACTAAAGCTTTCAGCGAAGGCGACAAAATCGGGGTTCTGAAGATCCGTAGCAATATTCCGGCCGCCAAACCGGCGATCCTGAATCATCTTCACGTTCATGTAGCCGGCGTTGTCGAATACGATGCAGACAACAGCAATGCCATGCTGGGCCGCAACGGCCATTTCTTGCGCCGAAAACATGAAACCGCCATCGCCAGCAACACAGACGACTTTCTTGTCCGGGTTCGCCAGTTTGGCGCCCAGCGAGGCAGGATAAGCATAGCCGAGCGTCGCCTGATACCCAGCGCCCAGCACCGTCTTCGGATGATAGGCCGGAAAGGCATAGCGGGCGTAGTGGCCGAACTGTGCGGGATCAACGACAAGGATGCCATCGCGGGGCAGAGCACTCCTTACGGCGGCGTTGTAATCGTACCAGGCGCCAAGGCCGCGCAGTTCCTCTTCCGCCGCTTCTCTCGCGTCGACACAGGCAGCCAGATGGGCGGAACGATCGGGCGCCTCATCCAGGGCCGCGGTCAAGGCGGCCAGGCCGGATTGGGCAGGCGCGAGAATTGGATACTCGGCAGGCTCAGGCTTAACGATCTGTCGGGGGTCGACGTCGATCCGCACAACGTCAATCTCACCGGCCCGTCCCCAGACCAGCGTCTGAGGCAGGAAGCGCGTACCAACAGCTATGGCGCAATCGATGCTCTCCCAAATTTTCTGCCCTGCCATCGTGTTGAAATACTGTGGGTGGTCGGAAGGAAACGCGCCGCGCCCACTGACGCTGTCGATTACCGGCGCTTGCAGGCGTTCGGCAAAGGCCATCAGTTCCGCTTCAGAGCCATAAACGCCGCCGCCGATAAAGATCGCTGGCCGCTCAGCCGTCGCCAGCCTAGCCGCCGCACGCTCAATCTGACCAGCGTCCACCGCTGGCCCGGCAGAGACAGGCGCGGCAGGCAAAGTCGACACTGGGCCGCAAGAGGCGAAGCCGTCAGGCGCCATTTCAAAAATCGCGGGCAACTGCCGGTCAGATCGGATGTAAGTGAACGCTTCGCTCAGCATTCCCGGGACCTCAACCGCATGATCAGCGCGCTTGGCCCAACCGACAACGCCCCGGCTCATCGCCAACTGATCACGCAGCTCATGCGCGATGCCATAGTTAAGACCAATCTGATCAGACGGAATCTGCCCTGTGATGCCCAGCACAGGCGTGTTCGCGCCTTCAGCCGTGCACACCGCGCCCATGGCATTCAGCAGCCCCGGCCCCGGAACCACTGCAAAGACGCCAGTTTTGTCGGATGATTGCGCATACCCCATCGCCATGAACGCCGCCCCGCCTTCATGCCGGGTTTGGATCATCCGCACCTGATTTCGCTTGTGATAGAAGGCGTCATAAAGCGGGTCGAGCTGGATGCCCGGGATGCCGAACACGGTATCCACACCGTTCTCAATCAGCGCATTCACCACGGCTTCGCCGCCAGTTTTGATCTGAGGGGTCTCATCCGCCATAGCATCCTCCTAAGCTCCGCAAACGGTACGACAGCCCGCCCGGATCGCAACGGCGACGCGGCGGCGCCGGTCTTGGCGAATCCCGCTGGCTCATGCGAGGTTTCGCCAAACCTGAAAGGAACGCCATGATTGATCTTTATACCTGGGGCACGCCGAACGGGCGCAAAGTCTCAATCGCGCTGGAAGAAATGGGCCTGGAATACAACGTCCACCCCATCGCCATTGGCAAGGATGAACAGTTCGCACCCGATTTCCTGACGATCAGCCCAAACAATAAGATCCCCGCGATTGTCGACAACGACAACGGTCAGTCCGTCTTCGAAAGCGGTGCAATTCTGATCTATCTGGCAGAGAAAACCGGCCAATTCATGCCGACCGATCCGGCTGGCCGCGTTGCAGTGATGGAATGGCTGATGTGGCAAATGGGCGGCTTTGGCCCGATGCTGGGCCAGACGCACCACTTTCACAAATTCAATCCCGGCGTCGCGCCTTATGCTGAGGACCGCTTCCTGAACGAGACCAAACGTCTCTACGGCGTCCTCGACAAACGCCTTGGCGAGAGTGCCTATGTTGGTGGTGACGCCCTCTCTATCGCCGATTTCGCGATCTGGCCCTGGGCTGCGCGCGCGGAATGGCAGTCGGTCACCTTTGACGATCTGCCGAATGTTGGAAGATGGTACCGAGAGCTTGCCGCCCACCCCGGTTTCCAGGCTGGTTACGAGGTTCCGCCGAACGGTCAGTCGATCCCCGTTCTTTAACGCGATTACGCGCTTGACGGCGCGCGGCGTCCTGCTAAAAGACGCCGCCAGTGGCGGAGTAGCTCAGGTGGTTAGAGCAGCGGAATCATAATCCGCGTGTCGGGGGTTCAAGTCCCTCCTCCGCTACCA
>CALKOT010000095.1 GCA_938092015.1 uncultured Paracoccaceae bacterium
AAGGGAGAAAATCAAAAAACTGACAATCCGACAGCGACGCTTGCAACATCAAAAACAAGCAGCATAATCAATCATACAAACGAGCCAGAGCCTCCAATGCTCAAAACGCTCTGATGCCCCACTTTATACGACGACGGACAACGAGGGGTCGAAGAGGCTTCTCCGGATGGGGGTGGCCAGAATGACTGAGGCGCTTGATCCAGCGGAGGTCGTTCGTGCAGTCCTGCGACAGGATCTCTCCAGCTTTGTCCAGCGGTCGTTTACTGCAGTGGATCCGGGGTCGACCTACCGTCACGGCTGGCATGTCGATGCAATTGCCTGGCAACTGGAGCGGATTGCGCGTGGTGACATTCGCCAGCTCATCATTACCCCTCTGCTGCGTTTCCTCAAATCCATCGCTGCCTCGGTCGCCTTTCCGGCCTGGCTACTTGGTCATGACCCGCGCCGCCAGATCGTCGCAGTATCATATTCCGACATCCTGACCGAAAAGCTCGCGCTCGATTGCCTTCGAGTCATTGATGGGGCGTCGTATCAGCAGACTTTCCCCGGAACCCGTCTCGCCCGTCGTCGCACCCGTCGGGCGGATTTCGCCACAAGTCGCGGCGGAGGGCGTTTCTAGACCACGGTCGGGGGCACGCTAACGGGCAGAGGTGGCGATATCATCTTGATCGACGACTCGCACAAGCCCGAGGATGCCGTCTCTGAGGTCAAGCGGACGGCCGTTCTCGATTGGTTTAGATCCACTCTTCTGAGCCGGCAGAATAATCCACAAAATTCTGCGATCGTGCTTATACAGCAGCGGGTTCACGAGAATGACCTTACCGGTATGCTGTTGGATCAGGGTGGTTGAGAGCATCTCAATTTACCCGCAATTGCGGAAGAACGTCAAATCATCGACCTCGGCTGGCGGGGGAACATTATCCGCGAGCCCGGACACCTGCTGCACCCCCAGCGCCTGTCTGAGGCGGTTTTGCAGGAACGACGCGCCGAGCTTGGCGCCTATCTTTTTGCGGCGCAATATCAGCAGCGACGAGCGCCGATAGGTGGTGGCTTGATCAAATGGGCATGGTTCAGAACATATGATCAACAGCCTGCACGCGCTGCCGGAGACCGGATTGTGCAGAGCTGGGATACCGCCTCCAAGGCAAGCGAAACAAATGACTGGTCAGTTTGCACCACCTGGCGCGTGCGTGGAAACTCAACCTGGCTGCTCGATGTCCATAGAGCGCGTCTCGAGTTCCCGGAGCTCAGGCGCCGGATCCGAGCGCAAAGGCAGCAATGGTTTGCCCGGCTGATCCTGATCGAAGAGGCCGGCTCCGGTATCCAATTGCTACAGGATTTGCGGCAGGAAGGGGACATCAGTGTGCGCGGCATCGTGCCGAAAGACGACAAGGCGACTCGCCTGCTCTCCGTCTCGCATCTCATTGAAGGCGGGCAGATTGCTGTGCCGGCGGATGCTCCCTGGATCGCCGGGTTCCAGCGTGAGATCACGTTGTTTCCCAGCGGCAAGCATGATGATCAGGTCGACAGCATGACTCAGTTCCTGAACTGGCTTGCAGAACCCAAAATCGCACCAAGGATCAGGTGGTTGTAGCTTCGCTGGCTCGTTAGGTTTTGGGGGTCATCGAACCTGGCGCCAAGAAAGCGAATTTCAGAAGAGCCGCATCGCTGGATCGAGCGGGAATACTCCTACACCTGACGCACATGTGTGAAGTGGGTGAAAAAGCCATTTTAACCCAGTAGGGCATTGTTGCCTCAGCAGTTTTCCAGAGGGCATTTCAGCGCCTCAAGATGACAATCGCCAATCTGGGGACACAAATCCAGCAAAAACAACTGAAATAGGGGCCCTTTGTCCCTCCATATTTGTGTTTACATATTTCCAAAATGTGAGATGAAGAATCGAAAACCCAAGACCTAGCAATCGCCTTCGAAGCGACCGAAAAATTTTGGAGAATCCGAAAGCGGGCGTTCGCCGCAAGTGCGAAACGCAGAGTCATCGTCCGGCGAGAAGGCGGACTTTGTCGCCCTTCGCTGCAGGTGCGAGATTTTGGTGGCTATCAGCGAAGATCCAGAAGTGGCGGAAAACGGTCGTTCGCGGCAAGCGCGAGCTTAGCTTGCCATTTCAGCGAGAGCCGACATTCAAAAACCCGCAAAACGAACTACTTCGCCGCTAGTCTTCTTCGAGCCCGCATTTATCGCAACGGCAAGATGTTATGCGGCTTCAATGTAAAGAGTCCAGCCAGTCGTTATTGGTGGTCAGAGCTACTTAGACCGAGACTTGACGGAGAATGAGGGCCCTTTCCACTTCGGCCTTTGCGACATTGGCGACTACCTCACCACGTTTCAGCACGACAATCTGGTCGGCTAGATCAAAGGCAAAATCGAAAAACTGTTCGACAAGGATAATCGCCATATCGCCGCGTGCGCGGAGCTGCTCGATGACGTCGCCAATGTGTTTGACGATGTTGGGCTGGATGCCCTCGGTCGGCTCGTCCAGTAACAGCAGTTTTGGCCGTGTGATCAGTGCGCGTGCTATGGCGAGCTGTTGTTGTTGGCCGCCGGAAAGATCTCCACCACGTCTTCGCTCCATTTCCTTTAATACCGGAAAGAGATCGTAAATCTCGTCAGGAATGAAATGCTCCGATCGCGGCAGGCAGGAAAAGCCGGTTTTCAGGTTCTCAGTCACAGTAAGCAGAGGGAAGATATCTCGTCCCTGCGGCACGTATCCCACACCCATGCGGGCAAGCTGAAACGCGCTGAGTTTGCCCAGCGGATCACCGTCAAGCGAGACGTCACCGCCTGAACGGGGATGGGCGCCGGAGATCGCGCGCAGCAGGCTGGTCTTGCCGACGCCGTTTGCGCCCATGACACAAGTGACAGCGCCTGCCTTCGCTTCCAGCGACACGCCGCTCAGGATCTGGGATTTGCTATAGTGAAGGGTGAGGTTGTTAACGGTCAGCATCTGTCAGCGCCCCAGGTAGACGTCGATCACGTCCTGATTTTTGGTCACATGATCGAGAGAGCCTTCGGCCAGCACCGACCCCTCGTGCAGGACCGTGACCTTGCAATTCAGGCGTTGAACAAACTCCATATCATGCTCGACAACTACGACGGCGCGAGTTTTTGCTGCCTCGACTAGGATGGCGGTGGTCTTTTCGCGTTCAATCTTGGTCATACCGGCGGCGGGTTCATCGACCAGCAGCAAGCGTGGCTCCTGCGCCAGCAGCATGCCGATTTCGAGCCACTGTTTTTGGCCATGGCTCAACTCTCCTGCCAAACGGTCCAGTGCATCATCAAGGCTGATCTGAGCTGCCAGGTTTTCGACGCGATCTAGGTCAGGCCTTGTCGGGCGGTAGAAAAGCACCGCAAGCGGCCCTCGGGCATTCTTCAGGGCCATCAGCAGGTTTTCGCGAATAGTCTGTTCCTCGAAAACGGTTGGCTTTTGGAATTTTCGCCCGATCCCCTCGCGAGCGATCTGCGCCTCGGAAAGGCCAAGTAACGAGGTGCTTTTTTCGCCCCAGAGAATATGACCCTCATCCGGGCGGGTCTTGCCGGTGACGATGTCCATGAAGGTCGTCTTGCCTGCGCCGTTCGGACCTATGACGGCACGAAGCTCCGCCTCGCCGATCTGAAAGGTCAGGTTGTTGATGGCGCGAAAGCCGTCGAAACTGACGGTGACGCCGGACACTTCTAGAAGTGCGCTCATTTCTTGCCCTCTGGTTTTGTATTGTGCGTGGCGAGATCGAACAGCCCGCCAATGCCTTTGGGGGCGAAGAGGGTGACCAACACAAAGCTCAGCCCCAACAGCACCAGCCACCAATCGACCCATTTGATGGTGTAGAAACCCAGATTGATGTCCGGCGCTTGTCCACCGGTCAACCAACTGGACGCGAGGCTGACAAAGGCGGCGCCGATGACCGCGCCGTAAAGCCGCCCGCGCCCGCCAATAGCGACCCATACCGCCAGATAGATTGATGCGATGGGCGCGATCTCTGCCGGGTTGATGATGCCCGCCTGCGGATAATACAACGCGCCGCCGATCCCGGCGATGCAGGCGGTTAGGGTGAAGACGGCCAGTTTGTAATGCTCGACTGAGTATCCCAGAAACCGCACCCGCGCCTCGCTATCTCGAATGCCGCGAATGACAGAGCCGAACTTGCCGGACACCAGCCAGGCGACCAGCAGATAGGCGAGGCCCAGGGCGAGGGCCGAGATCCAGAACATCCAGACCGAGACGACCGATTGTGGCGCTTCGACACCTGGCAGGTTTTGCAGTCCCGAAAGCCCGTTGTTGCCGCGCAGACCGCTGGCATTTTGAAAGAGGTAAAGCGACAGACCCAGTGTCATCGCCTGCGTCAGGATCGAAAGGTAGACGCCAGTCACCCGGCTGCGGAACGCGAGCCAGCCGAAGATCAGCGCCAACAGGCCGGGAACAAGAACGACAAGGGCCAGCTGAATTGCAAGACTGTCTGCAAATGCCCAGATCACGGGAAACTCGGATGAGCCGACGACGCCGAAGATTTGGTTACCGATGGCGGTTGAGATTTCTTTGGGCGTGGGCGGTAGGGCGGTTTCGGCCAACGAGGTTTCGACGATCTGGCGCGTGCGTTCATACATCAGCCACATGCCGACCATGTAGCCACCGAGGCCAAAGAACGCGAAATGGCCCAACGACAGAATGCCCGCATAGCCCCAGATCAGATCCATCGCGATGGCGATCAGGCAAAGGCACAGAGTCTTGCCCAGCGTTTTCACGAAGCTTGTTGAGATAACGCCGATCCCGAACCCCTCAGACAGCACTGTAACGCCAATGGTGAAGAGGGCGAGGATGCTGATGAAGATCAGAACCGATGGGTTGCGGGCGATGAATGAGCGTTCCATCAGATCAATCCCCCGCCGCCCGGCCCTTCAGCGCGACAATGCCGCGAGGCCGGAATTGAATGAAGATGATGATAAAGACGATCATGAAGGTCTGCGCCGCCAGCGTGTTTGACGGGTTCAGCCACTCGACGCCCTTCTGGAACGTTCCGATCATCGCGGCGCCCGCAAGCGTGCCCCAGATGTTGCCGACGCCGCCGACGACGACCGTCATGAAACTTTGCACGATATAGTCGCCGCCCATTTCGGACGTGACCTTGGCGAAAAGGCCAATAGCGACGCCCGCAATCCCGGCGATGCCTGAGCCAAGGCCAAAGGTCAGCATGTTCACGCGATCAGGGTTGATGCCCATCGAAGCCGCCATGCGCGGGTTCTGGGTCACAGTTCGCGTCTCAAGCCCCAGTCGGGTCCGTTTCATGATGAAGAGGAACAGGGCGAGGAATAGCAGTGCGAGCACAAAGATCGCGATGCGGATGTAACTGATCGAGACAACATCGTTGATCACCCACGCTCCGTCCAGCCAGCCCGGCGGCGTAAGGGGGCGGGCCTGCGTGCCAAAGATGTTCTTAGCGAGCTGTTGCAGCACGATCGAAACACCGAAGGTCGCCAGCAAAGTTTCTAGCGGGCGATGATACAGCCAGCGGATTACGAGGCGTTCCAGCGCGACCCCGGCCATGAATGTCACACCAAAGGCGACCGGCACGGCGACGATGATTGAGATCGTGTGATCGGGAATGACCTGCTGGATCACGTAGCCGGTATAGGCGCCCATCATAATGAACTCACCGTGCGCCATATTGATTACGCCCATGACGCCGAAAGTAATCGCCAGTCCAATCGCGGCGAGGAAATAGATCGAGGCGAGCGATAGCGCGTCCAGCCCCAGATCAATCGCCTGGTTCGCGGCTACGTTCGTCTCAGATGCGTCCAGCGCTTTACGAGCTGCGTCGGTGACGGCTGAGGATGGCTCCTGATACGCGAAGAAGAACTGGTGGTTCGCGAGGATTGCATCAACCTCGGTGATTGAGAGGATCGGGGGCGCTACGCCGGTCGCGACCAGGGCGGCGTACGCCTCGTCGCGCGCTACTTCGGTGTTCAGACGCTGGACGAAAATGCCGCCAACGCGGGCCTCTTTGATGTTCGCGACCAGTGCGGCGTTGCGGTCTGCGGCGGTAACCAGCGGCGCGGTCAGATCTTGTTTCACCAACAGTGCATACGCTTCGTCCCGTGGCAGAGCCTCATCGCCTGGCAATAACGTCTTGGCAATATTGACGTTCGCTGCCTCATCGGCTTTCGCCGCCACCAGCTTGGTAGACAGGATCGGGTTCAGCGTCGCGCGGAAATCAAGGCTCAGATCGCCGGCCATTTCTGTGATGGCAGCGACGCGAGCGGCCTCGTCCGTATCGTAGGCCATTGTCATCAGACGCTCTAACCGCGATTTGCGCGCCAACAACACCTCGTCCGTTTCGGACGCGATGGAGGCGCGCAACGGTGGTAACAGGGCGGCCTCTGGGTCGCGGGTCAGCGACACAAGCGCAGCGGCGCGCTTTTCCGGGTCTGGGTCGGTCAGTTGAAACGTCACCAACGCGGTCGCGATCATGGCGCGGATGCCACTGTTGGGCTTCAGCTGCTTCAGTTGTTTCTTTGGTGCAGTTCCAACGACTTGCCCGCTATCAAAGTCCGTCAGATCATAGTCGCCAGTTGCATTTTTCTTAGCAATGAAAAACAGCCCGTCGTCAAGCCGTTGCCACACGTCCTTGGCGCGCCAAGCTTCTAGTACCCCTTGCATCTGAGGCAGGCCACTTAGGGCGATGGCGTCGATGGCGGGGCCGATGGTCTTGCGAGAACTTTTCTCGAGCAGCGCACGATGTTCCTGCAGCACATCCTGCACTGGGCTTGGCCCGGTCTGCGCAGCGGTTGTAGTCGCGAACAACAATGCTGAGAGCATCGCAAGGATCACTAGGATCGGCGTCTTCATATCAGGCTTTCGGGGATTCACGCCGTCGCAACGGCTGGGGGTGAGAGGGCGCAACAAAGCGCCCTCTCAGGTATCGGATCAGTAGTTGGATTTGATCTGAACGCAGGTGCTGGTTTCGGTGTTGTACATACCGCAACCAAGCTCTTTCCAATCGGACTTCAGAACAGCTGAGGCTGGCAGGAAATCTGTCCATGCGTCGCCCGGCACTTCATCGGTCTGGCTGATGATGTCGAACTGACCGTCTTCTGTGATCTCACCGATCAGGACAGGCTTGGCGAGATGATGATTTGGCAGCATCACTGCAGTACCGCCGGTCAGGTTAGGGAATTCCTGGCCGTACATCGCGGTGCGAACGGCGTCGACATCGGTTGTATTTGCCTCTTCAACCGCATTCACCCACATGTTGAAGCCGATATAGTGCGCCTCCATCGGGTCGTTGGTTACGCGTTCTTCGCCCATCTTGGCTTTCCAGGCAGAGATGAAGGCAGTGTTGGCTTCGGTGTCCGCTGACTGGAAGTAGTTCCAGGCGGCGAGGTGACCGACGAGGTTGGATGTGTCCAGACCTGACAGCTCTTCTTCACCAACCGAGAAGGCAACCACGGGGATGTCGTCGGCTGAGATACCTGCAGCGGCAAGTTCTTTATAGAAGCCGATATTGGCGTCACCGTTGATCGTTGAGATCACGCCAACTTTCTTGCCGTCAGCGCCGAGCGCCACGACATCAGCAACGATCTTTGACCAGTCGGAATGACCGAATGGCGTGTAGTTAACAAAGATGTCGTCCACTGGAATGCCTTTGCCCTGAAGGTAGCTTTCCAAGATGTTGTTGGTCGTGCGTGGGTAGACATAGTCCGTGCCCAACAGCGCAAACTTTTCAACACCCAGCTCGTCGAGGAAGTAGTCAGTGGCTGGGATCGCCTGCTGGTTCGGTGCAGCGCCGGTGTAGAATACGTTCTTAGAGCTTTCTTCGCCTTCGTATTGGACGGGGTAGAACATCAGGCCGTTCAACTCTTCCAAAACGGGCAGCGCAGATTTGCGGCTGACGGAGGTCCACGATCCAAAGATGACGTCCACATCCTGAACTGTCAGCAGCTCACGCGCCTTCTCAGCGAACAGCGGCCAGTCGGATGCTGGGTCCACGACGACGGCCTCTAACTGGCAGCCTAGCAGACCGCCCTCATTGTTTTGCGTTTCGACCAGCGTCAGCATTGTGTCTTTCAGGGTCGTCTCGGAAATCGCCATCGTACCGGACAATGAGTGCAGCACGCCGACTTTGATCGGGCACGCTTGCGCAATCGCAGGGGCTGCGCCCAAGACTAGCGCTGAGGCGAGGACGGTTTTGGTGAGTTTCATAGGTCGTCTCCACGCGGGGTGGCGTGTCTGGCTTGCCCGGAGGGGCCGCCAAGTCTACGCATGTCCCCGCAACCAAGTGTTGCGTTCCGTGTGGCGGCTGGCTGAGGTCCAATTCGACCGGTCGTCACACACCCCATTTTTCTAAGAAATGCCGATTCGACGCGGCGGGGTGATTGATTCCTGTTGCGGCGCAGCATTTATGACAAGAAATTAACCAATCGAGCGCGCCATATTGAGGCAATCTGCATAAATTTTGTTCATTTGTGCGCAGAAAGCCTAAAAAGCAGTCAGATGTGACTTTCATGCCCTGAATTCCCATCATCCGACTGCACTTCTCGGAAAAGATGTGCTGCAAACGTCGCAACAACGGTGAAGGCAGGGCACAGACATCAACGCGCCTCAAAAAACTGAATGGATGACGCGGCAGCCCCGTGCGGTTGGCGAAGGTAGGGTTGTCGTACGCGCTTCTGACAGCGAAACCCGGATTGCTGAGCTGCGCCAATCTGGGTGCCTGAAGCTGGTTTTCCCAGAAACGCATCGGGCCGATGTTGAAGCAGTGATTGTCAACACGGCGGGCGGCCTGACAGGCGGTGATCAGATTGAAATCTCAGCCGAAGCGCAAGCTGGGTGCGCCTTGACGATGACAACTCAGGCCGCTGAACGTGCCTATCGCGCGCAGCCAGGTGAGGTCGCCAGTTTCAAGACAGTTATCAAGATTGGCCCAACGGCCCGGGTGAATTGGCTGCCGCAAGAACTGATACTGTTTGATAAATCAGCGTTAGACCGTCGCTTGAAAATTGATCTGGCCAACGATGCACGCATGCTGATGGTCGAACCAATCGTGTTTGGTCGAACTGCAATGGGTGAGGTGCTAAGTGATGTTGCGTTCAACGACCGCATCCGCATCACACGCGGTGATCGACCGCTTTATCAAGATGGTATGTCCCTCACCGCCGGTGTTACCTCGCATCTCGCGCGCCCCGCAATCACCAATGGCGCGGGCGCGATGGCCAGCTTGGTTTATGTTGCGCCAGACGCCGCCTCGAATCTGGAGCCGGTCCGCGCGTTATTACCAGACACCGCGGGCGCGAGCCTTTTGGCCGGCGACATGCTGGTGATGCGCTTGCTGGCGTCAGACGGGTTTGAGATGCGCCGCAGCCTGATCCCGATCCTCGACCTGCTTTCCCAGAACACCCTGCCGACGTCATGGAGACTGTAACGACATGCAACTGACCCCGCGTGAAAAAGACAAACTGCTGGTCGCCATGGCCGCTGAAGTCGCCCGCAAGCGCCTCGCGCGCGGTGTGAAACTGAACCACCCCGAAGCCATCGCCCTGATCACCGACGCCGTCGTCGAAGGCGCCCGCGATGGCCAGTCCGTCGCGGACATGATGGAGGCGGGCGGGCGCGTCATCACCCGCGATCAGTGCATGGAGGGGATCGCCGAGATGATCCCCGAAGTGCAGGTCGAAGCGACGTTTCCTGACGGCACAAAGCTCGTCACCGTCCACAACCCGATCCGATAGGAGGCGTTGATGATCCCCGGAGAAATCCTTCCTGCTGAAGGCGCCATTACCCTGAACGCCGATTGTGAGGCGATCACACTGATGGTAGCCAATACCGGCGACCGGCCTGTTCAGGTCGGTAGTCATTACCATTTTGCCGAAAGCAATCCGGCGCTCGATTTCGACCGCACCGCCGCTCATGGCATGCGCCTCGACATCGCCGCCGGAACAGCTGTCCGGTTTGAGCCAGGACAGCTGCGTGAGGTGCAGCTTATCCCAGTTTCCGGCGCCCGCCGCATCTTCGGGTTCAATGCCAAAGTTATGGGAGACCTCTGATGCCAGCAGAAATCTCACGCGCCAACTATGCGGCGATGTACGGTCCAACCACCGGCGACAAGGTCCGGCTGGCCGACACCGATCTCATCATTGAGGTCGAGCGCGACCTGACGACCTATGGCGAAGAAGTGAAGTTCGGCGGCGGCAAGGTCATCCGTGATGGCATGGGCCAGTCGCAGGTCACGCGCGCAGCCGGGGCGGTCGATACGGTCGTCACCAACGCGCTGATCGTGGACCATTCCGGCATCTATAAAGCAGACGTTGCGCTGAAGGACGGCCTGATCCAGGCCATAGGCAAGGCGGGCAACCCCGACACGCAGCCCAGCGTTGACATCATTATCGGCCCCGGCACCGAGATCATCGCAGGCGAGGGCCGCATCCTGACGGCGGGCGGCATAGACAGCCATATCCACTTCATATGCCCACAGCAGATGGAGGATAGCCTGCATTCTGGCGTCACCACCTGCTTTGGCGGCGGCACCGGCCCGGCGCACGGCACCCTCGCCACAACCTGCACGCCCGGCCCCTGGCATATCGGGCGGATGTTGCAGGCATTTGACGGCATCCCGATGAACATCGGCCTCTCTGGCAAGGGCAACGCCAGCCAGCCTGACGCGCTGGTTGAGATGATCAATGGCGGCGCCTGCGGTCTGAAACTGCATGAAGACTGGGGCACGACCCCCGCCGCCATCGATTGCTGCCTGTCTGTCGCAGACGACATGGATGTGCAGGTGATGATCCACACGGATACGTTGAACGAAAGCGGCTTTGTCGAGCACACAGTAAACGCCATCAAGGGTCGTACCATCCACGCCTTCCATACAGAAGGCGCTGGCGGCGGTCATGCCCCTGACATCATCAAGGTGTGTGGCGAGGAATATGTAATTCCGTCCTCCACTAACCCGACGCGCCCCTTCACGGTGAATACGTTGGAAGAGCATTTGGATATGCTGATGGTCTGTCACCATCTCGACAAATCCATCCCCGAGGACATCGCCTTTGCGGAAAGCCGCATCCGGCGGGAAACCATCGCGGCTGAGGATATCCTCCATGATATGGGCGCGTTCTCGATCATCGCCTCGGACAGTCAAGCCATGGGCCGGGTCGGTGAGGTTCTGATCCGCACCTGGCAGACTGCTGACAAGATGAAGAAACAGCGCGGTCGACTGTCTGATGAGACCGGTGAGAATGACAACCTGCGCGTTCGCCGCTACATCGCCAAATATACGATCAACCCTGCAATCGCGCAGGGCGTTGGGCACGCCATCGGCGACATCGCGGTCGGCAAACGCGCTGATCTGGCGTTATGGAGTCCTGCTTTCTTTGGCGTCAAACCAGAGATGGTATTGATGGGCGGTACAATTGTCGTCGCGCAGATGGGCGACCCGAACGCATCTATCCCGACGCCACAGCCGGTCTACACACGTCCGATGTTTGGCTCGTTCGGGCAATCTTTGACGCAATCATCCGTTTCATTCGTCTCGCAGGCTGCAGAAGCGAATGGTGTAAAGGATCAGCTCGGTCTCGCGAAAAATGTCGTCGTCGTGCGCGGCACCCGTACCATCGGCAAAAAAGACATGCGTCTGAACGATGCGACGCCAGAGGTTGAGGTGCACCCTGAAACCTACGAAGTCCGGGCTGATGGCGAATTGCTCACCTGCCAACCTGCGGAAGAGCTGCCAATGGCGCAGCGCTATTTCTTGTTCTGAGGTGGCGATGACTGACATTCCCCTCGCCCAAATCCTGCATCGCAGCGGTGACTGGTCCGGCGAGGCTGCTGCGTGCAGCCTCGACTACGCCGCCCGGTTTCTGCGTAGAAAACGGCTGACGACCGATGCAGGGCAGGCGTTCGTCGTCGACTTGGCGCAAACGACGTCTCTGAACGACGGCGATGCGCTGGAATTGGCAGATGGCGGCCGTGTCAAGGTTGTTGCGGCGACAGAGGCGTTGCTTACGGTCACCGGTGCCAACCTCCCCCAACTTGCCTGGCACATCGGCAACCGCCACACGCCCTGCCAGATTGAGGCGGATCGCCTGCTGATTCAGGCCGACCCAGTGATCGGCCACATGCTTGAACATCTCGGCGCCACCATCACCGAAATCACCGCCCCGTTTACGCCAGAAGGCGGGGCCTACGGTGTAGGCCGGACGCACAGCCACGAACATGGGGCAACGGCGCATGAGCACTGACGTGCATTTCTTGACGCTGAATCAGTGGTTTTCACCAGCGTTTCCAACCGGAGCATTTGCTTATTCGCATGGGCTGGAGACGGCGATCAAAAGTGGCCAGATCGCCACTAGCGGAGACCTTTATCGCTGGCTCGCCGATGTGCTTGAGCATGGTTCGGGTCGAAATGACTGCATTCTGCTTCGCGCCGCCTATCGCTGCGAGGATGAAGTCGCGCTGAGTGTAGTAAACGCCACCGCCCGCGCCTTCGTTGGCGCATCCGAGCGCCTGAAAGAAACGACACTGCAAGGCGCTGCGCTCACCAAAACGATCAATGCGATCTGGGGGGGCGATGCGCCAGATTGCACGAACCCAGTCGCGGTCGGTTGGGCCGCACGACGGCTGGGCCTGCCGATCAATCTCACCGCGTCAATGTACTTGCAGGCCTTCGCCAGCAATCTTGTCTCCGCGGCCGTGCGTCTCGTTCCGCTCGGCCAGACCGAAGGGCAGGCGACGATGTCCGACCTCACGCCCCTCTGCGCCGAGATCGCTGAAGTCACGGAAACGGCCGATATAGACGATCTGCACAGCACGGCGTTCCTGTCGGACATCGCAGCGATGCAGCACGAAACCCTACAACACAGGATTTTCCGAACATGACCACTATGAATGGTCCCCTCCGCGTCGGCATTGGCGGCCCGGTTGGCGCTGGCAAGACCACATTAACCGCCACCATCGCCAAAGCTCTGACGCAACAGCTGTCAGTCGGCGTCATCACCAATGACATCTACACGCAAGAGGACGCCGAAGCGCTGATGCGGATGCAGATACTGCCCCAGGACCGCATCATCGGCGTAGAAACTGGCGGCTGCCCACACACCGCCATCCGCGAAGACGCTTCGATCAACCTCGCCGCCATTGATGAGATGACGGCCCGCCACCCCGATCTCGACATTGTTTTGATTGAAAGCGGCGGTGATAACCTGTCAGCAACCTTCAGCCCTGAACTTGCCGACCTGACGATCTATGTGATCGACGTCGCCGCGGGAGAGGAGATTCCGCGCAAGGGCGGCCCTGCGATCACCAAATCAGACCTACTGGTCATCAATAAAACGGATCTTGCGCCCCATGTCGGCGCCTCGCTTGAGGTAATGAAACGGGACTGCATGAAAATGCGCAAAGAACGGCCTTTCGTCTTCTGCTCGCTCAGAAACGGAGAAGGAGGGGCTGACGTTGTTCAGCATATCGCAGAGGTTGGCGGACTTCTCACTGTCGTCGATGAGTAATGCTCTCTTCTCAAAATGTTCCGCATCTAATGCAATTCGAAATTCACTCCTATCGGGTTGTAGACAATCATGCTGAGCTTCTGAACGGCAGCAATGTCCGCCTTGTGTGAGCTGGCTATGCCCGGTCTTCGCACTTGCTGCGAATGGCGGCTGTAGAGAACGCAGTCGCAAAATTAAGGTGCTGCCTCGAACGGCAGTCAAGAGCCGGCCGCTGCGAAGAATATTGATCCTTGACGCCAAGCTCGCTGCAGTACGGCAATGCGGCTCCGAGCCCATTGCGTCAGATTCTGCGGTTCGGGTGAAAGGCCAGTTTCCACAATTTGCGTTCATGGAGCGTGAAGCCTGACCTTGGCCTTGCTCGTCTGAGCACGAGTGTTTTTGAATAAACCGCTTCCGCTGATATTAAGCACTCCATCGATTATGACCTCGATACATTTACAGGGTCCTTCAAAACAAGTTTCTGACGTCAAGGAAAGGGCGAACAGACGTTCTATTCCTTGACACTAACTGCTTGCAGACGCGTAAAATTGGGGTACTGAAAAATTGGGGGTGACATGCGCGTAGGAATCGAAGTTGGCGGCACTTTCACAGATTTGATCCAAGTCTGCGACGGCGTAGTCCGCGCCACCAAGGTTCCAAGCACTCCAGCCGCCCCTGACCGTGGTGCTATCCATGCAGTTGACGCCGCCAAGATCGACCTCGCCTCGGTCGAGGATCTGGTTCACGGATCGACCGTCGCGACCAATGCCGTGCTTGAGCGAAAGGGCGGTCGTATCGCTGTGTTCGTCACACGGGGGACGCGCGACCTCTTTACACTGCAGCGCCATAACCGTCGGGCGATCTATGATTTGAATTACAGCAAACCAATGCCGATCGCCGATCGGAATGACGTTTGCGAGATTGATGAGCGCTTGTCTGCTGACGGATCAGTTGTCGAAGCGATGGGCGAGGCGCGGCTTGCCCAGCAGGTGAAGGCGTTTCTGGATGACGGCCCGTTCGACGCTGTCGCGATCTGCCTCCTGCACAGTTACATCAATCCAGATCATGAAAGGCTTGTCGCCGAAGCGGTCAGCCGCTGTGCGCCCACCATGCCGGTGACCTGTTCCAGCGATGTATCGCGTGAGTTCCGGGAATATGAACGCGCATCGACAACCGCTTTGGCCGCCTATGTGCAGCCGGTGATTGAAGGGTATCTGAACCGGCTGTCGGACACGCTGGATGCGCGACGGTTTCAGGGCCGGTTTTCGATCATGCAGTCCAATGGTGGGCGGATGCCCGCCCGGGCGATGGCGAAGAACGCCATTTCAGCGCTGTTCTCAGGGCCGGCGGCAGGGGTCGTGGGCGCGATGGGCCTTGCGGCGCGGGCCGGATATCAGGACATCATCACCCTGGACATGGGCGGGACAAGTACGGATGTTTCGCTGATCTCAAATGGCGCGCCAGACCTAGCGCCTCAGACGGAAATCGACGGCCTGCCGGTGCGCACGCCTGTGATCGACATTGTGACTGTTGGCGCAGGCGGCGGGTCAATCGCCTGGATTGATGATGGTGGCCTTTTGCGGGTCGGCCCGCAATCTGCGGGCGCAAATCCCGGCCCGGCGGGTTATAAGCGCGGCGGCGAAGAGCCGACGGTGACAGATGCACACCTGGCGCGCGGCACTTTGCAGGCCGGCTCATTCCTTAGCGGACGGATGGAGGTGGATGTCCCCGCCGCTGAAAAGGCGGTCAGCCGCTATCAACAGCAAACCGGTCAGTCATTGCCTGAGATGGCGGACAGCATCATCCGTATCGCCGAATCCAACATCGTGCGCGCCATTCAACAGGTCTCTACTGAACGCGGCCGCGATCCTCGTGATTTCGCCCTGGTTCCGTTCGGTGGGGCAGGCCCGCTGCACGCCGCGCGCGTGGCGGAAGAGCTTGGCATCACAACCGTCGTAGTTCCGGCGAATGCCGGCGTCCTGTCAGCCGTCGGTCTTCTCATGTCCGATTACGTCCACTACCGCGCGAAGACTGAAAGAACGCGCGTCAACGATGGCGCGCTTACGACCATCGTTGACCGGCTGGACAGATTGCGCCGCGAAGCGACAGACTACCTTCGCAACGCAGGGGTCACAGGCGATCTGCAGTTCCAGCACATTCTCGAAATGCGCTATGTCGGGCAGGCGTTTGAGGTATCGGTGCCCCTTCACGGCGACCCGTCCGAGCTGACAATCGACGGTCTGTCCCGGGCGTTTGCCGATGCGCATCATCGGGTATTCGAGTTTTCGAAACCGCCGGGCGACCCGGTTGAAATCGTCTCGTTCCGAATTGGCGCCAGTGCAAAGGCTGAAGCGTTCCCGGACTTTCAGCAATCAGACGATCAGGGCGCTGGCGGGATGCAGCGCACCATCGAGATCATGGAAGGCGGCGCGCCGCGCGAATGCCTTCTGATCCGGCGCAGCGGGGTTGGGAAGCAGCCGCAGACAGGGCCGATCCTGATCGAGGATGAAACCGCGACAGTCTATGTGCCGCCGGGCTGGCGGGTCCGGCGCGACGACGGGGATGCGCTGATCATGACAAGAGAGGGCGATTGATGGCTGTATCGAATATTGAGCAATCCGTTATCACGAATTCACTGGTCGCCGCCGCCCACGAGATGGGAACCAAACTGATCCGCTGCGCCCATTCGCCAATTGTCCGCGAAGCGCATGATTGCTCTGCTGCGATCATCGACCGTGACGGGCGCGTCGTCGCGCAGGCTGAGCTGATCCCAATCCAGCTTGGCTCAATCACTCATACGCTGAAGCCGTGTCTTGATCTCTACCCACCGGAAACGCTGGTTGAAGGGGACTTTTTTATCAACAACGACCCCTACCATGGGGGGCAGCATATTCAGGACATCTTCCTGTTCTCACCGATCTTCCATGGGGGCGAGCTGCTGGGATACAGCGCTTCGGTCGTTCACCATATCGACCTTGGCGGCGGGGCGCCGGGCCTGAACCCCTATGCGGGTGATGTCCATCAGGAAGGCATCATTTTCCCGCCTTCAAAGTACAATCTGCACCGCGACTGGAATGGCGGCTCATTCCAGCGGATGATCGCCGCAAATGTGCGGATGCCGGAAGCGACGATAGGCGATCTGAACGCCCAGTTCGCGGCCAACACCATTGGCGCCAAGCGACTGCAGGCTCTTGCGAGACGATATGGGCGGGACGGTCTGGTTGGCGCGATGGACGAGATGCTCAGCTATTCCGAACGGCGGATGAGGGCGGCCATCGCAAAGTTGCCGGATGGCGTCTATAGCGCCGAGGCCGCGATGGACGATGACGGCATCGGCGACACGCCTGTGGTGATCCGCGCACAGGTCGCGATCCGGGATGATGCGATCCATATCAGCTTTGACGGCACAGACGGTCAGGTGCCGACCAATCTGAACAATCCATTCGCCTCGACCTTCGCAGCGGCCGTCGCCTGTGCGAAATCCGTGCTGACGGATGCGGACATCCCGTTCAATGATGGCGTCTCAAGGGTGATCTCGGCCGAGGCGCCCTTCGGCTCGGTCCTGAACCCAAAACCGCCCGCGCCCGTGCGCGCACGCCTGTTGCCAAGTTATCGCGTGTTCAACGCAGTGATGAAGGCGTTGGCGCAGATCGTGCCGGAACAGGTGATGGCCGAAGGCTATGACACCACAACGCCGGTATGCCTTAGCCATCTTGGGCCGACCGGATACAACATCTATCTCGAAATCCTTGGAGGGGGGTATGGGGCCGGGCTGGGCAATGACGGCTGCGATGGGGTGGACAGCCCATTGTCGAATTGCGCCAACATACCCATCGAGTCGCTTGAGATGGATTATCCCTTCATGCGGCTTGAGCGTTACGCCCTGCGCCCCGGATCTGGCGGTGCGGGCGCGCAGCGAGGCGGGCTGGGGTTTGAGCGATCCTACCGCATTCTGGCGGACGGCGTTCAGTTCGCGACCTATGGCGATCGCTTCACATCGCCCGCCGAAGGTCTGTTTGGGGCAGGCGACGGCGCCCCGGCTGAGACACATATTCAGCGTGGGAAAGAAAAGATCCCGCTCCGTTCAAAGACCGGCCGCCCGGTGTTGAAAGGCGATCTTCTCGTCGTCCGCACCGGCGGCGGCGGCGGCTATGGCCCGCTAGAGAAACGGTCGCTGGCGGATACGGAACGCGACACGGTACTGGGCCTGGACAAACCGGCCTGAGCTAAAACGGACATCAAACAACTTGCAGGAAGGACACGCACAATGGGCATTCTGGTTCTCTACATGGTGAAATACGAAAACGATCAGAAGGCCGCGATGGTCGCGACCGAAGGTCCCCGCGACCGGGCTGCGATTCATCGCAAGGCGATTGCCGACTTTGGTGGAAGGCCAATCGCGCAGTACGGCTCTTATGGCGAATACGATATGGTCTATATTTACGAGATGCCGGACGAGAAGGCGCTGGCGGCAAACCTGCACCTGACAGATTCCTACGGGCTGGCGAAGTACTCAAAAACCATCCCGCTGACAGAAAGCGATGATTTCGTCGCCTCGCTGCAGCTGGCGCATGAGACGCCGACAGAATATGCGCCTGCGGATAAATAACAGTTAGCCCAAACACTTTAGTCTCTCCCGCGTTCTCGGATCTGGTCAAAAAAGGCTTCGAGCTCCTAGCTTAAGTGTTTGTCGCAAGGAGCGGTGGAAACGAGCGTGGCACAATGGGTATCGCGCCGCCCAGCCAACTGAGCATATCGAGCTAAACTCGACCCGGTTTCACCCAATGCTGCCAATGAAGACATGCAGTTGAGTGGCGGCAATATCTCGTACTGTGTGAATTGGCCCTTTCGGTCGTTCGCACTCGCCGCGAATGGCAGCTGTTGAGAACGCACTCGCAAAATCCAAGGTCTGTCGCAAATGGCCGGTAAGGGCCGGAATTTTTAAGGTGATTTCTCCGGTTTCCCCGAACCGGGCCTTCGTGCGCCACGCAGCATTCGACACAAGGGCTCAATCCTGCCATCTGCCGCACAGCACTGATTTAGGTTAAGGTGGCCAAGCCAAGGTCTGCTTGGCAGGGTGCTCGGGAGCGACTGATCGGAGGATCAATCGTGTATATTTCCAACTTACCCGCTATTCACCGCAAAAAACCTGCCTGGAATAAAGGTCGAATAGTCGGCCAGAAACGCCCCCTAAAACCCAAACATGTTTGGGCCATCCGAGTGCGCCTTGAGATCGCTGAGAACCATCGCGATCTCGCACTATTCAACACAGCGATCGACAGTAAACTGCGGGGCTGCGACCTCGTTGTTTTGAAAGTCGCTGACGTT
>CALKOT010000096.1 GCA_938092015.1 uncultured Paracoccaceae bacterium
GCAGGCGTTCCTCTGACCCTTTTGGTCTCGGTCGCGGCCGACCCCCAACATCACCCGCTGGGCTCGCTCATCCATATTGAGCATCACCCAGCGACTGGACTCAAAAACGGTTACGCTATCGTCCAGGACACTGGCGGCGCCATCAAAGGGGCCGGCAGGATAGACCTTTTCACCGGCTCAGGGGACGAGCCGGGTGATCTGGCGGGCGCGCTGAAGCACCCGGTTCGGGTGACGACATTCGCGCCAAGAAAAGCGCCGACGTAAATGCGCAGACGGGGCCGACAACTGACTGAGGATGAGCGCGCGCTGTGGCGCAAAGTGACACGCGATGTCGCCCGCGATCAGCCGGTATTGGTGGAAACGCAGGCCCCACCTTCACCTGCAACGCCCGTTCCTGCGCCTAAGCCGATCAGACGAAGCTTAGCGTCTGGTCTGACCATGAAGCCGACAGGATCGAAAGCGCCGCCAATATCGGTGCCACAACCACTGCGCGCTGTTCCCAGTGGCTTGGACCGCCGTACCGAAGAAAAGCTGCGCAAGGGCCGCCGAACGCCGGATGCACGGCTCGACCTGCATGGGATGAGCGCCGCGCGCGCCCACACCGCCCTGAAAATCTTCATTGCCGATAGTCAGGCGATGGGGCGACGCTGCGTCTTGATCATCACCGGCAAAGGATCAGATGCGCAGCCAGAGTTTGGAGAGGTCGCGCCCGGGGTTCTCAGACGTGAGGCGCCGCGATGGCTGTCTACGCCGCCTCTTTCACAGATGGTTGTGAACGTCAGTCAGGCCCATACCAAGCACGGCGGCCGTGGGGCGCTTTATGTTTACCTGAAACGAAAACGATAAAGTTTCACCGCCCAGGCCGATCCACAGGCGTTAGTGTTCGCTTTCATCTTTGGTCCAACAATATCCCCGCCGCGGGCAAGTCGCGCCTAACGCGACAAGAAAACCTCAATCGCGTTTGCCTATCGAAACCTTCTGGATCACTGCCTCGGGCTCTGACCGTTCCAGATCGATATGCAGAAGTCCATTTTCCAGATCGGCGCCTGCAACCTCAACCCCATCTGCCAGAACAAAACTGCGCTGAAACTGGCGCGCAGCGATTCCGCGATGCAGGAATACTCGGCCTTCGTCATCGCCGTTTTGACGTCCCCGGATCACCAATTGGCGATCTTCAACCGTGATCGCCAGATCTTCGTCAGCGAATCCTGCGACGGCTAGCGTGATGCGATAGGCGGTCTCGCCCTGCTGTTCGATATTGTATGGGGGGTAGCCGTCAGAACCGGCTTTTTGGGTGCGCTCTACCAATCGATCTAGCTGTTCAAACCCCAGCAAAAAGGGGTGCGATGCGAATGAGACGTGGGTCATATCGTTAGTCCTCGTAAAAGCGACCGGTTAGCGGGACCCAAACATGGCGTCACCGCAGCATTAGATATGGTCGGCTACGTCAGTTTTCGCAAGTCATGCTAGCTTTTGCGCCAGATCGATCATGTTCTTTGCAATGACATCCCAGTCCTGCGCAGGCACCAATTCGGTTTTCACGCCAACCCCCAACTCATCAGGTCGCGGGAAATATGCTGTGGCAAGGCCAGCATCCCGGGCCGCCGCCAGATCATTGTTGTGGGTTGCAACCATGACCACCTCATCGGGCGCAAATCCAAGCGCGGCCGCACTGCGCTGATAAACTTTTGGATCAGGTTTGTAGCCCTGCGCAATTTCGGCCCCGACAACGCAATCCCAGGACAGACCACCAAATCGCGCCAGACGGGTCATCAAAGCGATGGATCCGTTAGAGCATGGTGCAACCGGCATCACCTGTTTCAGATCAGCAAGCCCTTGCGGCGCATCTTCCCATGGCGGTAATTTTTCCCACGCATGGTTCAATTCCGCCAGTTCGTCGTTGGAAAACAAACCAAGCTGATCGCGCCTTGTCAGCACGACTTCAAGATTCTCTCGGTGGAGAGTATCAAGCGCCACATATCCGCGATTGCCCGAACGTATCTTATTCATCGCAGGCTGATATTCGCCACGCCATTCATCGGCGAATGCCTCGGCATCCACATCCAGACCTTTGGCTTCGTACATTCGGGAAACTTCGGTCGCTACGCCACTGCGCCAGTCAACGACAGTTCCAAACACATCAAAGATCGCTGCGCCGTATCTGGCCATTCGCCTATCCCAACTCTGGTTATTCGCTGAGACAAACTAACGATGAAGTCTACCGTTTCAAAGGCGCTCTGCGATATCCGACGGCTTCCGCGACGTGCGGCTTTCGAACAGTGGGTGAACCATCAAGATCGGTAATGGTTCGGGCCAGGCGCATGACCCGGTGATATCCGCGGGCGGTCAGGAGCAGTTCGTTCGCCGCGTTGTCCAGTAATTCACGGCCCTGCGGATCGGGCGCTGCGACCTCTTCCAACGCTTCGCCTGACAGTTCGGCATTGGTGCGAACCGCAGGTTTTGTCGCCTCAAGCCGTTTGGTCTGTCGTAGTCGCGCAGTGGCGACTCTTGCAGCTACAGATGAGGTTGGCTCCCCCTTGGGGGTCCCGGAAAGATCTGACGGCATGACGGCGGGCAGTTCGATCTGCACATCAAGCCGATCAAGCAGAGGGCCGGACAGACGGCCCTGATAATCCAGCCTGCACTGTGGCGCCTGGCTGTATGCCAAGGTCGGTTCTGCTAGATGTCCACAACGGCAAGGGTTCATTGCGCCGATCAATTGAAACCGGGCGGGATAGCGAACATGCGCGTTGGCGCGGGCTATGAATGTTTCACCTGTTTCCAAAGGCTGGCGCAGGCTGTCGAGCATGGGGCGGGCGAATTCTGGCAATTCATCCAGAAACAGCACACCATTATGCGCCAGACTGATCTGTCCAGGCGCAGCATTGCGCCCACCACCGACCATCGCCGCCATGGATGCGCCGTGGTGTGGATCCATGAACGGACGGCGACGGGGAATGCGCCCTTCGCGGATCAGTCCAGCCACGGAATGGATCATGGAAACTTCCAGCGCCTCAACCGGGTCCATCGGCGGCAGAATGCCAGGCAGACGTTCCGCCAGCATTGATTTGCCCGCGCCGGGCGGTCCGATCATCAGCATGTTATGCCCGCCCGCAGCGGCGACTTCTAATGCCCGGCGCGCGGTTTCCTGACCTTTGACATCGGCGAGGTCCTTCACCTCGCCATCATTGTCAGGCTCAGCAGGTTTCGGTGCTGCCAGTTGGGATTTTCCATTGAAATGTTTGATCAGGGACAAAAGGCTGTCAGCGGAAAGTACCTGAACTGCGCCGACCAATGCTGCCTCTGACCCGCATGCTGACGGGCAGATGAAGCCCCGATCAGACGCCGCCGCAGACACGGCGGCCGGTAGTGCGCCAGTGACAAACCCGATGCAGCCATCAAGCGACAGTTCACCCATCGCGGAATAACGTGCAATTTCTTCCGCTGGCGCCACATCAAGCGCTGCCAGCAACGCCAAAGCGATGGGCAGATCGTAATGGGCGCCTTCTTTTGGAAGATCGGCGGGGGCCAGGTTGATCGTTATGCGCTGGGGAGGCAGCGCAAAACCGATGGCGTTCAGTGCAGCGCGCACTCGCTCTTTCGATTCCGCTACCGCTTTGTCGGGAAGGCCGACAAGACTGAATGCTGGGAGGCCAGAGACCAGGTGAAACTGCACCGCAAACTCCCGTGCTTCCATCCCCTGAAAGGCGACCGTGTAGGCCTGAACCGACATGGATCCCTCTCAAAACGCAATGATCGGCGCCACTGGCCGGTGGAGACCGGACACCCAAAAAAGACCTGTTGCCCCTTAGGCCAAAGACGGGTGCGCAGCCGTGGCGCGCTGATGCTGCCTTTATCTGGCCAGAGTGGTCAACAAACTCTTACATACGTCAAAGTTAGGTTCATCTTTGCTTGGTTGGGGGTTCAGATTGCGGTTAATGACAAGTTAACAGAAATCCCCATCTGTTTAATATCAATGGGTTAGGCGTGGTTTCACGCGTGAAACCCTTCCTCGTTTCATAGTGATCATCCGAGGCGTACCAAGGTTAGGCCTTCGCCCTGAGTTCCACCCGGCGAATCTTTCCTGAAATGGTTTTGGGTAGGGTCTCTGTAAACTCCACCTCTCGTGGATATTTGTAGGGCGCGGTTTGCTGCTTGCAGAATTCCTGAATCTCAGCTGCCAATTCGCCTGACGCCTCAAATCCTGGCGCAAGGATGATGAAAGCTTTCACAATCTCGCCTCGCGCCTCATCTGGCTTTCCGATCACCGCGCTTTCGGCGACAGCAGGATGTTCAATCAAGGCGCTTTCCACTTCAAACGGGCTGATCCGATACCCAGCGGACGAAATGATGTCATCTGACCGCCCGACGAACCACAGATACCCATCTTCATCTCGTGAAGCCGTATCGCCAGTATAGTACCAGCCATGCCGGAAGGATTTGGTATCAAGTCCATCATCCGTCCGGTATCCACGGAACAGACCTGGCGGCCAGTCGCCGGTTGTGTTGATCGCGATATGACCGACCTCGCCGACCTTACAGCGATTGCCGTCATCATCCACGACGTCGATGTCAAAGCCGGGCACAGGCTTGCCCATCGACCCGGGCCGGATCTCAACATCCGGATAGTTCCCGACGATGTTGATTGTCTCGGTCTGGCCATAGCCGTCAGCGATTGTTGTGCCGGTATGTTCCCGCCAATATCTGATCACTTCAGGGTTCAACGGCTCCCCTCCGCTGGTGCAGCGGGTAAGGCTGCTGAGGTCATAAGGTGCCAGATCGACCTGCGCGAAGATGCGATAAACGGTCGGCGGAGCGCAGAACCGGGTCACGCCGATCTCGGGGATCATCTTCAGGTGAAAGTCAGCGTCAAACCCGCCAGGGCTGTCGTGCATGACCACTGTGGAACCCATCAGCAGGGGTGGGAAAAGAAGGCTCCACGCCGCTTTGGCCCAACCGGTATCAGTGATCGTCCACTTGATGTCCTGGTCCGTCAGGTTCATCCAGAAAAGGGCAGTCGCCGAATGCGCCAGCGCATAGCCATAGTTGCGGGGCACCATCTTTGGGTTCGATGTGGTGCCTGATGTGAAGTAGCACATCATCTCATCCGTCGCGGTTGTCTGGTCAAAATCCGCCCGCGTCGCATCGCCTGTCTCACCACCACACAGATCAGCGTAGGAATGCCAGTCTCCGTCGGGTTCTCCAATCACGATACAGGTCGTCAGCGTTGGGCAATCTGCCCGGATCGCATCGATCTTTTCGCAGTGCTGGGGTGAGACAATGACAGCCTTCGCTCCTGCCCGATTGATCCGATAGGTCAGGTCTTTGGCCGTCAGAAGATTGGTCCCGGGCATGGAAACAACGCCAGCTTTCATGCACCCAAAAATCACCTCATGCCATTCGGCCACCCGCCCCGCGACGACCGCCGCGTGATCGCCCTTTCCAAGGCCAAGACGCTTCAGCGCCTGCGCAAACCGGGTTGAAGCGTCGGCGAGGTCGCTGAACGAAACATCGCGTCGATTGCCTCGGTCCGCGTCAAAGCAGATCAAAGCTGCCTTGTCGGCGTTCAAGGCACGATCGTCGATAACATCGAAAGCGAAATTGAAATCGCCTGGAATTGCCTGATTGAACTCAGAGCGGGCGGTTTCGTAGGTCCGGTCAATTCCGCTGAAATTGTGTTTGAGAGGCATGCGCATCAGTTCCCTGCAATCCGGCGTCGTCCCATGACGCTATGTCGTCACCTAACATATTTGACGACGCCTGGCGGGTTGTCCACGCTAATCGCGTTTCACAGCGAAAGGATATGGCGATGGATGTGATTGCAGCGGGTTCACGCAGTTCTGCAAAGGCACGGGATGACTGGTTCACCGGAACGGTCTGGCAGGACCCGATCATCGAGGCACCTGATCCGGCGCGGGTCAAAGCGATTTGGGTTACGTTTGAGCCTGGTGCGCGAACGGCCTGGCACACGCACCCTTTGGGTCAGACATTGCATGTTGTGGCAGGCGCAGGGCTTTGCTGTGTTCGCGGAGGGACGCCCCAGGTCATTCGTCCCGGCGATACAGTGTGGATCCCACCGGGAGAAGAACATTGGCATGGCGCTGGGCCGGACACTGCGATGAAGCACCTTGCGATGCAGGAAGCGCAGGATGGCCGTGTTGCTGACTGGCTGGATAAGGTGACTGACGCTGACTACGCGCTGCCGCCCGGCTGACGGCTAGTCCTGACTTAGGCTATCGCGAATGCGGGCCATTTTGGCGACCTGTTCGGCGTTGCTGATGGCGAGCGAGCCGTCGGGCATGTGAATGTTGTTTTCGAACCCTACGCGAACGGATCCGCCCCGTTCCAGCGCCTCGGTCAGGCATGCCGTTTCGTGTTTGCCAAAGGCGCAAACGGCCCAGTCCAGGTTCAGATCTGCGGCTTCATCCAGCAGGGGCTTAAGTTCCCATGCCTGTGCAAGTCTTGGCGGCACATAGCGGCCAAGGACAAAGATCGCATCGCGGCTTTCAGGTGCGATCATGCCAGAGGCGTAAGCTGACCTGAGCAGATCGATGTCTTCGCGATCAAACAGGATGTGCTGCATGCGGATGTTCCGCTCAGCGGTCAGGGCGTATATCTTTTCGGCAACTGCATTGTCGCGCATCGTCTCGCGGATCGCAGTGGTGGCGTAGGTGGGTGTGATTGCGTCCAGGCAGGCGAGTTGGTCTTCAACCTCGTAAATGCCAGCAGATTCTGTCGTGATCTGGATGTCTAGTTCAGGCGCCGCCTCGGCCACGGCCGCCATCGCCTCGCGGTAGCGACCCGCATCCAGGCTGTGGACACCCTCGTTATCGCGGACGTGCAGGTGGAACTCGTCTGCTCCGGCGTCCGCGACTTCGCGGGCGGTTTTGGCGATCTCTTCGGTGGTCAGGGGGATGCCGGGATGTGCGTCTTTCAGCCTACGGGCGCCTGTCGGGGCGGACATGATGCGGGGCATGGCGTCGGCTTTCTGTCTGCGCGCCCTGTTCGACGCGGGAAAAATCTTTCAGGCTGTCTTTATGCACCGAAGGGTGCAGGAACTTCCACCATGTCCGCAAAGTCAGCCTTCAATTTCGCGCGCGTTGATCGTGTGGGGTGAGGGAAAGGTGTGAAACCATGCGTAAGGCACTGTAATTATTGAAATACGTACTATGATACCGTGCGTGAAGCTATCATCAACCTTCCAGCTGCCGGACTTCAGAGACCAGCGAGAATCGACAACCCTTCGCCAGCCTCAGCCCGACACGTCTTGCTTCGCGTAGCCCAACTATGCCGCGCTAATTCTGTCTTCTTTGCAGCGTAGAATGCTAACAAAGAAGGGGCGGCAGGTTTCAATCGGGCTGATAGCTAAACCAGTAAACCAGCCACGCCGTCAGAACGTATGTGAGAGGCAAGCGGTGCACGATAAAACCAACAAGAAAAACGACAAAGCAGTCCTCTTCCAGACAGCGGGCGACCATCTCAATGATCGATACCGGGCAGGAGGTTCTGAGCGGTCATCCTGACTTTTGCACGGCGCTGATGTTGCAAGATGAGGGCGGGGTAGAGGACGCAAACGGTTTTGCCACGATGGTGCAAATCAGGGGCTGGGCGACTGATGCTGTTCGTCGCCTGAAAGATGAGGGCTTAACGCCTTGCGAGCCCGTTCTTGTTAATATAGCAGGCGCCGCTGAGGATGTGGCGGTAATACTTGCCGTAATCTCTGCTGGTGGGGTTGCGGCGCCTGTCCATGAACGGGCGCATCCAGACATGATCAGACAGGTAGCAGATCAGACCGGCGCTCGGTTTCACCTCAATTTTAAGTCCAGTCAGGGTAATCGCGGTGTGCCGGATATTCAGTTCATCGCCGCTTCCTCGCCTGCTGCGCGACCCCTTCTTGACGGCGCAGGGATGATCACATTTACCTCTGGATCCACCGGCCGGCCCAAAGGCGTTGTTCTGTCGCTGAACAGATTTACCGCCAAAATTTGCAGCTTGCAGATCAAGCTTAGCGTGCCGAAAGGCGCCGTTTCTGTCGTGCCGTTGCAGCTGATCTTCAGCTTTAGCCAATGGGCCACGTTCCTTACGCTTTTGCGCGGCGGGATTGTTGTGATGTCGAACCGCTTTGATGCAGACGCCGTGACCAACAGATTGGCGGATAATGGCTGTGATTATCTGGCGGCGGTGCCGACCATGCTGCGCATGATGCTGGATCGTCCCGGTCCCGCATCAGAATTCACCATCCTGGCCGGCGGCGAAGCGGTAAGCGCCGACCTGCGCAGCAGGATTTTTGCGGCATGGCCGGGTGCAGAAGTTCACAGCATCTACGGGCTGACGGAATCGGGAACCTGCGATCTGTTCCAGTACGATGCGCACGGCGTCAACGCAGCGGATACGCTGGGCCATCCTGCCCCGGATGTTGAACTGCGGATAGATTCCGCCAACTCTGAACTGCAGATCAAGACGCCGTTCGGCATGCTGGGCTATCTCGACATGCCACAGGAAACAGATGCGACGCTTGTTGATGGTTGGCTGCGAACCGGCGACATGGCCGAAATCCTACCAAGTGGAGAGTTTCGTTATGCTGGCCGTCTGAAGGAAATCATCAACCGTGCGGGCAACAAAGTGTCGCCATTAGAGGTTGAGACGCTGTTCCTGCAGCACCCTGCGATCAGCGGCGCTTTGGCAACTGACGTCGTCGATCCCCTTTTGGGTGAGGCGATACATTTGCTGATAGTGCCCTCATCTGAGGGGCAGCCGCCGCAGACCGACGCCCTTTTGGAATGGACCAATGGCAGGATCGACCGGTACAAATTGCCCGATCAGATCCATTTTGGCGCCTCGCTACCGGTTGGCCAAACCGGCAAAGCCGACCGCAAAGGTCTGCGGGCGCAGATTGAAGCGTCCTAAATCTGCGTCCCGTTGATGAGATTGATCAGGCCGCCTGGGCCTGACCTTTGATTACGTCTGCACGTAAAGCGGCGCGTTTGGTTTCGACCTCTTTGGCGTGACGTTCACGAACATGGCCATAGCCCCTGATCTGATCTGGCAGGTTCAAAAGTTCAGTGATCTGCGCTGTATTCGCATTGGTTGCCTGTCCAAGCGCGAATTCGATGTCAGCTTCATATTCCGCCAGCAAACGACGCGCCAGTTTGGCTTCGTCGTTGTTGCGGAATGGGTCGACAACTGAACTACGCAAGAAGCGAAGACCGTTCATCAGCTTGAAGAACCGCAGCGCTGTTTTGCCTTTGACCGCGCCTTTAACGACTTTGCCAGTGTTCGGATCGACGCCGCCATAAGGCCAGGCGCCGAAGTAAAAGGTCAGATCCAATTCGCCATCAAAAGCCTCTTCTAGGTTCTTGCGGAAAGACGGCTTCATGTAGAGGCGGGCGACCTCCCATTCATTCTTTACAGCGAGCAGTTTGTAGTACCCACGGGCGACCGCCATCGTGGCCGCGTCGCCCAGATTGGCGTCGGCGACTTTTGCGACCATGTCGGCGTATTTCGTCGCCAGCGCAGCGTTTTCATAGTCGGTCAGGTCCGCTTTGCGGTGGGTGACAAAATCTTCAACGCTGATCTCGCGATACTGGTCCAGTTGGATTGGGGATGTGTCGCCGCCAAGCCGCTTGATCGCCTCAGGATCGGCAATGGCCATGCGGCCAAGGTTGAAGGCCTGCATGTTTTTCTCAACCCCGATGCCATTGAGTTCAATCGCACGGTGGATCGCCTCCAATGACAGTAGAATGCCGCCCTGCTGCCAGGATGCGCCCATCAGCAACATGTTGGCGTAGACCCGATCGCCCATGATTTTTTCCGCCAGATCCTGGGCATCAAGGCCGACCGCCTTGTCGCCCAGTGTGCGGGTCAGGCGTTCAAACCGATCAGCGCCACTCATGCTCCAATCAGGGTTGTTGGAAAGCTCTGACGTTGGCTTGGACAGCGCTTCATCGCCTGCCGCGACCACCAGATCACAACCAATCATACTGTCGGCTTCGCCCGCAGCGATGCGTGTAGCGCGCATCTCGGCGGGCGTTAGCGCGATCTTGATGTGGGAATGAACCGCGCCATGTTTCTGCGCCAACCCGGTGATGTCGAGATTGGAAGAAAAGTAACCGTCTGCATGTGTGGCCACGGCCAGTGTCTGCCCGATGGTTACTACCCCGGCGCCGCCGATGCCCGATGCAAGGATGGACCAAGACCCGTCGATAGGGCGCAGGTCCGGCATTGGCAGGGTGCTGGCGTCTACTGTGATCGCGGCGGCCTGGGCCCTGTGTGGCTGGGTGCCTGAAATCGTTACGAAGGATGGGCAGAACCCTTCAACGCATGAAAAATCCTTGTTGCAGGATGACTGGTTGATCTTGCGCTTGCGGCTGAGTTCCGTTTCCAGCGGTTCAATCGCCATGCAGCCAGACACGGTGGAACAATCGCCGCAGCCTTCGCAAACCTCAGGGTTGATGAAGACGCGCTTATCCGGGTCATCCCATTTGCCGCGCTTGCGTTGACGCCGACGTTCTGTGGCGCAGGGTTGATCGTAGATAATAACAGAAACGCCTTCGACGTCGCGCATCTGCTTTTGCACAAGCTCAAGCTCTGTCCGGGGGTGGATCGCAACGAACAGGCCGAGGTTTTTGCCTTCGAACTTTTCCGGTTCATCCGAAACCAGTGCAATGCGTTTTACGCCCTCAGCGGTCAGCTGCGCGACCATCTGTTCGGGGCTGACCTCACCATCATGAGCCTGGCCACCGGTCATTAAGACAAAGCCGTTGTGCAGCAGTTTGTACGTCATCGTCGCCTTGGCCGCGACTGCTGCGCGAATGGCCATCATGCCGGAATGGAAATAGGTGTAATCGCCCATATTGGCGAACACGTGCTTTTCATCTGTGAACGGGAACTGGCCCAGCCATAGCGCGCCTTCACCCCCCATATGCGAGATCGAATTGGTCTTGGACGGATCGCGCATGACGGCCATTGTGTGACAGCCGATCCCGGCCAGCGCGCGGCTGCCATCGATCACCTGGGTCGATCGGCCATGCGGGCACCCGGCGTAGAACGACGGGGGCCGGATCGCGCCGCCACCCAAGGATGGCGCCGATCTCGGTTGGTTCGGCATCGCAAGCCCGCTGTCGGGATGGGTTTCTTTGGCGACCCGCACCAGGACGGATGACACCAGATTGGGGTCAATCTCACCAAAGTTCGGGAAGGCGCATTCGGCGGGTTCAGGCAAATAGGCGTGGCCTGAGAATGTTTTGCCGACGATTCGTGGCGCAAGGTCGGTTCCATAGAGCGTCGCGCGGATCTGATCCTCCAGAAGGGGGCGCTTTTCCTCAACCACGATCAGAGTATCAAGGTCTTGGGCGAACTCTCTGACGATCTCGTCATCCAGAGGCCAGACCATGCCAACCTTGAGAAGGCGCACCGGCACGTCGCTGATCTTGCCATTGGCGTAGTTCAGGTCGGCCAGCGCCTGATTGAGATCCTGCCAGGCTTTGCCTGCTGCTACGATCCCGATCTTTGCCTCTTTCGCCCCGTCGATCCGGTTCAACCCATTTGCACGGGCGTAAGACAGAACTTTGCGCAGCTTGACGTCCCACAGCATGCGTTCCTGATCCTGCACCGGGGTGAATGCTGCCTTGAGATTCACGTCCGGCCCGTCATGGTCGGGGATCACGATTTCAGGGCTGTCCGGCGCGACATAGACAGATCCGCCGCCTTCAACCACATCGGTGACCAGTTTCATTCCCGTCAGTGCGCCTGAAAAGCGGCTGAGCGCGATGCCGTGCAGGCCATAGTCGAACACATCCTGCGCATTGGCTGGGGCCAACAATGGTGCGCCGAGGGAGGCGAAGCTTGTGTCCGAATAGCAAGCCAATGTGGAAGACTTTGCGCCATGGTCGTCACCGACCAGGAGCAGCGTGCCGCCAAGCGCGCTGGTGCCTGCAAGGTTGGCGTGGCGCAGCGGGTCCTTAGAAAAAACGCCATCGACTTTTGCGCCGGGGAAGATGCCGACATTCTGCGCGCCCCAGGTGGCGGTCGCGGCCATATCCTCGTTCAGCCCAGGCTGGAAATAGATGTTGTTTTCTTCCAGCTCTTTCGAAGCTTTCTAGAGGTTCATGTCGTAAGTCCCGACCGGAGAACCGCGATATCCTGAAATATAGCCCCCGGTGTTCAACCCAGCCGCCGCATCCCGCTTGCGCTGCTGGATCGGCAAACGAACCAGCGCCTGCATGCCAGTCATATAGACCCAGCCTTCTTCCTGGCTGAGCCGGTCTTCAAGCGTCATTTCCAACTGTTTAGGCGAGGTGTGCAAGGTCATCCTGAAATCTTCCTGGCGCAGGCGTCGGCTTATTGTTTTGAATTGCTCAGGCGTTTGCAACTTTTGCTTTGGTTAACCTGGCCCTACAATCTGTGGTCATGTGCTGGAACGGTCCTTGAAGCATGGCCGCAGCGACAATGGCCTGATGGGCTACAACAACTGATCTGTTTGCTGCAGACCTGAACAAGCTTCGTATCCAATTTACTTTATCCTAAATAGCCCAGTAATCGCTGGGCGACGCTGGGGCGCCTTGCACCGCCGGTGGATGGCGTTACCTTCGCCTAAAGCGAGAATTTAAAAGGCGGCGACAATGACCCCACCAATCATCACAGCCCTTTATGCAGGCCTCGCCGGTCTGATTTACGTCTGGCTGACGCTCGCCGTTGTGCGGCATCGGCGCGGCAAGAGAATTTCGCATGGTGACGGAGACGATGCAAAGGTGGCGAAGTCCATACGTGGTCAGGGCAACGCAGCAGAGCAGATGCCTATGATCCTAATCCTGATGGGACTGACAGAAATGCTTGGCGCACCGTCGATCGCCCTTCATGTCGCCGGACTGGCGTTCATTATTGGCCGGGTGCTGCATGGCCTGCATTTCAACGGGTATATCGGATTTCAGGCGCGGCCTGCTGGAATGGGGCTGACATTGCTGGTTTTGATTGTCCTTTCCCTTGGTCCGGTCGCCCACGCCGTCGTTCAGATGGGCTGATAGGATGAATTTCGAAGATCTGACGCAGGCGTTGCTTGACGCCGCACGGCGCGCAGGGGCCGAGCAGGCCGATGCTATTGCTGTTTCGTCCCGCGATGTTGGCGTTTCTGTCCGCGAAGGCGCGCTGGAAGAGGCTGAAGGCGCCGAAAGCACCGACTATGGATTGCGGGTTCTGATCGGCAAAAAGCAGGCCTGTGTTTCCGCCTCTGATCCTGCGTTGGATGTTATCGCTGAGCTGGCTGAGCGCGCCGTTGCAATGGCTAATGCTGCGCCTGAGGATCCTTGGTGCGGGCTGGCGGATGCTGCTGATCTGGCGAAGCCGTCGGCGTCGCCCAATCTCGAAATGCTTGATGGTGCTGATACGATGTCCCCTGACGCTCTTCGCGACATGGCGTTGGCGGCTGAAGCGGCCGCGACCGAGGTCCGTGGCGTATCCCAAGTTGAAAGCGCAGGTGCAGGCTGGCGGCGCAGCACTGTCGCACTTGCCATGACCAACGGGTTTCAGGGCGGATATGAACGGTCGTCCACCTCATGCTCTGTCTCCGCCGTGGCGGGCGAAGGGTTGGGGATGGAGACGGACTATGACTTTGTTTCCCGTGTCTGGGCCGCTGATTTGCCCGATCCGGTAGAAATTGGCTCTTCCGCAGGTCAACGTGCTGCAGAACGCCTGAACCCTGGAAAAGCGAAGACGGGCGCATATCCGGTACTGTTCCACAACCGTGTTGCCGGTGGACTGGTCGGGCACATCATGGGCGCGCTATCCGGATCGGCCGTGGCCCGTGGTTCAAGCTGGTTGTCCGAGAAGATGGATCAACAGATCATCCCGGCCAATTTCAGTTTGACCGACGACCCGCATCGAGTGCGCGGCGCGGCCTCTCGCCCTTTCGACGGTGAGGGAATGGCGATTGCCCCCCGCGCCCTGATCGAAGACGGTGTTTTGCGTGGCTGGCAGATGGATACAGCCACTGCCCGGCAACTGGGCCTGAAAGCGCCCGGCGGCGGTCGGCGGGGCGTGTCTGCACCCCCATCCCCCGGTTCGTCCAACCTGACGCTAACGCAGGGCGACAGGTCTTTCGAAGATATGGTTCGCGATATGGGTGAAGGGCTGATCATCACGTCCCTCATCGGCGCTTCAATAAACGCAAATACCGGGGCGTATTCGCGTGGTGCGTCGGGGTTCTGGGTTGAAAATGGTGAAATCAGCCATCCTGTGAATGAGTTGACCATCGCAGGATCACTGCCAGAATTTCTGATGACAATGGTTCCGGCGAATGACGCCGACTTCACGAAATCGCTGATTGCGCCCAGCCTGTTGGTGGAAGGATTAACCGTTGCCTCAGGCTGACCCGTATCAGAAAGACCTGGATCTGTTGTTGGAATACGCCCGCGCCGCTGGTGAGATTGCGCGATCGAAGTTCAAACGGGACATCGACAAATGGGAAAAGGATGGCGGCGCAGGCCCTGTGACTGAGGCCGACATCGCAATCGACCGTATGTTGAAGGCTGAACTGATCGAGGCCCGCCCCGATTATGGTTGGTTGTCCGAAGAGACGGAAGACGACACTGCACGCTGCAATCATGACCTTTGCTTTATCGTAGATCCTATCGACGGCACCCGTGCCTTCATGCGGGGTGATGATACATTCTGCCATGCTTTGGCTGTCGCCGACAAAGGCGTGATCGTGGCTGCGGCTGCGTATTTCCCAATCAAGGATGAGATGTACTGGGCGACCAAAGGCGGCGGTGCATTTCTTCAGGGCGACGCCATCCGCGTATCTGAAAAGGCAACGCTTGACGGTGCTACAGCCCTGGCCGGCCAACCCCAGATGAACCCTGATCGCTGGCCCGGGGGGCCGCCACCGGTAACGCGAGAATTTCGAAATTCCCTAGTCTATCGCCATTGTCTGGTCGCCGATGGCACCTTTGACATGGCTTTCACCTTCCGCCCTGCATGGGAATGGGATGTAGCTACAGGTGAGCTTATCGCGGAGGAGGCCGGGGCGATGATTTCGACCCAGCACGGCGATCGATGGGCGTACAATTCGCACCACCCCAGAATGCCGGGCGTGGTGATTGCGCCGCCGGTGCTACATTCGGCCCTGCTTCAAAGACTTTAAAAATTCCTATATCATGCCATGTAACAGTGAATATCAGGGTGAGTCGCATCCCTGAAAAGCGTTTGCCTTGTTCGTCCATAATGCTGCGGTAGCCGAAGTCCATGAAACAGCCCCTTACGCTATACCTCGCCGCCCCGCGCGGGTTCTGCGCCGGTGTCGATCGCGCCATTCGAATTGTAGAGTTGGCATTAGAGAAATGGGGCGCACCGGTTTATGTGCGGCACGAGATTGTTCACAATAAATTCGTCGTTGATGATCTGCGCGAAAAGGGCGCAATCTTCGTCGAAGAACTGTCCGAATGTCCGACTGATCGTCCCGTCGTTTTTTCGGCCCACGGCGTGCCGAAATCCGTGCCGGAAGAGGCAGATGCGCGCAACATGATCTATGTTGATGCGACCTGTCCGCTGGTGTCAAAGGTCCATATTGAAGCTGAACGGCACTATGGTAACGGCCTTCAGATGGTGATGGTCGGGCATGCTGGTCACCCGGAAACAATCGGTACAATGGGCCAGCTACCTGATGGTGAAGTATTGCTGGTTGAAACTGCTGAAGACGCCAAAACACTAGAGGTCCGCGACCCCGAGACGCTTGCCTACATCACGCAAACGACGCTTAGCGTCGATGACACAGCTGAGGTCGTAGCCGCCCTTCGTGAGCGTTTCCCCGCCATTATCGGACCTCATAAAGAAGACATCTGTTACGCAACGACGAACCGGCAAGAGGCGGTCAAAGCCGTCGCGCCAAGGGTCGAAGCACTGATTGTGATTGGATCGCCAAATTCATCGAACTCTCAGCGGTTGGTCGAGGTTGGACGCCGCGCAGGGTGCGCGTACGCCCAGCTTGCGCCCCGCGCCTCTGATATCGACTGGCGCGCGTTGGAAGGCGCACATGCAATTGGCGTCACGGCGGGCGCTTCAGCGCCGCAGATTTTGATCGATGAGGTGATCGACGCCTTTTGCGAACGCTATGAGGTAACTTTCCATGCTGTTGAAACCGTGAAAGAGAATGTGGAATTCAAAGTGCCGCGCATTCTTCGCGTCGCTGCTGCCTGACAAACGTGATGCAGTCGATTCCAAAAGCTGCGCTCTGGCTAGGACTCGCCGGACTGATCCCATTTTTGGCAGGCGTCTTTATTAGCCTTGGCGGAGAGATAGAGATACCCGAAGGCTCTTATCCGCTAATCGTGCCTAATGATGGATTGAACATCCTTGCGTCATACGGCGTCGTTATCCTCAGTTTCATGAGCGGCGTTCTTTGGGGCTTTGCCGCCAGACCAGACCAAAAGGTCCAACCGCTGTATCTGGCGCTAAGCGTCATCCCGGCCTTGTACTGCTTTTTCTTTGCATGGGCGGGACCGATTGATGAACGTTTGCTTAACCTTTTGATAGGTTTCGTCGGCCTGCTCTGCTTAGATTATCTGTTTTCGGTGCGCGGCCTTGCGCCCGGCTGGTGGTTGAGCCTGCGAATAAGTTTAACCGTCGTGGTCTGCGGCTGCTTGGCGATTGGCAGCTTCTCTTGAAGCAAGTAGTGTTTCTTTTTCTTCCGATGAGCCAACCTCATCGTGTCACACGAATGGTCTCTGTATGAGCGGCGACAAAGCTACACTGGATTTCTACGACGGCGAAGCGCCGGTTTATGCACCATGGTCAGCGCCTGACGGGCCGTTCGCATGGCTGGAAAAATTCCTGTCCCTTGCGCCAGAAACTGGCAGATTGTTGGACTATGGCTGCGGCGGTGGATGGGCTGCGAAACGGATGCTTGAATCAGGATATGAGGTCGAGGCGTTCGATGGGTCTGCCGGGTTGGCGAAAGAAGCTTCTGCGCTGACCGGGCTGAACGTTACAGTGCAGCAATTTGACGACTTCAACGAGCAGAACCGGTACGATGGGATCTGGGCCAGTTTCTGCCTACTCCACGCACCTCGGGCTGACATGCCGGGCAACCTTGCCCGCATATACGACGCCCTGAAGCCGGGCGGTGTTTTCTATCTGGGGCTGAAGTCTGGTTCAGGCGAAAAAAGCGACAACCTTGGCCGTTTCTACAGCTATTTCGAACCTGAGCTGATCACCGATTTGCTAACCCAGGCAGGTTTCACCACTCCTCAGATACGATTGCGGGAAGGTGAGGGCTATGATGGCCTTCCAGAGAAATTGATGCACGTGTTTACAGCCCGATGACCAGTATCTTCGCGTATACCGATGGCGCTTGCTCAGGCAATCCTGGCCCCGGCGGTTGGGGCGTCCTGCTTGTCGCCAAAGATGGTGATACGGTCCTGAAGGAACGTGAGCTGTGCGGTGGCGAAGCTGACACGACCAACAATCGGATGGAACTGACAGCAGCGATTGAGGCCCTCACCTCCCTGTCACGGCGCACTGAAATTAAGATTGTGACTGACAGTTCCTATGTCAAAGACGGCCTGACGAAATGGATCTACGGCTGGAAACGCAATGGCTGGAAAACGGCGGCGAAAAAACCGGTAAAGAATGAAGACCTATGGCGGGCGCTGGACGATGCGGTCGCTTCGCACGATGTCAGTTGGGAATGGGTCAAGGGCCATGCTGGCCATGAAGAGAATGAGCGCGCCGACAAACTGGCCCGTGATGGCATGGACCCGTTCAAACCGAAAAAGAAGAAAGCAACTGCTGAAGGATAGGGCGACATCACGGCGCCTATTGCCAGAAATGGCGCGCCGCTTTTAGGGTTCCACAAAGTTCAAGAGGACCTGCCAATGTCGTTTGACTACACACCCATCCTTCCCGCGCACGTTCCGGCCCCTGCAGCACGTTGGACTGGATTTCCCGAATATAACTTTGTTGGTGGCCACATTGATGACGCTACGGTGCCAGTTGATGATCTGCGCGCCGCCATTGATCGCGCTATGGTGAGAGAGGGATCAAACCTTGCGACTTATTACCTGCAGAGCGGACCACAGGGATATAGGCCGTGTCGGGAATTTGTAGCCAGTAAACTGAAGACATATTGCGGTATCGATACGACGGCTGACGACATCCTTCTGACGTCTGGATCATTGCAGGCGATGGATCTGATCAACAAGCTGCTCTTGGAAAAGGGCGATACGGTAATTGTCGAGGAATCGAACTATGGCGGCGCGTTTTCCAAGCTCCGCGCGCTGGGCGTGAACATGGTTTCCATACCGTTGGATGATCAGGGCATGCGGATGGACGCGCTAGAGGCGGCCCTCGATGATTTGGTGGCCAAGGGGATCAAACCGAAGTACATTTTTGGCATCATCACCGTTCACAATCCAACAGGAACGATTTTACCATTAGATCGTCGTCACAAGATGATCGAATTGGCCAAAAAGCATGGCGTGCCGATTTTTGAAGATGAATGTTATTCTGATATCGTTTGGTCGAACGAGCGCCCGCCAGCCCTGCGCGCATTGGATGACACGGGAATAGTGATCCACATTGGCACCTTTTCAAAAACCGTAGGTCCAGCGCTGCGTGTTGGATACATCAATGCCGACTGGTCGGTTTTGAGCCGGTTGATTGCAATGAAAAGCGATGCCGGATCAGGTGCGTTAGAGCAGATGATGCTGTCGGAATACTGCCCAGACAATTTTGATGCGCACGTTAAGCGGTGCAATGCAGTTCTGGAAGGTAAGCTGGACGCATTGATCCAGTCGCTTGATGAAAACTTTGGCGCGGCGGTTCACTACCAAAAGCCGCCCGGTGGGATTTTCCTTTGGGTTAAGTTGCCAGAGGGTGTGAAAACCAGTCGCCTGGCTGAAGTGGCCGCAACACAGGGCGTAGCTGTGAACCCTGGGCCGGAGTGGTCATTGGGCAAAGATTCTGACGATTGGATCAGGATTTGTTACGCTAATCCGCCAATCGAAAAAATTTGGGCCGGCGTCGCAAAGCTTGCTGACATCTGCCATGCGGAGTTCGGTGTGCCTGAGTTCAGCGGTAACATCCGTCGCTGAGCTAAACGATTGCAGTTTCGCAAGGCAGGGTTGGAATTGTAGTTACGAGAGATAACTTTGGCGATCGCGTTCAGCATCCCGTTCTGGGTTTGGCCGACTATTGAATTGATAGGACCGTCATACCGCCCCATGCATTTGAGACATTCAATGCACGCCCGCTGACTGTCCTCATCGACTAAACCCAATGATGGCGGTGGTTGCGGTCACTTGGATAGGGCCGCTCTCGTTGACAGATACCGAAACACTTCCCGCTATTGCAGGATATACTCTGCGTGCAATGCACCGGCCGCCTTTATTGCACTAAGGATATCGATCATCTGGCGGGTAGATACGCCCAGTGCGTTCAACCCTTCGACCAAGTTTGCCAAAGAGACGGATTCGTCGACAATCGCCAACCCTTCACCCGGCTCTTCGTCAATCGCCGCATCCGTTCTGGGCAGAACAACGGTTTCGCCTTCTCCAAACGGACTTGGTTGGGAGACGATAGGTGTTTCGCGAATGCGAAGCGTTAAATCGCCCTGGCTTATTGCAATCCTGCTGACCCGCACATCATCGCCCAGTACCACGGTGCCCGAACGCTGATCTATGACCACACGGGCTTTCTGATCTTTTTCGACCCGTAGGTTTTCAATCCGCGCAATCGTCTCCGCTGCTCCGGATCTGGTCAATTGGCCTGGGGCGATCACAACGGTGCCAGAATCTTGCATCTTGGCGATCCCAGCGCCCAGTGATCGGTTGATGACCGAAGCAATCCGCGATGCCGTTGTAAAATCGGGATCCCGAAGCGCCAGTCGCATTGTATCCAGCGCCGCAAGTTCAAAGGCGATTTCGCGTTCAACCCTGCCGCCGTCAGGGATAACATCGCCTGTTGGAACGCCCGTGGTGACGGACCCAGCATCGCCGGTGACCGAGACGCCGCCAGCGACGACTGAACCTTGAGCGACAGCATAGATTTGCCCATCAGCAGCGTTCAGCGGCGTCATGATCAGTGTACCACCTCTTAAACTTGAAGCGTCGCCAATCGCTGAAACGGTGAC
>CALKOT010000097.1 GCA_938092015.1 uncultured Paracoccaceae bacterium
TGTCCGCAAAGCGCCCGGCCGTGATCCATGTGAAAATCGACCCAAATGCGTTGAACACACTGCGCAAGGATTTGTTTGCTACGGAAGATGAGTGAGGTTGCTCGATCAAGATAGGCTCTCGCCATCTCTGCGAAACGTCTGCCGCTTATCTGTCTGGCTGAACGTGGGACCGCGTTTTCGACGAAACACTAGTGGTGCCCGGGGGCGGAATTGAACCACCGACACGCGGATTTTCAATCCGCTGCTCTACCCCTGAGCTACCCGGGCATCTCATCGTTTCGATGAAAGCTGGCGCGTTTTAGGTCATGAATGAAAGGGTGTCCAGACGGAATCAGCGCTTTTCTAAATCCTGGATAGCGCGATCCAGTTCTTCTTCATCAGGGATGTCCTCAGACGGCAGCGCATAGCCACCCGTCATCCATTTTCCGAGATCAATATCGGCGCAACGTTTTGAACAAAATGGACGATATGTTTCGACTGTGGTCTTCTTGCAGATTGGGCAGTTAGCCATCCTTCAACACCTCAGTAAGAGGGCGGCGTTCCCGTTTGCGAAGTAGTTCGAAATGGCCGAGTGGCGTCCACCCGGCAAGCGTGGTCTGGATCGGGTCATCCTTCAGCGCCTTCCTTAGCGCAGCCTCAACGGCCTTGCGGTCATTTTTGCGCATCGGAGCAAAATCTACGGTGATCTGGCCGCCAAGACCTCGCAAACGGAGCTGCCGGGGAAGGTCTTTGCAAGCAGACAGATTCGCATTGGCGGCAGCGTTAGCTGAAATGTCAGCCCCAGTGTTCACATCGACAGCAACCAGCGCTGTCGTCGGCTCAATTGACATCCAGCCCCCGCTTGGCAAGCGCGCTTTGGCGCCACGCGCTTCGTCAATTGCATCCCAGAGGCCGAGGCGATCAAACGCGCCCTCTTCGCGGATCACCTCATCCGGATCCCCCCATTCGCGCCACGCAAAAACCTCTGCGCCGGGCGCCTCCGCCAGTAAGCCGGGTGCGCCTTCTGCCATAACCGCTTCTTCAACGCGCATCAGGTCTGCGATATCTTCCGCAATGGTTTCATCATCGATGTCCCGTGCGGCTGAGCGGAGGATGACGCCACCATCGCCAATCAAAGGCGCGGCGATAGCGGTAAGCCGCGCACTTTCTTCTGCATCTTTGATTGAGCGGGCTACGTTCACACCAGGGGCGTGCGGCGTCAGGATAGCGTAACGACCGCGATGAAGGCGGCGCGCGGTCATTGGCACGCCCTTTCCAGGTTCAGCCATGCCCGAGACCTGCGCAAGGACGAGATCGCCTTCTTTTACGTCCGCTGCGTCTCTCAGGAACCCTTTGCCATCGATCAACTTCACATGGGCCGCGCCCTGTTTGGGGATAACCCGGCGGACGCGAACCAAATGAATTTCTTCCATCTGCGGGGCGCCGTCGGATGGATCGACCAGCAAATCTTCCAACCGTCCATCAACGACTAGTGCGACTTTGGCTGGCGGGCCGGGCTCTATCACGATCAAACGTTCGCTCATGCCGCGTTCCCTTCCAAAGTTACCGGGTATCCGGCTGCGGTCAAAAGACCCACAGTTTCAGCCAACGGCAGGCCGACGATGCCTGTGAAGGACCCAGATATCCACGGAATGAAGGCGCCGCCGATACCTTGAATTGCGTAACCGCCGGCCTTGCCTTGCCACTCACCAGAGCAGAGGTAGGCTGAGACATCTTCATCCGAAAGACGCTTGAATTTCACGTGGTTCACTACGTCTTTCTTCCACAGGCGATCGCCCAGTTTCATCGCAACCGCCGTAATCACCCGGTGACGTCGGCCTGAAAGAAGGTAGAGGAAATCCGCCGCCTCAGCCGCGTCCTCTGGTTTTCCCAGAATGCGGCGGCCAGCGGCCACGGTCGTATCGGCGCAGAGGACAAGATCGCCTGACCCAGCCTGAACCGCCGCCGCCTTTTCAACCGCCATGCGCATGCAATAGACGCGCGGAAGTTCCGCCTTAAGCGGTGTCTCATCAATATCCGGCGGGCGGATATCGTCAGGTGTAACGCCAATCTGGGCGAGAAGCTCACGCCGACGGGGTGAGCCTGAGCCTAGGATCAGCCGCAACGGCTTATTTAAAGCGATAGGTGATGCGGCCTTTGGTCAGGTCATAAGGCGTCATTTCAACTTGCACCTTGTCACCTGCCAACACGCGGATGCGGTTCTTGCGCATCTTGCCAGCTGTATGGGCGATGATTTCATGGCCGTTCTCGAGCTCTACCCGGAATGTCGCGTTGGGCAAAAGCTCGGTCACGACGCCGGGGAATTCGAGAGTTTCTTCCTTGGCCATGCCGTCTCCGTATCTGTTTGTCGCCCGCAATCAGCGCGAGCGCGCGGAAAATGGCGCTTTAGGGGGAAAATTGCAAGGCATGCCTTGGCCCTCTCCGCCATGTGGTGCACGATTGCCTGCAGAGCGAGAGTTTCTTAGTCTTTCTCGCCCCCAAACCGGGCGATCAGGCGGGCTTTTAACTGATCACGGCACTGGCGATACGCCTCAAGCTTGCGCTCACGCGTCTCACCAAGTCCGGTGGGATCCAACGTAGGCCAGTATTCCACTTCCAGCGCAAAATCGCGGGTGTATTCCAGCGCACGACGTTGGGCGGCAGGACTAAGAGCGATGATTAAATCGTAGCTGTCGATATCTTCGCCGCTTTCCTCAATCTCATCAAAGGACTTTGAATTGTGGTTTGAGATATCGACACCCAGTTCTGCGCAGACAGCGATGGAAAACCCGTCGATGTCCATCTCGCTATGAATGCCTGCTGACTGCAGAAAGACGCGCGTTCCCAAAAGGGATTTCGACAAGCCTTCTGCCATCGGCGAACGCACAGCATTGTGGTCGCAGCAAAACAGCACCGATCCTGGAAGGTTCGGCGCCAATGCGTCAGCCCTTGAAGTGGAGAACGCAGATCAACGTGAAAAGGCGGCGAGAGGTCAAATCATCTATCTCAACTTTGCCTTCAAGCCGCTCCTTCAGCACCCGCGCACCTTCATTGTGAACACCTCTGCGGCCCATATCGATCGCTTCGATCTGGCTGGGCGGTAAGGTTTTCACAGCCGTGAAATAGCTTTCGCAAATTGCAAAATAGTCGCGAATAATCTGGCGGAAGGGCGAAAGCGAAAGGTGGAACTCACCGGCAGGATCATCCGTCTTCGTTTTCACATCGAAAACCAGACGCCGATCACGAACGGCAAGGTTCAGCTTGTATGGTCCTGGCGCCTCAGACTTTTCCAATGCGAATGCGTTCTCTTCCAGCAGATCAAAGATCGCAACTTTGCGTTCCTGATCCACTTCTGGCGTCGGCGCGGCAAGTCCAGCTTCGTCGAGATTAATCTCAATCAGATGGTTCAAACTAGTCATCGGTTGTCTCATTCATCGCATCAAGGCGGCTACGAACGGAAAGACCATGCGCCTCCAGGCTTTCAGCCTTGGCCAGAGTTTCCGCCGCCGGGCCGATGGCTGCAAGTGCGCCGGGGGTCATTTTGGCGATTGTCGTGCGTTTCATGAAATCGAGCACCGACAGACCGGACGAGAACCGGGCGGAACGCGCGGTAGGAAGCACATGGTTGGGGCCGCCAATATAATCGCCAATCGCCTCAGGCGTATGTGCGCCCATAAAGATCGCGCCCGCATGGCGGATCTTAAGGCTAAGCGCTTCGGGGTCAGCGACGCATAGTTCCAGATGTTCCGGTGCGACGCGGTTGGACAGTTCAGCCGCATGGTCCAGATCGCGGGCGACAATCAGTGCGCCGTAGTCACGCCAGCTTGGCCCCGCGATGGCGCGGCGTTCAAGCGTTTCAAGACGGACTTCGACCGCGGCGGCGACAGCCTCAGCGAATGCCGGATCGGTGGTGATCAGGATCGATTGGGCGCTTTCGTCATGTTCAGCCTGGCTCATCAGATCAAGCGCGATCCAGTCAGGATCATTGTCACTATCTGCGATCACCAGAATTTCTGATGGGCCCGCGATCATGTCGATGCCGACCTGCCCGAACACCCGCCGCTTCGCTGCCGCGACAAAGGCATTGCCTGGCCCTGTGATTTTATCGACTGGCTTGATCGACCCCGCGCCGTAAGCCAATGCTGCAACTGCCTGTGCGCCACCAATCCTGTAGATTGCATCCACACCAGACAAGCGGGCGGCCAGTAGCACCAAGGGGTTCACTTTGTCGTCGGGCGTCGGCGCTGCGATCACCAACCTCTCAACGCCCGCAACTTTCGCGGGGATGGCGTTCATTAGGACAGATGAAGGGTAAGACGCCAAACCACCCGGCACATACAGCCCGGCGCTATCAACAGGCCCCCAACGCCAGCCCAGTGTCGCGCCAGCAGGATCAATCCAGCTTTCATCCTGTGGCAATTGGCGTGCATGATAGGCGATGATGCGCTCTGCAGCCAATTCCAAAGCAGCGCGCTGTTCTGGCGTCACCTCCGCGATAGCGGCTTCGATTTCGGCCTCAGTAATCGCCAACCGGTCTTCGGTCAGATCAAACCGGTCGAATTTCGAAGTCAGCTCGCAGACGGCTTGAACACCACGGGCGCGCACATCGGCAATGATGCCAGCGACCACTTGATCGACGTTTTCATCAGCCTCGCGCTTTTGCAGCAGAAGTTCTTGAAAACCAGCTTCAAATTCGGGGTCGTCATATGACAGGCGCGTAGGCATGGATCATCACCAGCATTCCAAAGATAAGCTGGTTTAGGCGGCAGGCCAAATCAGTTCAACGGGCCAATGCCGCGCAGCAATCAGTGAATAGGCTTACCACCAGCCGCCCAAGGCTGGGTGAGATCGGCCAGCGCGACGTTCAGGCATTCAACTTTAAACTCAAACATCGTGTCGCCGGAACACGCTACCCGCAACACGCCAGCGCCATCTTCGCCAGCCTCGAATTCAGCGCTGAGTGTATTGAACACCTGTTCCTTGTTCTGGTTATCAACGCCGCGCGTACGCACCGCCAGCACGTCATCAAGGGTAAGAGCTGTCGCGACCCGCTCATATTCGCGCTTTTGCGCGTCAGCCCAGTCTACGGCTTCCCACCGAAACCGGTAGAGGAGGAATGAAAACCGGCGTCGACGGGGCATCCAGTTAACGCGCCCCATCTTGCAAACGGCGTCCTGCAAAAGGGCGGAAATAACCGAAAGATCCTTAGGTGTTTCTGCTGTCAGCCGAAGGGGTTGATCAACACCGTCCTCAAAACTCGCATCCACCATGTCTATTCGCTGACCCGTTCAATGTTTGCGCCACAAGCCGACAGTTTTTTTTCAACCCGCTCGTAGCCACGATCCAAATGATAGACCCTATTCACGATGGTTTCGCCTTGCGCTGCAAGCCCTGCTAGCACCAAAGACGCAGATGCGCGCAAGTCTGACGCCATAACAGGCGCACCGCGTAGTTCAGACACGCCATCCACCACTGCGGTGGAGCCGTCGATGTCGATCTTTGCGCCCATGCGAATCAGCTCTGGCACATGCATAAATCGGTTTTCGAATATCTTTTCGGCAACAGTGCTGCGCCCTTCGGCAAGGGTAAGCAACGTCATCAGCTGCGCCTGAAGGTCCGTGGGGAAGCCGGGAAAGGGCTCTGTCTCAAAATCCACTGCACGGACCGCGCCATTCTTGCGGCGTACGCGCAGGCCGCCATCAACGTCTGCAACTTCCACATCCGCCGCCTCAAGTTTGTCCGCAAAAGATGAGATGAGAGAACGTTCTGCGCCTTCAAAGACCACTTCACCGCCTGCGATGGCGGGGGCGATCATGTAGGTGCCTAACTCAATCCGGTCAGCAACGACCCGGTGCGTCGCCCCACCAAGACGATCAACGCCTTCAATCGTCAGTGTGGACGTGCCTTCGCCTTCTATCTGCGCGCCCATCGCCCTAAGGCAACGAGCAAGGTCGACAATCTCAGGCTCACGTGCGGCGTTCTTCAGAACAGTCGTTCCTTTTGCCAGCGTCGCCGCCATCAACAGGTTCTCTGTCGCGCCGACGGACACCATTGGGAATTCAAACACCGCCCCCTTCAGTCCGCCTGGCGCATTTGCGTCGACATAGCCGTCACGAAGGTCCAGGACAGCACCCATCGCCTCCAACCCCCTGAGGTGCAGATCGACAGGCCGGGCGCCAATGGCGCAACCACCGGGCAACGACACAACCCCCCTACCCTCACGCGCCAAAAGCGGGCCAAGGACGAGGATAGACGCACGCATTTTGCGTACAATATCGTAGTGAGCGAGATGGTTCGAAATAGTCTGCGTGCCCAGCGCGAGGACACGGCCTTCCTGCAGGGACGCGATTTCGCATCCAAGCGAAGACAGAAGTTCCTTCATTGTGTGAATGTCCGCCAGCCGTGGCGCGTTGGTCAGCGTCAACGGCTCATCCGTCAAAAGGGCGGCGGGCATCAATGTCAGGCAGGCGTTCTTTGCGCCGCTGATCGGGATGCGGCCTTTCAGGGCTGCGCCCCCAGTGACGATGATCTTATCCATGCTGCTCGCTCCTTCGGCGTTTAGTTTGGCTACGCCTTGTCGTCATCTTTGGGGCTGGGTTGTGACCCGTTCTCTGACAGATCGCCGCCTTTGTGCAGAACTGTATCACGCCGCTTTGGATCGCGGCCTGAAAGATCATCGCGCCCCCGTTGCTGACCTTTGCGCCTGCGCAAATTTGCTCGCAGCGCTGCCGCCAGCCGTTCCGCTTTCCCGCCATCATCCTGACTCATGGCGCGTCTTTACCCGCCCAGATATGCCAGGTCCAGCAAAGCTGCCGCATCAAGTCGGCTTTCGCAGCCGGAAGTCGCAATGGCCGCAGACATTTTCATCGAAAGGTCGCGGATTTCCTATGTCAGAGGGCTTGCATTTTCCGCGCCAATGCCCGAAACACCGCCGCGATGCTGCCGTGGCTCAGGGGTAGAGCACCCCCTTGGTAAGGGGGAGGTCGAGAGTTCGAATCTCTCCGGCAGCACCATTGACATTCCTCTAGGACGGAATGTCGCCCCTAAACTCCTAATATTGTTAGATGCACGGTGATCCCTGCGAATTGGCATTTTCGACGGCTCTGGACGATTTCTGGACAAGGGGTCTGGTCATGTGGGGCTTGCATCTGAAGCAAAATGGACGCATGTGGCATTGTCATAGCGCCGCGTGGCCATTGGCCTTATCATTCGATTTGCAGCGACGGATGCGGCTGCTTCGCATGTTCCGATCAAGCCATCCATCGTTCGCCTTTGACCGATAGGCCGTGTCTGCCCAGACATCACTGGCTGTGTTACCGGGCTGGATGACGTGACGCATCCTACCGTCTCCATGCGCGGCGGAAGTGAAGGCGCACCCACACCATTTTCACGGACAATGGCAAGGAATTCACCGACCGGCCCTTTGGTCTCGGTCAACGCCCACAGAGTGTTCGCCATGAGTTCCACAGGCACTGCGCGGATCTGGACATCGAGCACCGTCTGCCCCCACTGAGATCACCCCAAACCAAAGGCTTGATCGAACGCTTCAATGCTCGCATGGAAGACTCTCTGCAAGACCCCAGCTTCAGGTCAGACAAGGACATGGAAATCACCCTCAATCTCCACGTCTTGCTTGGCAACCAGCGAACCTAGAACAGCAGATCCCCCTTGCAGGCGGGCAAAGGCTGACGCAAACTAAACCCCCAACTGCTCAAGAAACTGTCATAAAATCTTCCGGGATGTGACACTTGGCGTCAGGGGACAGCCAAGCCAAGCAGTCCAACTAATTCAAGACGAGATCAACGAAGACAAAATGCAGTCTATTTTAGTCACGCGACTATGGCTTTGAAGCTATTATTTGGCCAACTATTCCTCTTGATGAGTGTTTTGCTTGTATTAGATTTTCTCGCCTATTTTTTTACTCCAAATTGGATCGTCTGGCAGTTCCACCACTATCGGCGGGCGGATACATACATCGGAAAGCCGCCTTCCTATCCGCAGGGTTACAAAGAAAACCACGTTGATCGAGGGTTCGATGTCGGCGCAAACCGCGAAGCGATTCACCAACTGCCGGAAATCAACTACCCGATCCATTCAAATGCTATGGGTTGTTTTGATCGGCAGTGGGCAGAGGTCCCCGAAACGTATGTATATTTCGCGGGCGATAGTTTCACATGGGGGTTCACATCGTTCGGAGAGAGGTTCGGCGATCGGTTCGAGGATATTACCGGCATCGCGTCGCTCAAGTGTGGCGTGTCATCGACCTCGACGCTTCATCAGCTCGATAAGTTTCTTGAATTGGCTGAACGGGTCGGCCATTTACGTGGGACAGTAATCCTGACGTTTTTCGAAGATGATGTAGTCGGGGATTATCTGTACCCAAACAATGCCGTCATGGATGGTTGGTTGGTTCACACACGTTACTTCGATTCCGACGGCGCGCCCATAGAGGTCGATAGCCAATGGGTTGAAGACAAGTTACATGCTGCCTTGAAAGAGCAGCCGCTGGCGGAATCCTGCGACAGTTCGATCTCTATCCTGCTGCAGTGTTATTCGCTGTCCGCCAACATCCTCAATCGTATACGCCATACCCTGACAGGTCCGGGCAAAGGCGCCTCAGAGCACTCGGTACGATCAATCGATTATCGCGGCCAGAAGATCTACCACAATGACCCAACAAGCCAACGATCGCCATCAACTCAGGTGTTTCCATATCTCGATCAAAGGTGCGCAAAGCGGAACCAGAAAGCTTTACGCACATGGCGCCTACATGCGTCCGAGCACGGGTATAATTTGGTTGTCGTTCTGCTTTCACCGCCTCATGTGCTTTCATTTGATGGCGCATATTACCAGGAAGTTGTCGGATTTCTTGAGAAGCAGGGGATCGAGACGATAAACCTGTTGCCGGAATTCCGCCAACGTGAGCTTCAAAGACATCAATTGTACTGGCGCTGCGACGGCCATCTTTCACCCGCAGGACACTCTGTCGTTGGCGACATTCTGATTGACTGGTACGGCGCTGTCAGATGAGATCATCGGTATCATCGCACAGCACACTGATGGCGTGCCACTGTATGTCGAGGAACTGACCAAGACGATCTTGGATTCCGGTCGTTGAAAGACGTCGGTGAGCGCCGCCGTCTGAACCCACGAGTAGGCTTAATCCGGCACCTCAGCAGCACCACAACGATCTCGCAAAGCGAAAACGTTGCAGCCTATCCCTAGCATTCAGACGGACAGCAGTAGGCGTGTTATGTAACGCAACTAGCTTTTGATTCCACGTGTACCGGGGGCTGGTGGTGTTTCAGGTGGGCCGGCAAAGCACTGTGCAATACGCATAAACTCTGCCGCATTCGGCCCCGTGGTCTTAAGCGATGTGTCGAGGACATTGCGGGTCTGCGTGACAACTTGGCAAAACTCCTCTGCCAGCCCTTCGACACGATCATCGCCCGCTTCACCATAAGTCCAAATCTCACCAGACGGCGCAGTCAAAATCAGTTGAGGCATCGGTTGCGGCGCATCGCGGCCATTCACCTTGAACGTCCAACCGTAGGCGTTCATTCCAAGAACCACGACAGATCTGATGCGATCAGTATTTGTCCGGACTTTGCCAAGCAGATCGTATACCTCTTGCCCATGCGCCCAGGTTTCCATCAGCCGGGCTGAGATTGAAGACCGCGCCGACATTGATGGCCCCGCCCATTTGACACGAACTTTAGGGTCGGCATCTGCAAAAGCCTCTGTCATCGGGCTAAGGTAATCAGACCAAGCCTCGACCAACGCCCGGCCTTCCAGCGGGCACCATTCCGCCTCTACCGCGCCCATTGAACTACCAGCCATGCCTTTCGCGATTCCCGCAAAGAATTCGTCGAACCCGTCCGGATCTGTCAGTCCCATATGCGCTGCATAGTTCCACATGTGCAGATGGCGGATTACGCGGTTGATAGACCAATCCTTGAAGGCTGTCGGGGCTGCAAGTTGTTCGTCACTCAGGTCAGCGATCAGAGCCTCAAGTGATCGGCTTTCGTCCAGAAAGTCCTGTGCCTCTACGATCATGCGTCATCCCCTTCGATTTCCATGATGAGATCTCCTGCCCCCGTTTGCGCGCCAACTGCGCCGGTCACAGAGGTTACCTTGCCGTCGATGGTCGCTAGGATCTCATGCTGCATTTTCATGGCTTCGAGGATAGCGAGTTTCTGGCCTGCAGACACCTCCTCCCCCTCCGTCACCAGAACTTCGAGCAATACGCCATGCATCGGTGCAGTTACACGACCGCCACCGCCAGCCGCATCGCCAGCGCCTCCGGGCCGGTGAATGTCCACTGTCAGATCGCGGTCGGACAGGCTGAGATGCAACTTGTCGGGTGCACTAACAAATGCTGCCGACACTCGGCGCCCGTTGAGTGTTGCTTGCGCCTTTGTTTCACTGACAGACAGATCAGCGATTGCGATGACAACGTCGCCCTTCGTAGCCGTGAAACCATCGGCAACCGCACGGATAACGACGGTCACAACCTCTGCATTCATAACGAACGAATAGAACGACCCCAAGGGCGCAGCGCTCGACCAGTTCATCAACTCATCCGCGACGCCAAGTGCAGCGCCAGAGGCTGCCTGACGCGCCCTTTCATGAAGGACCACAGCCGCGAGCGCATAATCAGCATTGCTTGCAGCAGCCATTTTGAAGCCAGCTTTGCCGTAAGTTTCCGCAATGAACGCTGTCGTCGCTTCCCCTCTTGCAAAGCCATCTTGCGCCAATGCGTCAATCAGGAAAGCGCGGTTGTTTTTCGGCCCAATCAAAGCCGTATTTTCAAGCGCGGCGATCAGACGTTTGCGCGCCTCATCCCGGTTGGCGCCTGTGGCGATAACCTTCGCGAGCATCGGGTCGTAAAACGGCGATACCTCGCCCCCCGTTTCAATCCCACTGTCGGTTCGCATGCCAACGCCAGATGGTTCGGCCCACAGATGAATCGGACCTGTCGAAGGCAGAAAATTCTTATCCGGGTTTTCGGCATAAAGCCGGATTTCGATGGAGTGGCCGGTCAGTGTGACATCATCCTGCGTCATCCCCAACGGCACACCCATCGCAACGTTGAGCTGCAGGGCGACAAGGTCTAGCCCTGTCACCTCCTCAGTCACAGGGTGTTCGACTTGCAGACGGGTGTTCATTTCCAGAAAATAGAACGCGCCGCTTTCGTCGAGCAGAAACTCAACCGTCCCGGCGCCACGATAATCGACAGCCTTCGCCGCCGCGACTGCCGCCGCGCCCATTTCTGCGCGAAGTTCAGGCGTCATTACAGGACACGGCGCCTCTTCAATCACCTTTTGGTGGCGACGCTGAACGGAACAGTCGCGTTCCCCAAGGTGCACACATTCACCGTGTGCATCGGCGAAAACCTGCACTTCAACATGCCTTGGGCGCAGAATGGCGCGCTCCAGGATCAACTCACCTGAACCAAATGCATTCTCAGCTTCAGAGCGGGCCAAACGGATCGCATCAGCCAGTTTAACGGGATCATCCACCAGCCGCATACCCCTGCCGCCACCGCCAGCAGCTGCTTTGACCATGATGGGAAAGCCGACGCCTTTCGACTCTGCCAGCAGGGTTTCATCGGACTGATCCTCGCCCTGATAGCCGGGCACGCAGGGCACACCTGCTGCGATCATCGCGCGCTTGGCGCCAGCCTTGTCGCCCATCACTGTGATGGCGTTCGCGGGTGGGCCAACGAAGGTCAGACCAGCACCTGACACCGCCTCTGCGAAAGCGGCGTTTTCAGACAAAAAGCCATAGCCGGGGTGGATCGCATCTGCGCCGGCTTTGGCTGCGGCCGCCAGTATCTTGTCTGCAACAAGATAACTTTCACCCACTGGCGCTCCACCAATGCAAACTGCCTGATCCGCAAATTTCACATGAGGCGCGTTGGCGTCAGCTTCGGAATAGACCCCGACAGTCTTGATCCCCATGGCCTTTGCCGTACGCATGACCCGAACAGCGATTTCACCTCGGTTAGCGATAAGTAGAGTGTTGATCATCAGAACCTCGCCACGCCAAAGCTGTTTGGCGTCAGATCGCGCGACCTTGCCTCCAGCACCGTCTCAATCGCCATCGCCAACACCTTTCGTGTATCGCGCGGGTCAATGACGCCCATGTCGAGGCAACGCCCAGACGTATAGAGAGCGCTTTCCTGCGCTGAGAAATGATCAGCAATCTTTTTCGCCTCCGCTTCAATCATCTCTCTTGGCACATCCATGCCACGCCTCTTGGCGCCTTGAGTAAAGACCTCAACCATCGTTTTCGAAGCCTGTTCGCCGCCCATCACACCAGATTTTGAATTGGGCCATGCGAACAGAAAGTCAGGCTCATACCCATGCCCGCCCATGCCATAGTTTCCCGCACCATAGCTGGCGCCGATATATAGCGTGATCTTGGGCATCCGGGCATTCGCGACCGCCTGGATCATCTTCGATCCATGCTTGACCATACCTGCCTGCTCATACTCCGTCCCGACCATGTAGCCAGTGATGTTGTTGAGGAAAATCAGCGGCATGTCCAACTGATCACAAAGCTGAATAAACTGCGCCGCCTTGTTCGACCCTTGCGGATCAAGTGGGCCGTTGTTGCCGATCACAGCGCAATCGAAACCCGTGATGGAAAGCTGCGAACAGACAGTCGCCGGGCCAAATCCGGGTTTGAATTCATCAAACGAAGACCCGTCCGCAATCCGTGCAATCACTTCACGCACATCGTAAGCGGCTTTGTAGTCCATGGGGACAGCGCCTGCCAATTCCTCCGCCGCGTATTTCGGCGCTTCGAACGGCTTTCGTTTGGGCGCCTGCGCCCGGCGGTTCCAACCGAGACGACCAACCACATCGCGACATATCTCAACGCCATGCGCGTCATCCTCGGCCAGATATTCCACCAGACCAGACGTCGTGGCGTGCATCTCTGTTCCGCCAAGTTCCCGATCATCCGCTTCTTCACCCGTGGCGGCTTTGACCAACGCGGCCCCAGCCAGTGCGGCAAGGCCGGTTTTCTTCACGCCAATCACATAATCCGACAGGCCAGGCATGTAGGCGCCGCCAGCCGTTGATGGCCCATGCAACACAGTAATTACAGGAATGCCCGCCGCTGAAAGCCGAGCGAGGTTACGGAAGATCGCGCCACCTTTCGCCCAGCCTTCAACGCGATAGCCGGTCAGGTCAGCCCCAGCGCTTTCAACGAGGTGAATAAAAGGCAGCTTTTGCTTCAGCGCCAGTTCCTGCAATTCCAACCCGGCAGGCAAGCTCATCGGCGTCATTGCACCCGCCTTGATGCCGCTGTCGTCGGACCAGACAACACAACGCACGCCTGAGACGAAGCCGACGCCAGAGATCATCGAGGCGCCAGGAATGGACTTATCCGGGTTCTCATCCGCCACCATGTAGTTGGCCAGCGAATACATCCTGAGGAACGGCATGCCCGGATCCAGCAGCCGCGCAAGCCGTTCGCGCGGGGTCAGCTGGCCGCGTTTCTCAAACGTCGGTCGACGCTTTTCTGAGGCGGCCTCAGCGCGGGCTTCAAGCTTTCGAAGCTCTTCAATGCTGGCCAGCATCTCAGCCCGGTTTGTCTGAAAGCTATCAGACGCTGGACTGACGCGGGATTGGTAAACGGGCACGCGAATCTCCCTGCAGGTATTCTTTCACAGAGATATAGCATTGATTGAGCCTTACTCAAATATTATGAGTAAGACTCAGAAACGATCTGGGAAACCACTGATGAGCCTGGATGATCCCCCCCCGACCGCGCGCTCAACCCGGCGTCAGAGGGTCGAAGAAAAAGAACGCGCGATCCTGTCCGCCGCGCGCCGGATCTTTGAAGGCAAAGGATATGTGAGCGCGCGCGTGGCCGATGTCGCAGCCGCTATCGGTGTCGCAGAAGGTACGATCTACACATACTTCCCTACCAAAGACGCGCTGGTACGCGCAATGCTGGAAAGCTTTTGGGAGGGTATCACCGCAGAGGCCCGTGCAGCTGTTGATGGCCACCCAGACATATTTGCCCGCTTGGAAGCGCTCGCGAAAAGCCATCTCGCGCTCTGCATACGCAACTGGTCGTTCCTTGAGCTGACCCTGCGGTTCTTGCCCGGACGTAGCCAGGATGCGCAGACGCGGTCGCTGATGCGGGACTATGTGGCTGTCTTTGATGAAACGTTCGCCACTGGCCAGGACAAGGGCGAATTGATGGAGGAGGCTGAGCTGTGGGTCGCCCGCGATCAGTTCTACGGCGCATTGGAATATTCCGGACGGACGCTGATGCTGCGTGGCAATCCTGACACCGCGCCAGTTATAAACGCACTGATAAGCAGCTTTCGGGCGACTTATGGCGCAGGCGGGCAGCCAAAGGCTTTAGAGGGCCGACTGGCCAAGCTTGAGGCAAAATCCGCTATCCGGGTTGTCAGACCGGGGAAGCGGGCGCTGTGATCAAGTCGATAAGGGTTGCGACACCCTGCGCTTGATCCAACTGTTTCACAGTGATCATCACCTCATCCGAACGCTCACCAAATCCGGCGCCTGCCATAAATGTGGTGAACTTGTCGTCGATTTCATGATCCGTCAGCGGGTTGTCAGCGTTGCCATTGGCCACGCTGTCTTCTGAAATCAACGTGCGTCCGTCGCTCAAGTCCAACTCGATCCGCGCCCAGCGTTCTGAGGGGAAGGCGGCGTTGAAACGGTCGTCTTCGTGCGGCTCAAAGAGGTGCGAGAGGCGGATGATCTCTGGTTCGTTCAGGCCGGATGGACCTACCTCATCGACCCCGATTTTGCCGCGCGTCAGGAAGGCCGCTACGGCGAAGGGCAGCGAATATTGCGCTTGCTCGGTATCTGCCGGGGCCGCTGTCGCAAGGCGGGCGGCCTCGTGGAACGTATGGACACGGATCGCCGTGATGTTCGCCGCAGCGAAGTCGTGATCGCGGCTCAACTGGCGCGCCGCTTCAGTGGGCGGCTGGGCCCAGCGGCAAACAGGATATGGCTTGAAGTATTGTTCAAGGATCATCCAACGCTGACCCAGATCGGCAAACTCTTCCGCCCCTTCGACTGTAATCGCAGGCGCGCCAGTAAAGCCATCTTCGGCCAGGTAACAAGCTGAAACCCCCGCCATCGCCCCCCAGCCAGAGCCGTCTTTCAGCATGGTTGGATGGTCGATCACCCGCATCATCTGGCTGCGCGGGCCATGATATTCAGCAATTCCCAGAGCGTGGCGCCATTGATCCTCAGCCAGGCCAAGAACCCGCGCTGACATCGCAGCGATCCCGACCGCGACCCAGGCGCCTGAGGTGTGATAGTCGCTAACGGTGGCATGCAGGTTCAACCCTGCGCGGATGGTCACTTCGTAGCCGATGGCGAGCGTTGCCAGAAAGTCCACGCCGGACATGTCCCGCCCCTCAGCCATCGCTAAGAGAGCAGGGAAGAGGCCACATCCGGCGTGGCCCTTTACCTCTGGATAGCCATCATGGGCGTCGATGGCATCGATGGTCATGCCGCCCGCCAGCGCGGCGCCTGCGGGGCTGACGGTACGACCATCGAACAGCATCCGGGCGGATGCCGAGCCCGCCCCGAACTGTGATGCTGCGTGCCCCCGGATGATGCGTGAGAGAGGCGTGGTGGAGCCTGCGGCGCCAACTCCGACCAAATCCAGCAGGCAACGTTTTGTCATATGCTGGACATCGGCAGGCAGGTCATCCCAGCCAGTTTGGGTGATGAATTCGTAAAGGGACAAGGTAGCCTCCACCGCTTTTTATGGCCTTTAGCTTCGGTCGAGGATCATGCCGGGGTTTGTCCGTTTGCGGCGTTGTAGGCCGCTATTTGGCCCTAAGCGCGGTGAAACCACCAAGGGTTTCACGCGTGAAACCGCAGGTAAACGTTTAAAATGCATGAGAATTAGGAATTCGTTAACGGATAGACTGCGAGGTGATATTTCAAACGTTTGTTGAAATAACTTAGGGAACCCGGCCATTTAGAACGCCATGAATGGTCCAAATACAAACTATCGACCATTCAGCCCCTAGCGTCAGTCATCTACGGTAATGTGGGTGGATGTTACAGTAGCAAAACACAAATCCGAACATCATCCGGGACTTCGGATTGCCAATCAGTGCGGTGATGACGGTGGTGTATCTCAGGCGCCAGGCGTGGCAGACGGCCCCACGAAAACGCAGGGCCGCCAAATTTTCAGTTCTCAGGCGACAGCTTTGCACCGCCAGCCAAGCAGCCCAAACACTGCGAACCCACCCAGCAGCATTGGCAAAGCTGCAGGCAAGGGCACCGGTGCGATACCTGCGTTAAAGGCGAACTCAAAGTCCGGCTCAAACGTGATCGGCCCAAAGATCTCTTGCAGCGTCAGTTCAACCTCAGTCAGTTGATTGCCGATCAGTGCTACGCCGACGATGAAGTCACCGAAAATGGATGTCGCATCGGAATCCACATTGCTGAACTGGAATCGAATCTCCAACCCTTCAAAGTTCCCAAAAACCGGGTCATCGAGTGGGATAATTCCTTCCGGCGCCGGATCATTCAGCAAGATCTACAAAAGGCGCACCGAATGTAACGACTTCATCAAAGTCAGTTCCAATGAATCCCAACAGTTCGTTGACCGAGACTGGCGGCGTGACGATGGATTCATTAAAGAATGTACGCCCGCCAGCCTCAAAACTGGCTGAAAGCTCAAACTGTTATAAGGCGTCAGGATTTTCGATCAGCGATTCAGCAAAGAACGTGCCTGTCACTGCGATGAAGAATAGACCTGAAGTGCCCGCTTGCGGGTCTGGCGCTTCTTCTACGGTTGTGACTACCCAGCCTTCGACGACAACATTCGCCCCACCTGGAACCGCAGCCTGTGCAAAGCTAAACCCGATAAAAAGTATTGCTGCGCTGAAAGCCGCAGCCTGCGTAAGCAATCTGGATACAAGCATCGAAACACCCTCCCATTTGCGATTATAGGCAGGAAGATGCCAGAATTTTTGGGGTATCTCAATAAGAATGCTGTGCAGAAATGCTCACTTCGGGATATTCTCACACGCTACCGAGGCTTAAACTGCCCCAATGTTTCACTTCGGGACTCCCAAATAGGGCAGAACAGTCGGTGGGCGCTGGCAAGTCAACTTCTCCTTCCCAATGGGTTACGTTGAGAAAGTCATCTCTGGCTGGCTCAGCCAGGTATCTGCCAAAGCCTGCAATGCCAACATATTTCCCCGTACCGCCAATCGCTGTCCAGTCGCCAACGCGATGAAACCGTTCGCGCCTTTGGTCGCCAGGTTTGGTGTCAGTCATCACATAGCGCACAGTCCATGTGTCGGGCATGCGTCCAAAGATGCAGATGCCTTCCCCCTCAGACATCTTAGTGGTCCAGTAAGACGTGCCATAACATCTTACCGGCAGGATCTTTGAGAACGGGCCAGTCTCAAAGGTGATGTCCCCGCGGCTTTTGAATTTTTGTAGCCAACGCCGGGCGCTGGCATCCAAACCTCATTATCACCCCGATAGAGGAGTTTGCCTTTGAAACGCTCCGCCGCACTGGCTGGCGCTGCGGCAGCGAGGAAGACGAAGACAAGCAGCAGTAGTTTCATCTGGCATTCTCCGATCAGTCAGGAAATCCTAGCATCTCGGCGAGTTTGGCCAAGAAAAACCCCAGCGCGGAACGCCGGGGGGGGGGTATTTTGGCAAACGTAGTCAGTTACGCGTCTTCTGAAACCTTGATGACTGGTTCCATGCGATCCAACACGTCCTGCGCGAGGTGACATTTGATCTGGTGACCATTGCTGAGCGTCCGCATTGGCGGGACTTCCTTGTCGCAAAGTACCCCCGGCACGTCCGTTTTCCACCGGCAGCGCGTCTGGAACGGGCAGCCCGATGGCGGGTTCATCGCTGATGGGATGTCGCCTTCCAGTACGATCCGCTGTTTTTCAATCGACGTATCCGCGATGGGAACAGCAGACAACAACGCCTCAGTATAAGGGTGATATGGCGGTGCGAAGACCTTTTCGGTTGGCCCCATCTCAACCACATGGCCAAGATACATCACCATCACGCGGTCACTAAGATAGCGAACGATGGAAAGATCGTGAGAGATGAACAGAAGCGTCATCTTGGTCTCACGTTGAATTTCCATCAGCAGATCTGTGACTGCCGCCTGCACTGACACGTCGAGGGCTGAGACGGGTTCATCCGCCACAACGATCTGCGCGTCGCCTGCAAACGCACGGGCGATGCCCACACGTTGTTTCTGCCCACCAGACAACTGGCGCGGCATACGGGTGGCGAAAGTACGGGGCAGCTTGACCAGATCCAACAGCTCAAGCATCCGCTTTTCGCGGTCGGCGTGGGAGTTGCCGATCTTGAAAATCTCAAGCGCCCGAATGATCTGATTGCCGACCGACATGGACGGGTTCAGCGTATCAAACGGGTTCTGGAACACCATTTGGACCTGAGACACCGTCTCAACCGTCCGGTCTTCGATGGCGACGTCTTCGACGTCCACCCCGTTCAGTACGACCGAGCCGTCAGAGGCTGTCTCCAGCCCCATCAGAACCTTGGCGAGCGTAGACTTGCCGCAACCGGATTCGCCAACGATGGCGAGGGTTTCAGATTCCCGCGCCTCGAAGGACAGTGTCTCGTTCGCCTTGACAGTCTTACCTTCGCCGCCGCCAAAGGCGGAACCGCTGACTGAGTAGTATTTCTTCAGATCATCGACCTTCAGAACAACTTCGCCCAGCACAACGTCTTCAACATCTTGGCTGGCTTGAATGGGCTCAGCCCAATCAATCTCAGTGAACTTCAGGCACCTGCTGTCATGACGCTGATCCCCTTCGATCGGCCCCATTTTGATGTCGCCAGCATCGCACCTGCCCTCTTCGAAGTAGTCACAACGCGGGCCAAAGTTACAGCCGTTGGGGCGTTCATGCGGCAACGGAAAGTTGCCGGGGATCGCCACCAGAGGCCGGGCGTTCTTATCGGCCCCAGGCAGCGGGATCGACCGGAACAGGGCCTGCGTATAGGGATGGCGCATCTTGTCGAAGACGTCCTCGATGGAGCCGGTTTCCACCGCCTCGCCCGAATACATCACGCAAAGCCGGTCGCAGGTATCAAGAACCAGCCCAAGATTGTGCGAGATGAACAGCATCGACGTGCCGTATTTTTCGCCTAGCCCTTTCACCAGATCAACGATCCCCGCCTCAACCGTCACATCAAGCGCAGTGGTCGGCTCATCCAGGATCAGAAGCGACGGTTTCGACATCAGCGCCATCGCGATCACGATGCGCTGCTGCTGGCCGCCTGAGATCTGGTGCGGATAGCTGTCGAGGATGCGCGCCGGATCTGGCAGTTTCACATCCGAGACAACCTCCAGGGCCATCTGGTAAGCTTCTTCCTTGGACTTCCCTTCGTGGATCATCGGGACTTCCATCAGCTGTCTGCCGATTTTCATCGCCGGGTTCAGGGATGCCATCGGCTCCTGATAGATCATCGCGATTTCGGACCCGCGCAGCTCACGCAGTTCCTCATTGGACATTGTGGTCAGCTCGCGTCCCTTGAACCTCATGGAACCGCCCACAACGTGGCCGTTTTTGCCAAGGTCCATCATGACGGCGAGGGCGACTGTGGACTTGCCACAACCAGATTCCCCAACCAGACCCATCGCTTCGCCCGGCATCACGGTGCAGGAAAAATCCATCACCGCCGGGATTTCGAAAAGCCGCGTCATGAATGAGATAGAGAGGTTCTCAATCTCAAGGATCGGGCCGTCGTAATTGTCGTCTCTAGCCATCAGATCAATCCTTCAGCGATTCTTCGCGGAGACCGTCCGCAAGAAGGTTGAGGCCAAGCACCAGGCTCAGCAGCGAGAAGGCGGGCGTCAACGCTGGGTGCAGATAAACGGAGAGCAGTTTGCGCCCATCGTTAATCGTCGATCCCCAGTCGGGGCTTTCCGGTGGAAGGCCAAGGCCGAAGAAACCCAAGGTTCCCAACAAGATCGTGGCGTAGCCGATGCGCAGACAGAAATCGACGATCAGCGGGCCGCGAACGTTGGGCAGGATTTCCCACAGCATGATGTACCACGGCGTTTCACCCCGGGTCTGCGCCGCCGCAACATAGTCGCGGGATTTCACGTCCATCGTCAGACCGCGAATGATACGGAAAATGGTGGGCGAGTTGACGAAAACGACCGAGATGAACACCACCAGAACGCCGCCTGGAATGTTGAAGAGATCAAGCGCATTTGGCCAGAAATCAACGAATGTTCCGCGACCGCTTTCCGAGATGGTCGAAAAGTAGATCCAGATCCCGATGGTCAGAACGACCGCCAGCAAGGGCGTCCGGATATGCGGCAACACCTTGTAGCGGCTGTTCAGGAGGACCGTGATGAACACCAGCGGAAAGATGAAGAACACCGCCGCCATATACATCGGAATGCCGGTCGCAATGATCTCTGGCGTCACCAGAAGGTAAAAGAGCAGGATCACCGGGAAGGCCAGGATCAGGTTGGCGAGGAAGCTGAGGATCGTGTCCAGTCGACCACCGAAATATCCAGCGGGCAGACCCAGCGTGACGCCAACGACATAGCCGAACAGCGTCGCAAGTGGCGCGATGCTAAGCACGATGGCGGAACCATGGACCATGCGGCTGAAGACGTCGCGCGCAAGGTTGTCACCGCCGAGAAGGTAGAAGGCGTATGCTCCCTCTGCTGCGTCCCTCAACGGTGTGCCCGGCACCTTGTTCTTCATGCCTGACGCCTGAACCAGCGGATCATGCGTTGCGATCAGGTCAAAGGCCGACGCGTAGAACGCCGTGAAGACCCAGAACGTGACAAGTGCAAAGCCGATCATACCGACTGTGCTGTCAAAGATGCGGCCGTAGAGGCCAAGTTTGCGTTTGAATGTGATCGAGGCGGTGAACACCACGAACATCGAAATCCATACCGGAAGGAACTGGTACAGAATGCGGACGATGATTTCGCCCCAGGATAATGGATCCATTGTTCAGCCCCCCTTATGAAATGCGAATGCGTGGGTTCAAGTACACATAGCCGATATCCGATATTAGCTGTGTCGCCAGAACGATGATGACGGAAACGACGGACACGCCCAGAAGCATGTCGATGTCGTTGTTGCCTGCAGCCTGCACAAGCAGCCACCCGAACCCTTTATAGTTAAAGAGGGTCTCGGTGATCACGACGCCGGTCAGCAGATACGGGATCTGCAAGATGATGACCGTGAAGGGCGCGATCAGCGCGTTGCGCAGGGCGTGCTTGAGAACGATGTTGCCAAAACTGACGCCCTTCAGCCGCGCGGTGCGGATGTATTGGGCGGTCATAACCTCGGTCATCGAGGCGCGGGTCATGCGCGCGATATAGCCGATTGAGAACAGCGCGATGGTCAGGACCGGCAGCGTGAAGTTCTCAAAATCGGGGCTTTCCATCGCCTTGGTTGCCGAGCCCTTGAACCATTTCAAGCCCACGGCTGATGAGGCGAAGATCGCGATCAACACAACGCCCGATACATACTCGGGGGTGGCTGAGGTCACGATGGAGAAGGTGGATAACGTTCGGTCTGTTTTAGACCCCTCTCGCATCCCCGCTAAAATTCCTATGAGCAGTGCGACCGGGATGGTCAGCAGCAATGCGCATAACATCAGGAACCCTGTCAGACTTAGCCGCTTCCACATGATGTCGGATGCAGGCTCCTTGAAGACAGATGAATAACCCCAGCCGCCCTGGAAAACACCGCAATATTCAGGCGCGTCTTCGACAGATTGACCCTGTGGCGCGCATCGTGCGCGGACTTCACCATCAGTACCTTCGATGACATAGCCGGGTAGCACCCCAAGCCACTCACCGTATTTAACCAACAGGGGGCGTGTGTAGCCTCGGTTGTTAAGCCAGGTTGAAACCTCTGTTTCCGACATGCGGAAGTTGCCTTGCGTCTTAGCCAGCTTTTCAAGGTTCGGATAAAGATTGGTCATGTAGAAAACGATGAGCGTCAGGCCTAACGCGGTCAGGGCCATGACGCCCAGACGCTTAAGAATAAACATTCCCATAGATCACCCCTGTTGGTAGGTGGCCCTGCGGTTCTTGTGATTGGTAGGGTGACCGTTAGGGCGTTCCGCGCCTATTCGAAGCTCGGTAATCGTTATGTTCTGCGAAAAAGGGCCGCCCCTAGGGGCGGCCCTTAAGTCTTGAAGCCTTAGGCTTTCCAAGCCCACTTATAAATCTGCGGCAGGTACGCGATGTGCATATCGACCCCCGTCAGATTTTCATTGTGGTGGCGCGTAACCGTGCGCCAGTAAGGCTGGATCGTAACGCCTTCGTTGATCATGATGGCCTGAATTTTGCCCATCACAACTTTCCGCTTGGCGACGTCAGCGATTGAGTTCGCTTCAGCAAGCAGCGTGTCGAACTCTTCATTCGCAAAGCCGCTTTCGTTCCAAGCTTCGCCAGAACGGTATGCCAGCGCCAGCACCTGAGTGCCGAGCGGACGGTGGTTCCAGTTGGTGGAAGAGAACGGGTACTTCGCCCAGTCGTTCCAGAAGGTCGAACCAGGCAGAACGGTCCGCTTAACCGGGATGCCAGCGTTGCGCAGCTCAGACGCTACAGCGTCTGTGGTGTTTTTACGCCAGTCATCGTCGATCGACAGCAGCTCAAGCTCAGTATCACCAGCAGCGGCTTTGTACATGGCGCCTGCTTTTGCGGGGTCATACGGGATACGCGTCACCGATGCATCATGCTCTGGGTGGACAGGACCAACGTGACAGTTGTCGGCAGGAATGCCCTGACCATTAACGCCCAGTTCCAGAAGTTTCGCGTTGTCGACGGCCATTGCGATCGCAAGACGAACGTCTTTGTTGTCGTAAGGCGCGTTGTTCTGGTTTGGCCGGATCACGATGGTCGCGCCCGAAACAACATCAGACTGGGTCAGGCCGAGGCCTGTCATGATGTCGATAAATTCACCAACAGATTCCCAGTTCATGTCGATCTCTTCGGCTTCGTAGCCTGCGATGATCGCAGAGGCGTCGGTGCCGTAGTCGATAAACTCGATCCGGTCGAGGTAACCACCTTTGCCAGCAGCCGTGCCCCACCATTCGTGGTCTTCGTTGCGAACGATTACGCCTTTGACGCCAACTTCCAGCGATTCAGGCTTCATGTAGCCAGTGCCGACTGCGGTGCCGAGCATGTCGTCAGGATTATGTGACGAGTGAACGATGGCCGCAGGATAGTCAGCCATGCCAGGAATGATCGTGATGTCCGGGTTAGGCAGGGTCAGTTTGACGGTGTGGCTGTCCATGACAGTAATCGCGCCGTCCAGCGCCTTGTTAGTGTTGGCGTCGATCAGCGAAGACATACGGCCCGCCATCGAGTTGCCTTCGACGTCTTTTTCACACCAGCCAGCGATGTTGCGCGCAACATCTTCAGCGGTGAAGTCATCGCCATTGTTCCATTTTACGCCTTTACGGACATTCAGAACATATTCAGTGGCGTCTGCGTTGGCTTCCCAGCTATCCAGCAGCATTGGCTCAAACGTACCGTCTGAGTTGTACTCAACCAGATACTCAAGCCAACCAGCGGTGTAGGTTGCGATCTGCGTCCAGTCGTAGGTGCGCGGGTCTTTCAACGCACGAACTTCCATCTGCATGCGCAGCGTGCCGCCAGCTTTGGCGTGTGCGGCGGCTTTGGCTGGCGGGGCCATGCCCAGCATGCCGTAAGCGCCTGCAGCGGTTGCACCGAAAACACTGGCCAGCGCGATAAACTCGCGGCGGTCAGCTTCCGGCATGTTACGGACAGCTTCTGCCTGCTCAGTGATATGAGCAGGAACCTTGTCCGAATGGCTCCTAAAAAATTTCATGCGTGTTCTCCCTGTATTTCGCATGTCGTATTCCCCAACTCCGAGGGGATTAGACCTGAGATTGTTTCTCATTTCAAACCGTGATGTGAGCGGATTGCGACATGTAATGTCGAGTTTGCGGATTTGAGCCCCCGGCAAACCTACCGAATAGCTGCGCGATTGGGCCTGTTTGATCTTTTGTCAGACAAAAATGGGAAGAAAATTTATGTTTTTTGTCGATTGGGCGTCTCGCCGTTCGTCATGTCAGTGAAGGCCTCAGATGGACGCTTCGCTAACCTGATGAAAGGAACAGAAAAATGTCGAATGCCGCACAAATCCTGATGATCGCCGGAGGCGTCCTGACATTGGCAATCGCCTTCACCTACATGATTCCCTCAGCCATGCACGTCGAACGCACTGCAATCATCGATGCGAACCCTGCCGAAGTGATCGCGATGGCGGCCTCGACCGAAGGGTTTCAACGGATTAAACTCTATGCCTCTACCGACCCAAACCAGAAAATTACGCCTTTTGACCCAGCCTCAGGCGTCGGGTCTGGCTTTCACTTTGACGGCAAAGACGGCAAGGGCAGTCAGACTGTCGCCGCCGTGAGCGCCGATCAAGTGACTTACGCAATTGACCTTGGCGCCATGGGCAAGCCAACGCAAACTATCGTCGTGGCCGCTGCGCCAGACGGGACAAAGGTGACATGGTCGATGGATACGGACATGGGAATGAATCCAATCGCCCGCGTCTTTGGCCTGTTCATGGACAGGATGATGGGCGCTACGTTCGCCCGTGGATTGCAAAACATGGCTGAAGCGGCCTGAAGATAAGGAAGAGGATAAACCAATGAACTACACATTGTTTCTATACACCGATCCTGCCGTTGGCGCGCAGATGACGCCCGAAGACTAGGCAGCCGAGAAAGAACTCTATGGCGCCTACATCAGCGCGCTGACTGAGGCAGGCGCGCTGGTCACAACTGACTGGCTGCAGCCCGCCCATACCGCGACGACCGTCAGCATGATTGATGGCGAGGAACGGATACAGGACGGGCCGTTTGCTGAGACAAAGGAAACGCTGGGCGGCTTCTTTGTCCTGAATGTCCCCGATCTCGACGCCGCCATCGCCTGGGCCAAGAAATGCCCTGCGGCGCGCCATGGCAAGGTCGAGGTTCGGGCGACGGCCATGGGCGGCTGATGTCTGACACAGCCAAGGCGCGCGCCGAACAGACGGCGCGCGCCTCTTACGGTAAACTACTGGCCCGCATCGCCTCACGCACTGGCGATATCATGGCCGCCGAAGACGCGTTGAGTGAGGCTTTCGCCGAGGGGTTGAAGACATGGCCCGAACGCGGCGTGCCCGACCGACCGGAAGCTTGGCTAACTACCGTGGCCCGCAACCGCCTGATTGACGCGCAACGACGCGGTAAGCGGATGGTGGTCACTGATGAGGTTCCCGAAATGCCCACCTTGACCAGCGATGAAGATGAGATACCGGACGAGCGTCTGCGTCTATTGTTCGTCTGCGCCCATCTGGCCATCGACCGCGCGCTGCACACCCCCCTGATGCTGCAAACAGTGCTAGGGTTGGAGGCGGATGCGATCGGACGGGTGTTTTTGATCTCTCCTTCGGCCATGGCGCATTAGCTGATGCGGGCGATGCACAAGATCGGGGATGCGGGCATTCACTTCTCTTTACCAGCCCGTTCCGAAATGGCGGGCCGCCTCACCGCCGTGCTAGAGGCGATTTACGGCGCTTTTTCCACGGACTGGATCGATGGCGCGTCGGATTTTAGCGCTGAGGCAATTTATCTGGCGCAGATGACTGCCGCACTTGCGGATGAAGCTGAGGCCCAAGGGCTGTGCGTCCTTCTCCTCTTCATTCAAGCTCGTCGTGATGCTCGTTTGGCGGATGGCGTCTTGGTGCCCCTGGATGAACAGGATATGGCGCTGTGGGATCAGGCGATGACGGCGCAGGCCGAGGCTTTGCTGCGACAGGCATCGGCCAAATCGACGATCGGCCGGTTTCAGATCGAGGCTGCAATCCAGTCAGTGCACGCCGCCCGCGCACGGTCGGGCCAAACCGATTGACGGGCGTTGTCTCAGCTATACGCAGGCCTGAACTGCCTCTACCCGACCATTGGCGGCGCGGTCAGTCAGGCCGCTGCGGTTGGGCGCGATGCCGGGCCGGGCGCAGGGTTGGACATGCTGGCGAAGATCGACCCCGCCGCCATCACAACCTATCAGGCCGCCTGGGCGGTCCGCGCAGATCTCCTCCGCCGCGCAAGCCGGTTATCTGAAGCCCGCGAGGCGTACGCCAAGGCGATATCGCTTTGCACCGATGCGCCGCTACGCCGTTGGCTGGAAGCGCGAGCCGCCGCCCTGCCCCTGCATTAACGCCAGTAATTATTCGCGGCTGCGACAGTCTGGAAGTTGGTCGCAACAACCCCCGACGCCACGGTCAGGCTATCTGCGTTGTTGGCGTAATCGGGCCGCATCCGCCCTCGCGCCTCATCATCAGGTTGGGCCTTCTTTACCGCCATTCGGGACAGCTTGATCGCCAGATCATATCCCTCTTCCGGCGTGGCTGTGATCAGGCTGGGCAACCATGACATGGCTAGCCTCCTATTTATATCGCATACGTTTATATAGCATACGTTTATATCGTTTTCGATTTAATATATATTCTTCCTAACTGTATCAATCTCGATTATATCGTGTTCGATAATTATGAGAGGTCCATGACATGACATCCTCAGCACCCGATTTGCCCGAGCGGGCCGAAGACATGATCTGTTTTGCTGTATACGCCGCGAGCCACGCCATGACCCGGGCCTATCAGCCAATGCTAAAACCCCTTGGCCTGACGTATCCGCAATATCTGGTCCTGACGGTGCTATGGGCAGAGGACATCCAAACCGTTGGCGCCCTCGGAAGGCGGCTTGGTATAGAATCCAACACCCTGACCCCGCTTCTGAAACGGCTTGAGGCGACTGGCCACGTTAAGCGGCGGCGCGGCGAAGATGATGAACGACGAGTATTTGTCTCGCTCACCTCCCAAGGGGCCACACTTAAGGAAAAAGCGCCCGAAATTACGCGACGTATCATCGAAAGCACCGGGATGGGCCTGGGTGATTTGACCCAATTGGTCGAAACGCTGTCCCGTATGAAGCAAAGCCTGACGCCCACCGACAGAATATAGCCCTGAGGCGTTGTACGTTTCCTCGCCCAAAGGGGGGACGCCAGATGAGTTTGTTAGAAACGCCAGATAAGAACGAAGCATCGAGTGGCGGCTTTAAATCTGGGCTCCCGGCCTGTTTAGACCCCACATTCTTCAGTTTTTTTGCCACCGAACCGCATCATTTCCCCATGTTAGACGACACACGCAGCTCAATGGCGCTATTCCAAATTTCCCTTAATTCAGTTTAAGTGGTGAAAAGGGGCAAACAAATTGTGGGAGAGATTTTTTGCCAGAACCAACAATCCGCGGCGGGCCCGCAGCAAATCGACTAGTCGGCACATCAGAGGATGATGTCGTCTTTGGCCTGACTGGTTTTGATACCATTCTGGGCTTGGGCGGCGATGATTTTCTCAACGGCTGAGCGGGTCGCGATCGTCTGTTTGGCGGCGATGACAATGACACACTGATCGGCGGCGCCTTCGACGATACGCTTTCTGGCGACGATGGACGGGACCTTCTTAGCGGCGGCGGCGGGCTGGACAGGCCTGTGGGCGGATTGGGCGCTGACACACTGGATGGCGGCGCGTTTGATGACACCCTTCTCGGCGGCGGCGGGCAGGACGTTTTGCGCGGCGGCGGCGGCGAAGACCAGCTGAGAGGCGGTCAAGGCGCGGACAGATTGTTCGGCGGCGCCCACCATGACCTTTTGGTGGGCGGCAAGGGCGACGACTTTCTGAAAGGTGGCGGCGGTCGGGATACCCTGATGGGCGGTGCTGGCGACGACACGTTGATGCCAGGCCTGAACAAAGCAGAAGTCGCCCGCGGCGGAAAAGGCGAAGATGTTTTTGTGTTCAACGGCCAACGTGGCGATCCATCGACAAACAATTTCACGCCACAAACGAACATTCAGGATTTTGAGGTTGGCGTCGACCGTCTGGAAATCTCAGGCGAAATCACCAATTCCTTTTCGACGCAGGGCGGTGTGTCTACCAGACTTATTCTGGAAAACGGCACGAACATCGTCCTTGAGGGCATCCTGTTTGACGATTTGGTGTTAAGCGACCTGTTCTGAATGATAAAAGCGCTGCGCCCTGAATGGGCGCGACGCCTCAGACCCGCGGCTCTTGCTGGGTAATGCAGTGGATGCCGCCCCCACCAATTGCGATTGAGGGGATCGAGACCTGCGCAACGCGGCGTCCCGGCATGAATTCTTCAAATACTTCAATCATATAGTCATCTTCAGCGATGCCGTATTTCGGCATGATGACGCCGCCGTTGCAGATATAGGCGTTCACATAGGACCGACAAAACATGTCATGGTCGCTGAGATTACCTGTCGCCTCAGGGATGTGAACCAGTTCGATAGGGCGGACACTAGCATCGGTTTGCCCCTCCATTGCTTTGACGTTTGCGCGGTTAATCTGATGCCAGGGGTGATCAGGCGGACCTTCTGCCTAAATCAGCACAATGCCCGGTGCGATAAACGCCGCGATGCTATCGACATGGCCGTCGGTTTCCGTCTCTTCAACATTGCCGGGCAACCAGATGACCTTGTCGCCACCAAGGGTTTCCATCAGTTCCGCTTCGATCTGTTGGAGGATTCAGTCGGGGTTACGATTGGCGTTGGGTAGGCAGCTTTCGGTCGTCAGGATCGTGCCGCGCCCATCGACGCTGATTGAGCCGCCCTCGGCAATCATCGGTGACTGAAACAACCTGCACCCGGCGGCCTTGACCATAGCGCCGGCAGCGCCGTCATAGGGATGATATTTCCGCCCCCAGGCATTGAAGCCATAGGACACCCCCGCTTTTCCGCCTTTACCATCCGTCAGAAAACATGGGACAGCATCACGCGCCCAAATATCGTCAATGGGATGTTCCAGGATGTCGATATCATCGCCCAACAGCGACCTAGCCTGCCCAACATCATCAGGGCGCACCAGCATTGTGAGTGGTTCAAAGTCACGAATGGCATGGGCGACCGCTGTATAGTTTCGGCGCGTCTCACCCATATCGTCCCAGACCTCTGGCCGGGACGGCCACATCATCCAGGTCCGCTCATGCGTGTCCCATTCCGCAGGCATGTGGAAACCAGCCTGTTTGGGGGTCATCTGGTCGGACATACTTACACGGCGATCATGTAATGTTTGGTGAGGGTTTCTGTAATTTCCCAGATGACCTTGGCACCTTTTGGGATGAAGAAACTGTCGCCCTTGGTAAAGGTCTCAATCTCACCTGCCTCATTGGTGATGGAGACTGAGCCACCAAGAACCGTCATCATTTCATTAACAGGATAGGCGTCGATCACCTCCCGACTGGGCGCGCATGTCCAAACACCAGCAAGGATGGATTCGTCCTTGGTTTCGTAGAAGCTGTGATTCAGCTCGGTCGTGTCAGTGGTGGTGAAAGCCTCTTTGGGACAGATTTCGGACGGTTCCATGCTGACGTTGGGATCATCGGCGGCAAACATTCGATAGTTTGTTTTAGGCATCTGAAAACTCTCCAGCTCTGTTTCTGTCACAAAAAAGCTTACTGTGCGGCGTGATGATGTCGACCGGTTACAGCCTAGGCGTGGCGGAAGGGGCGTATTTGGAATTTCGCCCACGTTCACCTGGCAGAACCTTCAGGGCGTGTGGTTAGGCGCCAATCAGCCAGACCAATCACCAAAGAAAAACCGCGGGGATTGCTCGCCGCGGTTTCATTGTTTTCAGGTCTGATACGTCAGATCATTCGATAACGAAGTTATCGTCTGGCGCATCATCCGCTTCGATGACTTCAAGCGCACCCGCTGGGACGGCGGCAGCGGCTTTTGCAGCCTCTGCTTCCTTCTCTGCGATGACCTTCTTGTCACGTTCAGCAGCAACAGACTTGATCCGCATGGTTGCGCCGCCGGTGCCGGCTGGGATCAGACGGCCAACGATCACGTTCTCTTTCAGACCGATCAGCTTGTCGCGTTTGCCTTGCGTAGACGCCTCGGTAAGCACGCGGGTCGTCTCCTGGAAGGATGCGGCCGAGATGAAGCTGCGGGTCTGAAGGGACGCCTTGGTGATGCCCAACAGAACCGGGCCGCCCTTGGCGATCTTACGACCTTCAGCTTCGGCTTTCGCGTTGGCTTCGTCGAACTCGATCCGGTCGACCTGCTCACCTTTCAGCAGCGTGGTCTCACCACCATCAGAGATTTCAACCTTCTGCAGCATCTGGCGAACAATGACCTCGATATGCTTGTCATTGATTTTCACGCCCTGCAGTCGGTAGACGTCCTGCACCTCATTGACCAGATAGTCGGCCAACGCTTCGATCCCAAGGATACCCAGGATGTCATGCGGCGCGGGGTTGCCTTCCAGAAGGTACTCGCCCTTCTGGATGAAGTCGCCTTCCTGAACCGCGATGTGCTTGCCTTTCGGCACCAGGTATTCCGACGGCTCCGCATCTTCTTCGACAGGAACAATTGAGATCCGCTGCTTGTTCTTGTAGTCGCGACCAAACTGCACGTGACCATCGATTTCCGCGATGATCGCGTGGTCCTTTGGACGCCGCGCTTCGAACAATTCAGCCACCCGCGGCAGACCACCGGTGATGTCCTTGGTCCGCGCGCCTTCACGCGGGATACGGGCAATCACGTCGCCTGGCTTAATCTCTGCACCATCTTCAACCGACAGAATGGCGTCGACTGAAAGGAAGTAGTGGGCAGGATTGCCACTGTCGAGTTTGACCATCTCGCCATCTGCACCCATCAGGCTGATCGCCGGCTTCAGGTCGGAACCTTTTGCCGCTGAACGCCAGTCAGTGATGATGCGCTGTGCGATGCCGGTCGCTTCGTCCGTGTCTTCCTTGACGGAAATACCCGGAACCAGATCGACAAGTTTCGCGATACCGGCTTTTTCCGCAATCATCGGCAAGGTGTAAGGATCCCATTCTGCGAGGCGCTGGCCCCGTTCGATCTGGTCGCCTTCCTTGACCAACAGCTTGGTGCCGTAAGCCAGTTTCTGGACAGAGCGTTCTTTGCCGTTTGCGTCGATGATCGCCAGTTTGACGTTCCGCGAAACAGCAACGATGTCGCCATCCGCGTTTTTCAGCAGGCTTTCAGGATTGCGGATTTCCAGCTTACCTTCGTAGCTGCTTTCCACAAACGACTGGTCGTTCACCTGCGCGGTACCGCCGATGTGGAACGTCCGCATCGTCAGCTGCGTGCCAGGCTCACCGATAGACTGCGCGGCGATGATGCCGACAGCTTCGCCGATGTTGACTGGCGTACCACGTGCAAGGTCACGACCATAGCAAGTGGCGCAGATGCCATCTTCCGCTTCACAAGTCAGCGGCGAACGGATCTTGATCGATGCGACTGCGGCGGCGTCAATCGCCAGCGCATCCGCCTCTTCAATCAGGTGACCACGTGAGAACATCAGGCTGTCATCCGCCGGGTCGAGGATGTCTTCCTGGGTCACACGACCCAGAACACGCTCGGAAAGCGGAGACACAACTTCGCCGCCATCGACCACAGCCTCAACCGTGATGCCGGTATCGGTGCCGCAATCGATGATTTTGATGATGCAATCCTGCGCAACATCAACCAGACGACGGGTCAGGTAGCCGGAGTTCGCCGTTTTCAACGCCGTATCCGCCAGACCCTTACGGGCGCCGTGGGTGGAGTTGAAGTACTCAAGAACCGTCAGACCCTCTTTAAAGTTAGAGGTAATCGGCGTCTCAATGATCTCACCGGATGGTTTCGCCATCAGGCCACGCATAGCCGCCAGCTGACGCATCTGGGTTGGTGAACCACGCGCCCCGGAGTGGGACATCATGTAGACTGAGTTCGGCTCCATCGTCCGGCCGTTCTCGTCTTTCCGCGTGGCGGAAATCTCACCCATCATCGCGTCTGCGACTTTGTCGGTGCACTTGGCCCAGGTATCGACAACCTTGTTGTACTTTTCGCCCTGAGTGATCAGGCCGTCCATGTACTGCTGTTCGAATTCCTTAACCGCATCACGGGTTTCGTTCACGATGTCCCATTTGGTGTCAGGAATAAGCATGTCGTCTTTACCGAACGAAATGCCCGCCTTGAACGCCTCAGAGAAACCGAGTGTCATGATGTGGTCGCAGAAAATGACCGAGTCTTTCTGACCGCAATGCCGGTACACTTCGTCGATGACCTCGCCGACCTCTTTCTTGCGAAGAAGACGGTTGATGACCGAGAATGGAACAGCAGCGTTCTGCGGAAGCAGGGCGCCGATTTTCATCCGGCCAGGCGTAGTTTCTACACGTTCCGTGATTGGGTTGCCTTCAGCATCCTTTGTCTGACGACGGGTAAGGATTTTCGAATGCAGCGTGATGATGCCTTCGTGCAGACCATGCTCAATTTCCGCCATATCAGCGAACATCATGCCTTCACCAGGCTCACCCTCTTTGTCGAGCGTGAGGTAGTAGAGGCCCAAGATCATGTCCTGCGAAGGAACGATGATAGGCTTGCCGTTTGCTGGCGACAGAACGTTGTTCGTCGACATCATCAGAACACGTGCTTCAAGCTGGGCTTCCAGCGAAAGCGGCACGTGGACAGCCATCTGGTCGCCGTCAAAGTCAGCGTTAAATGCGGAACAAACCAGCGGGTGAAGCTGGATGGCTTTACCTTCGATCAGTACCGGTTCAAACGCCTGGATGCCAAGCCGGTGAAGCGTTGGCGCGCGGTTCAGCATCACAGGATGCTCGCGGATCACCTCATCAAGAATGTCCCAGACTTCGGGGCGTTCTTTTTCGACAAGTTTCTTCGCCTGTTTGACGGTGGACGAATAGCCCTTCGCCTCAAGTCGCGAATAGATGAACGGCTTGAACAGCTCCAGCGCCATTTTCTTGGGCAGGCCGCATTGGTGCAGCTTCAGCTCAGGCCCCGTCACGATAACCGACCGGCCAGAGAAGTCGACGCGCTTACCCAAAAGGTTCTGACGGAAACGACCCTGCTTACCTTTTAGCATGTCGCTGAGTGATTTCAGCGGGCGCTTGTTTGCGCCCGTGATCACGCGACCGCGACGGCCGTTGTCGAACAATGCATCGACCGATTCCTGAAGCATACGCTTCTCGTTCCGGATGATGATGTCCGGCGCGCGAAGCTCAATCAGGCGCTTCAGGCGGTTGTTCCGATTGATCACGCGGCGGTACAGGTCGTTCAGGTCGGACGTTGCAAAGCGACCGCCATCCAGCGGCACCAGTGGGCGCAGTTCTGGCGGGATCACAGGCACAACAGTCAGCACCATCCATTCAGGGCGGTTGCCTGAATCGAGGAAGCTTTCGACCAGCTTCAGACGCTTGATGATCTTTTTAGGTTTCAGTTCGCCTGTCGCTTCGGACAGATCTTCACGAAGCTGATCGCGCAGAACCTGAAGGTCGATTGCAGCCAGCATTTCGCGAATGGCTTCAGCACCGATACCGGCAGTGAAAGCGTCTTCGCCAAAGCCGTCCTGCGCGTCCAGATACTCTTCTTCGGTCAGCAGCTGGCCTTCAGTCAGGTCAGTAAGACCCGCTTCCATCACCACATACTGTTCAAAGTAGAGAACGCGTTCGAGATCGCGCAGCGTCATGTCCAGCATCAAACCGATGCGGGACGGAAGCGATTTCAGGAACCAGATATGCGCAACTGGCGATGCCAGTTCGATATGGCCCATCCGCTCACGACGGACTTTCTGCAGGGTTACCTCAACGCCGCATTTCTCACATACGACGCCGCGATACTTCATGCGCTTATATTTGCCGCACAGGCATTCGTAATCTTTGATCGGGCCAAAGATACGGGCGCAGAACAGACCGTCCCGCTCTGGTTTGAACGTACGGTAGTTGATAGTTTCCGGTTTTTTGATTTCACCAAAAGACCAGCTGAAAATCCTCTCAGGGCTGGCGAGACCGATACGGATCTCGTCAAAAGTGCGCGGCGCCTGGGTCGGATTGAAGATGTTTGTGATCTCATTCATCGGATTATTCTCCTTCCGAACTCAGCAACTCGACGTTCAGGCCGAGCGAGCGGATTTCTTTCACCAAGACGTTGAACGATTCAGGAACACCGGCCTCGAAGTTATCGTCACCTTTGACGATGCTTTCGTAGACTTTGGTCCGGCCTGCGACGTCATCCGATTTCACGGTCAGCATTTCCTGCAAGGTGTATGCAGCGCCGTAGGCTTCCAGCGCCCAGACCTCCATCTCACCAAAGCGCTGACCACCGAACTGCGCTTTACCGCCTAATGGCTGCTGGGTGACCAGCGAGTATGGACCGGTGGAACGCGCGTGGATTTTGTCATCCACAAGGTGGTGCAGTTTCAGGATGTACTTGTACCCGACGGTGACCTGGCGGGTGAATTTCTCACCTGTCCGGCCATCATAGAGGTCTGATTGACCAGACTGATCAAAGCCAGCCATCAACAGATGTTCGTTGACGTCAGCTTCTTTCGCGCCGTCGAAGACCGGGGTCGCGATTGGAACGCCGTTCCGCACATTGCCCGCAGCTTCAAGGAACTCATCCTCAGTCATATCTTTGGTCGCATCGGCCAGAACGTCAGCGCCATAAGCACCTTCCATGGCCGCCCGAACCGGGCTGATGTTTCCATCACGGCCATACTGATCCAGCGCTTTCGCGACAGACCGGCCGAGACCAGATGCAGCCCAACCCATGTGCGTCTCAAGGATCTGACCGACGTTCATGCGCGAAGGCACACCCAGCGGGTTCAGAACCACGTCAACCGCAGTGCCGTCTTCCAGGAATGGCATGTCTTCGACAGGAACCACTTTGGAAATGACACCTTTGTTGCCGTGACGACCAGCCATTTTATCACCAGGCTGAAGCTTGCGCTTAACAGCGATGAAGACCTTGACCATCTTCATAACACCTGGGGGCAGGTCGTCGCCACGGCGGACTTTTTCGACCTTGTCTTCGAACCGGGCTTCCAGCACGCGCTTCTGCGCTTCGTACTGCTGGTTCAGCGCTTCAACCTCAGTTTGGTCAGCTTCGTTCGGAAGAACGATCTGCCACCAGAGGCCCTTGGTCAACGTCATGTCCAGCATCTCATCATCGATGAGGGAGCCTGCAGGAACGCCTTTAGGACCTTTGACAGCAGTCTTGCCCTGAATGAGAGTGCGCAGACGGGCATAGATGTTGCGGTCCAGAATGGCCTGCTCATCGTCCCGGTCACGGGCGAGGCGTTCGATTTCCTCGCCTTCGATCTGCATGGCACGTTCGTCCTTGTCGACGCCGTGACGGTTGAAGACGCGAACCTCAACAACCGTACCGAAATCACCCGGGGACATTTTCAGTGACGTGTCGCGGACATCCGAAGCTTTCTCACCAAAGATGGCGCGCAGAAGCTTTTCTTCCGGCGTCATCGGGCTTTCGCCCTTTGGTGTGATCTTGCCGACCAGAATGTCCGCAGGGCCAACTTCGGCGCCGATGTAGACGATGCCAGCCTCATCGAGGTTTCTCAGCTGCTCTTCCCCGACGTTCGGGATGTCGCGGGTGATTTCCTCTGGCCCCAGTTTCGTATCGCGGGCCATGACTTCGTATTCCTCGATGTGGATCGAGGTGAAGACATCATCCTTAACGATGCGCTCTGAGATGAGGATGGAGTCCTCATAGTTGTAGCCGTTCCAAGGCATAAACGCGACGAGCGCGTTTTTACCCAGCGCCAGTTCACCGAGATCCGTTGATGGACCATCTGCAACAACATCGCCAGCGTTGACCCTGTCGCCCACTTTCACCAGCGGACGCTGGTTGATGCAGGTGTTCTGGTTTGAACGCTGGAATTTGCGCAGACGGTAGATGTCGACGCCCGGATCACCCAGATCCATCTTGTCGGTGACGCGCACAACGATACGCATCGCATCCACCTGGTCGATGATCCCGCCGCGACGGGCGGTGATTGCCGCGCCGCTGTCGCGAGCCACAACGCTTTCCATGCCAGTGCCGACAAACGGCGCCTCTGCACGAAGCAGCGGCACAGCCTGACGCTGCATGTTCGATCCCATCAGGGCGCGGTTGGCGTCATCGTTTTCAAGGAACGGGATCAAGGACGCCGCAACAGACACGAGCTGTTTTGGCGAAACGTCGATCAAGTCGATATTTTCTTTCGGGCTCAGCATGAACTCACCGCCCTTACGGGTGGAAACGAGGTCATTAATGAACCGGCCATCTTCGGTCAGCGTCGCGTTGGCCTGGGCCACCGTGTAGCGCATTTCCTCAGTAGCGGAGATGTAGTTCACATCGTCCGTTACCTCACCGTCTTTGACGGTCCGGTATGGCGTTTCGATGAAACCGTATTTGTTCACGCGGGCAAACGAGGCCAGCGAGTTGATCAGGCCAATATTCGGACCCTCAGGCGTTTCAATCGGACACATCCGACCGTAATGCGTTGGGTGAACGTCACGAACCTCAAAGCCTGCACGCTCGCGCGTCAGACCGCCTGGCCCAAGCGCTGAAAGGCGACGTTTGTGGGTCACCTCGGACAGCGGGTTGGTTTGGTCCATGAACTGGCTGAGCTGCGAGGAACCGAAGAATTCACGAACCGCAGCAGCAGCTGGTTTTGCGTTGATCAGATCCTGCGGCATCACCGTGTCGATTTCGACAGATGACATGCGTTCCTTGATCGCGCGTTCCATACGCAGCAGGCCGACGCGGTACTGGTTTTCCATCAGCTCACCGACCGAGCGTACACGGCGGTTGCCGAGGTGGTCGATGTCGTCAACTTCACCTTTGCCATCACGCAGACCAACGAGGGCTTTGATAACAGCCATTTTGTCTTCAGGGCGAAGAATGCGAACCGTATCTTCAACGTCCAGCTGAAGGCGCATGTTCATTTTCACACGGCCAACGGCGGAAAGGTCATAACGTTCTGGATCGCCAAAAAGAGACCCAAACAGAGTTTCACCAGCCTCAAGGGTTGGCGGCTCACCCGGGCGCATCACGCGATAGATGTCCAGGAGGGCTGTTTCCCGGCTCATGTTCTTGTCGATCGCCATCGTGTTGCGGATGTACGGGCCGACATTAACGTTATCGATGTCCAACGTCGGGATCTTCTTGATCTTGTTCTCAAGAAGCTTGTCGACGTTTTCTTCGGTCAGCTCTTCACCGGCCTCGACCCAGATCTCACCGGTCTTCTCGTTCACCATGTCTTCGGCGGCAAAGCGACCGTAGATCGCGGTGAATGGCGCGAGCAGATTGGTGACGCCGTCTTCGGCCCACTTTTTCAGCTTGCGAGGCGTCAGTTTAGAACCGGCCTCGGCGAGCGTCTCACCGGTTTTGGCATCTACCAGATCAAAGTCAGGCTTGGTGCCGCGCAGGCGCTCCACGTCCAAAGGCGCGGACCAGCCGTCACCTTTCTTCGCGTATTCAACCTTGTCGTAGAAATAATCGCAGATCGCTTCCTGATCGAGGCCCAACGAATACAGCAGGGTCGTGACAGGCAGCTTCCGGCGACGGTCGATGCGGACATAGACATTGTCTTTCGCGTCGAACTCAAAATCCAGCCAGGACCCACGGTAAGGGATAACGCGCGATGCAAACAGAAGTTTGCCGGATGAGTGCGTCTTGCCTTTGTCGTGATCAAAGAACACGCCAGGTGAGCGGTGCATCTGGGATACGATCACACGCTCGGTGCCGTTCACGATGAACGTACCGTTGTCGGTCATCAGAGGCAGGTCGCCCATGAAGACGTCCTGTTCTTTGATATCCTTGATCGACTTGGCGCCCGTGTCTTCGTCGACTTCAAATACGATCAGACGTAGAGTGACCTTCAGCGGCGCCGCGTAGGTCATGTCGCGCTGCTGGCATTCCTCAACATCGTATTTCGGCGGCTCAAGTTCGTATTTCACGAACTCCAGGACGGCGGTTTCATTGAAATCCTTGATCGGGAAAACCGACTGGAAGACACCCTGGATGCCTTCACCATCGGTGGGCTCTGCAGCCTCACCCGATTTCAGGAAAAGATCGTAAGAACTTTTCTGAACTTCAATCAGATTTGGCATTTCCGCGACTTCGCGGATTTTACCAAAATGTTTACGAATACGTTTACGTCCGGAATGCGTCTGAACCATGCTTGACCTCTGGCGTTCTCAGCCCGTCTCAACTCCGCTGGGCACACAGCGTCGAGACGTCCAGCGACGTGAAACACACAATACCAGCCGACCGCCCAGATCGACTTCCCGAATGTTCCGCGTCTTCCAAGGCCCTCTTGCCGCCGCGGGGTGGCGAAAAGAGGGCCTGAGAAGAAGCGGGCTGGACCCCCGATACAGCGGTCCAGCCTTTGATTTCCACGTCTGTCCTTAAGGTTTCGTAAGAAACCATTAAGGAAGCAGTGATTACTTGAGCTCGACTTCGGCGCCAGCCGCTTCGAGTTTGCCTTTGATCTCTTCGGCTTCGGCCTTCGAAGCACCTTCTTTGATAGCTTTGCCGCCAGCTTCGACGAGGTCTTTGGCTTCTTTGAGGCCCAGGCCAGTGATGGCGCGGACTTCTTTGATGACGTTGATTTTCTTGTCGCCTGCAGCTTTCAGGATGACGTCAAATTCGTCTTTTTCCTCAGCAGCTTCGCCACCGGCGTCGCCAGCAGGACCAGCCATCATGACAGCGCCGCCTGCAGCAGGCTCGATGCCATAATCGTCTTTGAGGATGTTTTTCAGTTCAGCTGCTTCGAGAAGGGTCAGACCAACAATCTCTTCAGCAAGTTTTTTCAGATCAGCCATTTTAGCGTTCCATTTCGTTTCAGTTGGGTTCCGGCGTCGGCCATCTGGCCGCGCCCCCGATTGCTTCTAAGCTCAGGCGCTCTCACGATCTTCAAGTGTCGACAAGACACCAGCGATGTCAGAGGCAGGCGCCCCAATCGCGGAAGCGATGTTCGCAGCCGGTGAGCCGATACAACCGGCGATGGATGCGATAATCTCTTCACGAGACGGCATTTTCGACAGGGTGGATACGCCAGCGCGGTCGAGGACAGTGTCCCCCATCGCACCACCAAGAACGACAAGCTTGTCGTTGTCCTTGGCGTAGGCTTCAGTGACTTTCGCCGCCGAAACCGGATCTTCTGCGTAGCCGATGACAGTCTGCCCGGTGAGAAGATCTTTCATCCCCTCACAAGGCTTGCCTTCAAGCGCGATTTTGGCGAGCCTGTTCTTGGCGACACGTACGGACGCACCGACATCACGCATGCGCGCACGGTAGTCCTGCATCTCAGCGACCGAGAGACCGGTGTAGTGACATACTACAACGGCGCCAGAGTCAGTGAAGATCTGACCGAGTTCTTCGATCACAGCTTCTTTCTGGGCTCTATCCACAGTCTTCTCCAAGTTTATGGAGGTTTTGCTTGCGCTCCACCTCCGGCTCCATTCCCTTCCGATATGCTGGAAGGGTCTTCGTCCCGATCCGGGTCAGCCAAAACCAGCGCCAAGGCGGCTGATTTTCTGCGTCTCCCGTCTATGGCGGGATTTATGAGATTTGCACCTCACCCACCGTCATTGACCGGATGAAGCCTCCCCGAAGGAAAAGCTTCGCATCACACCGGGTCGCCCCAGTGCAAATTCTTATTCGGAAGCAGTCGCTGTTTCGACGTCGACCGATACGCCTGGGCCCATGGTTGAGCTAAGCGAAATTTTCTTCATGTAGGTGCCTTTGGCGCCCGCAGGTTTTGACTTGGCTACGGCGTCAACGAACGCTTTCACGTTCTCAACCAGCTGGCCTTCGTCAAAAGATGCTTTGCCAACACCGGCGTGAATAACGCCAGCTTTTTCGACCTTGAACTGCACCTGACCACCTTTGGCGGCGGCGACAGCTTCTTTCACGTCCATCGTAACTGTGCCGATTTTCGGGTTTGGCATCAGGTTGCGCGGGCCAAGGACCTTACCGAGGCGACCAACGACGGGCATCATGTCAGGCGTCGCGATGCAGCGATCAAAGTCGATCGTGCCGCCCTGAACGATTTCCATCAGGTCTTCTGCGCCGACGATGTCTGCGCCTGCTTCTTTCGCTTCGTCAGCCTTGGGGCCACGAGCGAAAACTGCAACGCGAACAGATTTACCAGTGCCGTTTGGCAGGTTGACCGTGCCGCGAACCATCTGGTCAGCGTGGCGGGGGTCAACACCCAGGTTCATCGAGATCTCAACCGTTTCGTCGAATTTCGCCTTTGCGTTGGCTTTAACCAGCGATACAGCCTCTGCGACTGCAACGTCCGACTTGCCTGCGAAAGCTTCACGAGCAGCGGTGGTGCGTTTTCCAAGTTTCGCCATCAGATCAGCCTTTCACTTCGATGCCCATCGACCGGGCGGAACCCAGGATAATCTGCATTGCGCCGTCGATGTCGTTGGCGTTCAGGTCTTTCATTTTCGCTTCTGCGATTTCACGAACCTGTTTCACGGACACGGAACCAACGGTTTCGCGGCTTGGTGTGTTGGCACCGGATTTCACCTTGGCGGCCTTCTTCAGCATGTAAGACGCTGGCGGCGTCTTGATTTCCATGGTGAAGGATTTGTCCTGATAGTAGGTGATGATCGTCGGGCACGGCGCGCCTGGTTCCATCCCCTGGGACTTTGCGTTGAAAGCCTTACAGAATTCCATGATGTTGATGCCGCGCTGACCCAGCGCAGGACCGATTGGCGGCGAAGGGTTCGCCTGACCTGCTGGCACCTGAAGCTTCAGTGTGCCGATTACCTTCTTGGCCATAATGGCCTCCTCTAAATCCCACCGTCAGGATCGCGATCCGTCAGGCACTTGGTTAGTGGTGCGGGTCCCCGGGCGCGCCCGGCTTTCCTCCCACGAGCATGCGATCAGACTTCTTTCGAAACCTGTCCGTATTCCAGTTCGACCGGGGTGGCCCGGCCAAAGATTGACACCATCACCTTCAGGCGCGCGTTCCCTTCGTCTACTTCCTCGACAGAGCCTGAGAAGCTTTCGAACGGGCCGTCGGTGACGCGGATCTCTTCGCCAATCTCGAACGTGATTGTTGGACGCGGACGATCGACGCCCTCTTCCACAACGTTCAGGATGCGGTTAACCTCAGCTTCACGCAGAGGGCTTGGCTTACCCTGCGGACCCAGAAAGCCCGTGACCCGGTTGGTGTCGATGATGTGCAGATAGGCGCGGTCGGTCATTTCCATCTTTACGAGGACATAACCCGGCATAAAGCGTTTCTCGGTAACAACCTTCTTGCCGCGACGCACTTCCGTCACTTCTTCGGTTGGAACGAGGATCTCTTCGATCTCGTCCTCAAGGCCGTGTTGTTTGACAGATTCGCGAACGCCTTCAGCGACCTTCTTTTCGAAGTTCGACAAAACATGCACCGCATACCAGCGTTTCGCCATATTGCCCGTCGCCTTTTACCGCCCGGCGGGTTTCCCCGCACTTCGCGCCAGTCCCCTGTTCCATCAGGGAAAAAGTCGCGCTCCTCAAAACAAAGGGGCGCGCGATTACGAATCGTCGCGCGCCACTAATCAGATAAGTTGGGCTGGGCTACGCCTCAGCCCCCTCCAAGTCAACCGCCCAGGTGCAAAATCTGGTCGATGCCAAAGCCGATGACCTGGTCAATAAGGAAGAAGAAAACGGCCGCCAGCGCCGCCATGATAAAGACCATGACAGTGGTCAGCAGTGTCTCACGGCGCGTCGGCCAGACGACCTTTGCGGTCTCGGCGCGCACCTGTTGGATAAACTGGGCTGGATTGGGTCGTGCCATGTTGCGATCTTTCCTTGGGTCCGACCATTCGGACGTGGGCGGCCACTTAGCCCTTCTTGGCCGCAATCGCAAGTGATGCGAAGTCAATCATCCGGCATTTGTCACAGCGGAAACCGGAAAAGGACCACTAGTATCTTTACCATTAAGGCCCCGTAGCTAGAGTTTGATGATACTGCGATCGAAGGTGGGGCGATGGCGAAAGATATTGACGGGGCCGCACCGATCCTTGTTGTGGACATGGACGGGACGCTTTTTCGCAACGACACGATGCACGAAGCTTTGGCGGCTCTGATTGCTGAGCGCCCTGTCGAATCGATTAGCTTGGCGACGCGCTTAACCCGCAGAAAAGCCGCATGGAAAGCTGCACTTGCCGACAGAATGCTGGCTGATCCGGCCGAATTGCGCCTGCGGCCAGAGGTTATGGCCGAGATCGAAGCAGCCAGGGCGGCCGGACCAAAAGTTGCGCTCGTATCCGCTTCGGATCAGCGTCAGGTGGACAAAGTCGCGAATGCGCTAGGCGTCTTCGATGAAGCATTTGGCTCCGGCCAACTAGCGGAGAGCGGCAAAAACCTGTCTGGCCGGATCAAGGCGGATTTCCTGTCTGTACGGTTTGGTCGGGGTGGGTTCGACTACATCGGCGACAGCATGACGGATGCGCCTGTCTGGGCCGCAGCGCGGCAGGCCATCGTCGCCGGCCCTGACAAAGCAGCCCGCGCCGTCGCCATGTCCAAACCAGACGGGCGCACGCTGCAAGAGGAACGCGGGCCCAGTGGGGCCTTATTGAAAGCCATGCGTCCGCATCAATGGGCCAAAAACACCCTGATTTTCATTCCCCTTCTGGCAAGCCAGCAATTTGACATGCTTGGCGGCGCCGTACTTGCGTTTGTCGCCTTCTGCTTGGTCGCCTCAAGCGTCTACCTGCTGTATGACTTGATGGATCTAAAGGCCGACCGCGCCCACCCGCGAAAACGACACAGGCCGATTGCATCCGCCGATGTATCGATAAAGCTGGCAGTGATTGCGTCTGCTGGCCTGTTCGCCGCAGGCGCTTTGATTGCAATCGTTGCGTCAAATGCAGGCTTCGTCGCAACGCTGATGGTCTATTTCGGCCTGACGCTGGCCTATTCGCTGTCTCTGAAGCGGCGGATGATCGTCGATATCTGGGTTTTGGCGGGTCTTTACACAATCCGCATTTTCGCGGGCGGCGTTGCGTCATCGGTCGCCCTGTCGCCATCGCTGCTGACTTTTGCAATGTTCCTGTTTCTCGGCCTCGCCGCAATCAAACGGCAGGCCGAACTGATCGACGGCGCAAACCGCAGCCAGTCGACGCTTAACGGCAGGGCGTATCTGCCGACGACATGCCTGTTATTCGAGGCATCTCGATCACCGCAGGGTATGCCTCGGTCCTTGTGTTCGCATTATACGTCAACAGTCTGGCGTCAGCGAAAATCTACCTGCAACCTGAGTTTCTATGGGGTGTCTGCCCGGTGCTGCTGTTCTGGTTTTCGCATATCGTAGTGATCACGCATCGCGGCGGCATGAATGACGACCCTGTCTTGTACGCACTGAAAGACCGGACCAGTCTTATATGCGGCGGCGTTGTTGCAGGGTTCTTCTTGCTTGCGACCTTCACCACCTGAGAGGATTTTCAATGTCTGGATGGCTGTTTCTGGGGATCGCCGTCATCGCCAACATCATCACCAATTTCAGCCTGCGCGCAGCAGTCAGGTCTTTAAATCTGACCAGCCCGTACAGCATCATTCTTGGCCTGATTCAGTCACCCGCCGCATGGATCGGCGGGGTTGGCGCGGTGATGCTGCTGATTTCATTCATGGCGGCGATCTGCGTTCTGTCACTTTCGACCAGTTATGCAATCCTGACCGCGTTGGCGATTTGCCTGATCGCCATCATTGAAAGCGCTGTATTCGGTGAAACCGTTTCGGCGCAAAAGCTGGCAGGGCTGGGTCTGGCGATCACTGGCGTTGCTTTGGTTGCAACAAGTTGAACGTCTATAGGCGCTCTGCATGGAGGGAAAGCGCCGCGTTCGGCGTGATCCTGTTTCTATTTCTCGCATATCTTTCAGACTATGATGGCTATGAGGGCGATGACATCAACCTCGTCATGCCGATGCTGACCCTTGCAGAGGTGCATTCAGGCTGGATCTGGGCCTACAAATACGACTGACAGCCGCTTAGCTATATTTTTGGCGCCGGTCTCTACACCGTTTTTGGAACGCCTGCGGCGATCTTTGTCAGCAGCGCTGCAGCAATGGCTTTGGCCACGACCGTTATCTATCACCTGCTGCGCGCCACGGCTGGCGTTAACCCACTTCTTGCGCTTGCTCTGATCCTGACTGTTCCGGAAATCGTATTTACCGGCCTTTACTATAACTCATCGTCTGCGCCGATTGCCGCTATCGCCTGGGCCGGCTTTTTGGTGTTGCGAAGCACTGCAGGACCATCGGTGTTGGCGGCCGGAGTGTTGATTGGTCTGGCGGCGCTGCTCAGGGTCGATTTCCTTATGGTCTCGCCGCTGTTGGCCGCTATCGCCTACGCAAATGGGGCTACATTGCTGCAAGTGACGAAGATGGCCGTTGCAGCAATTTTGGTTCTGGCGGCAGGCATCGTCGCTGGCATTCTGGATCCTATTGGCACCTGGGACGTTTACGTGTTCAGCACTGAACAGGCCGAAAGTAAGGCTGAACACCACGGATGGGACGACTTTCTCAAACATCGGGTGATTGCGGTCATATTCAGCCCCGCCGGCTGGGCGTTGTTGTTCCTTGGTAGCGCCTGTTGGGCATTCACAGCCGATCAACAGCAACGACGGCGCGGTCTGATCATTGCAATTGGTGCTGTGCCTATGGCGCTGCCGTTGTTCAACTTGTTGTCGGTCAAATACATGATGCCTGCGCTGATCCTCTGACCGCTGCCGGCCGCCTTGTTTTTGAAAGGAATTGAAAAGGCGGTCGGTCATCCCAAACTGGTCAGAGCATCGTTTATTGCCGGGACATCACTGTTTCTGTTCGTCTCAGCAGACCCAATGAAGGCCCCCCCTTTTGTTCGTCTTGCGATTGGCGATAGCGTTTTAGTTGGCTCGCACGATGGTCCCAGATCACACGGCGCATATCTGAACAGGTGGCTGGAAATTTCAAAAATTGAAGGCTATCGGCCGTCTGGCTACCAGGATGGCGCCAAAGAACTTGCCACGCGCATTGAAGGTGCGCAGACGACCACCCTGGGGTTCATCGGTCATCCAAGTCATTTTCGGGAAGGGTCGTTCGCCTGGCGCGCGTTGTACATCCGACTGGCCTATGCTGGGTACCGCCCTGAAGTGCCGGGCCGGGGCCATCTCATTCTTCAAACCCCCGGCGGTCCAGTGCATCTTTTTGCAGACGAAGCTGCGGCCAGCGCAGCCAATCTGGCTCTCGGTGATTGTCTGGTCCGACTTTTCACTGGTTGGCGGTTAGAATTGCTGAATGACCAATGCGTGCAGTGACATCTCATCGTCCGCGCTGGCAGGGGCTGGGGGACTCGAACCCACGACCCTCGGTTTTGGAGACCGATGCTCTACCAACTGAGCTAAACCCCTAGCGCGTACATCGGGGATTTACGCAGAATCAGGGCAGGATGCAAGGCGCCCAGTTAGTGTTTTGAAGCGCAGGTTGGACAATGCGCGTCATCTTTCGTCATTGCGCCTGCGGCCACAGCAGGATTTGGATATTTATGGGACAAAGATGATGACGGGTTGGGAGCGAACGATATGACGGTTTTGATAGCAGGCGGCGGGATTGCTGGATTGGCGCTGGGGCTGACATTGCATCAGATCGGCGTGCCATTTCGCGTCTATGAGGCCTCTGGCGAGATCCGCCCTTTAGGCGTCGGCATTAATCTTCAACCGAATGCTGTTAGAGAGCTGTTTGATCTGGGACTCGAAGCCGGCCTGGACGAAATTGGCGTTCGGACGCGGGAATATGGGTTCTATTCGAAGTTTGGCCACGAGATCTGGGTAGAACCACGCGGCGCAGCGGCAGGTTACGACTGGCCGCAGTTTTCCGTGCATCGAGGCAAACTGCAGATGTTGCTCTACGAAACGCTGATAGCGCGGGCGGGCGCTGACAGTGTTGTCACCGGGGCAAGGGCTGCTGGCTTTGAAACCGGCGATCAAGCGCATCTTCAGCTTGAGAATGAAACGGTTGAGGGAGATTTGATTATTGCCTGCGACGGCATCAAATCGGCCATTCGCGCCCAAATGGTTCCCGGCGAAGGCGATCCGATCTGGAATGGCGCGGTGCTATGGCGGGCGATATCGCGCGCACCAGCCTTTCGCGGCGGCTCCTCGATGGCGTTGATCGGCCATGGAACCCAACGGGTCGTCGCCTATCCGATCTCTGAGCCGGACCCCGAAACAGGCCTGTGCGATATGAACTGGATTGCCGAAAAAGTATTTGATCCCACTGATGGGTGGAGCCGGGATGACTGGAACAAACCTGTCGATCCCGCCATCTTCGCAGATGATTTCGCGGACTGGCGCTATGACTGGTTCGACAGCCCCACCCTGATCGACGGCGCAACCGAAGTTCTGGAATATCCGATGGTGGACCGAGAGCCGCTGGATCAATGGACGCATGGCCGCGTCACCCTGCTCGGCGACGCCGCTCACGCCACCTACCCTGTCGGCTCAAACGGCGCGAGCCAGGCCGTGCTGGATGCGCGGGTTCTGGGCGCGACGTTCCTTGAACACGGGGTGGGGCCAGAGGCGCTGCAAGCCTACGAAGCGATCCGCCGCCCACCTTGCAACGCTGTCATGCGCGCCAACAGAGGCGAAGGGCCGGATGCCGTGATGCAATGGGTTGAGTATCGGTGTGGTGGTGAATTCGACAATATTGAAGACGTGATCCCGCTGGCCGAGCTTGCCGCACATGCTGACCGGTACAAGCAGCTTTCCGGCATGACTGTAGAGGCGGTGAACAACGCGCCGCCCCTTATTCGGGCGGGCGCAAAGATCAGCGCTTAGCCGCGCTGAACGCCGCAAGATAGGCGCTGCGAGGGATGACCAGGTGCTTGCCGCACACTTCATCCAGCGCCTGCAGCCGCTTTTCACCGTCCTTGTATCGCTTACCGTCCTCAGCGCCCTGCTGTTCCTAGATGATCGTCTCACAATAGCTGCGGTTCCAGGACGGGGCGCCGTACCCCTCTGACTGGCCCTGATTACTGGCGCAGGCAGACAGAAAGAGGGCGGCGATGATGGTCGAATATTTCATGACCGCAGAGGTAGCGCGCTTAGACGCCACCTCAACCTTTTTCCTGCTTAGAGCGAAAGCCAATCATGCCGCTTCTGGTATCGCCAATGATTTCAGCTGAAACCATTGGCGCGCTATCAAAGATGGCCAGCTTTCGCCTTAGCCTTCAGAGGCTGCATATTTCGCGATGATCTCTGCCCCGCGATCGGGCGACAGAGTAGGCGGAATAAACGTCAGGAACCCGCCCTCCCCGTCCATCAGATAGATGTGAGAACCATGGGCGTAGATTGCGCCATATTCCGGATCATCAAACACATGCCTACGCTCAATCTGGAATAATTTGCGGGCGGCGGCGAGTTCCTCTTCGGTCCCTGTCAGGCCGACAAACCCCAGATGCCGCTCAGCTAGTTCTTTCGCCATTTCCTCTAGCGTGTCCCGCTCTGGATCGACCGTGATCAGGACAGGCTGCACGCCGATGCCAGCGGCCAAGGCGATATCGGCCATCTCCTCCATCCTTGGAAGAGCTACCTCACAAATCGCCTGGCATTTGGCCTAGCCGAAGAACACCAGCTGCAGTCTACCTTCAGGATCAGCCTCAGCCCGCTTGGCCCCGGTCTGATCCGTCAGTTCATACGCCCCGCCCAGCTTGATCGGAAACGGGGTGACCGCGCCGTCATCTTCCGGGTTCGGCTCAACCTTTGACTGCAAATGCGCCCGCGCCTCAGCCGCGTTCTTGTGCTTGACGCCGTCATGGGCTGCGACGGGGAGCGCTGAAAGCGCAAGGATCAGAGCGAAACGGATCATCTGATCACTCCTCCAGATAGTACTCGACAAACGCCTTATCGATCTCCAGTCCCAGCCCCAAATAGCCGGTCTCAGCGATCTTGGCCTTCACGCGGGGGTCTTTGCGAAACCACGGGCCTTTGACCTTCTTCAGGTCGGGGTTAGCCTTGTTCCAGGCTTTCGTCCAACGGCTGGCCTTCTTCCATTTCTCAGCCCCCGTTTCGCGAATGAACTGAACCATGTAGAATTTCACCACAGTCTGTTCCTCATCGCCGACCATCAGTGTCCGTCGTCGTATAAAGTGGGGCATCAGAGCGTTTTGAGCATTGGAGGCTCTGGCTCGTTTGTATGCTTGATTATGCTGCTTGTTTTTGATGTTGCAAGCGTCGCTGTCGGATTGTCAGTTTTTTGATTTTCTCCCT
>CALKOT010000098.1 GCA_938092015.1 uncultured Paracoccaceae bacterium
CGTCGCGCATCAGAGGCACTGGCATAGAAAGCGCAATAAGGTCGGTGTCTTCAAGCGTGCGACTGCCGTCGTATAGAACGTAGGGGAGTTGCGCACTGGGCTCGATACTGACGACATAAGTGGCGCTGCGCTGGACCAGCGTGACTGCTGCACCGCTGGAAGCAAGATCTTGCGCCACATCGTGACCACTATTGCCGGTCCCGATGACTATAGCGGACTTGCCCCTCCAGTCTTCTCCATCCTGATATTGGCTTGAATGGATGACCTCACCGTTGAACACATCCAGACCTAACTTATCGGGAATGTTCGGGATCCCGCTAACGCCGGTGGCCATGACAATGTGTTTAGAAGATAGAGTTTTGGTGCTGCCATCAGAGCGACGTAAAAGTGCTGACCAGACCTGACGTTCGTCATCGAAGGTTGCTTCAACCAGTTCAGTCCCGGTCCAGAAGTTCAGCTCCATCGCTTCTGCATAAAGCTCGAACCAGTTGGCTAATTTGTCTTTGGGGATGTAGACGGGCCAATTTGGGGGATATTGCATGTAGGGCAAATGATTGACATGCACCTGATTATGCAGCGTCAGGGCATGGTAGCGTTTTCGCCAGTTATCGCCCACGCGTTCATGCCGGTCAACGATCAGCGTATCCACGCCCAGTTGCGTCAAACGTGCTGCAATCGTCAGCCCCGCTTGACCGCCTCCAACAACCAAAACCGTCGGATCACGGTCGACATAGGCTTTTGAAGCCATGCGTTTGTCCAGCCAGTTCGCCCCCTGAAAATCCCTCGAATAGGACTGACCAATCGGTCGGTTGTCGCCAATTGCTTCTTCATGCCCCTTTAATTCCTCAAGAGAGGTTAGCAACGTCCAGGCACGCCATTGCTGGGGTGCTATTTCATTTGGGACCAAGCGAACGATGCCTCGTCCACGTCCAACATTGGTTTCGAAACAAAAGAAAACCTCAATGCACTTGCGGCTTACCCGGTCTACCAATTCAGGTGGTAGAGCAGAGCTGTCCAAACCTAGGCTGATGACTGTCGCCGTCTTGTTTTGGTTCCAGATCCGATCGGCAACTTGGCGATGTCCGTGGAGTGTTTCCAGGTTCCATGTCAGGGCCAGAACATCACGCCAGTAGCAATCTGGGGTAAACATGTCTTGCAGGGCTTCCGCAGATGAACCTGACAGGGCTGTCTCAAACTCCGTCAGCCATTTAGCGGCGATACCCATGATATCATTCTTGTCGGCGATCATTTGCGAAACTCCCCGTGAATTATGACCACAAAATCGGAATGACCCGCTGGGCGAGAAATCAATCAGACTGACGAAAGAACATAGCTTTGGAATTGTCGATATCGTGAAAAGCAAATTGCCGGGCCTAGGCTGGGACCCGCGACCTTCAAGCCGTCATGAGGGCGTTCGAAGCTCATTGTTTTGTCCCCTTTCCGAGAACTTCAAAAATGCGGGTGAAATCGGATTGCGGCGGCAAGGCGTCCTCGACTTGCTGCCAGACATTCGCGACCTGCGCGCCGATCTGGCCCGGTGTTCCGGCCTCTTCAACGTAGCGGCGGTAAAGCTGCACATCCTTGTTCATCAGTTCAGCGAAAAAACCCGCATCAAAGGTGCGTGGCAGAATACGATTGGGAAACTTGTCAGAGATTGCAGTGTTGTTGCCGGTTGAAACTTTGACCACATCGAGGATCGTTTTCATGTCGACGCCATGATGCAGGCCAAACAGCACTGCCTCAGTCGAAGCTGACATCGAAGTCGCCGTCAGAAAGTTATTCAGCAGTTTGACGGCTTGGCCTTGCCCCGGTTCGTCGCCCACATGAAATGCGTTGGCGCAAAACAGATCGATGATCACACGGTGGCGATCCATCTCGGCCTTCGGGCCGCCCCATATAATGGCGATGGAGGCTTTTAGCGCGCCTTGCCGCCCGCCGCTCACCGGCGCGTCGATATAGGTGACGCCAGCGGCGGCCAGCGTCGCGGCGGCCTGCTTGGCGGCGTCAGGCCCGATCGTGGACATATCCACGACCATTTTGCCCTCAACATTCCCCATAGCGGCAATCTCGGTCGCGACGGTGTTGACGATGGCGCCATCTGTTAGAGACAAAAACGTGGTCTCGGCCACCGCGATCACCTCGGCCATCGAAGCCAGTTCGATAGCCCCCTCCGGTGCGCCTCCAGCGACGAGATCATAGCAAAGCAGCGGCGTTGGACCTTTAGCAATGTTTGCGGCCATGGGTTGGCCCATCTGGCCCAATCCGATGAACCCAAGTGTTTTTGGAGGAGACATGTCAGCCCCTGTCATTCATGTATTGTTTTGGTTCTAGCTGAGCGATTTGGTTAGAATGAGCCTCGTTGGGGACATTGGCTATTTCAATCAATTTCTATCTTGATGTCGCCACGTTGTCCTTACGCAAGCGGGTTCAATTCGCTCCTCGAGCCATTCCCGGCCCACTCCTGCCATTCGAGCCACCACCTCAATTTTGCGACTGCGTTCTCTACAGCCGCGATTCGCGGCAAGTGCGAAAACCCGGCAAAGCCAACTCACACAGGGCGGACATTGCTGCTGTTCTTCAAAAGGCTCGTTTTCGTGCTGGGGGTGCGTAGTATCCTGACCGAGTTCAGGAAAGAAGAAGTTCGCTGCATGTTCGAGCGGTTCAGTGCTGAGACCGCAAAGCGGACCTTCGCAACCCCGGCGGATTCAGGTTGATGATTTCGGGTGTGGGTGTGGAAAAAGCGGAAATCCGCAATGGGTGTGCGCACGACGCGCCTAAACCGGAAACTGACCTTCAAACTTGGCGGCGCTTTTTTGCATTGATGACCGGAAGCAACGTCTCAACGGTCAGTCCGACTGATCTGGGCCTATGTAGATAAGCCGATAGCAGACGTGGCGGACCTTCACCTCTGGCCAAGAGGGTTTAACGTTCACACTTTAGGCTTAAGCGTGTTCAAATCCTTGAGCATCAGTATCAAACGTCCGCGCCTGTTCGCGAAGCGCGAATTTCTGGGTCTTCCCGGTTGAGGTTCGTGGAATATTGGAAAAGACGAAACTGCCAGGTATTTTGTAAGGTGCCAATCTGCTGCGGCACCACGCACGCAGCGTATCGGCTTCTACGAGCTGACCGGGAGCGAGTTCGATGAACGCACAGGGTGTTTCGCCCCATCTTTCATGCGGCCTGGCGACTACTGCGGCGACATTGACCGCCGGGTGGGCATAGAGCGCTTATTCCACCTCGATGGGGGAGATGTTTTCACCGCCGGAGATGATGATGTCCTTTGACCGGTCCTTGAGCTGAATGTATCCATCAGGATGTATGACGCCGAGGTCGCCGGAGTGGAACCAACCGCCGTCAAAGGCTTCTGCGGTCGCTTTTGGATTGCGGAAATAGCCCTTCATCACGACATTACCGCGGAACATCACCTCACCCATGGTACCGCCATCACGCGGCACAGGCTGCATCGTTTCAGTGTCGAGCACCTCCAGCCCTTCAAGCGGCAGATAACGCACGCCTTGGCGGGATTTGAGCCGGGCTTGTTCAGATGTTGGCAAATTCGACCGGCTTTCATGCCATTCGTTGACGACAGCGGGGCCATAGGTTTCCGTCAGCCCATAGAGATGCGTTACATCGAAGCCCGCCGTTTTCATGTCTGCGAGAACCGATTCAGGTGGCGCCGCCGCTGCGGTCGCAAATGCACGATATGGTCGAGATCCCGCTTGGCCTCGTCATTTGTGGAGAGGAGCAATGACATCACAATCGGTGCACCGCAGAGATGGGTCACACGCTCATCGGCCAATGCATTCCAGATCGGCTCGCCCCGCACCTGCCTCAGGCACACATGGGTTCCAGCTATGAAAGACATGGGCCAGGGAAAGCATCACCCGTTGCAGTGGAACATACGGAGCGTCCACAAATAGACGGCGTGTTTGTGAATTGTGGAAGTGAGCGCGTTGACCTACGCCAGAAAATATGCGCCCCGGTGATGTGACACGCCGCCCTTCGGATCCCCCGTTGTGCCGGACGGATAGTTGATCGAGATCGCATCCCATTCGCCTTCGGGCATCAACCACGCGTAGCTTGGGTCGCCGCCAGCCAGGAAGGCTTCTTAATCTGTGGCCCCTGCATCCAGGGCTGACTGTTCAGCGCGCGGCCCATCCAACTCTGGCCCATCGAACTCCGGATCGTCATACTGGATAAGCACAGGATTTGTCATGGCGAGGGCCAATGCCTGCCGCATGAGCAGCATGAACTCCCGATCAACAATCACGATTTTTGACCGCGCATGATCGAGCTGGAACGCAATGATAGCTACGTCCATCCGCGTATTGATCGAATGCAGCACGCCGCCGTACATGGGTACGCCGTAATGGCATTCCAACATGGCAGGCGTGTTTGCCAACAACGCCGACACCGTATCGCAGCATCAGATGCCGCGAGCCGCCAACGCCGACGCTAACGCCGGGACCGGGCGTAGAAATCAGCTTAGTCGCGACGCAGTTGTCCGTGAACAATCGCCGTATGCTGCGGAAACACGGTCGCTGCGCGTTCCAGAAACGTCAAAGGGGTAAGCGGTTGATGGTTCGCGGGGTTCCGCTCAAGGCCAGCGTTGAAAGGGTTCGTGTTCATCGACTCAGGCATCCCGCCATTCCGGTGCGCGTTTTTCGATGAACGCGCCAATGCCTTCTTCGGCGTCACGGGCCAGCATGTTTTCGACCATCACGTCAGAGGCGAAGTCATAGGCCTGAGACAGAGGCATTTCGCGTTGCGTATAGAATGCGCGTTTGCCGGTGGCCAAAGTCATGCCGGATTTGGACGCGATCCTGCGGGCCAATTCCATTGTTGCATCTTGCAGGACATCGGGTGCGGCAACGCGGTTCACCAGCCCGATTTCCGCTGCTCGGGCAGCAGAGGTCATCTCCCCTGTCAGCAACACCTCCATCGCATGTTTGCCCGCCACATTGCGCGACAGGGCAACAATCGGTGTCGAACAGAAGAGGCCGATATGAACCCCCGGTGTGCTGAATTTTGCGGTGTCCGCTGCAATAGCCAGATCGCAACTCGCGACCAGTTGGCACCCCGCCGCCGTGGCGATGCCCGTTACTTCTGCGATCACGGGTTTCGGGCAGTTGACGATCCCCTGCATGACGCCTGAGCACATTGCCATGACCTTGGCGAAATAGGCCCTGCCGCCATCAGCGCCTGCCCGTCCGGCAGTCATCTCTTTGAGGTCATGCCCCGCACAGAACGCCGGGCCGTTGGCGGCAAGAACGATAACGCGCACCGCCCGGTCATCGCCGGCGCCGGAGATTGCAGCCCCCAATTTGCCCAACATGGCTTCGGACAGAGCGTTGCGCCGCCCCGCATCATTCAGTGTCAACCGCAAGATGCCGTCTTCACTCAGGTCCCGATGAAGGATTTCACTCGTTTGCATCATTCGGCTCCCGTGGATTGATTCAAAGAATGTTGATCTCAACGCTGTCGGACAGCGTGTTCGCAATGAAGCAGAACCGCTGCGCGCGATGCTGCATCTGTTCCAGTTTTGCGGCTTCGACCTCAAAATCATCATCGAATGTAACGACGGGATGCAGGTCGATCCGACTCACAGACATCTGGCCTTTCGCGTTCTTGCCCAGATGTGCGGTGGCGCGATCCTGATAGCTGGCGACCGGCCAGCCTGCTTTCGCGCTGAGAGCGAGAAATGTCATCATGTGGCAACTGGATACTGCCGACGCCAAAGCCTGCTCGGGGTTGGTATTAGCCGGATCACCGCCCCAATCGGGGGCGGCATCGACTGTCAGCTCGTGGTTGGCGTCGTAGCGGACCGTGTGCGCATTCGTATATTTGCCCGCCTGCAACGCAGGCTCGGCACGCTGCCACTGCAAATCAATGGATAGGTTGGTCATTTGTCAGGCCTCCTTGCCAGGTCGCGCTCAGGCAGCGGCGAGTTTCTTTTTGGGGTCGTAGAAGGGGCGCTCAACGATGGTTGCGGGCAAAGTGCCAGCGCTCGTTACCACTTCGACACCTGCGCTGAGGGTGGCGTGTTCGGCGGAGACCATGGCCAAGGCGATGTTTTGCCCAAGGCGCGGCGAGTAGACGGCTGATGTGACCTTGCCGATGATCTCGCCGCCGTGCTTGATCTCCCAGAATGTGGTGTTCGGCCCGGAGAGGGGCGCGCCATCAATGACAAGGCCAACCTGTTTACGGCGCACGCCATCCTGCTGGATTTTGCGCAGCGCGGCCTTGCCGATGAAATCAGCTTCCATGTCGAGATTGACGAGGCGATCAAAGCCCAATTCGTAAGGGTTCGTGTTGATGTCCGCATCCGCATGATAGGAGAGCATCCCCCCTTCGATCCGGCGGATGGAGGAGGTGTGACCCGGCTTCAGGCCAAAAGGCTCTCCCGCCGCCATGATCTTCTCCCACAACGCATCGCCATGGGCGCCGTCGCGCAGGTAAATCTCATATCCCAACTCACTGGACCACCCCGTGCGCGAGACAATCATCGGAATGCCGTCAAGCTCGACCTCACGCAGCCAGTAGTATTTGAGGTCCATGATGCTGTCGCCAAACAGCGCCCGCATGATTTCGCCGGATTTTGGGCCCTGCAACTGCAAGGGAGACACGTCAGGTTCACCAATAGTAACATCAAGACCGGCAAAGACGGCGACGCCTTGCGCCCAGAGCAGAATGTCGCTGTCGGCAAGGGAAATCCAGAAATGGTTCTCCGCGAGGCGCAGCAGGATCGGATCATTCAGAATGCCACCATCAGCATTGGTGATGAGGATGTATTTGCACTGGCCAACCGCCATTTTCGACAGGTCGCGCGGCGTCAGCGTCTGGACGAATTTCGCCGCGTCCGGGCCGGTGATTTCCACCTGCCGCTCAACGGCGACATCGCACAGGATCGCGTCTTTCACGAGGTTCCAGAAATTCTGCACTGGATCGCCAAAATCGCGCGGAATGTACATGTGATTGTAGACCGAAAACGCCTGTGCGCCCCACCGGACCGTCGCGTCGAAATAGGGGGATTTGCGGATCTGGGTGCCGAACCCGAAATCGCCTGATTTTGTCATTTTTCTGCGCCTTGTTTGCACGCGCCCTCGCGGGCCAGACCATGTTTGAACTATGCGATTGTTTAGCTGTCTCAATCGGGTTTTGCGGACCAAAAACCATCATTCTGTAGTCCGAACGGACTGATTTGAGCTCCCAAATTAGACCGTTTTGGCTCAATAGCGCCATTCCGACATGGCAGTTTACTTTCTGGAATCGGCCAGCAATTTGCCGAGATTGGGTTGGCTGGATTTCACTTGTCTGGTTGCGATGTAGGTCATGTAACGACCAATTCCGAGATCAGCGGTCAACAAGCCGTCCATCATGGATTGAAAGGCTGCGAGATTGGGCGTTATCGCTCGCATCACGTAGTCCATGCCTCCGCCCGTGGCGATGCAGTCGGTGATCTCATCAAGCACTTTGATACGGGCCTCGAACCGGTCAAAATCGGCCTTACGGTGATTTGTGAGTGAGATCGTTACAACGACCTGCGTGAAATCTACGATCCGATCGAGTGAGATGTCAGCGTGATAGCCCCGAATAAATCCCCCTGTCTTTAGACGATCCAGACGCGCCCAGCATGGCGTCGGCGACAGGTTCACAAGCTCCGCCAGCCGCGCCTTGCTCAGCTGTCCATGCTGCTGCAAAGCGCTGAGAATGCGGATGTCGGTGGGATCAAGGCTCAACTTCTTCATCGGCTACAGACTTTCGCAACGTTTCATGAGGCCATCAACAATAGGCAATTTCGGCAACTTCTTTTGGGGTGACAGTCTCCCACAAGCTGTCGCAAGGCATCCGAAGTTACGACATCTACGATATTAAGCACGTCACCCGCACCGGATGTTTTAACCACGATGTTACGTACGGTGGCTCCGACCAATACGCAGACTTAGGCGCGTATGAAATGAAAGTCGAACGAAGGCCTGCTTTCTGGAACCCAGGTGCAAAACTTGAGGTAGCGTTTGAACGGCTGCTAACGGCCGTGGCGCGATTGCTGCGTCTGCGAATTGTTATTCTTTCGATAGGGCAACTATGGGCTTATTTCAGCCATGCCGCATCTCGTCACCTTCGATGATCTAAGCTCAACCTGCCCGTCAGGGGCGGCCCTTTGCGGACCTCCAACGCCGACCATGAATTTTTTACCTGCGTTCCCGATTGCCGACATTCACCGCAAGCGCGAAACTCGTCAGCCCGATGGGGCTAGGTTGCAGACAGAGTCGACATTCGCAGCTGCTATGGCATCGTCTGCTTTGTGATGGGTTTGGTTGAAAAAGGACTACGCTAACTTTCCAAACAAGCGTTCTATAGGCTCGACGCGATATGTGCTGCGCTGCGTACCCCATCGATTAGCCTGACCTTTGAGCGTCCTGCTGCGCTGGCCGCAACGCCAACCATTCCGCCACATCCAAGGACGATGGTTCCGACGTCGTCTTTACGTTCGGCCGCGAGGATTTCCTGTACGACTTTCTCAACTGCCGCCTCAGGATCGTGTTCCAGATCCAAAACCGGAACATCGCTGGCACGCACTTTCGCAAGATGGTGGCTAAGGCCGTATGCTTCGATGTTCTCTTCGAGAATTGGCGTTGATACTGCCAGCGTTGTCACGACTGAAAACCGACGCCCCACCAATGCAGCCATGTGATACGCCGCCTGTCCAATGCCGATGACCGGGCAGGTTGCTGTCGATTGCGCCTCGGCAAGCGCCGTGTCGTCAAAACACCCGATTATAATCGCCTTTGCGTTCATAGCGGATGCTTTGGTAACGAGATTGAGCAGAGGGCCAGCGGCAGCGTCTCCATCCGCACGGCCCTGAATGGCGGGAGGCCCTTCGTTGGATGTCCACCCCTCGAAATGAGCGCCTGGCGCGGTCTCTTTCGCGGTGGCCAGCATGGCCTCGGTCATCGAAGCTGTACTGTTGGGATTGATCAGAACAATCATACCATGCCCTCGCCCGCATCTGACCCCGCCTTGGCCTTACGCTGCGCCGTGAGCCGGGCGATGCCGAGGAACAGGCCAATGATCAGCAGCGAAAACACCGTTGTCAGCGTGCCAAGAGCATAAAGAACCGGGGTCGTGACGTTCGTCGTCATTCCATAAATCTCAAGCGGTAGGGTGTTGTAGCTGCCCGCCGTCAGCAGTGTCCTCGCGAATTCATCATAACTAAGCGTGAACCCGAACAACGCGACGCCGATCAATGACGGCGCGATGATCGGCAGAACGACGTAGCGTAGCGTCTGCCAGGGGGTCGCACCCTGATCACGCGCCGCCTCTTCGTAGCTTTTGTCGAAGCGGTTGAAGACTGCGAACATGATCAACAGGCCAAAGGGTAGCGTCCATGTCAGTTGGGAGCCGAAGCCGGATGTCGACCAGTGCACGTTCAGATCCAACTGCGAAAAGATCAGTCCGACGCCAAGCGAGATCAGGATCGACGGGATCACCAGTGAGGTGATGATCAGGTAAAATAGTACGGATGAGCCTGCGAAGCGTTTGCGAAAGGCCAGCCCGCCCATGACCGAGACCACGACAGTGGTCACCATCACCATCAGGCCGAGCAGGAAACTGCGGCCAAAACTGCCCCAGATGTCCCCGACGGCTTGTTGTTCAAAGAGATCAAAGAACCAGTGCAGCGAGACCCCCCTCATCGGAAAGGTCAGACCGCCGCCCGGCCCCTGAAACGACAGGATCGCGATAGTGATCGTTGGGCCATAGAGAAACAGAACGAACAGCCCAAAGAAGGCCGCGAGGACGTAGAAGGACCGGGAACGAGGCTCCACCCTAAAGCTCCTTCCGAATGTTCACAAAGCGCAGAAGGATACCGATCACGATCAGCACTGTTAGCAGCAGAACCACCGCAGTCGCCGCTGCGGAAGGATACTGGAGCAGCGCGATGTCGTTTGAGATCAGGCGACCGACATTGGCGGACTGCGACCCGCTCATGAACCGCACAGTGATGAAATCGCCCATGACAAGCGTCACAACAAAGATCGTGCCGATCATGATGCCGGGTTTCGTCAGCGGTATGATCACATTCCAGAGGATTTGCGCGCCATTGGCGCCAGCGTCCCGCGCCGCCTCGATCAGCGATTTGTCGATCCGCATCATGGTGTTGAAGATCGGCACCACCATGAACAGTGTATAGAGATGGACAAGGGCCAGGATGACGGCAAAGTCGCTGAAAAGCAGCCATTCCAGCGGTTCATCCACCACGCCCCACGAGATCAACGCCGAATTTGCGATGCCGTTGCGCCCCAGAAACGGGATCCAGCTGATCATGCGGATGATGTTCGATGTCCAGAACGGGATGGTACAGAGGAGGAATAGCGCGATCTGCCATGTCTGTGTGCGCACATGGAACGCCAGAAAATAGGCGACGGTGAAGCCGATGCCAAGCGTGAATACCCAGGTGATCAGCGCGTATTTAAACGTGTTCAAGAAGACGCTGTAGGTAACGGGTGAGCTGAACAAGAACTCGTAGTTGTCGAACTCAAACGCCGGAATGATCGAAAATTCTGTCGCGCGCCAAAAGCTGACCACGACGATCATGATTATCGGAAGGACCAGAAAGAAGACAAGAACCAGCGCCAGCGGCGAGACCATAAGCCAGCCAGAGGCCGACCGGTTCTTTAAGAAATTCAACATGTAACCCTACATTCAGAGGGGGCGTCCGGTTTGGCCGCCCCCCGTTTTGGATCAAGTGGCGTCAGATCAAGCGGCTATGAACTCGTTCCACTTGCGAACCATGTACTGGTTTTCGTCCATAACGGCGTTCCAACATGCCACGGCGCCCATCCGGTCGTTGAACGAGCCGCCATCGCGGACTTCGCCGGCCTTGGCGAGTGGATCGCCGAAGGGTGAGGTGATGACGTCGGTCGCCTCTTTTCCCTCGAACCAGAAGCCCCATTCGTTCTCCGACATATAGTTCTTGGACGTTTCCGGAACGGCGGAATAGTAGCCTTGGCGCATCAGGAAGCCGCCAACCCAGCCGTCGAGATACCAGTTGATGTATTCGTAGGCTGCGTCCCGCTCCAACCCGGTTAGAGAGGCGGACATGCCAAGACCGCCACCCCAGCTGCGATAACCCTCTTCCAGCGGCTGGTAGACGCAAGGCACGCCTTTGGATTTCACGGCGGTGATCGCGGGCGACCACATGGACTGGATTACGACTTCACCGGACGCCATCAAGTTCACGCTTTCGTCGAACGATTTCCAGAACGCACGGAACTGGCCGTTTTTCTTGGCTTCCGTGAAGATGCCGATGGTCAGATCGATCTCTTCTTTCGTCATGTTGCCTTTGTCTGGGTACTTGTACTCACCCATCGATTCCACGACCATCGCCATATCCATGATCCCGATAGATGAGATGTCGAGGATTGACGCCTTGCCCTTGAACTCAGGGTTCAACAGCTCAGACCAATTGCTGATCGGGCGGTTGATCAGGTCTGGGCGAATGCCCAAAGTGTCAGCGTTGTAGATGGTTGGGATCAAAGTCATCCAACCGGATTCATTGTCGACGAAATCGGTGCCGTCTGCGCCCGATGTAAAGCCCACAGAATGCGGCGCGGTGCCCTGCGCGATGGTGCTTTCTGGCGTTAGTTTACCGTTGCGGAAAATACCGACGATCTTGTCGTAGTTCTTGATCTTCGACGTATCCATTGCCTGCAGGTTGCCGGTTGGCCAGACCTTTTTGCAGATCCAGTATTCAATGTCGGCGATGTCAAAGCTATTGGGCTGTGTCGCCGCGCGCTGGGTGACGCTGTCACTGTCGAGCGCGGTCATCTCAAGCGTGAAGCCAAGATCTTCCTTAACCTTCGCCGCCACTTCGTTCAGATTCGAGACGCCGGTGCCGAACTGGCGAAGCGTGACGTCTTTGATGTTCTGCGCCCAGATGGTAGGCGCGCCAAGCGTGGCGGTGGCGGCAAAGGCTGCGCCGCCTTTGAGTACGTTTCTGCGGGATAGTTGGGGCATTCTCATGTCTCCTTGTCAGATCTCAGGCTGTTAGTTTGTGAAGTTTTTCTGCGTCCCAGGTCAGACCAATCCGTTCGCCTAGGTTTCTTGGGTTCTCATAGAAAAGGTGGTCTGCGATCAGCGAGGTGACCTCTTGATCGCCTGTGATGCGGGATGTGATCGCAACATGCATGCCCTGAAACTCAACACCCGTGATTGCTGCATCCATCACACCCGTTTCGGGTTTAGTCAGGGCAATTGCGTCAGCACGGATCGCAAAGCGGCCTTCAGGCAGGGCGACGACGTTATGACCGCCCATGAACCGTGCCACAAATTCTGTTTTCGGAGCGTTGAAGACTTCGCGCGCAGGGCCTGCTTGCTCAATCACCGCGTTGTTCATAACGACGATCTCATCGGCCAGCGCGAGCGCTTCATCCTGTCCGTGGGTGACGTGAACAAAGCTGATCCCAAGTTCCTGCTGCAACTTACGAAGCTCTGCCCGCATGCGGATGCGCAAGAATGGGTCAAGAGCTGACAGCGGCTCATCTAGCAACAGAACTTGAGGCCGCGTGATCAGCGCGCGCGCCAAGGCGACACGTTGCTGTTGGCCGCCGGATAGCTGATCCGGCAGGCGGTCCGACAGGGCTGTCAGATCCACCAACTCCAGCATCTCGGCGGCTTTGGCGAAGCGTTCCTTAGCCTCCACGCCTTTCATTTTCAGACTGAAGGCGACGTTGTCGCGCACGCTTAGATGCGGAAACAGGGCGTAATTCTGGAACATCATCGCCGTGCCGCGCTTGGCGGGCGGCAGCTGGCTGATATCCCGCCCGGCCAGGATCACAGCGCCATCCGTCACAGTTTCATGACCGGCGATCATGCGGAGCGTTGATGATTTTCCACAGCCAGATGGGCCCAGAAGGCATGTGTAAGCGCCCACGCGAAACCGGTGGTCAACCGCATCGACGGCGATCGTGTCGCCGTAGCGCTTGGTCACGCTTACAAGTTCCAAATCATCAGGACTGGATGTCATAGGGCCCTCAACTGGTGCGGCCCTACGATGGTTCATCCCGTGAGGGGGGCAATGTACGGGTGCAAAATCATCAGCGTTATGGACTAAAATGCTGACGAAATGGGCAGGCTCAAGTGCATTCGCTCAAAATTTGCACACAATATTGTCGACAATCTTAGGATTGATTGCATGTAATTTGATTCGGCTTGTGAGCGAAGGTCGGCTCTGGCAGAAAATCATCTCAGACGCCGAACGAACACCACGAAATCTGCAGGAAAGACCTTCGTCATCAACAAACCCGGTAAAACAGAAGAGGCCGTCGCCAACGCCCTGAAGCTGGCGATCCATGAGCACCGGCTATCGCCCGGCACCAAGCTGGGCGAGGATGAGCTGGCGAAGATCTACGGCGTCTCGCGCACGGTCGTGCGGTCTGCGCTGCATTCTTTGGCGCATGTCCAACTGGTCGAAACCCACCGTAATCGCGGCGCCTTCGTCGCCCAGCCATCAGTGATCGAAGCCCGGGAAGTGTTCGAAGCCCGCGAACTGCTTGAGCCACGCACCGCCCGATCTGCGGCCAAGCGGGCCAAGCCTACAGACGTGGACCTTCTGAAGCGCCATATAGAGGATGAGCATGAGGCGATGCATGCGGGCGATCAGGGGCGAGCGCTGAACCTGTCCGGTATCTTCCACATCGAGATTGCCCGCATCGCAGATCATGAAACAATCGGGCAGTTTATCGAAACACTGATCGCCCGCTCATCGCTGATTATTGCCCTGTACTGGCGGCGCGAAAGTGCGCTTTGCGAAAGTTATGCGCATCATGAACTGGTCAACGCGATCGCTGACGGCGATGAGCAACAGGCGGAGGATTTGATGCGCAGTCACCTCGTAGACCTCCATTCCTCGCTGGACCTGAAAGATCGCAAGCCGCCGACGCGGTCTTTGCGCGACGCCCTCACAAAATGACGGTTCGGCAGATGTCTCTGGCGGAGTTGGAACTGATCATCGACTACGCGGCTGACGAAGACTGGAACCCGGGGCTGGAGGACGCCTCGGCGTTCTACGCGGCTGATCCAGATGGGTTCTTCTTGAAAGAGGTGGGTAGCCAGCCTGCGGCGGCTGTTTCTGTGGTCAATCACAGTGATGATTTCGTGTTTCCAGGTCTCTATCTCTGCCGGCCAGAGTTTCGCGGGCGCGGTCATGGACTTGAAGTCTGGCGTGCAGGAGTAACGCATGCCGGAAATCGGTGCATTGGCTTGGACGGCGTCCCAGACCAACAGGCTAATTACGCGAGGTCAGGATTTTCACGTCAGGGTCGGACAATCCGATATCGCGGAACGGTTGAGCGCAGATCCGAAACTCCGACGCGGCTGGCGTCGAACGCAGATCTCAATGCAACATATTCAAACGTTCACTTTGACGAGACAACCCGCATTGGAGCAACCGTATAATTTCACCGTGGAACAATCGGTCAATACATCCGGCTTTATTGACCGACTACCCCAGCTCCATGCTGAAGATGCTGAAACAAGGCGGATGCCATCCACGCGGAAGTGATGTGAAGTACATTCGCGCAGGTTCAAAAATGGAATCAAACCCCATCTCTTCGAGCAGCTGACGATTTCAGTTGGCAATTTAGAATTTGGCATTTTTACTTTTGCTAACACCGTTTGACGTCGGCCCTTGTCCCCTTCCCTAGTCTCATAAATTGAATCGACGACCCATTGATTTCATTGACATCCGTGTCTCAGAATTAAGGAACCGTCACACAGCTACATGCCGCACAATCGCTTCTTACGTTTTGATCGTTTGAATAAAGGCTTTAACCCCATCCTCGAAATAAGCTTGGCACGTGCTGTCATCCACACGCTCCAAATAGAAACGAAACAATCCGCCATCCCTGAACCAGGAATACTGCGTCCAGTACAGGTCGCGATCGAAACCGTAACGCCCTTCATCACTGGCCCCATCGACCATGGCGGCTTTGCAGGTGCCATTCGCTAAGTAATCGATCGTCGCTGCCCTGGCTTTTGTATCGGGATGAAAGCAGTCTAGCGAACGACCAAACAGAAACTCCCGCACTTCTCCCGCAGCCAACCTTTCAGTTTTCATTTACGCATCCTCTCTCAGAATTAACGAACCTTCGTAGCTAACGAATGTAATCCAGTTCAGCACTAAGCGGCTTCAGGTCGTTTCGTCCGCACCAGCGCTACCAGAGGGATCGCCGCGGCGGCGACAATGGCGAACAACAAGAAGCCGTCGATATAACCCATCATGGTCGCCTGCCGCGTTGTTTCTTGCCCGATCCGCATCATGCCTTGCGTCGAGTTTAGATCAGGCAGCGCGTCCAGCCCTGGCATTCTATACGCCTCGGAAAATGGGCTTACATGCGTTGAAAGACCGGCATAGGCCGTTTTGGTTTGCCGCAAGACAACTGCGATTGAGATCGAAATGAAGATCGAACTGCCCATGTTCCGCGCAAGATGGAAAATTGCCGTGCCATCCGGCACAAGCCTTTTTTCCAGTGTCGCAAAAGTCACGACCGACAAAGGGATCCAGACAAAGCCCACGCCAAGGCCCTGAATAGCGGAGGCGATCAGCACGTTTTCGGTCGGAACCGTCAGGTCGAACCCTGACATCATCCAGCCAGACCAGGCTTGAAGAAAAAAGCCAAGCGCCATCATCATTCGCATGTCGAGCTTGGTGAAGATCATCATTGCGGCAAAGCCGACGAACGTGCCTGCGCCGCGCGCTGACAGAATTTGTCCAATGATTGAATCGGGATACCCCTGCACCTTCTGCAAGAGCGTTGGCAGCAGCGTAATGGGCGTAAAGTTCAGCATCCCGAAGATGAAAATCAGGATGAGACCAACGACAAAGTTTCGATCTCCCAGCAGCGCCGGGTTCAGGAATGGGCGGTCAGACTGAAAGTTCCGTACAATGAAA
>CALKOT010000099.1 GCA_938092015.1 uncultured Paracoccaceae bacterium
GAGTTTTCGTTTCTCCGGCTGTCACCGCTTAGGTACTGGTCATTGTCTGTTACGACGAAGGTCGTGTCCGCAGTCGCGGGCATGGTGAAGCTATCGCCATAGCCGAGGTTCGAACCGTTCCCAGAGCCGGCTTCTAAAAGCGCATCTTCGGTGAACGCCGTGAATTCATACGTATACGTCGTCATAATCAGACCCTTCCTTGATGCAGGCGCGAGAAACGCCCATCAGAGAACCAAGAAAGACGCCTATTGGCGTCCCTGCGCCAGCGGCGCGTAAATCCACAATTTAAGGGCTGCGTTCCTCTGCGCGCAGAGCGACGGTAATTCGTCGTGAATGCGGCGCTAGTCAGGTTTTCTGCCCCAGCCTTGACCCGAATGGTGGAGATGCCCCTTCCGCCTATCAAGTCATTGTACACCAACGTCCCAGCACACAGACGCTTTGAAGTGCCATCCACACACCCAGATGTATCTTCGTCCCCACTGTCAGTCGTAACGCAACTCCCAACTGACAACTGGCGCAACGATATTTCTGCGATACGCTGGCCAGACCTTACTCGTTCCAGCATTTCGAGCATCACAGTCTACTCCTTGCACACGACACATACTATTCTGGACGCAAACACGCCACACAGGCCCAACCTACTCTACACAAACCAGCGCACCATCCACTGAACGGCTCCACACGCTGGCCTATTCTGATGGTGCGGCTGCCATACACACTCTGCTGCCTTGGCCCACCCCCTGAAAACGAACATGCACATCCTGAATGGGGTTTCAAAGCAGATTCTGCATCAGGACCCATGAATGTCAGTCATTTTCTACTTAAGCGTGCAAAATGGCCATTCATGTATCGCGTAAAGTCGTCTATCTTCATGAATGGCGATATCTCAGGGCGTAAGTGGCGAGTTTTTTGGCGAGAAATGACGAATTACTCACTAATGAAAGGGGCCGATTCGCGCATAAGAGCCGTTCATTATCTCCGTTCGCGATTCGTATTAAATGGAGATTTGCGGTTAATGAATGGAGAATGTTGCTAAATAAGTGGCTTTTGAGACTGAATGGTTGGTATGAAATGTAGGTGGCTGTTGTAATTCGGATCTGGCCGTCCCAAACGCTGCGGACCGAAAAGCGCCAGAAAAGCTACATGGAGAGCGTAGTTTTTCAGTGGGCTACATCGATGGCGTCTCACCAACAGTGTGGCGCCTATGGCAGACGTACAGGACCGCAGCTAGGCCGCCGCTGCCGTTCGCATTGCAATGTTATGAAAGAGGGAGGGGGCGCTTCGCCTGCAGGTGAAGCCTAGGAAAAGCGGAGCACTATGCAGCGCTCCGCTTTGTGTCGTTAGTAGCGGTAGTGCTCAGGCTTGAACGGGCCTTCGGTCTCAACACCAATATAGCTGGCCTGTTCATTGCTCAGCTCTGTCAAGTGAACGCCGATCCGCGCCAGATGCAGGCGGGCGACTTTCTCGTCCAGATGCTTTGGCAGGATGTAGACGTCGTTCTTGTAGGCGTCGCCGTTGGTCCACAACTCGATCTGGGCCAGTACCTGGTTGGTGAAGCTGGCTGACATAACGAAGGATGGGTGGCCGGTGGCGTTGCCGAGGTTTAGCAGGCGACCTTCGGACAGAAGGATCATGCGATTGCCCGAAGGCATCTCGATCATGTCGACCTGTTCTTTGATGTTCGTCCACTTATGGTTCTTCAACGCTGCGACCTGGATCTCGTTGTCGAAGTGACCAATGTTGCCGACAATGGCCATGTCCTTCATCTCGCGCATGTGCTCGATGCGAATGACATCTTTGTTGCCGGTCGTGGTGATGATGATGTCGGCGGAAGGGCAAGCCTCTTCCAGCGTGACAACCTCAAAACCGTCCATGGCCGCCTGCAGGGCGCAGATCGGGTCGATCTCAGTGACCTTCACCCGGGCACCGGCACCGCGAAGTGAGGCGGCTGAGCCTTTGCCGACATCGCCATAACCACAAACGACGGCGGTTTTACCAGCCATCATCGTGTCGGTGGCGCGGCGGATGCCGTCGACGAGCGATTCTTTACAGCCGTACTTGTTGTCGAATTTCGACTTGGTGACTGAATCGTTCACGTTGATCGCAGGGAAAGGCAGCTGACCCTGTTTGACCAGTTCGTAAAGACGGTGAACGCCGGTGGTGGTCTCTTCGGAAACGCCAACGATCTGATCGCGCATCTTGGTAAACCAGCCGGGGCTTGCCGCCATGCGCTTTTTGATCTGCGCTTTGATGGCTTCTTCTTCTTCCGACTCTGGAACAGCGATGATGTCTTCACCAGCCTCAGCGCGGGCGCCAAGCAGGATGTAGAGCGTTGCGTCGCCGCCATCGTCGAGGATCAGGTTCGGGCCTTCGTCGAAAATGAAGGATTTGTCGAGGTAATCCCAATGCTCTTCCAGCGACTGGCCTTTGATGGCGAATACCGGAACGCCAGCTTCGGCGATGGCCGCGGCTGCGTGATCCTGCGTTGAGAAGATGTTGCAGGACGCCCAGCGGACGTCGGCGCCAAGTTCAACCAGCGTCTCGATCAGCACGCCGGTCTGGATGGTCATGTGCAGCGAGCCAACGATGCGAGCATCTTTCAGCGGTTTCGCTTCACCGAACTCTTCACGGAGGGCCATCAGGCCCGGCATCTCTGTCTCGGCGATGTTCAGCTCTTTACGGCCAAACTCGGCGAGCGAGATGTCTTTAACTACATAGTCGTTAGACATCGTAAGCTCCTTAAATGCGGCCCCTGCCGCGCGTTAGGTGGCGGGGCTATAACAGGGGTGCCTTGGCTCGACAATGCGGCGTGTCGGGCCTATCGGTTTCACTGTGAAATAAGCAACAGGTGAGAGATGTCGGACGCGCCCCGCGCTTGGCAAAGGATGTTGAGCGGTCGGCGGTTGGATCTGTTGGATCCATCGCCTTTGGATGTTGAAATCGAAGACATCGCGCATGGCCTCGCCCGCGTCGCGCGCTGGAATGGGCAAACGCATGGCGACTGGGCCTATTCAGTGGCAGAACATTCGGTGCTGGTTGAGCGGATCTTCTCGATCCTTCGGCCCGCGCCGACATTAGAACAGCAACTGATGGCCTTGCTGCATGATGCGCCGGAATACGTGATCGGCGACATGATTAGCCCGTTCAAGGGCGCGATCGGCTATGACTACAAAGCTTTTGAGGCGCGGCTAGAAGCAGCGGTCCATATCCGGTTTGGGCTGCCTACCCATCCAAGCGAGACAGTCAAAACCCGGATCAAGCGGGCCGATAAGGCGTCGGCCTACTACGAAGCGGTTCAGCTGGCAGGATTTTCGGAGGATGAGGCGCGGAAACTGTTTACCCGGCCACGGTTTCAGGGATGGGAAAGCGTGCGGTTGAAACCACTACCACCGTCTGAGGCTGAGGCGGCGTTTCTGGCGCGGTTTGAGGCTTTGATGGCCAGGAAAGTGTGAAACCGCCCGGGTTTCACGCGTGGAACCTATGCTAAGGTACTGAAAGTAAGCAAAATTAGGGCAAAATTAACTTCTGTGAATCCAAAGAACCGTTGCTCTGGGTCACTTTAGCCCTGTAAGGCGCTATCTCGACGCAAACTTGTCGATGTTGTTGCGAACGACAACACGATAGTGATCGTCTTCAAGCAGACCCTTATCATCTATCCGCAGCTGTAACCTCAGTACACGGTCCGCCAGGTTGCCGCCTATTGCGTGGATGCGACCGGCTTTCAAAGCTACCGAAACAACGAGATCGCAATGTGATGGGAACCCTTCCCACCCGTCTTTCAGGTGTTTGATGATGCGGTCCATTCCCCACGATGCGGTGTTTGGGCTAGTCGAAGACTTTCGCCCGCGCCACAGAAGGTCACCAACCTGGGGCGCCATGTCTGAGCTTGGGTAAGCAACCAGCAAATTTTCCCGCTTTTGGGTTACGGCGTTTCTTACGGCGTCAGAAACATAGCTGTGATGGCCGATGGCGTAAGAAAATCGATCGCCAGCGCCAGCCATCCGCATGCAATACAATATAAAGGAGGCAGACCAAGGCGTATCAACATAAAGCCACCATTCGTCCGTGTCGGGATAAACGCCCACCTTCAGATAAATGAGGACGCGCTGCCTGTAGCCCGGATCGGTCTCGACGGCTGATGCGACGGCGCCAACTGCTTGGCGTATCGGGGTAGAGGTATCCGCCCCATCGACATACTGCCCACCCCATGCCTGCCATTCAGAGATCGCAATTTCGGCTGCTCGGTGGGCAACGTCCGAAATGGAGTCATCGATCCTTGGCAGCGGCCGCGATAGCAAAGCCAAAGTGGAAACTGAAATCAGTGGCAAGCTGGCGCCGAAGATGGCGACGGCGGTTCGACCCCCTGATGACAGAAAGCGCCTTCTGCTGAGGTCTTCCATATACGCGCACCGCCACCCGCATCCTAAATCATGCCGGGTGAGTGTAGATTCAGGCGATTGCGTCTGAACAGCATAATCTGAAATTGCGAGTTTGCTGCAAAGTCACGGCTTAGGCGTGATAATCTGTGAAGGTTAGGTTCCGGGTGCAGCGGAACGACGAATTGCGTTCTTCCGAAAACTCTCAAGCGTTCCGAACCAATAGATAAAGTAGCGCCTGCGCGCCTCAACAAATTTTGCCAGCGAGGCCCAGTCTTCCGGCTTCAAAGGTCCGGTTTCAGCACTTTCCTGAAACAGCAGGGGCAATGGATCAGGTGCGCCGCCAGTGCGCTGGCTGGCGGCCATCTTCATCATTGTGGCTGGGTTGAACGCGGTTTTCGCTTTTTCAGCTGCGTTCAGATCCTTCGCCAGTGCGCCAAGCGTCTGATTGATGGCGTCAGCCTGAGGACGAAAAGTCGCTTCAAGTTCTGCGATTTTTGCCCGGGCGTCGGTCACTGACATTTCCGGTGCGTCTTTGGCGAAATCAGCAAACGTCGCCAAATCACGAATAACCGCAATGGCGGTGGCAAGATCGGCGAAGATCTGTTCAGCGTCGAACTTCGCGCCAGCCATTATCAGTTGTTGAAGAGGAAGTGCATCACATCGCCGTCTTTAACGATGTAAGCCTTGCCTTCGGACCGCATTTTGCCAGCTTCTTTCGCCTTCTGCTCTCCGCCAAGTTCGGCGAAATCGGCGTATGCAATGGTTTCAGCGCGGATGAAGCCTTTTTCAAAGTCGCCATGAATGACGCCAGCTGCCTTGGGCGCCCCCCAACCTTCTTCGATGGTCCAGGCGCGCGTCTCTTTCGGGCCGCAGGTGAAATAGGTGATCAGACCCAACAGATCGTATCCAGCGCGGATCAGGCGATCGAGGCCAGCTTCGGTCAGGCCCATTTCTTCGAGGAACATTTCGCGTTCATCAGGATCAAGCTGCGAAATTTCTTCTTCGATGGCGGCGGAGATCACGACATGGCCAGCGCCCTGCGCCTCTGCCATCTCGGCTACCTTCTTGGACCACTCATTACCTTCAGCGGCGTCCGCCTCAGCGACATTGCAAACAAAGAGAACGGGTTTGGAGGTGAGAAGCTGCAACATTTCCCACTGCTTCTGATCTTCAGCCTTAACCTCAACCGTGCGGGCAGGGCGGCCTTCTTCCAGCGCGGCCTTGGCGTCGTGTAGCAGCTTGTTCTGCAGCACGGCTTCTTTCTCACCGCTTTTGATTTTGCGGACCAGACCAGAGATACGCTTTTCGATGCTTTCGAGATCGGCAAGCATCAGCTCTGTTTCAATCGTTTCGGCATCTTCCAGTGGATTGATGCGGCCATCGACATGGGTGATGTCGTCATCTTCAAAACAACGCAGCACATGAGCAATGGCATCAGTTTCGCGAATGTTAGCGAGGAACTGGTTGCCAAGGCCTTCGCCTTTGGACGCGCCTTTCACCAGACCGGCGATATCGACGAATGTCAGCCGCGTTGGGATGATCTCTTTTGACTGGGCGATGCTGGCCAATGTGTCGAGGCGTTCGTCGGGAACTGATACTTCGCCCACGTTCGGTTCAATCGTACAGAACGGAAAGTTCGCCGCCTGAGCCGCCGCCGTGCGGGTCAGCGCGTTGAAGAGGGTCGATTTGCCGACATTTGGCAGGCCGACGATACCGCATTTGAAGCCCATGGCCGGGTTCCTTCATTTGATAAGGGCGTCAGCTGATCGTGTTGCATCTGGTTTCGCCATTGTCTTTGGCGGAAACCTGACACCATAGATTCTATGAGATCAGCTTTCGCATAGTTGGCGACGCTATAGCGAAGCGGTTCATTGGGTTCAATCGGGGCCTCTGTCGCGGTAAGACAGGTGTGTCTGGGAAAGGAAAATCATGAAGCGTCTGGCCGCATTTCTGCTCACTATATATATGCCGGCAAATGCAGCGGATTTGGCCCCCTATATAGTAGTCAACGCAAATGCCATTCCTGAGCCTTTGATTGCAGGGCCTGCGGACCCAGAATTAGGTGCGGCTTTGATGCTGGGGGCGGGCTGTTCAGCCTGCCATCAAAAAGATCTGAACCGGATTGGCGATCGAATGACGGACGGCGAGATGCGGTTAATGATCGTCGCCCCGGAAGTTCGCGTGCCCGATACGGCGATGCCAGCCTATTATAAAGTAGGCGTCTACGGTGAGGTCGCCGATGACCAGGTCGGGAAAACCCGCCTAAGCGCGGCTGAGGTGGAAGCGGTGATCGCATATCTGAAAACGCTCTGAACATTTCATCGCCGCGCGGAATCGTTACGGGACCTTTATCAGCCGCTGCGGTATCCAAACCTCTCAAAACGTTAGGAGCAATCAATGGTCGAATACTTGTGGGCGTTTGCCGGGGGCTTGCTGAGCTTTCTGTCACCCTGCGTCCTGCCATTGGTTCCCCCGTACCTCGCCTTTATTGGCGGGACGACAATTGATCAGATCTCTGACGAGGAAACCGCCGATAAAGAGGCAGAGCGTCGCGTTCTGATATCTTCGATCTTTTTTGTGCTTGGTTTGGCGACGGTTTTTGTGGCGCTTGGTGCGACGGCGTCCGCGCTGGGGCAGGTTCTCCTTAGAAACATGGTCCTCTTTGGTCAGATCTCTGGCGGTGTGATCATCATTTTTGGTCTGCACTTCATTGGCGTCTTCAAAATTCCCTTCCTGATGAGGGAAGCACGGTTTGATGCTGGAAAATCTGCGAGCGGTTATGCCGGGGCATATGTCATTGGTCTGGCGTTCGCCTTTGGTTGGACGCCTTGTATTGGTCCGATTCTGGCGACCATTCTGGCGCAGGCGGCGCAGGAAGAAACGATCATGACCGGCGTTTCGCAGCTTGCAGTCTATGCAGCTGGTTTGGGTGTGCCGTTTATCCTGGCCGCGTTTTTCGTGCGCCCTTTCATGAATTGGATGAAGGGCTTTCGGAAGCATATGGGCCTGGTTGAAAAGGCGATGGGCCTGCTGTTGATCATCGTCGGTATCGCAATGATCACTGGCGAGTTTAGCCGCGCTGCGTTCTGGTTGATCGAGACCTTTCCCATCCTCGCTACGATTGGGTAAAGCGATTTAGTGCGGCGGGCAGAGATTGCCTTGGCTAACGCGCTGTCGGTGGGGACGCCTCAATGAAACCGCAAAACGCTGATACGCGCCCTTTGCCGATTGGTCGGATTTGCCTAGTATCCCCACCATTCGCGTATGTGGTGAGAGACGCTGAGTGAGCAACGCCCAACCTGCTGAGAAGATCAGCGCCCCGCAGACCGTGCGGCGGCGGCGGGTCTATTACATCTCAGGCTATGATCCGCAGGGGCCGCGGCGTTACTACAACCTTTATCGTGACGAGGCGAAGAAGCAGGCCGAAATATAAGGGTATGAGATAGATGTCTCTTCGCTTGAGTATGAAAAGGGCGCCTCTGCCGCGACTTGGCATGCAGAGCTGCGCGATGGCGATCAGGTGTCTTCGGCAGAGGTTACGATGCTGCGCTGGGACGACATCGCGCGATCGTGGATGCGAATGCCAATGTGGCGGATATACATCCTGATGGCGAAGACCTTCTGGCGGTACGTAGGGTCGGGCGCGTTTAACGCGTTACAGAAGATCCGGCGGCTATCGACTTGGGTTGGGATGTATCCGGTTCTATTCCTGACGCTCTACCTGGTCGCCTGTGATTTTCGCATAAGCTTCTGGAACCGCGCAGATAATTCAATTTTTCAAGTATAGAGATTTGCAAGGTTTGGCCGGGGGTCAGCTCAAAAGCTTGCGATTTCTTACGCACGTGCACGCGAGGGACTCCTTTGCTGACTCCGATGTGGTTCGATCCCATTGTTGAGATTGAACATTGAGGTTCGTGATGC
>CALKOT010000100.1 GCA_938092015.1 uncultured Paracoccaceae bacterium
CTGGCAAGGTGGCTCAGGCTTCTGTGCCTCTGTTTACTGGCCTGCCTTGTCAATCAGAACTGAAAACTGGAAGCCTCAATCTGAGCACGATGCCGATCGCGAACGAAATTTGACTCGTTAGGGTGAAAATCACAGACGACTGGCTACTTTGCTAGCCTGACAGGCAAGCGGGTCTAAGTAACGACACGTCAATCTGTTCCGTCGCACAATGGCCAAACGACTGGCACCTTCAGGTTCATGAATGAAAACCTCCGCCTGAAAGATCGCCCTGACTGGGTCTACCTTCTTCGTGAGGTGTACGATTTCTATCGAGCGTCGCCATCTGGCGGCAGTTCAAAGGTGCATTCGCACCAACGAACAACGCGTAAAGCGATATCGAGGATCATTAAGGCATCCCCGCCACTAGTGTTTGACCCGCCAGAACAGAAGCCGGTCACGGTCCACCTTCGCCGCGCGCTGGATCAAGGCAGGCGGGAACGCCATGGCAGCCTGATCGACACAATCGCCTCTATCGCGCCGCAGCTGAGCTGGCGGTACGGATATGATCGGATGCCAAAGGGCCTTCAGAAGAACTACACCTATGCTGAGTTTACGGGCCCGTCCGGTCCAGTCGTCACGAATGAGACGATCCTGGGCCTTGTCTTGTTCGCCCCTGGCACGACCTATCCGGCACATGCCCATAACGACATCACTGAAAGCTATATATGCCTGTCCGGCGCAGTGTCGGAGAACCACCAAGGTGTCTTCGCGTCTGGCAGCCTGATCTTCAACCCGCCCGGTCATCAGCATCGGATCACTATGTCCGACCGTGAACCTGCATTGCTCGCCTACGCATAGACTGGCCCGGCAGAGGCGTTGGCGGGGCAGAAGATGTCGTTCTCCCGTCCTAAGGCCTGAAGCCTAACTGCTGCTAGTGGGCATGACCCTAGCAAAAAGCGCCCTGGGCCTTGCCAATTAGGCGGGGTTTCTTCGCAAACTGCGTTTTGAAAGACGGGACCGTCCGACAGCAGCCCCGCTCAAAGTTCTTGTTCAGCTCGGTCTAACGCCAGAGGCGGTCGCCGAACTCTTCGTCTTTGCCAGTATACAAAGATGCGACCTCTGCCCCGTACCCATTAAACAGTTGGGTAGGGATGCGTTCGCCGGTTTCGAGATCACGTTCAGTCGCCTGGGCCCACCTGGGGTGATCGACCTCTGGGTTCACATTCGCCCAAAAGCCATACTCCTTGGCTTGGAGTTCTTCCCAGAACCCTTTGGGGCGTTCTTCAACAAAGCTAATCCGGGTGATCGATTTGATCGACTTGAACCCGTACTTCCATGGCAGGTGCAACCTGATCGGCGCGCCAAACTGTTTGTGGAGGACCTGACCATAGGCGCCCATCACCATGAAGGGCAGATCATTCGACGCCTCTTCAATGGTTACGCTTTCGACGTATGGCCAAGGATACCAATGCTGGCGCTGGCCACGCGCCATTTCATCATCCAAAAAAGTCTCAAATCGCACGTATTTCGCGTTTGAAAGCGGAGACGCCAAGGCCACCAGCTTTGACAGTGAAAACCCGACCCACGGAACGACCATAGACCACGCTTCGACACAGCGGTGGCGATAGACACGCTCTTCCAGACCCATCTTGGCGATCAGATCATCGGTCGAAAGTTTCATTTCCTGTTCGACAAGGCCATCCAGCGTGACAGTCCACCCATCAGTCTTCAACGACTGCGCCTCTTGCAAGATCTGCTTGTGAGAGCCGAACTCGTAAAAGTTATTGTACGTCGCATTTATCGTCTCAGGCGTGATCTTGCGCCCTGCATCGCGGTAGTTTGGATGCGTAGCCGCATCAGCAAAGGGAGCAGCCGCATAGGCCCGAGGGGTGGAAGCGGCGACCGCGCCCAGGCCCATAGCGGCCAAAAGCGAGCGGCGATTCATGAAGGCGGCTTCGGATGTCGCCTCCCGTTCCGGAATAAACCAGCTGGGTTTACGGATCACGTTCATGCGCAGTCTCCTCTTTTATCACTTGTGAGATAGAAGCCCACCACGCCATGGTCCAATCACGAACCCGCTAAAAGCTGTAACGCTTGCTTAATGCGAGACGACTTTTAGGCCGCCGCTTTCACCGAATGTTCTGCGCCACCATCCCTGACCATAGCGCGAGTTGGCGCCGGATTGTGAAACCTGAGATCATGCTCAGCGGGGTCAATTCCAGCCAGGCGGGCCAATCGCGCTAATACTTTTGGGGTAACTTCCCACAAGCAGGCGCAAATCTCATTCTCGCCCTCGCCAGAACGCCCAATCACCTCTGGCCGCCATCCGCACACCGTAAACACACGGAGGAGATGTGCGCCCGTGATGCTAAGGTAGAACTCAACACCAGAATCCAACGCCATTCTGCTGCCCGCCCACATAAGCGCAGACGCAGCGCCGCGTTGATCTTTCTGTGCAACGAAGAACCGAGTCGTTTCCCAAATTTTTGGTGAAGATACAGCGACTCCGCCAGTAAGATGGCTGAAATGATCCGAAGTCATATTCTGGCCGGTCGTCGGCATAACCCGAGAAGATGCGATGTGCTGCCCCTCTTCATCAGTGACGGTTGTATAGAGGGAATTCATGTTGTCGTATTCATCCCGCTCACGCCCAAGCTCATCAGTTATCAGATCCCAACCAAGAGTATCCTTGAATTGCGATCCGCGGTCGCGCAGCATCTGATCGCCAAGGGTTGGGTAATCTGCCAGATCTTCGCAATAAAATAGGGTAAAAGGCATCGCACACTCCATCGATTGATGGGCGCGTTGTACAGCAGGTCGGTAAATTTTTACTTTAAGCGAGTCTAATTAGTTCACTGCGGGGTAATTACTCCTCTATAGGCCGCAATTGCTACCGCGTGTGGAATGTTCAGCGCCCCTAGCTTGTGGCGTGCACTGTCGATGTAAACCCGAAACGTGTTTTCTGAGATCCCTAATTTGTCTGAAGCTTGCCCGCGGCTCATCCCGTCCGCGATCAGGCCAATTGCGTCTCTTTCGCGGGCTGAAAGCGATCGTAAAGGCATGCCCGCCATCAGCTGTTCTCCATTCGCTGCGAACGCCAGCGCCTGTTGGTGCACATGGTGTGCAATCATCGTGAAGTCAGACCTATGCGAGGCGAGCAGGCTTTCCCATTCCGATTGAGAGCAAGCCTTGTTCACTGTGAACATTGCGAACTGACCATTCGGCCCACGTACCGGGACCGTAAAACCATGATTGCCGATGCCAAAATCGGTCGCCTCATGCATGAACCTCTTTAACGGTGCACTCGACCAGTCGAGATCTGCCCAGTCGATTGCAGCGAAGGCGCCGAGCGATCCTGTGACAACAGGATCTACAAGATCGTATCTTGCCTCCAGATACCGACCAATCCATTCGTGTGAATAACTGAATGCGCCTAACTGCCGACCTTCTCTGCGCCAGACGCCACCGGAATCATTCATGCCGCTGCCAATAGATTCGCACAAAACAGGCGCATCAAGGCCTAGACTAATTGCGTGATAGCAAACGTGATCAACGCTATACGCGTCCCGAATTGCGTCAATTACCTCGCCCAGCCCAGGCAGGTCTGGCGTACTGAACAACTTCTCCACTATCGCGCTCAGACCGTCTGACATTCGCACCCTCCAATTGCGCCTTAATGCGCTTATGTTGTTCTTGTGCAGCGACTAGGATGGCGACATCCATCTCGTTGGCGAGATCGTCGAACCCGTTTTCGACGGCGAAAAGCTGCACTGAACGCAGCGTGGTCGCGACCCAATCTTGCATGGTCATACTCCTTCAGCGAGTGTTAATGGTTAGTTAATACCCTTAAAGAATGCGAAATTTTCGGAAATTACGCCATTCGCGGTTTTAGGGTCCCCAGAAACTGCGAGGCCCAAAAGTTAAAGTTGAAGCTTTTCAATGCACACGCACAGCGTGCAAATCACGCAGCGCTGCAAATCCTTAGCGGCCCAGCTCGGCGATACCCTGCAGGCGAAGAATCGCTGAAAGATCACTATGGTCCAGTCTCGCGTCTGCTTTTGCTGCAACCGCTGGCTTGGCGCGATAGGCTATTCCAAGGCCGGCGGCCTCAATCATCGCCAGATCGTTAGCGCCATCTCCCACCGCAACAGCGTCATTGGGCGTGGCGTCAATCTCAGCAGTCAGGTCCTGCAGAGCGATCAGCTTCGCCTCTCGCCCTAGGATAGGCTCCGCCACACCGCCGGTTAAGACATCGCTCTCGATAAGAAGCGTATTGGCTTGATGACGATCGAACCCCACCGCCGCCGCGACACGTTCAGTGAAGTAGGTGAACCCGCCGGACACCAGCGAGGTAAGCGCGCCAGCCTGTTTCATTTCCGCTACCAGCTGACCAGCGCCTGGGTTCAGGCTGATCCGTTCCACATAAGTTCGCTCCAATGCCTCAACAGACAGGCCTTTCAGCAGACCAACACGTTCTCTGAGCGCACCATCAAAGTCCAGCTCACCCTGCATCGCGCGTTCTGTGATCGCCGAAACACGATCTTTCACCCCTGCGAAATCAGCAATTTCGTCGATGCACTCCACAGGAATGATTGTGCTGTCCATGTCGGAAATCAGTAGGCGCTTTTGTCGGTTCTCAGCGGGAACGACATTGGCGTCGATCGGCGCAGACCCCAATGCAGTGCGAACAGCTGGCAAAACAGCATCGACGTCGCCCACAAAACTGATCTCTGCTGCTTTGTCGGCAAGTCGTCGGGTCGCCTGAGCTTTTGTCGCCGCAGCCGCCAAGGCAACTTGTGCAAGCTTAATCTCATCGGCCCCAAGGGGGCCGGCGGATGTCAGGACTAGGACGTGGGTCAATTCAGACCGCTTCCGCCTGGCTTTCCGGAACGGATTTTTCCAGTTCTTCCGCCAGAAGGAAGGCAAGCTCCAACGCCTGGCTGGCGTTCAGGCGAGGGTCACAGACAGTATGGTAGCGGGAAGACAGATCCGCAGACGCCAGGCCGTGCATGCCACCGAGGCATTCAGTCACGTCCTTGCCGGTCATCTCGAAATGCACGCCACCAGCGTAGGCGCCTTCGGCTTCGTGAATGTCAAAGAACTCACGGACCTCTTGCAGCACCTTGTCGAATGGCCGGGTTTTATAGCCCGAATCCGCTTTGATCGTGTTGCCGTGCATCGGATCACAAGACCAGACGACGTTGCGACCTTCGCGCTGAACCCTGCGGATCAGGCGCGGCAGGTGTTCGGCCACATTGCCCGCTCCAAAGCGGCAGATCAGCGTTATGCGGCCAGCTTCGTCTTCTGGGTTGAGAGCATCGATCAGCTGCATCAGATCGTCTTCGGTCAGTGACGGGCCGCATTTGAAGCCCAGCGGGTTCGATACGCCCCGGCAAAACTCTACATGTGCGCCATCGGGTTGACGGGTGCGATCGCCAATCCAGATCATGTGGCCAGAGCCTGCAACCGTGTCGCCGGTGGACCGGTCAACGCGGGTCAGCGCTTCTTCATACTGCAGCAACAAAGCTTCATGGCTGGTGTAAAAATCCACACCGCGCATTTTGGCTGAGTTGTTTGGGTTCACACCGCAGGCGTCGACGAATTCCAACGACGCAGAGATTTGCTCAGCCAGCCGCATGTAACGATCCGCGGTGGGAGAGCCCTTGGCGAAGCCAAGGTTCCATGACGCCACTCGCTGCAGATCTGCAAAACCGCCCTGTGCGAAAGCGCGCAGAAGATTCAGGGATGCGGCGGACTGGGTGTAGCCCTGCAACATCCGGTCAGGATCTGGAACGCGGGATTTCGCTGTAAAATCGATGTCGTTGATGATGTCGCCCTTGTAGGAGGGCAGCTCAACCCCATCAATCGTCTCCATAGACGACGACCGTGGCTTGGCGAACTGACCGGCGACGCGGCCAACCTTTACGACAGGCTTCTTCGCAGCAAACGTCAGAACGACCGCCATCTGCAAGAGAACGCGGAACGTGTCGCGGATGCTATCGCCTGAGAACTCCGCAAAGCTTTCGGCGCAATCACCGCCTTGCAGCAGAAACGCCTCACCGCGTGAGACCTCTGCGAGTCGACTTTTCAACGACCGACACTCACCTGCAAAAACCAGCGGTGGATATGTGGCGAGCTTCGCTTCAACAGCCTCCAGCGCCGCATGATCCGGATAATCCGGCATCTGCAGGGCTGTGTGGTTCCGCCAGCTAGACTTGCTCCAAGGCGAGGTCATCGTATGTCTCCGTTTCTCGCTAATTGTGTAACCGAACCCACCTACGCCAGCCGTCCAGTGATTTCCAGCGCAGTTCAGCTGATTTCCCGCTTGACCGGCATTATCGAAATGATGAACTAGCGAAAGTGACGTTTTTGGTTCTGGACACCCTGTATGGCGCAAGCGGCGACTAAAGAAGTGAAGGAGTTTGTCTTCCTCCTCATCGACAAGTTTTCGATGATCGCATTCGCATCGGCGATAGAACCGCTGCGCGTTGCTAATCGGATGGCTGACAACACACTATATGATTGGAGCCTGGCGTCCGAAAATGGTGAGGCCGTGCGCTGTTCCAATGGCACGCGGCTGCTGCCTGATGCGCCTTTGGCTGACGTTGATCGTGATGCAATGATCATTGTCTGCGGCGGCGTGGATGTGAAGCAGGCGACGACACCGGGAGTGCTGTCCTGGATCCGCAAGCAATCGCGGCGCGGCGTATCCTTGGGCGCCCTCTGCACCGGGACTTATGCTCTGGTGAAAGCCGGGCTGCTGGACGATAAGAAATGTACGATCCACTGGGAGAACCGCGAAAGCCTGCGTGAAGAATTCCCCGAGATCGAGCTGACCAATCATCTGTTTGAGCGTGATGGCGCCCGCTGGACCTGTGCTGGTGGAACGGCGGCGGCGGATATGATGCTTCACGCGATCACCACCGACCATGGCCGCGATCTGACCGCGCTGGTCGTCGATCAGCTGGTGCTGACGCCCGTCCGGTCTGAAGATGACGAACAGCGCTTGTCGGTCCCTGCCCGCGTCGGCGTGCGGCACCCGAAACTGACCACCGTGATCCACATGATGGAAGAGAATATTGAGGAGCCTATCAGCCCCTCAGAGCTTGCCCGTCAGGTCGGCATGTCGACCCGCCAGCTTGAGCGATTGTTCAGGCGCTATCTGAACCGGTCGCCGAAGCGCTACTATATGGGGCTTCGGTTACAGCGGGCGCGCAATCTTCTTCTGCAGACCGATATGACGGTGATCAACGTGGCGCTGGCCTGCGGGTTCACGTCCCCATCCCACTTTTCCAAATGCTATCGGAACCATTTTGGTCGGACGCCGTATCGCGAACGGGGTGTAGCGGCGACTGGAGGTTGATTGAAGTGTGAGACCAGTCAGGGTTTCACGCGTGAAACCTGTGACAACTTACTGAATTTAAACGATATCCATACTTTGTTAATCAATTGGAGCTGAGTGACCCTATCGAGGTTATTGTCAGGGGGAAGCTCTGCATTATCGCATCACCCGCTCATGACGCGCTGAAGGGCGCCGTGTATTTAGGCCTTCGGCAGCCTGACAGACATCTATGAAACACTGTCTTCCTCAGCCTTATCAATGAGCGTAACGTTTGAAGCATCAAAATTTTCGACACCCGCGACGGTCGCAATCGGCTGATCATTGAACGAGATCTGAGACCCTGATCCATCGTCAAGCTCGTTGATGCCAAGGGTCGGGATTTCAGCGTCTGCTCCGCCTGTATATTCGATGGCGATTTCGTCCGTCGCCGGGTCGAAATCGGTGATTATGACGGCGCCATCGCCTGCTGCAACCTCATCAATCGTGAACAGATCAGCGCCTTCGCCACCTTCGGCCTGATCGGCATTGTCAAGGAACAGCTGATCATTCCCAGTGCCGCCAAACAGACTGTCAACGCCGTCATCTTTCGGGCCGTCACCCTGATCGGCGCGGCCATCGATGACGTCATTGTCGGAGCCGCCTGCAAGATAATCCGATCCGCCACTGCCAATCAGCGTGTCAGCGCCCACGCCGCCTTGAAGAAAGTCGCCATCCGCGCCGCCGGACAGGCTGTCGGCGCCTTCGCCGCCATAAATGATGTCCCTGCCAAAGCCATCGGCGATGACATCATCGCCTGCCCCGCCATAAGACAGATCATCGCCAGCGGCAGGCCTGATCGTGTCGCTGCCATCGCCGCCTTCAGCAGCATCCGCCACCTTGGCAGCCAGATTAAAGTCGTCGCCCGCACCGCCATCATAAGACCGGGGCAAAGTTTCGCCACTGCCATCCAGCGTGTCTTCGCCTTCACCGCCCGTAATTGTTTCCGACGTGGTAAGAGAGGAAAGAACGTCGGGCGAAGCGTCCTCATCCATGGTCGGCGCAGATGTGATCAGATCCTCGATCAGAACGATATCTTCATCAGGCGTCGGATCTTCTGCCGTTTCGGTGTCTGTGTCCTCAACGATTTCATCTTCACCGCCATCGTCGTCATCAATAAAACTGAAATAGACCAGCGCGCCACCAAAGCGGCGCCAAAGCCAAAATTCGCCATAAGTGCCAGAGATCTGTCCGCGGTGACCTACCTTTTCAGATGCCAGTCCTTGCCCGGACGCCCTGATGCCACTTCGATCGTATTGGCGCGCGCAAATCGATCATCTTTGAACATTGTCGGGTTATCCAGATATTCGCGGAACATCGGCATGCTGTCGTCGCCCCAGAACAGATGTCCGTCCATAACCAGTGTCGGCACGCCATAAACGCCTGCCGCGATCATGCGATCGGTGTTGGCGCGCAGCTGGGCCTTAACCTCATCGGTTGAGACCAGCGCTCGCACGTCGTCCACCCCCAATTTGTCCGCCAACGCTGCTAGACTTTCATCCGACTGACCATCGCCGCCATCCGCCCATGTGTGGTCATAAATCGTGCGAACGACGTCCAGTGTCGCCCCCAGCGCAATGGTCAGGCGCAACAATGCCAGAGGATTGAATGGATGACGGGCCGGGCCAGCCAACCTCAGCCCACGCTTATCAGCCAACCACCGGGAATAGTGAAAGGTGTGGAGCTTTTTTGCCGGAATTTCAGCCGGGCCCAACTGACCCCAATGCCCGAGAAGACCAGCGAAAAGGACTGGGACGGGTTTGATCTCCACATCATTCGGCAGATCCGCAAACCCCGGCATCTGAAGATATGGATAGGGTGAGACATAATCGATGCACCATTCAGCGGTTCTGGTCATTTCGTCTCTCCTGCCCACCAATCGCGGGGTTTCTTGCGTTTGGCCCGCTCAGATTTGTCATCCAGCCACAGCGCGAGTTTTCTGAAGGGTGACAGCGCCAACTTCAACCACCAACGGTTTGAGGCTTTGGAATAGTCGCGGTTAAACGGACACACCCGCATGCAAATCGCACAGTCAGAGGCAAGCTTCGCCCAATAGCCGAAACATTTTTCGGCGTCTGATGTCCATTTGACGACGCCTTTGATGGAAGATTGGTTCCCGCCCGCTTTCGGCGCATCAAACGGCAGCGCCTTGACCGGACAGGCGTCTGCGCAGCGGGTGCAGATATTGCAGACCTCCGCAACGCCATACTTTTTTGGCGTATCGTGCTGCAATGGAATGGTCGTGTAGATCTTGGAAAAGCGTAGGCGCGGGCCGAATTCCGGCGTGATGACCAGCTGATTACGGGCGTACTCGCCCAGGCCCGCTTGCAGAGCGTAAGGGATGACCAGCCCAGTGTCGTTCATCGACGCCGTCGCCTCGTACCCCAGATTGCGAATATAGGCGGCGACCTGCATGACGATGGACGCCTCGTGGCTGTATTCCCGCCCTGTGGCCGCGCCTGCCAGTGCGCTGGGGTAAGTCTGGGTCAGATCCGCGTCCATCTGATGGCCAAGCACGATGACGGACGTTGCCTCAACATCATTTGGCGCGGCGGACATATCGCGGGTGTCGACGCGGGTGGCGTAGGTCCAGCGTTGATCATAGGCGGTGATGCCGCAAAGTTCGGCGCCAAAGAATTTCGCAATACGTTTGATCTCAGCCGACTGCGCGGCGGGGTCATCGACTTCGACCTGATCCGGCGCGACGGGTGTGTCGTGACCGATGGAGGCCTGAAAGCCTTCGCGCTTTCCTTCATCGCCACCCCGGTCAGAGATGATGTCAGATATCAGCCAACTTGCGTTGCGCAGTGCAAAATCACGCTGGTTGAACCCTTCCCCACGCCTTGGCGCGGCTTCCATCCGGTATGAATTGAAGAATTCGTCTGTCTGCTTTGACCGTATGCGTTCATCCCAGAACGCTCGAGTGAACACATCATTGCGCTGTTCAAACCGTTCAAAATCTTCAGCGACGACGATGCCAGCGGCGACGTCATCGGGTGACTGCGGGGTATTTGCGGGCCAGTTCATCGCCCGACGCTAACGGCGAGGCCTGCGGCTTGGCAAGCTTACCCCGCCCTCGCGCGGGGTCAGGCGGTTTTTTGGACCCAGTTTTCCGCTTCGAGATGCGCGATCAGGCTGGCCGTGTCCGACTGTTGGCGCTTCAGGCTGGCGATCTCCAGATCGCGAAACTCAGAAGATCCATCCAGAAGCGCCATGTCGGCCGTATAGCCAGCGACTTGCCGGATGATCCGTTCCGCCACATCGACGGTAGCGGCGCTGTTAATCTCAAACAACTTGGCAAGGCCGGAATAGACGGACGATTCCGCCATACGGGCGGACGGTTCTACGCGAGGATCTGCTGTAAACTCATCAGACATGGCGAACACTCTCATAACGTTGACGTAAACGTCATATATAAACTTCAATCACTGCGAGAACCCATCGCAGACGCATTCTGGTATGCGGTGCACGCATCGCCTTCGCCAAAACATCGCCAAATTCAAGGGAACTGGTCGGAGCGGTAGGATTCGAACCTACGACCCTCTGGTCCCAAACCAGATGCGCTACCAGGCTGCGCTACGCTCCGACGGATGTGCTGATATGCTGGTCTGAAATGAATCGCAAGCCCCATAAGTGCATGCCACTTTGCCGCATGACCTCATTTGGCGACAGGTAGTCGTGCAACCAGCTTTGCAGCAGGATTTATTTCAGCGCTTTAAGCGCCTCGACCAGCTGTTTTGCGGTGGCTTCATCATTACCGCTCCGCACCATGGCGGTGCCGGGAACAAACCCTTCGGGATCGATGAGAAAAGCGACAAGCCTGTCTTCGGTCCAACGAAACCCTGCATTCGCCAGGGCGTCCAAATATTCGAAACCGGGAAGGGTCCCGGCGGCCCGGCCAACAACACCGGCAAGCGAAGGCGCAATCGCATCGGGCGGCGACTTGGCCTGAAGTGAATGACACGCTGTGCAGCCGCTCAACGCCCGGTCTGGATGTGAAGCGATGTCAAAGTCTGACGCATTGTCGTGCAGCGACAAAACATAGGCCGCAAAGATCCAGCAGCTCATTAAGGCGCCAAGGCTGATGATCCGACCAGAGATGCCGCCAAGAATTGGCACCCAAAGCACCGCGAGGCCTGAAGCCGCGAGGTAGAGCATCAAGCCGACAGCGCCAGATACAAACATAAAAACTGCGACTGCGGCGACCGTCAGCGCAGCAGAGATCAGAAAACGAACCCCCATGCCATGGCGGATCAGGATACCTACTGGCGGACATATAATCACCATCACGCCCGCAAATCTTTCCATGCCGGTCATGCGTTCAACCGTTCGGACAAATGATCCGCAAGGCGCAGCGCAAAACCCATGATCATCATTGTCGGACCTGAGTATCCAGCGGTGGGAAAGATCGAACTGCCGCCAATGTAAAGGTTGTCGACGCCGTGTACCTTGCAATGGCGGTCCACAACACCGCTAGCCAGATCATCACTCATCCGCGTCAGGCCAATGTGATGGTAGTGGCCCTTAGCCTCCGCTTCGACACGCGAACGATCAATAGGCTCCAACGCAACCCGCCCCATTCCAAGTGCGGCCAGCTCCTTTGCAATCAAACGCTGGCCACGTTCAAACGTATCGACATCATGATCCGAAAATTGCCAATCGAGGTCCGCGATGCGGTCGCCAAGCCTGTCGTGTTTATCAGAAAGAACGATACAGCCGTTCGGGTTAGGCGATTGCTCGATCCGGTGTTCAAGGCGATAGACCGGTGCGGTGGCATTCCAGAAACCACGCCGCATGGCGGCGCGTTGGACAATGCCGCCCAGCCCGGAAACCACCTCTGCGACATCCTGCAAAAATGCCATGTCCCCCGCACGCCACGGGTCGCCCTTAAGGCTGGATAACGCGTCATCCGCGTCTTGATCGACAAAAACGGGATTGAACCGACAGTAATAATGCAAAAGCCGCTCACGCCGCAGCGTATCATCTGTCATGCTGAGGTTCAGATTCTGCCCGCGCGCAGCAAGAAACTTGCGGTCATAGATGACCGGAAACGCGCTAGTCGGAAAGAAAAGCGAACTGAACAGATGCGGGTGCTCCATAAAGTTCCGACCGACATGACTTGAAGCATTGCCGACGCCTTCCGGATGAACGCTGTCAGAATTCAGCAAAAGTCTGGCGTTCTCAATCGCATGGCAGCAAAGCGCAATGAAACGGCCTTTTATCGTAACTCGCTTACCAGACATCGTCGCGCAGCTGACATGACGTACGCTTCCGCCATCCTCTGACAGCTCAATCGATCTGGCGTTCAGGTTGAGGACGACATCGATGTTTTTCGATTGTTTGAGGCCGTCGGAAAACCGGGGACCAAGCCTGCGGTCAAATGAAAACTGGAAGATTTTTGAACGAAGAATGCTTGATCGACTGTCCAGCAAATCCTGCACAGGAAGGTTGCGGGTTTTAAGTGCGGCCTCGGGATCAGTCGGCGCTCCGGACAAACCGAGAAGTTTGGCCGCGTCTGTGATGTAGGGATCAAGCTCTGTATCATCGACTGGCCATTTTGGCAGATCCAGTTCTAGACGCCCTTCATAATCGATACGATCATTTCGCTGACAAAAGCCCGACCAATGGTTCGTGGTCCCGCCGTAATACCTTAGCCTAAACGCTGAGAGGTCATAATACTCAACGCCGAGCTGTTCACCGCGGTAAAGTCCCTGTGTCGCCCCGTCGAGCGTAAGATCACCAGCTTCGACCAAAAGCACTTTTTCGCCTTGCTGGCCCAGTTTTCGCGCCAATGACAGACCAGCGGCGCCAGACCCGACAACAACAACGTCTGCCTCCAGCACAGCGCCATCATCAAGCTCGTTAGCGGACAGGAATGTCATGCAGACAAGTCGTGTCGAAGAGAAATGGCCGCGAGGTCCTCAACGGCCAACGTCACGCCCCCTACGACATAAACACGATCGTCGGCGAAATCTTCAGCCGCCCGGGCAGGATCAAAGTGTGTGGCAGCTTTCGCCCGCTTAGCGATCACCGCCAAAGCATCGGACGACAGTTCCGCTTTCATCTGAGCGAAAAGCAACGCCCCGGACCACTGCCGTGCAAACGCGGACCCAGCTGCACAGGCCGACGCCGTCGCGAGCACGGCGCGGCGGGTTGGCAATTTTATGGCACTCAAAAAGGCCTCGTCAATTAAGTGGGTTTATTGCGTCGCCTCAGCCAATGCGAAGCGCCCCTGATTGACGATATCAGTGTACCCGGCAAGTGGACCCTCCATTGCAGGCACCAGTTTCGCCAGGTCGGGCGCTTTGACGTACACTGCGATCAGAATCACGGCCATAACGGCAATGGTCGAGAAACCAGCAAGAAACGCCCCGCCAGAGCGGCCCTGCTGATCTTCGTCCAGCTCTCTGAGAGAGGCCGCAAGATCCTCACGGCTTTCTTCCTTGCGACGGCTAACGCGGGTTTCTTCAACCACATCGGTTTCTTCAAACCGGGGTACTGCGGCCGGCTCTACGTCGTAATAGATCCGCTCAACATTATCGGCGGACATCCGGGCTGGTGGCGAGAGGTCGTTGCCCCGCTCTTCAAACCCTTCCTGGACCACAGGTTCAGGATCGGCGAACACCGGCGGGGCCGGGTCAAATTCAGGCGCCTCGGTGACGGTGACTTCAGGTTCCGGCGCAACAGGCGCTTCTGGTTGGGCTGCCTGAGGTTCGGGCATCGGCGCCATTTCTGGCGCGGCTGGTGGCGCGGGCGGCGGTGGCGCGGCGGCGTCTCCATTGGCTGCGGACTGGAACCATTCGGCTTCGCAGTTGGCGCAACGTACCATTCTGCCGCGAGCGCCGATGGCGGCGGCATCCACATCGTATTCAGACGCACATGACGGACAGGTCAATCTCATGATCCACTCCACAATCACCCTCTACACGGCTGCACGCAGCCCTCCCACGCGGGTTGTATAGCGGGTTCTCGCTTCATCGCCAAGTTTCTTGCCTCGATAGGTAAAGACGGCGGAAATGACGTTGTGCCGCCGCCCGCCTTCTGCAATTCTCGCCCATGATTTCCAAGGGGAAAGGCGTGGGTCTTGTTTGAGTTACAGAGCGCGAGTTTCAGTTACGGCGACAGACCTGTTCTGAACAATGTTTCGCTGCGGTTGGACCCTGGATCAATGCATTTCCTGACGGGACCTTCGGGCGCGGGAAAAAGCACACTGATGCGCCTTTTGTATCTGACCTTGCGCCCTTCGACCGGAACTGTGCGCGTGTTTGGCCGGGATTCGGAACTGATCAACCGACGCGAAGCAGCTGAGGTGCGCCAGCGCATGGGTGTGGTTTTGCAGGATTGTGATCTGCTGGATCATATGACCGTGCTTGAAAACATCGCCCTTCCACTGCGCATCGCCGGTCAGAAAACCAATTCCCTGATGCAGGATCTACGTGAACTGGCCGCTTGGGTTGGTCTTGGGCACAGGCTGGATGCAAAACCGCCTGAGCTATCGTCGGGCGAACGCCAACGCGCCGCCATTGCACGATCCGTGGTGAATTCGCCCGAAGTAGTGATTGCGGATGAGCCAACCGGCAATGTCGATGCGGCGGCGGCTGAGCGGATCATGCAGTTGTTCGTAGAATTGAACAAGCTGGGCAAAACGGTACTGATCGCAACGCATGACATGAACCTGATGCGCGCTGCCGCCGGGCGGAAGGCTTATGTTCTGCGTATCGACAAAGGGCGGATCGAACGATCTGGGGCACCTCTCTGATGAACCCGTTTCGCGCTGTCAAAGAGGTTTTCGCGCCAGAGGAAACACCTATCGCCCCTCGCAGCGGCGTTATTGGCGGGCTTATCACGTTGGTCGCGCTCGCGATGTCGTTTCTTGCGGTGATTGCATTTGAATCCGGCGTCGTGGCTGACCGCGTCGCGGGCCAGTGGGCCGGCGAATTGGCGCAAAGCGCAACAGTTCGAATTTCCGCTGACCCAGATGAGATTGACAGTCTTGGCAAAGCCGCCCTTTCCGCGTTGCAGATCGCGCCGGGCGTCGCATCTGCACGCCTACTCAGCGAGTCAGAGTTGCAGGAATTGCTCGCCCCCTGGCTGGGACAGCAGGCCGATGTCGGCGCCCTGCCCCTTCCGGCGTTGATTGACGTAACCATCGAAGGGACCGGCCCCGATGTGGAGGATGTGCAGCGCCAACTTGATCTTGTCGCGCCTGGCGCGGTTTACGACGATCACGGCGAATGGCGCGCGCCGCTGATAGATGCGGCGAAAGGCCTGAGACGGCTGACAATTATCGGGGTCGCTCTGTCGATTATCGTACTGGGCGCAATGGTTGGCGTCGCCGCCGTAGCGACCCTCTGGTCTGGCGAAGGTGTTGTGCGGACCCTGCGCCTGATCGGTGCTGACGACAGATTCATCTCAAGCGCGTTTGAGCGGCAGTTTGCGCTGCGCGCCGCAATCGGTGGTATTTTTGGGTCTGCGATTGGCATCCTTGCCATGTCGCGAATGCCTCAGATCACGTCATCGGAATTGCTGACCGCGGGCGCGAACTTTGGTCAGGGGCCGACATGGTGGCTGGTGATCGCTACCCCAATCGTGTGTGCCTTCGCCGCCCTGTTGGCGACCAAAGCAGCCAGTTATTTCGTCTTGCGGAACGCTAATTAGATGCAAATGATCCGATCCGCCATTTTCCAGATCTGGATGTATGGGATGATGATGGTCATCGGGACCATTGGTCTGCCCTGCGCGATCTGGTCCCGCGCCGGGGCTTATTGGGTCATCGACAAATACCTAGACCTGGTGTTCTGGAGCCTGCGTGTAATGTGCGGCCTGACATACGAAGTCAGGGGAACGCCGCCCACCGGCCATGCAATGGTCGCCTCAAAACATCAGTGTTTTTTGGATGTGTTGATCCTGGTGAAATCGCTGCCGCAGCCAAAATTCATCTTCAAACGCTCGTTGGTGTGGGTGCCGATCCTTGGCATCTATGCCCTGCGCACAGGGGCCACGACAGTCTCACGCGGCAAAGGCGCTGAATCGTTTCAGGACATGATGGCGCGGATCGCCGCCAACAAGTCAGAGCCCGGGCAATTTGTGATCTACCCACAAGGCACACGGGTACTGCCGGGGGTCAAAGCGCGCTACAAGGAAGGCGTATATGCGATCTATAGAACGTATGATGCGCCGTGCACGCCAGCTGCGGTAAACACTGGCCTGTTCTGGCCACGCACCGGTTTGATCCGGCGTCCCGGCGTGGCGGTGGTGGAATTTCTGGACCCGATTGAACCTGGATCATCCAAAGATGACTTCATGGGTGAGCTGGAACATCGGATCGAGACCGCCAGCGATCTGTTGCACGTCGAAGCGCAGACAAAATTCAATGTCTGATCAAGGGGTGATCAGTGACCACCCCTGCACCTGAGGGCGTTCCGCCTCAACCCGGCCATTTTCCATCGTCACAACACCATTGATAAGCGGTGGCGCCGCGTTGCTTGCAGCGGTGGCGGCGGCGACATCTTCAGCGGCCACGTACCAACTGACAATCGGTAGACTGCGTGAAATGAATATTACGCGATCAGCCACGGGTGAGATATCAGCCCGCAGCATAGCCAGCCCTTCGCCCACTGCGACAACCCGGATCTCAGCGCTTTCTTTGTGAACGACGTGATATCGACCGGCTTCCTGCACTATGCTCAGCGCCCGACGCATTTGTTCGGGATCGCCACTGTCAACTTTGACCACGGTTCGAAACAGCGCTTGAGCTTTGGCGCCCACCGATGTCGTCAAACCGAGATCTATCAGACTCGTCAGAAACCCACGGCGCACCATACTCACCTCCACTCTCACAAGTTGTAAGGTAGCACAGTTTATCTCACTATGGGGGGGGGTATTTGGATAATGGTCGAAAACAGCAAAAGGGCCAGCTTTTCAGCCGGCCCTTCGCACACGTCGGGATTAGTGTTTAGCCGCGCCTCCACGGGCGCGGGAATGCGCCAAGGACGTCGTTGACGGCAGCATCATCGCCGCCGGCCACGATGGCAGTCAGGCCAGTCGCCTTGTTGTCTTCCACAGAGTCTACGGTCGCATCGACACCCGCCTTTGACAACGCTGCGTTGTAGACGCGAATGATCGACGATTTGCGCAGGTCCGGCTTGAACACCTTGCCAACAGCCGTCTTAGGCAGTTCGTCCATCACTTCGATGAATTTCGGCACCGCGGCCTTCTCAACGATGTTCTCGGCAGCAAAGGCCATCATCTCATCTGACGTCGCGCTGGCGCCTTCCATCAGTTCGACATAAGCGCAAGGCACCTCGCCAGCATGGGCGTCGGGCTGGCCGATGGCGCCAACGAAAGACACTGCCGGGTGGCCTGCCAGCGTTTCCTCGATCACCGCAGGGTCAATGTTGTGACCACCGCGAATGATCAGGTCTTTGGCCCGGCCCGTGATCCAGAGGTAGCCGTCTTCATCCAATCGCCCAAGGTCGCCAGTGCGAAGGTAACCGCCGGTGGCGAAAAGACCCTCATTCCGTTTGGCCTCGGTATAGCCGGGGAAGACGCCGGGGTTGAGAACACAAATCTCACCGATCTCATCGGTGCCCATTTCCCGCAGGATCGAACCATCTTCAGTACAGTCGAGGATTTTGACGTCCGTGTATGGGAACGGAATGCCAACTGACCCGATTTTCTTGATCCCAGCGGATGGGTTGCCTGAGACGATACAAGTCGCCTCGGTCATCCCGTAACCTTCAAGGATGCTCACGCCGGTGGAGCTTTCGAATTTCTTGAACAGCTCTTGCGGCAGTGGCGCGGACCCGCAGAAGGCCGATTTCAGCGTGGATACATCGGCGTTGATCGGGCGCTGCATCAGGGCGGCGGCGGCTGTTGGGACGGTGACCATAAACGTCACGCCCCAGCGTTCGACCAGTATCCAGAAATTGTCGAAAACGCCTTCACCGCGATAGCCCTGCGGCGTCGGGCAAACGACGTGCGCGCCAGCAAAAATCGCTGAGCAGACGATCGGGTAAGCGCCCATGACGTGGAACATCGGCAGCGGGCAGAGAAGAACGTCTTTCTCTGTCACCAGCACCTCAGACCCAAACCAGCCATTGTACATCACACCCTGCTGATTGTGCTGGGCGACCTTTGGCATCCCGGTCGTGCCGCCGGTGTGGAAATAGGCGCAAATGCTTTCAGCTGTGTCTTCGTTCGCAAAGGACAGCGTTTTAGGCTGCTTCGCCATTTCGGCGTTAAAGTTCTTCACCGTCACACCATGGCTTCGGTCAACTTTTGGCCGGACCAGCGGAATGATCCAGGACAATGGCGGGCCAAGGTATTTCTTAAGATCGACCTCAAGGATCGTCTTCACACTTGGCGCCATCTTCACCGCTTTAGCGGCCTTGTCAGCGACATCGGTCTTCGGGAACGGCGCGAGGCAGACCAAAACCTTAGCGTTGGTTTCTTCCAGGATCTGACCGATCTGTTCGGCCTCAAGCAGCGGGTTGATCGGGTTGACGATGCCTGCAGTCATGCCCGCGATCATCGCGACGATTGTCTCGTTTGCGTTTGGCATGAGGTAAGCGACGACATCATTCGGCCCAACACCAAGCGACCGGAACAGGTTCGCGGCCTGCGTGACCTGTCCGTGGAAGTCGTTCCATGACAGCGTTTCCGCCTTGTCCTGCTCACCAGATTTGATCTGGAAACTGAAAGCTGGGTTTGCGCCGTGCTTCGAAGCGGTGTCGCTCAGCGCCTCATAAATGTTGTTAAAGGACCAACGTTCGGAGAGCGGCGTCTCCTCCATCCTGATCTTATCGGCGAGCGTCGCCATTTCCGTAGCCATGCAGTCCTCCCAAACCGGTATTATTTTTCATGTTTGCTAAATAGGACCATTGGCGCAGATTTCAGCCGCTACAAGAGCGGAAACCGTGAATTTTCTGAGGATATGGCAGATTCGTAAGTGGCGCCTACGTCACCCCAGCTTAGTTTTTGAGGCTTTTGACTGGTATAGGTTCGGTCAGGCGGCGTCCGCCTGACCGAGATTAGAATCAATCCTGCGGGATGCGCAGGACCTGACCGGGGTAGATTTTGTCCGGATCTGACAGCATTGGCTTGTTAGTCGCCTGTGATTTTCGCATAAACCTATGGAACCGCGCAGATAATTCAATTTTTCAAGTATAGAGATTAGCAAGGTTTGGCCGGGGGTCAGCTCAAAAGCTTGCGATTTCTTACGCACGTGCACGCGAGGGACTCCTTTG
>CALKOT010000101.1 GCA_938092015.1 uncultured Paracoccaceae bacterium
GTTCTTAACAAGCTTGTCAGCTGAGGCTTTGCTGGTTCCGGGTTTCTTGTTCATCTTTACTCCATGAAGGTTGCGATGAACCAGAAATCCTCCGTTACGAAAACCTCAAATCTGTCCCAAAGGTGCCGACGTCAGACACTGAAGAGCTGGGCCGCGGCCAGTCTGCCGAGGTCATTGTGACGGAAGATATGGAGACCAGATATTTCTGTGTATTCCACCCGCACATGAAGGGATCTCTTGAGATTGTCTAGGGCGCGTAGAGGAAGAATTTACGTGCTGAAACACGCCGCCATGATCGCATTCATCGCTGCGATATTCCCGACCATGGCGGTTGCATGTCCATCCCTTCAACAAAATCCGGCTGAAAAAGACCGCATTCATGCGGAGTTGTGGGCGGCGGAAAATGAGATGCAAGGCCGCGCGATTGGAGGGCAGCTCTGGCACATATGGACGACTGCGCCGGATAAGGCGGCGCAAGACATGCTTGATAGCGGCAGAGAGCGTATCAGGCTTGCCGACTACGAAACCGCTGAAAGGATTCTTGGTGAGCTAATCGAATATTGCCCAGACTATGCTGAGGGATGGAATCAGAGGGCATTTGTGCGCTTCTTGCGTCAGGATTACGGGAATGCGCTATCGGACATAGAACATGCGCTGGATCGAGAACCCCGTCATTTCGGCGCTCTCGCTGGCAGGGCAACGACGCTGATCACCATGGGTCGGGTTGAGGTTGGCCACGCCGCGTTGCGCAAGGCCCTTGAGGTAAACCCTTGGCTTAGCGAGCGGCACATGCTTCTGCCGGAAGAGCGTACTTAATAATACCTTGGGGCCGGGGGAAAGGTGAAAGGCTGCGCGGGTGCTAGCGATTATTACCGCGTCATTGGTGGCGGAACGTGGTCACGCGATAATTGCTGTGCAGAAGGTGGAAGAATCTAGGGAGCTTGGCGCCCGCCCGCCGCTTGTCACCGAGGGATTGATCTGAGATCTCGACCTTTTCGGCTCTGCGCTTTGTCGGTCGAGGTCCCGGATCAAGTCCGGGACCGCGTATTTTTGTTAGCCTTGGTTCAAGCCGCCTGCGCCGGGTGGAACCACCCGTAGACGCTCTCACCCTTTTCGGCCAGGTCCCGCAGCAACGCTGGCGCGTTGAAACGGGGGCCGCATTTCTGGGCTAGCGCATCACAGATCCGGACAACTTCGTCCGTGCCCATGATGTCGATCCATGACAGCGGCCCGCCGGACCACGGCGCGAAGCCCCAGCCCAGGATGGCGCCGACGTCGCCTTCGCGGACATCCTCCAAGACGCCCTCTTCCAGCGCTTTCACCGCCTCCAGCACCTGCGCCAGCATCAGGCGGTGCTTCACTTCGGTCACATCGGGCTGTTCGGCGGCTGTTGGAAAATGTTCCTTCAGGCCGGGCCAGATGCCAGTGCGTTTGCCCTTTTCGTCATAGTCGAAATAACCCGCATTGGTTTTCTTGCCGAGGCGGCCAAGGTCGAACAAGGTCTGCACCACGTCGTCGCCGGGGTTTTCCGGGTAGTCCTTGCCCAGCGCTTCCTTGGTGGCACGCATGATTTTCTCAGCCAGATCAACGGCGGTCTCGTCGCCCAGCTGAAGCGGCCCGAGGGGGAAGCCCAGCTGTTTGGCGGCATTTTCGATCAGCGCAGGCTCAACCCCTTCCGCAATCATGCGGTTGGCTTCGGCACCGTAGGGGATGATGCAACGGTTGGCGTAGAAGAACCGGGCGTCATTCACGACGATCGGAGTTTTCTTCAGCTGGCGGACGAAATCGAGCGCCTTGGCGACGGCGGGATCGCCGGTGTTTTCGCCTTTGATGATCTCAACCAGCAGCATCTTGTCGACCGGTGAGAAGAAGTGGATGCCGATGAAGTTCTTGTCGTTGCGGCTGGCCTTCGCCAGTTCGCTGATCGGCAGGGTGGAGGTGTTGGTGGCGAAAATCGCGTCTTCGTCCAACATCGCCTCGGCCTTCTTCGTCACATCCGCTTTGACCCTGACATCTTCGAAGACGGCCTCAACGATCAAGTCGCAGCCTTTCAGCGCCTCGTAGTCCGGGGTGGCGGTGACGCGGGATAGGACCGTCGCCTTGCCAGCATCGGCCATGCGTTTGCGTTTGATCTGACCGTCCAGCAGCCCGGTGATGGTGCCAAGGCCCTTGTCGGCGGCCTCTTGATCCCGGTCCATCAGCACGACCTCAATGCCCGCGCGAGCTGAGACATAAGCGATGCCGGCGCCCATCAGGCCAGCGCCGAGGACGCCGACCTTTTTGACCGTCATGTCGGGCACGTCTTTCGGGCGGACGGCACCTTTTTCGAGGGCCTCCTTGTTCAGGAACAGGCTGCGGATCATCGCCGCAGACGACGGGTTCATCAGGATGTTTGTGAACCAGCGCGCTTCAATCCGGATAGCAGTGTCAAAGTCGACGCAGGCGCCTTCGTAGACCGCTGACAGCATCGCTTTCGCCGCCGGGAAGGCGCCGTGGGTCTTGCCGTGGACCATCGCCACGCCGCCCGCGAACATCTGGTAGCCTGCAGGGTGATACGGCGCGCCGCCGGGCATTTTGTAACCCTTGGCATCCCATGGCTGGACGCAGTCGGCGTCTTTGGCGGCCAGAACCCAATCTTTCGCTTTTGCCAGCAATTCGTCTGCCGGAACGACGTCGTTCACCACGCCCTGCGCTTTGACCTTGGCGGGGGCGAGCATTTTGCCCTTCATCAGGAACGGCGAGGCGCCCATCAGGCCCAGCATGCGGATCAGGCGGGTCGTGCCGCCTGCGCCGGGGAAGATGCCGACCAGAATTTCGGGCAGGCCGATCTTGGCCTTGGGGTTATCGGCGACGATGCGGTGGTGGCAGGCGAGACCAAGTTCCAGCCCGATGCCAGCGGCCGTGCCGGGATTGGCCCAGACGGTTGGCTTGCCGCCCTTCTTGGTTTTGAAGTCCATGCCAGCCAGTTCGATTTTCCGCAACAGACCGTGCATATCCATGACCATGTTGAACATGGCCTCAGCAGGATTGCCGCCGGATGCTTCGGCCTGCGCGCGGGCCTGAGAGAGGATGTTCAGATCCATGCCGCCCGCAAAGTCTTTCTTGGCGGAGGTCAGGATGATGCCTTTGACGGCCTCGTCAGCGTGGGCCTTGTCGATGGCGGCGTTCAATTGCTCTAGCCCGTCCGCATTCATGACGTTCATGGAGGCGCCGGGCAGGTCCCAGGTGATGGTTGCGACGCCGTCCGCGTCTACTTCGTAGTGGAAAATGGTCATGGTTATCTCCGTGCCGCTGGTCTGCGGGTCATTCTGGGGCGACCGTGCCGTGGTGGGGAAAAGTTCTATTTTCCACCATCTCCACGACCAGCCGTTCGCCGTTCATGCGTATGTATCTGGTCGAATCCGCGTGATTGGTCCGACCGTCGAGGTATTCAAATGTGAACCGGGTATCGAGCAACAGGTGGTCGCCGTTGTCGTGGTAGCCAAGCAGTTCGCCCCGCACGCCCTGCAGCCCATCTTTCAGGAAGTAGTGGCGATAGGCGCTGATCATCTCGACAAAGCTTCGTTCTGTCTCAATCACCACCATCCTGTCCTCAACGAAGACAGGCAGGGGCAGCTTATAGCAGGGCAGCGCCAACTCAATTCGACCCGACATGAAGGCTGACGTGTGCAGCTTCAGGCCCCGTTCGATTAGGGGCTGCATCGGGCGCGTCGCCGGGTGGGGCGCAGTGATTTTGGCGATGGCCGCCATCAGCCGCGTATCCCATTCGGAATTGATATGCCGACGCGCTGGCGCAAAGTTGGCTTACACCTTGTCGATAATCGTGGCCGCGCCCATGCCGCCAGCCACGCAAAGCGTTGCGAGGGCGGTTTCTTTGCCAGACCTGTCAAGCTCATCCAGCGCAGCGCCGATGATCATCGCGCCGGTGGCACCCAGTGGGTGGCCCATGGCGATAGAGCCGCCGTTGGGGTTCACAACCGAATGATCGACGTCGAAGTGCTGCATGAACAGTAGGGGCACGGCGGCGAAAGCTTCGTTTACTTCGAAGACATCGATGTCGCCGATCTGCATGCCGTTGTCTTTCAGGATCTTCTCGGTCACTGGCACGGGGCCGGTCAGCATGATCGCAGGCTCTGACCCGATCTTGGCGGTCGCTTTGATCCGGGCGCGGGGTTTAAGGCCCAGCTTGTCGCCGATTTCCTTGGAGCCGATCAGAATGGCGGTTGAGCCATCGACGATGCCCGACGAGTTACCGGCGTGGTGGACGTGGTTCACTTTTTCGACCTCAGGATACCGCAGCTTCATGACGTTATCGAAGCCCGGCATGGTTTCGCCCATGTCCTTGAAGGATGCCTTCAGCGCGCCCAGCGACTGCATGTCGGCGCCGGGGCGGATAAACTCGTCATGATCGAGGATGGTGATGCCGTTCTGGTCCTTCACCGCGAAGACCGAATTCGCGAACACGCCATCTTCCCACGCTTTGGCCGCCCGCTTCTGGCTTTCGACCGCATAGGCGTCGACGTCGTCGCGGGAAAAGCCGTATTTCGTCGCGATCAGGTCAGCGGACACGCCCTGCGGTGCGAAATAGCTGCCCATCGCCAGATACGGATCAATCGCCAGCGCGCCGCCGTCAGAGGCCATCGGGACGCGAGACATCATCTCAACACCGCCTGCAACGTACAGATCGCCGCCACCGCCGCGCACCTGATTGGCGGCGAGGTTCACCGCCTCCATCCCTGACGCGCAGAAGCGGTTGATGTGGAGGCCGGGGGTGCTTTCGTCCCAGCCGGCGTAGAGAACGGCGGAACGTGCGAGGCAGGCGCCCTGCTCGGCCACGCCAGTAACGCAGCCCATGATCACGTCTTCGACTTCGGCTGTGTCGAGGTTGTTACGGTCGCGGATTTCATTCAGGGCGTTAGCGGCCATACGCACGGAGGTCACCTCGTGCAGGCTGCCGTCTTTCTTGCCCTTGCCGCGGGGGGACCGCACGGCGTCGTAGATGTAAGCTTCGGTCATGTAGAGACTCCTTGGGAGTGGAACGCGAACCGGCAGAACGCAATCGCCGCCAGTGTGAGGGTTGGCAGACCAAAGCGGATCAAGCCGTGGTGTGCAAAAGGTTGAAGACGGGAGATGAACAGCGGCGATAGGCCGATTACAAAAGCCGTAGCCAAATAGGCTTTCCGATAGAGTTCCCAGTCTTGAAAAATCAACGCTATCAACGTGATAGTGAAGATTGCATTGATAAAGACTTCCAACAGATTGCTCTGTGGAGCGGTTGCATCTGTTCCACCCGCCTGATGATAGCGAAGGAACGAGAAACTGTTCGCAAGAAATGCAATCGCCATAGTCACCGTCAATGCAGCTATCAGCATTTTGGCTTATCCAGCCGACTTGCGGCCCGGCATCAGGTCGTAAGGGGCTTTGTAGCCTTCCAGCCCTTCGATGCGGCCAAGCCATGCGTCGATATTGGTCCATTCGCTGCGGTCAAAGCCGAACGGCTCGGGGTAGAAGAGGTAGCCGCAGCAGCAGAAATCGGCGTTGGTTGGGCCGTCACCAACCAGCCAATCCTTGCCTTCGAGGGCTTTGTTCAGGATGTCATATGCGGCGGTGAGCCGACCTTTGTTGAAATCAATCACCTGCTGCGGACGTTTGTCTTCTGGCAGAAAGTTCGACAGGAACCGGGTGGGACCAGCGACAGAGCTGAGCTTGTGGTTGTCAAAGAGAACCCAGCGCAGAACTTCGTACTTATCCGCCTGCGAGTTACCGCCGAACTTGCCGGTCTTGTCCGTGATGTACTGCTGGATGACGCCAGACTGGGTCAGGCGGATGTCGCCATCGATCATCACGGGCGCTTCGCCCATTCCGTTGATGTTGGCGCGATATTCAGGGGATCTGGTTTCGCCACCAAAGAAATCCACTTCGACCATTTCGTAGTCGAGGCCGGAGAGGTGCAATGGGAGCGCCGCTTTGTAGGCGTTGCCGCTTTCGCCGAAGCAATAGAGTTTGATGGACATGATAGGGTGATCTCCTGAGGGTGGTCACTTTCCCGGGCTCGACCCGGGCTCTCGAACTTTAGGCGCTGTGTGGGTCGGGGTCCCGGATCAAGTCCGGGACCGAGCTTTCTTCAAAGTTTCCGCGAGATCAGGTCCTTCATGATCTCGTTCGTACCACCATAAATCCGCTGCACGCGCGCATCCGTCCACATTTCAGCGACGTCATACTCCATCATGAAGCCATAGCCGCCATGCAGCTGGACACATTCGTCCAGAACTTTGCCCTGCATGTCCGTCGTCCAGTATTTGACCATCGCAGCGGTTTCGACCGACAGCTCACCTTTCAAGTGAGCTTCGATGCAGCTGTCGAGGAAGGTGCGGGCGACGACCGTGTTGGTCTTGCATTCGGCCAGTTTGAACTTGGTATTCTGGAAATCCAGGATGGATTTGCCGAATGCTTTTCGCTCTTTCACGTATTCGATGGTCTTGCGCACCGCGCCTTCCATCGCGCCGACGGCGCCGCAGGCGATCAGCAGGCGTTCCTGCGGCAGCTGGCCCATCATCTGATAGAAGCCCTGATTTTCTTCGCCGCCGAGGATGTTTTCCGGCGGGACCGAGACGTTGTCAAAGAACAGCTCTGACGTGTCAGCCGCTTTCAGGCCAACCTTGTCGAGGTTGCGGCCGCGCGTGAAGCCTTCGGCGCCTTCGGTTTCAACAGCGATCAAGGAGACGCCTTTTGAACCTTCTTCGGGGTTGGTTTTGCAGGCGACAAGGATGATGTCGGCATGCTGGCCGCAGGTGATGAAGGTTTTCTGACCGTTCAGGCGATAGACGTTACCGTCCTTCACCGCTTTGGTCTTGATGCCCTGCACGTCTGAGCCAGTGGACGGCTCGGTCATCGCCAGCGCGCCGACCATTTCGCCCGACGCCATCTTGGGCAACCAGCGCTTTTTCTGTTCTTCCGTGCCGCAGTTCAGGATGTAGTGGGCGACAATGCCGGAATGGATCGACTGGCCCCAGGAAGCCATGTTGTGGTGGTTCTGGATGAGTGACAGAACGGCCTCATGCCCGAAATCACCACCGGCGCCGCCGTACTCTTCGGGGACGGAGGCGCACAAGAGGCCCATTTCGCCTGCTTCGTTCCAGACTGTGCGTTCCATGATGCCGTCTTTGCGCCAGCCTTCGGCGCGCGGTTTCCATTCAGTCTCTAAGTATTTCGTGGCCGCGTCCTGAAACATGACGTGGTCTTCATTCATCCAGTCGGATTTGAGGTTTTCGAACTGCATTATCTTCCCCTGTCGTCGCTATATCTGTCGAAGGTATATGCCCCCCACTACTGGGTAGCGGGGGGGAACTTGCGTCAGTGAGGCAGGATCAGAATGCCTCAGCCGGGATGTCCATCACAGGGTCTGCGCCGGACTGGATGCGCGCCAGACGCATGCCAGTTTCGGGCAGACTGCGGGACATGTAGTAGCGACCAGTGCGGATTTTATTCTCATAGAAATCCGGGTTTGACGTGCCGCCGTTCAGCGCCGCTTTCGACGCAATCGCCATGCGCGTCCAGGACCAGCCCAGAAGGACATGACCGAAGAGGTGCATGAAGTCGGACGAGCCAGCGAGTGCGTTGTTTGGGTTCTTCATGCCTTCAGACATGAAGTACATCGCAGCGGCCTGCATGTCTTTCGAAGCCTGCTTCAAGGGACCAAGAAAATCACGGTCGAGCGCTTCGTCACCCTCGTTCTCCTTGATGAATTTCTTGATCATGTCGAAGAAGCCCATCAGCACCGCGCCGCCTTTGTGCGCCAGTTTGCGGCCAACCAGATCGAGGGCCTGAACGCCGTTGGCGCCTTCGTAGATCATGGCGATGCGGGCGTCGCGAACGAACTGCTCCATCCCCCATTCCTTGATGTAACCGTGGCCGCCAAATATCTGCTGCGCCTGCACGGTCATATCGAAACCTTTGTCGGTGAAGAAACCTTTCAACACCGGCGTCAGGAGGCCCAACATGTCGTCAGCCGCTTCGCGCTTGGCGGTGTCCTGGCTGCGACCGATCGTGTCGTGCAACTCAGCCGCGATCAGCAGGGCTGCGCGGGCGCCTTCGACAAAGGCTTTCTGATCCAGCAACATGCGGCGCACATCGGGGTGCACGATCAACGGATCAGCGGGTTTTTCTGGCGCTTCTACGCCAGTGACAGCGCGGCCTTGCAGGCGGTCTTTCGCGTATTCGGCCGCTACCTGATAGGCGGCGGATGCCTGGTACAGACCCTGGCCCGCAACATCCATTCGTGCCTGGTTCATCATCGTGAACATCGCCCGCAGACCTTTGTGAGGTTCGCCCAACAAATAACCGGTCGCATCGTCATAGTTCATGACGCAGGTTGGGTTGCCGTGGATGCCCATCTTTTCTTCGAGATTGCCAACGGCCACGCCATTGCGCTGACCCAAAGACCCATCTTCGTTGACCATAATCTTCGGGCAGATGAAGAGCGAAATACCTTTCACACCTTCCGGGCCGCCGGGGATGCGCGCCAGAACGAGGTGGACGATGTTGTCCGCCATGTCGTGCTCACCAGCTGAAATAAAGATCTTCTGGCCTGAGATTTTGTAGGACCCGTCATCCTGCGGCTCAGCCTTCGTGCGCAAAAGGCCCAGATCGGTGCCGCAATGTGGCTCCGTCAGGTTCATGGTGCCGGTCCATTCGCACGTCGCCATCTTTTCGAGATACGTGTCTTTCTGCGCGTCCGTGCCATAGGCGTGGATCGTGCGATACGCACCGTGGGTCAGACCTGAGAACATCATGAACGCCATGTTGGCCGACGAATGATACTCGCCAGCCGCCGCATGGATTACGCCAGGCATGCCCTGACCACCGTATGCAGGATCAGAGGCAAGCGCCGTCCAACCGCCATCGCGCAGGTGGTTGAATGCCTCCTGAAAACCCTCAGGTGTGCGAACAACGCCGTTTTCCAACGTACACCCGCCATCGCCAACACTGTTCAGTGGCGCGAGAACTTCGGTCCCCAGCTTGCCAGCCTCTTCGAGAATGGCTGAGGTCAGGTCCTGCGTCAGCTCATCATATCCTTCGAGTTCCTTGTTCTCGTGGACCTTCAGAACTTCGTGCAGAACGAAAAGCGTGTCTTCGACGGGGGCGTTGTATACGGGCATAGGTCTACTCGTCCGTTAGTGGCGTTTGGGGGAGGGGAAAGTCGCGGCTTGCCGCGACTTACTCAGCTGCTTCGGCGGCGCCGCGTACTTCCAGATCACGCTCAACATAGGTGATCAGGTCCTGCAGTTCTGTCATCGCATCCTGCAGCTCATCACGTTGTTCGCGCAGTGTGTCCATCTGCTGGGCGGCGTGCTCCAGCCACGTGGTCAGCTGCGTGACCTGGCTGTCGCCAAGATCATAAAGCTCAAGCCACTGGCGGATGCTTTCCAGTGAAAAGCCAAAGCGCTTGCCGCGCAGGATCAGTTTCAGCCGCGCACGGTCGCGTGCGGTGAAGATGCGTTTCTGGCCTTCACGAATGGGGCTCAGCAATTCGCGCTGTTCGTAAAAGCGCAAGGTGCGCGGTGTGACGTCAAACTCTGCACACAGCTCACCAATTGAGAATGTTTTCTCAGTCATGGGATCATCGTCCTGTTGCTTCGAATCTATCTGTTTTATATGATGACGTTGACGTTAACGTCAAGCTAAATTCTTAGTGTATTTTATGCGATTGCGTAGACACAAAGATTCGGCGTTGATGCGCCTAAAGCGTTTTGATCAGCTTATGAGACGTTTTGAAACCCGACCACGCTTACTGAAGCAAACGTTTCTTCGGGTTTCAGAACGCCGCATAACCCAATCTAAGATCAAATCGCTCTAAGTGACGATAGGTTAGCACGATGACGCGAATCCACGAAGACGGTTATGAAATGAAGGCTGTTCCGCACAGCAGCGAGTTGGGAATGCGCAGCCACAAGGCCGATCCTGCGCATGCGATCATCTCTGTCGCCTATCAGGACAATCTGGTGGGCAACCCCGAAACCGGAGTGATCCACGGCGGCGTAGTGACGACCGTTCTGGACAATTGCTGCGGGCTCGCCGCAATGACGCATCCCGATCTGAAGGGCATGGTGGCGACGCTCGATCTGCGGATCGACTATATGCGGCCTGCAAAACCGGGCATGACGCTGTGGACATCCTGCGAGTGTTATCGCCTGACCCGGTCAGTCGCTTTTTGCCGGGGCGTCGCTTATGACGAAGATGAACGTGATCCGATTGCTACGGCGACGGGCGCATTCATGATCACGGCCGCCAAAACAAAGTTTGAGAACTGAGATGAGCGCGGTAGAGGCACAGACCCGCAAAAAAAAGCGCGACGCGATGCTGGACGAGCTGTCCGCCAGCATCCCCTACATCCGTTTTCTGGATGTGGAGTTCACTCGGATGGGGGATGAACTGACGGGGCGGTTGAATTATTCAGAAAAGTTGATCGGCAACCCGATGATCCCGGCCCTGCATGGCGGCGTCGTCAGCGCGTTTCTCGAAATCACGGCCCAGACCCAACTCACGTGGGACTTGATCTGGCCAAAGCTGGAAGCAGGCGGCGAAGCGGAAGCGGCTTTATTGCGTGGCGAGTTTCCGCGCACGCCCAAGACCATCAACCTCACAATCGATTACTTTCGGTCCGGCCGCCCGCGCGACGCTTATGCTCGCGCAATCGTGCAGAAGGCCGGACGCCGGGTCGCAAATGTTCGGGTCGAAGCGTGGCAGGACAGCCGCGACCGGCCCATCGCCGCTGCACATGGCAATTTCCTGATGCCTGGCGAGGGTAAGTGAGCGGCGCGACGCTCGATAACGGGCCGATCACTGACAAGCGTGTCCTGAAGATTGCACTACCGATTGTCCTGTCGAATGCCACAGTGCCAATCCTTGGCGCCGTCGATACGGGCGTGGTTGGCCAGATGGGCTTGGCGGCGCCGATTGGCGCGGTTGGTCTTGGCGCGATCATTCTGGCCTTCGTCTACTGGATTTTTGGCTTTCTGCGGATGGGGACGGCCGGCCTGACGGCGCAGGCTCTTGGCGCCAAGGAAGACCGCGAGGTCACTGCCCTGTTGATCCGTGGTCTGATGATCGCGGGCGTGGCGGGTCTTGTTTACATAATCCTGCAGATTCCGATTTTCTGGTTGGCGTTCCAGGCCTCTCCAGCATCCGAAGAAGTCGAAAGCCTTACCCAAGCCTACATGGAAATCCGTATCTGGGGAGCGCCCGCGACCATCGGAGCCTACGTCATCACCGGCTGGTTGGTCGCGGCGGAAAGGATCAAGGAAATCCTGATCCTGCAGCTTTGGATCAACGGGCTGAACATGGCGCTGGACGTCTGGTTCGTCCTTGGTCTTGGTTGGGGCGTTGAGGGTGTTGCGATTGCAACGCTGATCGCCGAATGGTCAGGCTTGGCGCTGGGTCTCTGGATGTGTCGCGGCGCCTTTTGCGGCACTGCATGGCGCGACAGCAGGCTGATCTTTGAGGCGCGGCGGCTTAAAAAGATGGCGTCGGTCAACTCCGATATCATGATCAGGTCGATCCTGCTGGAAATCGGGTTCACTTATTTCATCTTCCGCTCATCCGGCTTTGACGACGTAACGCTGGCGGCGAACCAGATCTTGATCCAGTTCCTCTTTATCACCGCCTATGCCATGGACGGTTTTGCCTTTGCGGCAGAAGCGCTGGTTGGTAACGCATTAGGCGCTCGCAATCGGGGCGCTTTGCGCCAAGGCGCGATCATCTCGTTTAAATGGGGCATGATCTGCGTTGTCATTCTGGCTGCCGCGTTCTGGTTTGGCGGCGTTGCGATCATCAACATCATGACGACCTCAGAAGAGGTTCGCACTGTCGCCTATGGGTTCCTGATCTGGATTGCCCTGACGCCGCCGCTGGGCTGCCCATCCTGGATGCTGGACGGCATTTTCATTGGCGCCACACGGGCGCGGGACATGCGCAACGCAATGCTGATCTCGCTACCGATCTTCCTGATCGTTGCACAATTTTTGGTTCCCGCGTTTGGCAACCATGGCCTTTGGGCGTCGATGCTGATCTTCTTCATGGCGCGCGGGGTGACGCTGGGGCTGCGGTATCCATCGCTTGAAGCTGAGGCGGATAGTCCGCGATAAGTTCTGGGTGGTGCCTGAGGGCAGGCCGCACAATGCGTATTTATAAGCTCAAAGATGGGGCATGACATGAGCCAGATTAAACAGATGAGCGCAGTAGCGCTGCGCGATGAGATCGCCGCGGGCGAATTGACCGCCACAGCGTTGGTCGAACGCTGCATCGCGCGGATCGACGCGCGTGAGGCTGAGGTTCAGGCGTGGATCTGGTTTCAGCCAGACTATGCGCTGGCGCAGGCCAGGGCGTTGGACGAAGCATTCGCCAAAGGCGGCGTTGTTGGCCCCCTGCATGGCCTACCGGTTGGTCTGAAGGATGTAATTGATACAGGCGATGCCCCAACCGGGAATGGCTGTCCGGTAGACGATGGTCGCCAACCGGACAAAGACGCGCGGCTGGTGACGATGCTGCGCGACGCTGGCGCGATTATCATGGGCAAGACTGTTTCGACTGAGCTGGCTTTCATGCATGCCGGAAAAACCCGCAATCCCCATAATCCGGCCCATACGCCGGGGGGGTCATCGTCTGGTTCTTGCGCTGCTGTGGGTGATGGCATGATCCCATTGGCGGTCGGAACACAGACTGGCGGCTCAGTTATCAGGCCCTCATCATTTTGTGGCATCACCGGATTCAAACCAACGCTCAACGCAATCCCTCGTGCGGGCGTCACTTTGCAATCGCATACATTGGACACTGTTGGCGTGTTTGGTGAGACGCCTGCTGATACGGCGCTCATCGCATCTGCGCTGTTTCAGGACGATAAGCTTGATGCGGAACTGGCGCCTATCACGTCGTCGCGTTTTGCTTTGCTTCACCCCCCGGGCTGGGACGAGGCGACAGATGACCTTCACGCCGCTTTCGCGCGCGTCGAAGCGGCCTTGGGAGGTCGGGTTGTTCGCGCAGAATTGCCCCCGGCGTTTAACGACGCCGCCAACCAACGCGCCATCGTGAACTTTGCCGAGATGGCGCATCACTATGACCGCTATCGTAAGGCGGGGTTGGATCGACTGGGGCCAGAGACGCAAAAGGCGATGGCGGATGGCGCTGCCACTCCAGCCACAGACTACATCGCGGCACTGGCGACCGGACAAGCGATGAAGGGTGGTCTGCGTGATGTTTTCGAAACCGCGGACTTCCTGATTTGCCCCGCCGCTACTGGTCCGGCGCCCGAAGGTTTGGAGTTCACCGGCGACAGTATCTTTAACGGCCTTTGGACGTTCTGTGGAACACCCGCCGTTACAGTTCCGATTGAAGTGGCGGAGAATGGCCTGCCAATCGGGGTGCAGATCGTCGCTGCGAAAGGTCGGGATGCAGATCTGCTACGCGTGGCGCAGTGGCTGTACGACTGGAATGCCGCCGGGCGAGGATGAACAGCTTAGACAGGCGACAGCTCTTGAAGACGGGTACTTTTGCGTCACGATATCCGCCTCGTTTTCAAAGTGATCTTTGATTTACCGAACGCGCCCACAAACATTGAGGAGGGTCGCGTGCGTGTTGGGATCATAGGCTACACAAATCATGGCAAGCGGCAGATAAACAAAGCTTCCCGGCCATCGCACGCGACCGCGAATCAATTGCTGCGATTCGCCTAAACAGCCGGTTAATCCGAGCCATGTTATTGGGATAAAACGGAATCTGTTCAGAGCGAACGTCTTGCATTCAGCGCCGCAGATATTGTGCCATCGTCGAGATAGTCCAATTCTCCGCCAACGGGAACGCCCTGCGCCAGCGATGTGACTTCAACCGAGGCCCCCGACAACTGGCCGGCGATATAGTGCGCTGTCGTTTGCCCGTCGACAGTGGCGCCAAGGGCCAGCACAACCTCTTCAATCTCAGGAACCTCAGCGCGTCGGACAAGGCGAGGAATTTTCAAATCATCCGGTCCAATGCCATCCAGCGCGGACAGTACGCCGCTAAGCACATGGTATCGTCCCTTGAAGGCCGATGTCCGTTCCATCGCCCAAAGATCAGCGACGTCTTCAACAACACACAAGGATGAAGCGTCCCGGCGCGGATCCCGGCAAACACTGCAAATTTGCGCAGTGTCGATGTTGCCGCATTCGATGCAGACCATCGCTTTTTCTGCAACTTCTGCGGCGGCGCGCGCCAGCGGGATCAGCATCAGATCACGTTTCTTGACCATCTGAAGAACCGCGCGACGGGCTGATCGTGGGCCAAGCCCCGGCAGCTTGGCCATCACATCGATCAACCGCTCAATTTCCTTGCCTGCCGCGTCGTTCACCGCATGCTCCTACCCTGCTGCACGCGCAGCGTCGCGCTGGTTGCGGTTGGGGTCAAGCCGTTGCTTCGCGAACGCCCGCAAAATCCAGCTTCATCCCGCCAATCGTTTGGCGCGAAATCATGAACGTCAGGAAGAAGGCAAAGACAAACCCGCTCCACACCGCGGCGAACAACCCTGCCCAGACAGCCGTCAGACCCCAATCTGTGTACGCAACGAACAAGGCCGGGAAGAGGGCGAGAGCGAAAATCTGGCGATAGATGCCAACAGCCGATGACCAGATCGGGCGCCTTACCCCCTGGAAGAAGCTGGTGATGATGAACATCAGCGAATAGGCGGGCATCATCAGCGCAGCCAGCTGCAGATAGGCGGCGCCCGACGCGATAGCAGCCGGGTCGTCCGTGAAAATGCGCGTCATCGCGACGCCGCCCAACGCCAGCGCAACCGCACCAATCAGCGAAAGGCTCAGCGCTGCGGACCAGGCCAGCGTTACCGACTGACGCACGCGGTCGTAGTTCTTAGCCCCAAAGTTCTGCGCCACCATAGGCATTGTCGCGAAGGAAATCGCGAGGATCGGAAGCAAAATTAGCTGTTCCACCCTGAACGCGATGCCGTAGCCAGCGACAGCGGCGGTGCCAAAAGGTTGCAGATGCGTCTGGATCAGGAACCCGCCCGCCATCATCACCATCATGTTCAAGCTGGCCGGTGCGCTTTGTTTGATCAGTTCAACCGTCAACGAAAAACCCGGCAAGAACTGGGAAAGCGTTACATCCTGCATCGCTGTTGTTTTCAGCGCCCGCGTCACCAGCCAGACCGCGACGCCACACTGGATCAGAATTGTTGAGACTGCGATGCCATGAAATCCGAGGCCCGGCAGACCCAACGCCCCAAACATCAGCAGTGGATTCAGCCCGATATTTACGAGACAAGCAACCATCTGCGCCTGCTTGTTGGTGTCGGTATCGCCTTGTGCTGTCAGAACGCCGTTGGCAGTAAACCCTACCATGAAGGCGGGCAGGCCAAAGAACATAACCCCGAGATAGCTGCTGGCGGTGGCGAATACTTCATCACCCACCCGCATCAGATGCAGAAGGCCATCGCCCCAGAGAATGCCTGCGATCATCAGGACCAGCGCCAGCAGCGCCGCAGCGCCAATAGCGCCTGCACTGAGCGCCCGCGCCTTGTCCGGATTCTTTTCACCGAGCGCCCCACCAATCAGCGCGCCGGCGCCCATGTTCAGGCCGATACCAACGGCCATCATCATCATGAAAGCTGAGAATGACACTGAAAGACCGGCCTGCGCCTCAGTGGAAATCCATCCTGCATAGTAAGTGTCGACCACGTTATATAGCGTGGTGAACACCATCCCCAGCGCAGCCGGCACGGCCATCTTGCGCAAATGTCCAGCCAGCGCCCCATGGGTCAGGTCTCGTTCAGCCATGTTACGCCATGCTCCACACTTTGGTCAGCCGGGCGAATATAGGCCCGTTCGCGCGTATACCCTGTTGAAAGTGGCAAGTATTCAAAAAGTGAAAGCCGTTAGCTTTTGTGGGCTTACCGAACAGAGAATCATTGCCCACCTGAAAATTCTGGTGATTGATAAGGAAAGTGGTGTTTCGCCCTATGCGGGTAGCGTTGTTAACCAGCACCGGGTTCACAGTCTCGTACGTCAATTTTTCGGCGACGGGAATGGCCGGTGCGCTTGTGGAGGGTCGCACCGGCCGCCATCCTCCTACAAAACCTAAGAAGCCCTCAGAACAGCCGCCCACCAATCGGCGCGTCCAGATCGGGCTTTAGCAGGATCACCTCACCGTCTTCGTCAGGCACGCCCAGCACCAGAACCTCGGACATGAACTTGCCAATCTGGCGCGGGGGAAAGTTCACTACGGCCATCACTTTACGACCTGGCAGCGTGTCCGGGTCATAGTAGTTCGTGATCTGGGCTGAGCTTTTCTTAACGCCGATATCGCCGCCGAAATCGACCCAAAGCTTGATGGCTGGTTTGCGCGCTTCGGGATAGGGCGCTGCTTCGGTGATGACACCGACGCGGATGTCGACTTTCATGAAGTCGTCAAAGGAAATCTCGGCCATCATATGTCTCCGTGAACCAGGTGTTCTGCGGATATGGCCGATTTCTGCAGGCAAAGGAAAGGGCCGCGCGTCAGCTAGATCGCGCGGCCCTAATCTTCATCGAAAGCTGATTAAGCGGCTTTCAGTTCGTTCATGGATGCTTCGACGCGGTCTTTGATCACTGCGAAGGCTTCGACGTTGGCTTTCTGGGCGATCTCGGCCAGTTCGTTCAGGTCAGCCATTGCGCCTTCGTAGGCTTTCTTGGCCAGCTCAACCTGCTGTGTTCCAGCGTCTGCGACGTATGGAGTTTTCGACAGGTCAGCGATCTGGCCCTGCATGCCGGTGAATGCATTCTGCATCATGGCGATCTGTTTTTCGACGATGGTCTGGTACCCGGCAGTGGCGATTTCCTGGGCTTTCATCATCGCTTCGACGTTTTTGCGTGGGCCGTCGATCATGGCGTTGCCGGACATCGCACCTATTTCAGGCCTGTCGAACATCTTGGTGAAGTCAGAAGCGCCGAACATTTCGGTCATTTTTGAGAGGTCGAATGGTGTTGTGTCGATGGTGAACATTGGCGTGGCCCTTTCAGGTGCAGTCGCGTTGACTGTTTTGATGCGGATATAATGCAGCGCAGCATCAATGTCAATCAAATGTTGTGCACTGCACAATACTCCGCACACTCCTGCAAGAAACCCTTAGCAAAAGTAAAGCGTCAGGCGCGTCCGACAGCCTCTGACATTGCAATGGACAGTGCGTGATCAGCTGTGTCGTCGCCCCATGCGACCAACTGGAAAGCCGGATAGAACTGTTCTGCGGCCATCACGGCGCCCTTCAGCATGGCGTCAATCTGTTCGGGCGTTGGCGTTGCTTCGCCTGCCAGGGTCAGACCATAGCGGAATACCATCAAGCCCTGATCAGGCCAGAGGTTAAAGCACCCGGTCCAGATCAGATCGTTGGCCTTATCTAGCAGCAGCGCAAGTTCCGGCAGCTTTTCTTCCGGCGGCTGCATTTCGAAAGTGCATATCAGGCGGAGCGTTTCGTCATGCGCACTCCACGCCAGGGACAGGGAATAGGTCTGCCAGGCGCCTTCAACGGCCATGGCGATCTGGTCATCGGCGATGCGGTCAAAATCCCACTCTCGCCGTTCAGCTAATGTTTCAACGATATCAATGGGATGGATTTCTTCGGTGAGAAGGTCTTGCGATCCGACGGCCATGCCTCACGCCCCTTATTATGGTTAGCGCCGTGCGAGACTGCCCCCGCAAGGGGCTGATGGGTTACCAACGGGTCGTATGTTTGCTCAAACGACCCACGAGATATGGTGGACGATCCGGGATTCGGCGTCAAAGGGTTTTTTGTTAATTTTCGTTAAGGTGTTGGGATTAGGGGTCCCAGTGGGTGGGGGCGGTCAGGTGGTCGGGGAGTTTGGTGTCCACCTTGCTACCTTTCGCGGAATTGATCTGTTCCTGAGACAAATCTACCGTCTCCCTAAGATCAGCGAAATGTAACCGAGCAGAATCAGTGTGCAGTCGGTTGCATTTCGCTTCATTCAGGTTCGCCCTGCTCAGGTCCGCCCCATTAAGGTTCGCCCCGCCGAGGTATATTCGCTCCAACCATGACAAAGAAAGATCGAGTCGCGCGAGCCCAAGTCGAATCGCAGGCGCGTCCGCCCGCCATAGCCGCTGAATACAATCTCTGGCGGCCACGCTTAGGTCATGTCCATGAAAGGCGCGGTTAATAGCTTTTCCCGTCGGCCAGTGTGGCTTTATCAGATGTCCATCATCGACTGCATTCCTGGGGATTGCGCCTGCGATGGCGCTGAGGACGGTCAGCAAGGCCCCCTCAGCGCACCGTTGATGGGTTTCAGCCTGAAGGAATGTTGTATGGGCGGTTGCAGTTGCAGGAAACCCGTGCGCCAGAACATGGGAAAAAACACGGGTAAGGTCATTTTTGGTTGTTATGGTTTTGTCCCGGGGCTGTTCAAACGCCAGCAAGGCTTCGCCCCGTAAAAACCCGATCACTTCTTTCGTCAGTTCAGATGACAGGATAAGCGCGGCCCATTTCTTTGCGATCTCTTCCGGGGATCGCGGTTCGTAATCCTCATCATCTTCCCGGGGCTGCATCTGCTTTGCCAGTCGTTTGGCGTCAGCGATCAATGCGCGGGCAGTCAGGTATTCGCCAAAACTTTTGTGAATAAACTCATATCCATCCTGATCGCCCTGTC
>CALKOT010000102.1 GCA_938092015.1 uncultured Paracoccaceae bacterium
GGTCTTGCGGCGGATGTTCTTAACAAGCTTGTCAGCTGAGGCTTTGCTGGTTCCGGGTTTCTTGTTCATCTTTACTCCATGAAGGTTGCGATGAACCAGAAATCCTCCGTTACGAAAACCTCAAATCTGTCCCAAAGGTGCTGCCGTCAGACACCGCTTGTTCGGTTTGGCGATTCGACCAATGCCGGACGCCAGATTGCCCAACACCTGCGGCGCCTGCGATTTGAGCCGGAAAAAGTCGTTCAAGCAGATCGTTCAAGCATGGTGACATCATGCGTTTCAGCCGGACTGGGGTTTAGTCTGTTGACGCCGACCCTGCTGATCGACGGCATGGTCGAAAACATGAAGTTACGGCTATTGGGACTGCCAGTTGTCGGACTATCGCGAACACTGACTGTGGTGGCAAGAAAAGGTGAACTGAGGGAATTGCCAGTTGCGGTCGCAGATCTTTGTAAACACACCCTGATCCGCCATATCACCGAGCACGTTGGGCACATTGCAGCGAAAGGCGTGGATCAGCCATGAGCGGCCCCTTCTTCTTCGAAGTTGCTTGAACCCTTGAGGCTGAACTAGTCGAAAAGTTCAGTGCTACGATCGTCAAAAGAAAACATGGAAACCTTCGCCCCCAATGTCCGCTTCGCCTGCAAGCTGGCCATCAGAGAACACGGTTCCGGCGGGGCTACCAGCTTTTCCAAAAACCTTCGCCAGCTTCCATCCGCCTGTTTTCGCCTTATGAGTGTCGGGATTATCGGGTTGCCTGCCTGCCGCCTGAATGATTGTCTGGCGAAACTTCGAAAGCACCGCACATGTTCCTCAGCGTCTTTGACATCTTCAAGATCGGCGTAGGCCCATCATCTTCTCATACGATGGGGCCGATGACGGCTGCGGGGTTGTTTCTGGACGCTTTGCGGGGCGGCGCTGATCGCGTGCCGGGCGCGGGAGAACCGGCAAAGCTGTCCTGCCGTCTTTATGGCTCGCTTGCCTTCACCGGCAAAGGCCATGCGACAGATCGGGCTGTGGTGCTGGGGCTTGCGGGGCAGACACCGCAGGGAATCGACCCCGATCAGGCTGAAGTGCTGGAAGCTGAGATTGCAGCAGCGAAGATGGTTGCGGTTGAGGGGCTCGGGCCGCTCAGCTTTGATCCGTCGTTGGATATCGTTTTTGACTATGGCCCCGCGCTGACGCTGCACGCTAATGGCATGAAACTGTTCGCCCATGATACTGACGGTAACCTGGCGCTGGAAGAAACGTATTATTCCGTCGGCGGCGGCTTTGTGATGACAGAGCGTGAAATGAACCGCCGAGACAAGGATGCCGAGGCGGCAGAGGCTGAAACGGCAGGCTGGCCTTATCCGTTTTCATCAGCGGCTGAGATGCTTGAGATGGCGAAATTATCGGGCAAATCCATCGCCGAGATGAAGCGCGCCAACGAAGAGGTTGCATTGGGCAATACGCTGAATGCGAGGATTGATGCGATCAGCGCCTCGATGCACGCCTGCATTGACCGTGGATTGCGCGAAGATGGCATCCTGCCGGGCGGACTAAACGTGAAGCGTCGGGCAAAGAAAATTCATGAACAGTTGGAGCAGGAAAAGGGTCTGAACATCGCCCAGCCCCACATCGCGAATGACTGGCTAAGCGTCTATGCGATGGCCGTGAATGAGGAAAATGCGGCAGGCGGCAAGGTTGTCACTTCGCCAACCAATGGGGCCGCTGGGGTCACGCCATCGGTCCTGCGTTACTACCGCGACCATTGCCATGGCGCGACTGAAAAGGGCGCGCGCGACTTCATGTTGACCGCCGCTGCGATTGGTGGGCTGATCAAGCACAACGCCTCAATTTCCGGGGCGGAGGTTGGCTGTCAGGGCGAGGTCGGCTCTGCCGCCGCTATGGCTGCTGCTGGCCTTTGCGCCGCGCTGGGCGGAACGCCAGAGCAGGTGGAAAACGCAGCTGAGATCGCGTTGGAGCATCACCTCGGCATGACTTGCGATCCGGTTGCGGGATTGGTTCAGGTGCCGTGTATCGAGCGGAATGGTCTGGGTGCGATCAAGGCCGTCTCTGCCGCGTCGCTGGCTTTGCGGGGCGACGGGCAACACTTCATGCCGCTGGACAATTGCATTGAGGCGATGCGTCAAACGGGCAAGGACATGTCCGACAAATACAAAGAAACCAGTCAGGGTGGGCTGGCGGTTAACTTGCCGGAATGCTGATGGGCTAAATAGCAAACCCGCCCAGTTTCGTTTCCAGGTACTCGTCGAGACCTTCCCTGGCGCCCTCACGCCCCACCCCACTGTTCTTCATGCCGCCAAAGGGTGCGGCGGCTGAGGTCGGGTTGATGTCGTTGATCCCGATGATCCCAAACTTCAGCCCTTCGAAAAGGCGCATCGCCCGGCTTAGGTTCTGAGTGTAGATATATGCGGCGAGGCCGTATTCCGTGTCGTTTGCCATGGCAAGAACGTCATCCTCATCATCATAGCGGATCACGGGCGCGACAGGACCGAAGGTTTCTTCGTGGTAGATGCGCATGTCTGGCGTGACGCCAGCCAAAACGGTCGGCGCATAGAAATGCCCTTTGCTCAGCGCGCCATCTGTCAGCGGCGCGCCACCTGCGAAGGCCTTGGCGCCTTTGGTAAGTGCATCGCGAACTTGCCCATCGACCTTCTCAATGGCGGCTTCATTGACTAGGGGGCCAATGCCGACCCCGTCTTCAAAACCGCTGCCAGCCTTCATTTTGCTGACGCGGGCAGTCAGGGCCTCTAGGAAGGCGTCATAGTTTGAGCGGTGAACATAGAACCGGTTTGGGCTGATGCAGGCCTGCCCGGTGTTAAGAAATTTGACCAGCGAACCGCCTTTGGCCGCATGCACAGGGTCTGCATCTTCGCAGACAATGAAAGGCGCGTGGCCGCCAAGTTCCATCGACACGCGTTTCATGCGCCCCGCAGCCTCAGCCGCCAGCATTTTGCCCACGGCGGTAGAGCCGGTGAAGGTCAGTTTGCGGATAGCCGGGTGGGATGTCAGTTCTGCCCCGATAGGTTTGGGATCAGAAGCTGTGACAAGGTTCACCGCGCCTTTAGGAACGCCCGCCTCTTCGAAGATCTTGAACATCTCGATCGCGCACAGCGGGGTCGCTTCAGCGGGTTTCAAAACAACAGTACAGCCAGCGGCCAGCGCTGGGCCTACTTTCCGCGTGATCATAGAGATCGGGTAATTCCAAGGCGTGATCGCTGCGACCACTCCGACCGGCTGGCGCAGCACCATAAAACGTTGGTCGTTACGGGCGGACGGGAGGATTTCACCGTTAATGCGCTTGGCCTCCTCTGCGAACCACTGCAGGAAATCGGCGGCGTATTGCACTTCGATGCGAGCTGAGCGGATCGGTTTTCCCTGCTCGCCAGTCAATGTGTGGGCAAGATCCTCTTTACGCTCCAGCATCAGGCGGTGCGCCTTTTGCAGGATATCGGCGCGGAAATAGGCGGTGGTGCGGGACCAGGCGCCGAATGCGCCGTCCGCAGCCTCGATCGCGCGCCGGGCGTCAACGGCGGCGCCATCAGGAACCGTTGTGATAACGGCGCCATCGGCCGGGTTCAGAACTTCAAAGGTTTTGCCGCCCGACGCACTTTGCCATTCGCCATCAATATACATCGCCGGTTCCCTTTGTGTCTCGCATTGGCGCAAATAGGCCCAGCAGGCGGCCTGATGACAAGGCCACGTCAGCTACAACGCTGGGTAAATCGCATGCCAATTGGGACATACGATGAGGCGTTAAACCCTAGGCGAGCGAATTTAGAATATGGAACACGATCATCGACATGATCGCCGCCGCCGGGACAGTGATTACCCAAGCTGCCGCAATAGTCAGGAAGTGCGAACGGCGGACCAGTTTCCGGTGCCGGATTTCTTCTGAACCTAGACGCTTCACTTCGGTCGTCGATCCAAGTTTAGCGAAGGCGAGGCGTCGTTTCGAGTTTTTGGTATAGTATTCCCGGAAGAACCCAACGCCAAAGACACCGCCGACCGCGATGTGGGTCGATGAAACCGGCAGGCCCAGCCAACTGGCGATGATCACGGTGATCGCAGCGGCTAGCGCCACGCAATAAGCGCGCATCGGGTTCAGCTTGGTGATCTGTTCGCCGACCATCTTGATCAGCTTTGGGCCAAACAGCAAAAGGCCGAATGAGATGCCAAAAGCCCCGATGATCATTACCCAGAACGGGATGGATACCTTGGTGGCGACATCGCCAGCCTCAACTGTGTGAACGATCGCGGCCAACGGACCGACGGCATTAGCGACATCGTTCGCGCCATGGGCAAAGCTGAGAAGAGCCGCAGAAAAGATCAGTGGGATTGAGAACAGTTTCCGAAGGCTCTGGTTCCTGTTTTCCATCCCCTCAGACTGTTTGCGGATCAATGGTTTTGTGATCGCATAGAGCAGCCCAGCGGCGACCAGGCCGATGAGGATCGCGGTCTGGAGGTCAATCTTGATGATCTTTTTCAGGCCCTTGGTCGACAGATAAGTTGCAAAGGCGCCCGCCATGATTGCGATCAGCACGGGCACCCAGCGGCGCGCAGCGGCGATCTTGTCTTTGCGGTAGATGATGTTGTGCTTGATAAACCACAGGAAGAGGGCCGCGATGACACCGCCGAGGACGGGCGAGATCACCCATGAGGCTGCAATCTTGCTCATCGTCGCCCAGTTAACCGCACTGAACCCGGCAGCGGCGATGCCCGCGCCCATCACGCCGCCAACGACCGAATGCGTGGTGGAAACCGGCGCGCCGACCCAGGTGGCGAGGTTGACCCATAGAGCGGACGATACCAGCGCCGCCATCATCGCCCAGACGAATATCTCGGCAGAGGCGACGGCGGCGGGGTCAATGATGCCTTTAGAGATCGTGCTGACGACATCGCCACCAGCCAAAAGCGCCCCTGCGCTTTCGAAAATGGCGGCGATGATCAGCGCCGTTGTCATGGTCATCGCATTCGCGCCGACTGCAGGGCCGACATTGTTCGCGACATCATTGGCGCCAATATTCAGCGCCATGTAGCCACCCAATACGGCGGCGGCGACGATGAAGATGGACCCCGAATAGCCTTCAGTCAGAACGGCGGCGATGACGCCGACCAGAACCAAAAAGGTCAGCGCGATGCCTTGACCTGCAAAGCCTTTTGAGACAAAGCCGGAAGCTTGTTCCAGATGGACAACCTTCGCGAGGTCTTTGTCCAGCGTTGGCTTCTGAAGGTTCTTGTCGCTCATATCTGACCCCCGCCTATGGCGTAGCTACCTGAATGCTTCGCAGGGGTCTTTATCTCTGATTACGTCAACGTCAAGCCGGAAAGTTGGCGATAAGACGTTTTAGTTCAGGTTCACGCACTGCATCGGCGGCGGCGCCGGGGGACATCCACTTGCGTTTGCGCTGGCCGCGTTCAGGGTATTTGTCTTCGATCTGCTGAACCTGAAGCGGAAAAACCTCAACGCGCACACGGGCATGATACCCGTTGCCGCGAGATGGCTTATCGTAATTGTAAACGCCAATTGCGTCCTCACTGATCGCGCCTTTTACACCGGCTTCTTCCCAAGCCTCTTGCGCGGCGGCGCCAGCCAGCGAACGGCCTTCCATCGGCCAGCCCTTGGGCGGCGTCCAGCGTTTAGTGCGCCGAGTGGTGATCAGCATAACCTCTGACCCCGTTTCTCGCGGACGCCAGCACAAAGCGGCGACCTGGCGGCGGGGTGGGGGGCGAAATTGGGCTAATCCCCAGCGAACAAATCTGGTTAGTCTTTGTAACATCGGCGCTTTTTACAGGCTTTCTCAGACAATTGCGAATTTAGCCTGTCCTCAAGAACAAGACGCGGTCTTTGCTGACCTGATCACATAAGCGTTCAACAACTTCAGTGACGCGTCGCACATGTCGCGCGTCCGCATGATAAACGATCCAGTAGGACAGTTTCACTTGGTGTTGAGGCATGATCCGCACAAGAGGCGGGGCCACGGGAAGGGCGTAGTCGTGAACATACCCAACACCACGTTGAGCAAGCGTTAACACCTGGGCGACAACTGACGCGCATTCAAAAACCTGCCGTGCGTGCGGGATCAGATTTCGGTCAAAAGCAAGTCGCTGAGAATAAAGGATGTCTTGGACATAGGTGATAAAGAGGCATCGTTTCAGGTCCTCCACGTCATTAATCGGACCGACTTCGTCGATGTAAGCTTCGCAGGCATAGAGGCTGAGAGTGTAGTCTGTCAGCTTCCGCGCGATCAGCCGACCTTCCTGTGGACGTTCAAGCGTTATCGCGATGTCGGCCTCGCGTTGGCTTACGGAAAAGTCTCGCGGCAAAGGGGCAAGTTGCAACGATAGGTTCTGATTGCTGTCTGCAATCTCGGCCAGCACCGGCGCCAGATAGTAAGAACCCAGCCCATGCGGCGCGCCGATCCTGACCGTGCCAGCGAGATCAAGGTTTGACCTGCCAACAGTGGACAGCGCCTGCATCGCCTCAGATTCCATGCGTTCCGCCATTGGCAGCAATCGCTCACCCGCTTCGGTCAGGATCACGCCACCTGGTGACCTGTGAAAGAGGTCAGAACCAAGATCCCCTTCCAGCGCCTTTAGTCGCCGGGACACAGTGGCCTGGTCCTGACCAAGCGCGCGCGCTGCGCCAAGCATCTGGCCCGCACGGGCGACTGCGAGGAAAATGCGGATGCCATCCCATTTCATGATCTGTATTTTCGCATAATGGTTCCGGGGTATTTCCGGTTTATCTCTGCACAAATGTCGATCACATTGCCACCAAACAATCTTCGGAGGATTCCATGCAAGAACTCACGCATTTCATCGACGGCGAGCACGTCAAAGGGACGTCAGGCCGTTTTGCTGATGTCTATAACCCTGCGACGGGTGAAGTTCAGTCCAGCGTTCCACTGGCTAACCAGGCCGAAATGCAGAAAGCCGTCGACAGCGCCAAGGCGGCGCAGCCCGGCTGGGCCGCGACCAACCCGCAGCGCCGCGCCCGCGTTCTGATGAAATTTGTTGATCTACTCAACCGCGACATGGACAAACTGGCAGTCGCGCTGAGCAAAGAGCACGGCAAGACAGTGCCGGACGCCAAAGGCGACGTCATTCGTGGCCTTGAGGTTGCTGAGTTCTGCATCGGCGCGCCTCACCTTCTGAAAGGCGAATACACCGACGGCGCTGGTCCGGAAATCGACATGTATTCCCTGCGTCAGCCTGTTGGGATTGCGGCGGGCATCACGCCGTTCAACTTCCCGGCCATGATCCCGATGTGGAAATTCTGCCCGGCGCTGGCCTGTGGCAACGCGTTCATCCTGAAGCCATCCGAGCGTGACCCGTCCGTCCCGCTCATGCTTGCCGAACTGATGATCGAAGCTGGCCTGCCAAAAGGCCTCCTGAACGTTGTAAATGGCGACAAGGAAAGTGTTGACGCGATCCTTGATCACGAAGACATCGGCGCGGTTGGCTTTGTCGGCTCAACCCCGATCGCTCAGTACGTCTACTCTCGTGGTACCGCGAACGGCAAACGCGTTCAGTGTTTTGGCGGCGCGAAGAACCACATGATCATCATGCCCGACGCGGACATGGATCAGGCTGTCGATGCGCTGGTTGGCGCAGGCTACGGCGCGGCTGGTGAACGCTGCATGGCGGTTTCCGTCGCCGTTCCGGTTGGTGAAGACACAGCCAACCGTCTGATCGAAAAGCTAGCCCCCCGGGTCGAGGCGCTGAAAATTGCGCCTTACACTGATGGCGACGACGCTGACTTTGGCCCGGTTGTCACCAAGGAAGCGCAGCAGCGCATCCTCGGCCTGATCGACCGCGGCGTAGAAGAGGGCGCAACCCTGGCCGTTGATGGTCGCGGCTTCACCATGCAGGGCTATGAGAATGGCTTTTTCGTCGGCGGGTGCCTATTTGACAACGTGACCAAGGACATGGACATCTACAAGACAGAGATCTTTGGCCCAGTTCTGTCCACTGTTCGCGCAGAGACGTATGAAGAAGCCATCCAACTGGCGTTGGACCACGAATATGGCAACGGCGTTGCGATCTTCACCCGTGACGGCGACACTGCCCGGAACTTTGTGAATCGGATCAACATCGGCATGGTCGGTGTGAACGTGCCGATCCCTGTTCCGCTGGCCTACCACACGTTTGGCGGCTGGAAAAAATCGGTCTTTGGCGACCTCAACCAGCACGGGCCTGACGCGTTCAAATTCTACACGCGCACCAAAACAGTCACGTCGCGCTGGCCCACGGGGATCAAAGAGGGCGCTGAGTTCTCGATCCCGACGATGTAAGCCTACTTTACCCTGCGCCTTAACGGGCGCAGGGTGTTCTCATGCTGATGAGACACGGGGGCCTCTGACATGGCCGCAAAAAACCCACATCGACCTTTCACGCCAGACCCTGAGTTTTTGGAGGCGTTGCCGGATGTCAAAGGCAACGACATCAACGGGTTGGGAGAGGCGGAAGTCCGCCGACCGCGCATGGTCTGGTGGGCGCCCGACCCAGACCAGATCGTCCACGCCGAAGCGCAGCGGTGGTTCTATCAACATGAAACTGACGATAAACGCCTGATGGCCGAGCGCGCCAAGCGCCGCGAGGTGCTTGAGCGGCCTGTACCAGATGTTGCTGAGACGGCAGTTGGTCGCGCGCCAGAGGATTGGACCGCCGCCCTGTCCCAGTTCGTCGAAAGCGGCGATTGCGAGATGACCGGTGTGACGCGGATGCGGCCTGAATGGGTCTATCAGCATCACGAGACGGACTATGAGACCGTCATCATGCTGGGCGTTCAGCACGACTATGATGAGCTGAAAAGCGCCCCCGACGTCGTCTGCGGCACGGAAGTTACGCGCCAATACGTCCGCGCGGCCTCTGCCGCCAAGGTTGTCGCAGGGTGGCTGCGCGAACAAGGCTGGGACGCGCAGCCGGTCACCGGTCCGATGGTCGGCGAGATCCTGATGATCCCCCCCGCGCTGGAATGCGGGTTTGGTGAGCTCGGCAAACACGGCTCGCTGATCAACAAGGAATTCGGCTCAGCCTTTCGCCTCGGCGCCGTTCTCACCAATGCGCCTTTCGCGACCACGCCAAAGCGCGAATTCGGTGTGGATGAGTTCTGCCAGAACTGCCGGGTCTGCGAAGACGCCTGCCCACCCTTCGCGATCACTCCCGAAAAGCACACCGTGCGCGGGGCTGAGAAATGGTATGTCGATTTCGACAAATGCATCCCCTTTTTCGCCGAAACATCGGGCTGCGCGATCTGCATCGCCGTTTGCCCATGGTCGCGGCCCGGCGTGGGCCTGAACCTTGCCGCGAAACTCGCGCGCCGCGCAGAAAGCAGGGCTGATGCCTGATCCAGATTTCACCATGGGAGTTGAGGAAGAATACCTCCTCGTTGATCGCGACAGCCTCGCGCTGACTGAAGCGCCAGAAGGCCTCACAAAGGCCTGTGCGGTGAGATTGGAAGGCCAGGTCAGTCCGGAATTCCTACAGTGCCAGATCGAGATCGGCACCAAAGTCTGCGCGACGATAGCAGACGCCCGCGAAGACCTGCGCCGCCTGCGCGCCACCGTGGCTGAGGAAGCGGCAAAGCATAACCTGGCCCCCATCGCTGCGTCCTGCCATCCGTCAGCGGATTGGAAGGACCAACGGTCAACCGACAAGGACCGATACAACCAGTTGCGCCAAGCAATGGGCGACGTCGCCAGCCGCCTGCTGATCTGCGGCATGCACGCGCATGTCGGGCTGAATGACAACGTGCTCAGGGCTGATCTGATGCCTCAGGTGAGTTATTTCCTGCCCCATCTTCTGGCGCTGTCCTGCTCGTCCCCCTATTGGCAAGGCAAGGCCACCGGGCTCAGCTGCTATCGCCTGACTGTCTTCGACAACATGCCCCGTACCGGCCTGCCACCGCATTTTGACAGTTGGGGCGAATACCAGCGTACGGTCCATACGCTGGTCGATCTGAACGTTATCGAGGACGCCACTAAAATCTGGTGGGATCTACGTCCATCAGACCGCTATCCGACGCTTGAGACCCGGATCTGCGATGTCTCACCCCGGGTGGAAGATGCTCTCTCAATCGCCGCAACGACGCAGGCGATCATGCGGATGTTGTGGCGGCTGAAGGTGAAGAACCAGCGTTGGCGGGCATATGATCCCTTCCTGATTTCAGAAAACCGCTGGCGGGCGCAGCGCTATGGCGTCAGCGAAGGGCTGATCGATTTCGGCGCCGGCGCGATCACACCTTTTCCTGAACTGATCGACGAGTTGATTGAACTGCTCGCCGAAGACACCGAAGCGCTGGAATCCGTGGTGGAGGTTGAGCGCCTCAGCGAGATTGCGGCGCATGGAACCAGTGCGGATCGCCAACGAGAGGCGTATACCGCGGCAAAGAACAGTGGCGCAGATCATGGCGATGCGATGAAGGCCGTCACCCAACACCTGATTGAGGAATTCCATGTCGACCTCTGACATTCTGGTCCCCGCTGAGGGATTGACGGCGTTCTCCGCCGATTTTTTACGCAATATGGGCTGTTCCGAGTTTGTAGCGAATGATGTCGCCGCGCATCTCGTGGACAGCGATCTGGTCGGGGTCTTCAGCCACGGCACAGTTCGCCTGCCGCAGTATCTGGGACAGCAGCGCGCAGGCCTGTTCGATCCTACGAAAGAGGCGGTGATGACCACGGCTGAAGGCGGCGGGCCACTGGTTGACGGCAATCTCGGCTTTGGCCAGCCCGCCAGCCGTCTGGCGACCGAGGCGGCGATTGCCGAAGCTAAGGACAAAGGCACCGGCGTCGCGGCGGTTGTGAATGTCGGCCACACGGGCCGCATGGGCGCGTTCGCCGATATGGCGGCTGAGGCCGGGTGCCTCGGCATCGTCCTGGGTGGTGGCGGCCATGAAGAATGGCGGCAGGTCGCGCCGTTTGGCGGCGCAAAAGGCATGTTGCCGACAAACCCTTACGCCCTGTCCATCCCCGGTGGGGATCGCGGTGTGGTCGGGTTTGACTTCGCAACCTCCGCCGCCGCAGGTGGCAAGGTTCTGGCGGCCAAGTCCGCTGGGCGAATGCTGCCGGAAGGCCTGATTATCGACAGCGCAGGCGCGCCTTCGGTCGACCCCGACGACTACAACAGTGGCGGCGCCCTGCTGCCCGCCGCCGGGCCAAAAGGGTTCGGCATGGCTCTGGTCGCCGAAATGCTGGGCCTCGCGGTCTATGGCGAGGTCGCCACCGGCATGAACTGGATGATCGTCTGCATTGATCTCGGCCGGTATCGCGGCGCTGATAGCTATCGCGCGGCGGCGGAGGCTTGTCTGGCCGAAATCCGCGACAGCCAGCCTGCGGCAGGCTTTGACAGCGTCGAAATTCCTGGCGAACGCGAACGCGCCTTGAAAGCCGCTCGCCTCGGGTCAGGTATTCCCGTGCCCGCTGCGACGTTGGATATTCTTAAGAACACAGCCGCCGAGATTGGCGCCGACCCCGCGCTGCTGGCGGTCTGAGAAGGGACGATAGGAACGACATGGATTTCGCACGCACAGAAGAACAGACCGCCATTTTCGACATGGCTTATGAGTTCGGTCAGGAACGCATCGCGCCTCATGCCCAGCAATGGGAACAGGACGGCACGATCCCAAAAGACCTCTGGCCAGAAGTCGGCGCACTGGGCCTCGCGGGCATCTATGTCAGCGAAGACATGGGCGGGTCCGGCCTGTCCCGCACCGACGCCGCGCTGGTGTTTGAGGCGCTGGCGATGGCCTGCCCATCGGTCGGCTCGTTCCTCAGCATCCATAACATGTGCGGCGGGATGATCGACAAGTTCGGCTCAGACGAGTTGCGCCAAAAATGGCTGCCCAAGATGTGCTCGATGGAAACCATCTTTTCCTACTGCCTGACAGAGCCCGGATCAGGTTCCGACGCCGTCGCACTAAAAACCAAAGCCGAGCGCACGAACGAAGGCTGGTCGCTGACCGGCACTAAAGCGTTCATCTCGGGCGGCGGCTATTCTGACGCTTACATCGTCATGTCCCGGACGGGCGACGCCGGGCCAAAAGGCGTCTCTGCCATTATCCTTGAGGACGGGGCCGAAGGGCTGTCATTCGGCGGTCTCGAAGACAAGATGGGCTGGCGATCCCAGCCCACCGCGCAGGTCCAGATGGATGACGCAAAAGCCACCGCGGACAACCTGATCGGCGAAGAGGGCAAAGGCTTCACCTACGCCATGGCGGGCCTCGATGGCGGCCGGCTGAACATCGCCGCATCTGCCCTCGGTGGCGCCCAGCAGGCGCTGAACCAGACGCTGACCTATATGGGTGAGCGTAAGGCGTTTGGAAAATCCATAGACCAGTTCCAGGGCCTCCAGTTCCGGCTCGCAGACATGGAGACGGAGCTTTCCGCCGCCCGCGTCTTCCTGCATCAGGCCGCGTGGAAGCTGGACAACAAGGCGCCCGACGCCACGAAATACTGCGCCATGGCCAAGAAATTCGTCACCGACGCCTCGTTCAAGGTGGCCAATGACTGCCTGCAGCTGCACGGCGGCTACGGCTATCTCGCCGACTATGGCATCGAGAAGATCGTCCGCGACCTGCGCGTCCACCAGATCCTTGAAGGCACAAACGAGATCATGCGCGTCATCATCAGCCGAGCCGTGCTGGCGGAGCGTGGGTCATGAGTGAGATCTGGTGCCGTAAAGAAGGCCGCGCGGGCCGCATCACCCTGCAGCGCCCCAAGGCTCTGAACGCGTTGACCGAAGGCATGCTGAAGGCCATCGAGGCTGCGATTGATGAGTGGACCGATGACGACGACGTCGCGCTGGTGATGATCGACGCTGAGGGCGACCGCGCCTTTGCGGCGGGTGGCGATATCGTTGACCTCTACAATACGGGACGAGCAGGCGATTTCGCGTTCGGCCAGCGCTTCTGGGCCTTCGAATACCGCCTGAACGCCAAAATTCACGAATACGCCAAACCTTTCGTCGCTTTCATGCACGGCTTTGTCATGGGAGGCGGCGTCGGCGTCTCCGCCCTCGGTTCTCACCGGATCGCAACCGACGGAACGCTGGTCGCGATGCCAGAGGCGGGGATCGGGCTGGTGCCAGACGTTGGTGGATCGAAGATACTCGCGGATGCGCCTGGGCGTTGCGGGGAATACCTCGGCTCCACCACCACCCGGATGGGACCATCGGATGCTATCTATGCCGGATTCTGCGACGTCTACGTACCTGGCGACCAGTTAGAGGCGTTGAAGGCCAAGCTGGTCGAAACAGGCGATGCGGGCGACATCGCGGGCTTTACCGCCACGCCTGAACCGGGCGAGTTGGAGGCGCAGCAGGATGAAATCGATGCCCTGTTCTCAGGAGGCTCGGCCCGCCAGATCGAACAGGCACTGGCGGTGGCGGATAGTGAGTTCGCCGCCAAGGCCTTCAAAGCCTATCGCAAGACTTGCCCGTTATCTGTCGCCTGTTTCATCCAAATGGCCCACAACGCCCGCGACCTGACGATGAAGAGCGCGCTGGCGCAGGAATACCGGTTCGTCTACCGCTGCATGGAGCACGGTGAATTCCTCGAAGGCATCCGCGCTGCCGTGATCGACAAAGACCGCAACCCGCAATGGGCGAAACCAACACTGGGCGATGTGACCGACGAAGACATCGCCTTTATGCTCGCCCCGCCAACGGGCGGTGATCTGGAATTTTAAAGGAGCAGACACAATGAAAATCGGATTTATCGGCCTCGGCAATATGGGCGCCCCCATGGCGGCCAATCTGGTCGCTGCAGGCCACGAAGTCACCGGCTTCGACCTCGCCGCTTACGACGTCGAAGGCCTGTCCAAGGCTGCAACAGCGGCAGAGGCGGCGACTGGACAGGACGCCGTCATCACCATGCTGCCAAACGGCGCGATCCTGTCGTCAGTGATGGAGGAAATCGCCCCCGTCGCCGACAAAGGCGCCTGCATGATCGACTGCTCAACTGTCGACGTCGAAAGCGCCCGCGCCGCTCATGACAAGGCGGTCTCGCTGGGCCTTCTCTCAGTCGACGCGCCAGTATCCGGCGGCATCGGCGGCGCGGCAGCAGGGACGCTGACCTTCATGTGCGGCGGCTCAAAAGACAGCTTTGCAAAGGCAGAGCCCCTGTTTGACATCATGGGCCAAAAGGCCGTGCATTGCGGCGATGGTGGCGCGGGTCAGTCGGCCAAGATTTGCAACAACATGATCCTCGGCATCACCATGATCGGCACCTGCGAGGCGTTCGCGCTGGCCGACAAACTGGGTCTGGATCGCCAAGCGATGTTCGACGTCGTCTCAACATCCTCCGGCTATTCCTGGACGATGAACGCCTACTGCCCGGCCCCCGGCGTTGGCCCGACCAGTCCGTCGGACAATGACTACAAACCGGGCTTCGCGGCGGAACTGATGCTTAAAGACCTGCGCCTCTCGCAACAAGCCGCCGAAGCCGCGGACGCAGCGACGCCGATGGGCGAGGCAGCTACGAAGCTTTACGAACAATTCGTTGAGGCCGAAGACGGCCTCGGCAAGGACTTCTCGGCCATGCTGCCGCGCTTTGAAAAATTGGGGAGATCGCAATGAGCGACGAAGCCGTGCTCGTAGAACGCAAGGGCCGCGTCGGCGTCCTGACCATCAATCGCCCCAAGGCGCTAAATGCGCTGAACTCAGCCGTCCTCAGCGAAATGCTGGAAAAAGCCGCCGCGCTGGACGCCGACAAGGACATCGGCTGCATCGTCATCACCGGCAATGAGCGCGCCTTTGCCGCTGGCGCCGACATAAAGGAGATGTCGGAAAAAACTTACATGGACATGTACTACACCGACCATTTCGGCGGCTGGGACAAGCTGGGCAAGATGCGCACGCCCAAGATCGCCGCCGTCAATGGCTTCGCCTTGGGCGGCGGGTGCGAGCTGGCCATGATCTGCGATTTCATCATTGCGGGTGACGGCGCGAAATTTGGCCAGCCAGAGATCAAACTGGGCGTCATCCCTGGCATGGGCGGCTCACAGCGCATGGCGCACGCGGTCGGCAAGGCCAAGGCGATGGACCTGATCCTGACGGGCCGGATGATGGACGCAGAAGAGGCTGAGCGATCCGGCCTCGTCAGCCGCATCGTGCCTGCGGATGACCTGCTGGCCGAAGCGCTGAAAGCGGCGGAAACTATCGCAAGCTATTCCAAACCCTCAACCATGGTCGCGAAAGAGGCTGTCGACCGGGCGTTTGAGGTGGGTCTGGCCGAGGGCCTCAACTACGAACGCCGCACGTTCTTTGCGCTGTTCGCCACCGAGGACCAGACCGAGGGGATGGAGGCGTTCATTGAAAAACGCCCCCCGAACTTCAAGCACAAGTAATCAAGATAGACAGGCAGGCGTCTCAACGGTCGCCTGTCCGTCTGTCCCGAACAAGCCGACCCAATAGGCGTCGCCGGGTGCTGATATGACAGCCTCAGCGCCTGTAATCAACGCGCCTGCGGACTTGACTGACTGTAGTTCTCCATCATCCAGCTCACTATCCAGTGGCACGTTCAGCTCGATCCCGTGACCGGGGGCGAAATTAGTGACTGTCAGGAACAAAGCGTCTTCGACAACGGTCACGTCGACAGGGTTGCCGTTCGTGTCGTTTACCCTGACCTTGGACCCAGGCGACAATTTCGCTTCGGCGTCGCCTGACACAATCAACTCTCCAGCGGATCCGGACAGATAGATCGCGATCTCAAGCGGGCCAGTTGGGCATTCCGCGACATTGGACAGGATGATCTGATCGGCGAGCGGCGCTGCTGTATACTCGGCGCGAATTTGAGACTCACCTGCTGTGGCCGCGGCGCACATGAAAGCTGCTGCGGCAAGAACCTGGCGGCTCATGGCGTCTTCCTTTTGTTGCGTGACGTTGATGTAGGAACTCTCATTCTGCCTTCAACGTACGGGATGACAAAACCTGTCAGGATGGGGCCGGAAAAACGTTGGAAACGTGTATTTGGCAAAAATCTTAAGCTTTTTTGTCGCGCAGGAAAGCGCGCATTCAGGGATAAATTGGCAATCATTCTGTTAGTTTATTGCGCTGATAATATATAGAACATATGATGAACATCATGGCGCAATACTCCCTCTCTCAAAAACTGGCGATCCTTAGCGATGCTGCGAAATACGACGCCTCCTGTGCGTCTTCGGGCACCAACAGGCGGGATTCCCGTGGTGGTAAAAGCCTTGGGTCAAGCGAGGGATCTGGAATCTGTCATGCCTATGCGCCGGACGGTCGCTGCATCAGTCTGCTAAAAATCCTGATGACGAATTTCTGCATCTACGATTGTAGCTATTGCGTGAACAGAGTGTCTTCAAATGTGCAGCGCGCGCGGTTTTCGGTGGATGAGGTTGTGCGTCTGACGATCGATTTCTACCGCCGCAACTACATAGAGGGGTTGTTCCTGTCCTCTGGCATCATCCGTTCCCCTGATGCGACCATGCTCGATATGGTGCGGATCGTGGAAAAGCTGCGGCACGAAGAGAACTTTCGCGGCTACATCCATCTCAAAACTATTCCCGACGCGTCGCCGGAATTGGTTGAGAAAGCTGGCCTTTTGGCTGATCGCCTGTCGATCAACGTCGAACTGCCAACGGACGCTTCGGTTGCGAAACACGCGCCCGAAAAGAAACCAGCGCAAATCAGAAAGGCGATGGCGGATGTCAGGGCGCGAAAAGACGCTGCGAGGGATCGCAGTCATACCGGTAAGCGGCCGCCACGCTTCGCGCCCGCCGGGCAATCGACGCAGATGATCATCGGGGCGGATGGGTCAAGCGATGCGACGGTGCTGGGGCAATCCACACGTCTTTATTCTGGGTATAAGCTGAAGCGGGTTTACTATTCGGCGTTCTCACCAATACGTGACAGTTCCGCCAAGTTGCCGTTGATCAGCCCTCCGCTGCAGCGAGAGCATCGCCTGTATCAGGCAGACTGGTTGCTGAGATTCTATCAGTTTGATCTCGATGAGATCACTTCGGTCACGCCAGATGGCAACCTCGACCTTGATATCGACCCTAAGCTTGCTTGGGCGCTGGCGAACCGGGGGCTGTTTCCTGTCGACATCAACGTCGCACCTAAAGAGATGCTGCTACGTGTGCCGGGGTTTGGCGTGAAGCTTGTTGGCCGGATGCTGCAAACCCGCCGTCAACGCACTTTGCGATATGAAGATATCGGGCGCATGGGTGGTTCAATGAAAAAGGCAAAGGCGTTTGTGACAGCAGGGGGGTGGTCGCCTGGCGGCTTAACGGATAGCGCCGATTTGCGGGCTCGATTTGCGCCGCCGCCAAAACAATTGAGCTTGTTTTGACGCACCCAATCACGATTCCCCGCATTGGGGCGTGGACCGCCTGGCGAGACGCCGCGCGTGGATGTTTGCAGGCGGGCATGGCGCCGGAAGATATTCGCTGGGGGCATGAAGATGAACCGGGCGACCTGTTTGATCAAAGCGCAGTTTCCGAACAGCCCGGTGGCGCCACTGTGCCGCGCAGTTTCCTGTCGATGGCACAAAGCGTCGTTTGGCATAGTGATCCCAGCCGCTTTTCCCGCCTCTATGCGTTTCTATGGCGACTGAATGATAAGCCCGGCCTGATGGCGGATTGCGCTGATCCTGCGCTATCTCGTCTACGGTTGATGGAAAAGAACGTGCATCGCTGTCAGCACAAGATGAAAGCCTTCGTTCGCTTTCGAGAGGTTGGCTCGCCAGATGCGCCCCGTCGGTCTTTTGCGGCATGGTTTGAGCCCACCCATCACACGATAGAACCGACAGCCGGGTTCTTCGCACGCCGCTTTGCCGATATGGACTGGCGGATCTACAGCCCAGGCGTTTCGGTGATCTTCGAAAGTGGCAAAACTCGCTTTATTGAAGATCAGCCGCGCCTCGATTTGCCAGAAGACGCGGGTGAGGCGCTGTGGATCACGTATTTCCAGAACATCTTCAATCCCGCGCGCCTCAATGTGCAGGCGATGCAATCAGAGATGCCGAAGAAATACTGGAAAAACATGCCAGAGGCCGCGGCGATCCCCGATCTTATCGCGTCAGCGCCAGAACGCGCGCGTCAGATGGCGGCTGCAGAGCCTACTTCACCGCCACTAAGGGCGGAAAAGATCCTTGCCCGTCAGCGGCGGCAGGGTCGTGCGCCAGTTTTAGGCGAACAATAGGACTTGGCTTTCGTTTTGGAACGCCCGGGGCGCCCCAACGGATCTTTTATCCAGGTATCTTGAGCAATCACTACCTGCGATTCGTCCAATCGTGTTTGTTCGGCCGCGAAACACCTGCCTTGGTTCCGTTTCAGGCGCACCAACCGCCATTGCCCCCTCGCGAAGATGCGGCAATTGGGCTAGGTATCCGTGGTCTGAGCAACAAGCCGTCGCTTTCTTCGCTTTTCAGCGACTTAGTCCTGCTATTCCGGACCTTGGGACTTGACCGGGTGCGTGTGCGGCGGTATCCGACGGCCTCTGATTTCACCGGTGTGCGCTTGCGCCGCCGAGATCGAAGGAACAACGCGATGAAACGCACTTATCAACCGAGCAACCTTGTCCGCAAACGGCGTCACGGTTTCCGTGCACGGATGGCGACCAAGAATGGCCGCGCCATTATCAATTCTCGCCGCCGTGCTGGCCGGAAAAAGCTGACCGCGTAATCGTCGGACCTGATGACATGACGGGGCCGGAAACGTCTGATGCGAAAGTGTCGGTGGCGTCTCCGGCCCCGCCGTCGTTTCCGGTCGCCAACGGCGGCGCGCCTGAGATGATCAAGAAGCGACGCGATTTTCTTGCCGTCGCCCGCGCCCGTCGCTGGGTCGCCAAAGGAATGCTGGTTCAGGGTCGCAAGCGGCGGGATGGCGAGATGATCGGGCCCGATGTGATGCGGGTTGGTTACACTTGCTCAAAAAAGGTCGGCAATGCGGTCATCCGAAATCGCGCAAAACGGCGCCTTCGCGCCGCCGCCGCCGCGGTTTTACCCATAAAAGGTCGGTCGGGCTGGGATTATGTTCTGATAGGCAAGGCAGGTCAGACGGTGGATCGGGGCTTTGCCGATCTTGTCAGCGACCTCGAAACTGCGATTGCTCGCGTGCATGAACCAATGCGGAAATGAGCCCGCTGGCGCATATCTTCGCGCTTCCGGTGAAATTCTATCGTCTGGTGATATCACCCGTTATCGGATCGAATTGCCGATATCAGCCCACCTGTTCGGAATACGCGCTTGAGGCGTTGAAAGCCCATGGCGCCCTCAAAGGAGGATGGCTTGCCGCCAGGCGTATCAGCCGATGCCATCCACTTGGTGGGTCCGGGTACGACCCTGTTCCGGACAAGTCTAAGTCGGATGATCCTAAGAAAGACGGCTGATCGCGTGTTGCAAGTTGGCCCGCGCCTGTTTGTCATGGCCGCGCTCAAAGGTTTCAGTCAGATAGAGGTCATCACGTGCCAAAAAACCGGCCAGAACCTCTGCCCGGCGAGGGCGATAAACCTCATCTGGAACGATAGCGAATTCTTCCCTGATAGCGCTATCAAACTGATCGAAAGCCGCCCGGTCAGCGCCGAGTATCGCCATGTCCATGTCCAGAAACAGGGCGCAATCCAACGCCAATTCGGCAGTCATATCATTCGGCACAGTATGGCTGGCAGTTGCGATGATCAGGGCGTGCGCATCTGCCAAAACGGATGGCTCAGCAAGCTCTTTGAGGCGTTCCAGCATTTGTTCTGCACTGTCCGCCTCGTTCGAGGGCGACAGCGCGACATAGACGAAATCATGCCACAAGATCGCTGTTTCGACCGCCTCAGGATGCCGCCAGTGATCCTTTAGACGATGAAAGTCGGCCAATAGCGAAGTGATGTGCAGCCAGTTGTGATATTTCCGATCTGCCGCCTCATAGGCCGCGCGAAGCTCTGCTTCCAGTTCGGTGAACCATGCCAGTTTGCTACGCATGACTGTTTTCCTTGCCGACGCTCGCCCCAGCCGATAGTACGCCAGACATGCTGGATGCTGTAGACGAACAACTCAACCGCCTGTTCCTAAATGCGCCGACAAGTGGCGAATTTCAGAAGCTGCGAAAGCGCATCATTCGCCAGACCCGTGAAGCGCTTGAAACATATGGCATGGTGCGCCCTGGCGATCGTTGGTTGGTATGCCTATCCGGCGGAAAAGACAGCTATACGCTGCTGGCTGCTTTGTTGGATCTGAAATGGCGTGGGCTGCTGCCGGTTGATCTGCTGGGCTGCAACCTGGATCAGGGCCAACCAGGTTTTGATAAGACGATCCTTCCGGCTTTTCTTGAAGGCTTGGGCGTGCCCCACCGGATCGAATACCGCGATACGTATTCCATCGTCACAGATAAGGTGCCCGAAGGCGCGACGTACTGCGCCCTCTGCTCGCGCCTGCGTCGCGGCAACCTTTACCGTGTAGCGCGCGAAGAAGGGTGTCAGGCGGTTGTTCTGGGGCACCATCGCGATGATATGCTTGAGACGTTCTTTATGAACCTCTTTCACGGCGGCAAGCTGGCGACGATGCCGCCCAAGTTGGTGAACGATGAAGGTGACCTGACGCTTATCCGACCGCTTGCGAATGTGGCCGAAGCCGACTGCGCCCGATTCGCAACTGCCATGAAATTCCCGATTATCCCTTGCGACCTGTGCGGCAGTCAGGATGGTTTGCAGCGCGCTCAGGTCAAGCAGCTGCTGGATCAGTGGGAAGCGCGCAGCCCCGGCCGCCGTAAGGTTATGTACCGCGCTTTACAGAATGCCAAACCCAGCCATTTGCTGGACAAAAGCCTGTTTGATTTTGCCAGCCTCTGGCCAGCCGATGATCATGGCAGGTCCTGAAGGACAAGCGCCGCCTGCCACATACAGGCGATTTCGGCCCCGATGCGTCCAAAATCCTTGCAAATCCTTCCACCAGACCATTGAATTGGCGGGCTAAGGCGCTGTACGTCCGCGGCAAGTGTATGGAGTTTGTGTTAAGGGGCTAGAATGAGAAGCTGGTTGCGTTTGCCAATCAGGACCGCTCTGTTGTTGGGGCTGCTGGTTGGTTGCAGCGCCCCCCTACTTGCCTATTGGTACCGGTCATACACGACCGCCCTCGACAATCAGTATGAGGAAGTACGCGAACGCCACCTTTTGATCGCCCGCAATCTGGGAGCGGCGCTGCAACGCTATCATCAGGATCTTGTTTCGACTTTCAGCGCACTATCCGATGGATATGCAATAGGGCAGGACGTCACAGTATTCACGTCGCTGCTTGATGACCTTCAGTTCAGGAATGTCTGCGTTTACGACCAAGATGGCAAAGTGTTCGAAGACGCGCCGTATGGAGCAGCTGATTTCTGCACAAACCAGATATCCACTGGCTTTCTAAAGAGGTCTTTGTTGGTCGCCGGTACGTCGCGGCGGGTGGCGATGACGGGGTGTCCATCGTCGAATAAAGTGGGGCATCAGAGCGTTTTGAGCATTGGAGGCTCTGGCTCGTTTGTATGCTTGATTATGCTGCTTGTTTTTGATGTTGCAAGCGTCGCTGTCGGATTGTCAGTTTTTTGATTTTCTCCCTTTCCCTGAGTATGG
>CALKOT010000103.1 GCA_938092015.1 uncultured Paracoccaceae bacterium
ATCCAGCCTCAGTTTTTTATGAATTTGAATAGATTCTACGCCGTAGCTCATGCCAAAGATTCCATAAGTATCTGTTTTTATGGAGTAACATTAATCAGTAAGAATTTACATCTAATTTTGTGTACGAATTGTGTACAGAAATATTATGACGACATGTAGTCTGGTGTGGCGGGTTTGGGCTAAAATTTACAAGATATTGTGGAGGCGAGTACCGGAATCGAACCGGTGTACACGGATTTGCAATCCGCTGCGTAACCACTCCGCCAACTCGCCACCTGTGGTTTGTTTCGGCTCTATAGCAGCGGCTTTTCAGTCCGTCCAGCGGCCCAGAGGGTGATTGCGGCAAAGGTTTCACTGTGGCAAAACCCTATCAACCATCCCCCGTTATGAAAGCGGTCCCATGAACGATAATACAGCGGCCCGCACGGCCATGGTCGACAGGCAGGTCAGACCTTCCGATGTCACCAGTTTTCCGATCATCGAAGCGATGCTTGCCGTTCCGCGCGAAGATTTCGCGGAACCCCGCTCCAAGCCAGTGGCGTATGTCGATGCGCCATTGCCGCAGGGCGGTGGGCGGTTTGCCCTGGAACCCCGGGTTTTCGCCAAAATGCTGGATGGCGCCCGGATTGGACCGGACGACCTGGTCCTCGATCTTGCGCCTGGCCTTGGGTATTCAACTGCCGTCATCGCCAGGATGAGCGCAGCCGTCATCGCCATCGAACCACATGAAACATTGGCTGCTGCGGCCGCCGATGCTTTATCGGCCAACGAAATCGACAATGCGATGATCCGCCAGAGCGCGCCGGAAGAAGGCGACGCCGCCCACGGACCTTTCGATGCGATCTTCATCAACGGCTCAATTGGCGAAGCGCCACAGGCCCTGCTGAATCAGTTGAAAGACGGTGGCCGACTGGTCGCTATTTCCATGGCCGGGCAGAACGGACGGGCCGTAGCGATTGTGCGCAGCGGCGATAAATTCAGCACTCGACGCCTGTTTGATGCGACTGCGCCCATGATCCCCGGATTTGAAAAGGCGGCCGAATTCGCCCTGTAATGTTGATTTTAGTTGCCTAAGGCGCCGCCATGAGTAATTTGGCGCAAAGGTAAAGCTTTAAGGTTTAAGCAGTTATGGCCAAAACTTCACGCAAACTGGCAGCATTTCTTGGCAGTGTCGCATTTCTATCCGTCCCGGCCAACGCTGAGACCTTGGCGGAAGCGTTCGCTGCCGCCTATGCTTCAAACCCTGTGCTTAGCACGGCGCGCGCCAACCTGCGGGCAACCGATGAAACCGTGTCAATCGCCCGTTCGGGCATGCGGCCGCAGGTTTCAGCTACAGTAACAGGCTCGGTAACGGACACGTCCATCAACGGTACGCCTTCGGGTCAGACGTCGGAAACCAGGTCCGCTTCGCTGAACGCGAGCCAGATTCTCTATGACGGTGGAAGAACCTACAACAACACTGAAGGCGCGATTGCAGATGTGAAAGCAGCCCGGTCCCGGTTGACAAGCACTGAGCAGAACGTGCTGTTGGCAGTTGTCACATCTTTCAGCGATGTCCGCCGCGATCAGCAGTTTGTTTCGTTGGCCAATAACGACATCCGCCTGATCACCGAACAGCTTCGCGCCGCCCGCGACCGCTTTGATGTGGGTGAGGTGACGCGCACAGACGTCAGTCAGGCAGAGGCGCGGTTAGCCCAAGCGCAGGCAGATCTGGCCGCAAGGGAAGGGGCGCTGGCGCGCTCGATCCAATCCTATCGTCGCGTCGTCGGGCAGTTCCCCGGCGATCTGGCCTCTCCACCACCTTTGCCGCCACTTCCGGGCGGCCTGCAAGATGCTGTTCAGTTGGCGATGGACAGCCATCCTGAAATTCTGGCTGCGCGGTTCGACGAAGAATCAGCCCGCAGCGATATCGCATCCGCGCAAGGCGCTTTGCTGCCAACCGTCACGTTGTCTGGCTCTCTCACCTATTCTGAGGGCGGACCAAATATTTCCAACGGCCAGACCAGCGCATCAATACAGGCGCAGGTGAACGTGCCGCTCTATCAGGGTGGCGCGGCCTATGCAGGTATACGTCAGACGCAGGCGCTGCAAGGTGCAGCCATGTCGGCGATCCACGATGTGACACGCCAGATTCGCGAAACCGTTGAGAACGCCTGGTCCGACCTTACAGTCGCCAGATCTTCGATCCGGGCGGGCCGCCAGCAGGTGCGCGCGGCGCAACTGGCCTTCGAAGGCGTGCGCGAAGAAGCAAAACTGGGCGCCCGAACCACGATTGACGTGCTTGACGCTGAGCAGGACCTGCTCGACGCCAGATCTGATCTGGTTGCATCGCTCAGGGATGAATATGTCGCTGGCTACAACCTGATTTCAGCCATCGGCGCACTGACTGTTGCAGATCAGGGCATTGAGGTGGAACAGTACAATCCCTCTCTGAACTACAACGAAGTTAATGATAAGCTGTTCGGATTTCGGCGCGATGAGCTAACCGAATGGAAAGCCAACCATAGGCCTTAACTGCTGCCAAATTCGTGGAAAGCGGGTGTGTTATGAGTGATACAAATCAGGGCGACGACCGCTCAATGTCTGAAATTCTCTCCTCTATCCGGCGAATCGTTACGGATGAGGAAAAGTCACGTCGCGAAGCGGACGAAGAACGCCGCCGCCGCGAAAGTGAAAGCGGGTCCAGCGTATTTGTGCTGACTGACAATATGCGGCTGAGCGCGCCGATTGCTGAAACGGTCAATACATCGAAAACGCTGGAACTTGGCGCAGCGCAGGCAATCAACACGAATCCTGCGCCGCAGGCCGTCGATTTCACTGAGCCTGCGATGTCCGAAGAAGATATCGAAGACATCGTGCGGCGCATCGTGCGGGAAGAATTGCAGGGACCTATTGGCCAGCAGATCAGCCGCAAAGTAAAACGCCTGATCCGCGATGAGGTACAGGCAGCGCTGTCCGAGGAAGAGCTAACGTAAGTCAGTCTTAACCCGGACGGATCGGAGCGGCCCTTGGCCGCTCTTTTTCTTTCTGCCATCGCGCGGTAAACAGCGCGCAACCAGACAAACCTGCGGATTATCATCATGACCATGGACAAGAATTTCGACCCGGCAGAGGCCGAGGCGCGCATCTACAAAGCATGGGAAGAGGCGGGCGCCTTCGCCGCTGGCGCCAATGCGTCCCGTGATGAGACTTTCTGCATCGTGATCCCGCCGCCTAACGTCACTGGCAGCCTCCACATCGGTCACGCGCTGAACAACACGCTGCAGGATATCCTCATTCGCTGGAAGCGGATGCAGGGTTTCGACACCCTTTGGCAGCCGGGGCAGGACCATGCAGGCATCGCAACCCAGATGGTTGTTGAACGCCAGATGGCTGAGAAACAGGACAAGCGCACCAACTATTCCCGCGAGGATTTCGTCGCGAAGATCTGGGAATGGAAAGCCGAATCCGGCGGCATGATTATGGAGCAGCTCAAGCGCCTCGGCGCGACCTGCGACTGGTCGCGCAACGCGTTCACCATGTCAGGCGCGCCCGGCGCCCCGGCGGGTGAAGAAGGCAATCTGCACGATGCCGTCCTCAAGGTCTTTGTCGAGCTCTATGAAAAGGGCCTGATCTATCGCGGCAAACGCCTCGTCAACTGGGACCCCAAGTTCGAAACCGCGATTTCCGACCTCGAAGTTGAGAACATCGAAGTCGACGGCCACATGTGGCACTTCAAATACCCGCTCGCGGGCGGCGCCACATACGAATATGTCGAGAAGGATGAGGACGGGAACGTCACCTTGCGTGAGACGCGCGACTACATCTCAATCGCTACGACACGGCCCGAGACGATGCTGGGCGATGGCGCGGTTGCCGTCCATCCGTCCGACGAGCGCTATGCGCCAATCGTCGGAAAATACTGCGAAATTCCGGTTGGCCCCAAGGCGCATCGCCGCCTGATCCCAATCATCACCGACGATTACCCGGACCCCGATTTCGGCTCTGGCGCCGTGAAGATCACCGGCGCGCATGACATGAACGACTATGGCGTCGCCAAGCGCGGCGGCATCCCGTGCTATCGCCTGATGGACACGAAAGCCGCCATGCGGGCCGATGGCGCGCCTTACGCTGAAGAGGCTGCCAAGGCGCAGGCGATCATCGACGGCGCTGAGATGTCCGAGGCTGAGATTGACGCCATTAACCTGGTCCCCGACGAATATCGTGGGTTGGACCGGTATGAGGCGAGGAAGGCTGTCGTTGAGGCGATCTCGGCTGAGGGTCTGGCCGTCATGACCGACGCCGACGACCCACGCCTCGGCAAGAAGAAAAAGAAGGCGGAGGAGGATGAGGACGCGCCAACGTCGGTGCCCTTTGTCGAAGCCAAGAAAATCATGCAGCCCTTTGGCGACCGTTCAAAAGTCGTCATTGAGCCGATGCTGACTGATCAGTGGTTTGTCGATGCGGAGACGCTCGCCAAGCCCGCGCTGGCGTCGGTAAAAGAGGGGCGGACGAATTTCGCGCCTGATAACTGGAAGTCGACCTATTTCCATTGGCTTGAGAATATTGAGCCGTGGTGCATTTCCCGCCAGCTTTGGTGGGGTCATCAGATTCCGGTTTGGTATGGCGTTTGCCCAACTGAGCAAGAAGCCCGCACCGGCGAACCTGGTGCTGCGACGAAGTTCAAAAAGTGTGCTCTCAATGAGAATAAAGCCAAAGAGAAAATCTTGGCGGAGTTTAATCATGTTCATGACGTTGAGTTTGGCGAGATGGACACTTCAATTGAGTCTTCAGATTGGACTGGACGTTCCGGTCAATTGGGTGGCTATCGCATAGACGAACAAGGTCGTTTGATCCTACGCGTGTACCGCGACCCCGACGTCCTCGACACTTGGTTCTCCTCCGCGCTCTGGCCGTACTCCACGCTCGGCTGGCCGGAAAAGACGCCGGAACTGGACAAATACTACCAGACCGACGTTCTGATCACCGGCAATGACATCATCTTCTTCTGGGTCGCCCGGATGATGATGACGGGGCTGGAATTTATTGGGATGGAGCCGTTTCACACCGTTTACATCAACTCCATCGTCACCGATGCCAACGGCAAGAAGATGTCGAAATCCGTCGGCAACGTCATCGATCCGCTAGAGCTGATCGACCAATACGGCGCCGACGCGACGCGCTTTACCCTCGCCGCGCAGGAAAGTCAGGCGCGGCGGCAACTGCGTCTGTCCATCGACACGGTCGCGGGTGGACGGAACTTTGGCACCAAGATCTGGAACGCCGCACGATTCGCCGAGATGAACAAATGCGGCTATGGCGCTGATTTTGATCCAAAAACAGTCACCCAGACTGTGAACAAATGGATCGTCTCTGAAACCGCCCGCGCGCGCATCGCCTTCGATCACGCGCTGGATCAGTACCGGTTCAATGACGCCGCTAACGGCCTTTACGCCCATATCTGGCGTGTACTCTGCGATTGGTATGTCGAATTCGCTAAGCCGCTGTTGCAAGGTGACGGCGATGCGAAGGCGGAAACTCAGGCGACCATGGCTTGGGCGCTGGATCAGGCGATTACGCTGATCCACCCAATCATGCCCTTCATTACGGAAGAGCTGTGGTCCCAAACCGGCACACGCACCAAGCCGCTGATCCACGTGGATTGGCCGACCTATGGCGATGAGATGTTCAACGCCGACGCCTCGGATGAAATGAACTGGGTCATCGGCCTGATCGAACAGATCCGGTCTGTCCGATCGGAGATGAACGTGAACCCCGGCGCAAAGACCGCGCTGATCATCGCAGAGATTGACGAAGCGGGGCAGGGCAGGCTGGACCGCAACGCGCCCTTGATCCAACGCTTAGCGCGTGTTGAAGCCATTGATCACGCTCAGGTTGGGAAAGGCGCGGTCACGCTGTCTGTACCGGGCGCTGTCATGGCGTTGCCATTGGCCGGTATCGTCGACGTCGACGCAGAAAATGCCCGCCTCAGCAAAGCGATGGCCAAAGTCGCCAAAGAGGTCGGCGGATTGAAAGGCAAACTCGGGAACGAAAGGTTCCTCGCCAACGCCAAACCAGAGGTCGTTGAAGAGCAGCGCGGACGGCTGGTGACAGCTGAAGCTGAAGTTGAAAAGCTTGAGGCTGCGTTACAGCGATTGGCCGATCTCGGCTAATGATATGATCTCCTTGCGCGGCTAGATTGGCCGGCGGCGCAAGGGGCATATCATGAACAGATTGTGGCAATCACACTCGTAATCGCTATATTTCCATGGCTTAGACCTAATTTCACATGTGAAAGAAACGGCGCTTACCCTTGGCGCAAGCTCCGCCGATAGAATGTCACAGCGACGACGCAGGCGATCATCAAGGTCAGCAAATCAATTGCCAGCAGCCGCATCAACGCCTCACCATCATCCGGCCAGTGGGCCAACGCGAGGGCATCGAACGCCTCGTTCGGTGCGATCCCCAAAAGGCCATACAGGTTCAGGCCAAAATGCAGGCCCATCGCCATGCCAAGGTTCCCGGTGGCAGCAGTAACCAAGGCGAAGAACAGCCCCGTAATCCCAGTGATCAGCAACACCATCCAGACGGCCGCGCCATAGCCATCCGGATTCCAGTGTAACAGCCCAAACAACGCTGATGGCACCAATCCCCACGCCCATAACGCACCAAATCGGGGAGCCATATGCTGGAGGAGGAGGCCACGAAACAACAGTTCTTCCGCGCTGTTCTGGATATAGATCAACGGCGCGGCAAGACAGGCGAACGTCAGCCATGGAAGGGCGGCGACCCCGGTCCATTCCGGGGCCCCGACATAGGCCCATGCAAGAACTGTCGAGAGGATGGCGAAACCAGCCGCGATGCCAAGACCACGGAAAAATTGCGACCAGTTCACGCTTCCAGATGGTCCGGATAATGTGGCGTATGACCGCAGATAGAGCAATCGAATGGCGACCCAGATAGCAGGTCGTCAGACCAGAAACGTCGCCAGAATAACCAACGCCGATGTGCGTGTCTCAAAGCCACTCAGAACAGCCGCTACGCCCTCGCTGGCGCCAGCAAGCAAACCAACAGCGCCAATCCCAAGCCCAAAAAGTAACAGCCCGCCAAACACGACGAGCAGAGCAATGATCAACCGCCAGATGTCCGTCGAAGTTTGGGCGGCTACCGCAAAACTCTCAAGAGGCGTAGGCGTGTTCATTTCCATCAGGCCTTTGGAAAGTAATCTCCGATTGCCGCGCCTTTAGTTGCTTGTCGCAGCAAAGTGACGCCACTACAGTCTGATTGTGTGAGGGGAGTAAGTCGATCAAATGTTAAGAGTTTTGGGAGCGATGGCGATCATGGCGCTGACGGCGTCATTGTCTGGCTGCGCGCCGCCTGGTCAGGCAAAAGCGCCCACATATGCCTCGCTTGGACAGCCGCTGAACGACGCCTATGTTCAGTTGTCGGTGATTGAGCGAAAACTGATCGAAGTAAACGCCAGTGGCCGGACGGTTCGCGCGTCGGCCCCTGAAGGGTACTGCTTTCCAACCTCAGGCATCATGACGGGTGAGGCATCCGCTTTCCTGCTTCTTCAGCCCTGCAATGGCGATTCAGGCAAGGATGTGCTGAGCCTTTCAATCGCAAAACATGGGCTTTTCGGCGATGAAGAACCAACCGAAGCGAATTTCGCCGCCTTCCGTAGTTTCCTTGAAAGTCAGGAAGGCGTCCGCCAGCTGGGTCTGGACGCCGGTTCAGGCGCTGTATTTCTGATAGAGACGATGTTCGAAGATGGCGTTCTCTACGCGCTGGCAAAAGACGCCAGTGGTACTGAGCTTAGATTTTCAGGCCAGATCATCTGTCGCGCATTTACAGAACTGAACGGCCGGATGGTTGTCGTCAGCGCGATCGCATCCAAGAAGGGCGTTCGTGAACCTGCGCTAATGCGTGAGGATCTTGCGAAGATCGTGAACAGGCTGGTGGCTGAAAACAGCAATTTCGGCGCCTGATCGTATGCTCATCCGCCTTTCAGACGGGCAGGTGATTTACAGCCAAACAGTTTCAGACGACCCCAGGCGATGCGGTGCCCCGGACCATTCAACGAACCGTTGATCAAAGCCATAAGGCGCTGCAAGCGCCTCAACCTTGCCGAAATTGGTATCGAACTGATGGATCAAACCAGCTGAATTCAGTTCCTCAAAGGAAGCGTTCTCTGCAGGCAGCGAAGGATCGACAGGTAATACATCCGCCATGTCCCATACCCACATTCCAGTGCGGGCGAGGGACATCTCAACATGCAGCGGGCCGGATACAGGGCGCGACAGCACGCCACCAAATGCGCACAAGGCGCCAGTCAGGTAGTCCAGCGGCTGGGTCGACAGCCTCCCTGGCGCATCACCTTTTTGCTTTGGGGCGGTGAGGCCAATGCCAGCCTGTACATAACTGTCGTACCCGCGACGACGCGCCCAAAGCCCAACATTTGAAAACGCCGATAGGTCGATGATGGACAGTGAAGGGTTCATTTCCATCATGTCCTCAACAGAGAACCCTTTGGCCGCAAGAGCATCAGGTCGAAATCCGTCGATTATGATATCAGCGTCGCGGATCAACCGCTTCAACGCAGCTTTTCCTGCACTGGTATTCAGGTCGGCGAACGCCGCGCGTTTTCCAAAACTGGTATCAATTACAAGGGGTTCTAGTGAGGATAAATCCGGCGTGCTGATGCGAATGACATCGGCCCCAAGTTCAGCCAAGGCCCGGCCAGCCATAGGGCCAGCAATCACCCTGCTGAAGTCGAGGACCCGGATGCCCGACAATGGCATATTTCCGGCCGAAGGAAGGGGTTTAGCAGCGCTCATTGGCGACAGTTTTACTAGAGCTTGCTGAGACAGCGCTTTGAATTGTGGATGCGCTTCCCAGGTCTTCCGATCCCGCACTTTCAGCACGCAAAGGCCCCGCGCCTGGCCGGCGACCTCGGCTTCATCCGCAGTCCATTTCGCCACTGCAGCGGTCATCTCTGCGCGATCTTCATTTACGCCAAACAGGTCTAACAGACCATCTTTCAAATGCGGAAACTGGCCATGAAGGTAGACATATGCGCCGTCGCTACAGCGAAAATAGCCGGTTACTGCGCCCCACTTGTCCGGTGTTTCGCCGTCTATTCGAACATAGTCATTGCCCGTCAGCGCAAGACCGGCGCGCCTTCGATCGACAAATGGCTTCAGCTGCGCGCCGCCACGCACCGTGTGTAGTTCTGCAGCCGCTAACGCCAGTGCACCATAGGCCGCCTCAGCCATGTCACTAACAGGAAGATCACCTGCAACGCCTAAGGCGGTGTCATGGATGATCAGGCTGCTCTCAGAAGGACGCCAGTCTACAGTTGAGAGAATCGAAGCTAGTGCACAATCAACCGCCGCAGTCACAAATCAAGGTTCACCCAGATAGGCGTATGATCTGAAGGCTTTTCACCAGCCCTCGGCTTTTTGTCTATCTGGCAATCCAGCAACAGGTCAGCTGCCTGCGGGGTCAGCAGAAAATGGTCGATCCGAATACCGTTATTCTTGTTCCAGGCGCCTGCCTGATAATCCCAGAACGTGTAGTTCAGCGGGGCAGTATTCAGAGCCCGAAACGCTTCTGTATAACCAAGCGCAAGCAATCTTCGCCACGCCGCCCGCGTTTGCGGCAGATACAGCGCGTCGCTGGTCCATTGATCGGGGTTATGAACATCTTCAGCTTGCGGAATAACGTTATAATCCCCAGCCATCAGGGCGATTTCTTCGCTTGCGATCAACTCTTCCGCACGGGCTTGCAGACGTTCCATCCAGGCAAGTTTGTAGTCGTATTTTGGGCCAGGCGTCGGATTGCCATTCGGCAAATAAAGCCCGCAAACCCTGACTGCCAGAGTTTCGCCTGAAATCGTCGCTTCGATCCAACGCGCCTGTTCATCTTCGGGATCGCCAGGCAGGCCCCGGCTGACATCTTCGATGGGCCGCTTGGACAGGATCGCAACGCCGTTGAACCCTTTCTGACCATGAGTTTCTATGTTGTAGCCAAGATCCTCGATCGGTTCTCGAGGAAATCCTTCGTCGACTGACTTGATTTCCTGTAGCAGGGCGACGTCTGGCGACGCCTCTTCAAGCCATTGCAGAAGGGCGGGAAGGCGTGCTTTGACGCCATTGATATTGAAACTTGCGATGCGCATGGCCGGACATTACGGGCGGGGCGATTTGCCTTCAAGTGACCTCTGGCTTTCCTTCGTCGATTGATCGCAGCTCCCTGTCTGTCTGCACGATATGGCCTATCGCTACCGCTACAGTGAAGGGGGAATACACGATCTCGCAGTGATCCAATCCCTCAGCCCGGATCAATCTAACATTCGATGCCTCAGCTAGGTGCAATGCATGTTCGAAAGACCCCCTTAGGTCATCAGGTGAATGGATCGCCAAAACATTCGTTTTGGTGTTTTTCCAGACTTCCAGCGCGTCCAGCGCCCCTGGATCACATTGCAATGACCGGGCTGCTCAGATCGAGAAGATACGCTCAGCCTCACCGGATAGATTGAATGCAGCTGATATCTCGCTGAGGACCAATGCGAACTTTGTTGGAGCGGAGATTGTGGTAAATGACAATGGCGCGTCGCCAGCCAGCGCCAAAAGCGTGGCGACAGCGCCGCCATAGGAATGGGCAATAACATGATCAGGTTGGAGGCCATTGGCTGCAAGGAAAGCTCCGACAAGAACAGCTGCCTCGACGACATTGGTCTCAACACCGTCTGAGCCGCCATGCGCAGGAAGGCCCAAAACAACCGCATCATATCCAACTAGAATCAAAGCGCTGATAAAGGCGGTCATGGCCCGCGAATCCTCGCTCCACCCATGGAGGAGAAGCACAAGACCGCGCAGAAACTGGTTCTGCAGTGAAATGATACGAAATTATGCGGCGGCCCAGAACGGTAGTTTGCTGCCGGCAACCGTGGGACAATAGTTCGTCAGCCTTCGCCAGTTTCCGCAAATCGTCCTTGGTGTACCCTCTGGTCAGTTTGGGACGACAGAAAAAGCGGTGCGCCAAACTGGCCGCCCGGCCCGGCGATACCTGGCTCAACCCGCCAACGCCTAATCTTAGCCAAAACGGCGCACCCATAGTCCACTCTCCTTCAAGCGAAACGGCGCAGCGGGAGGGTCTTTCATCTGGTAACAACAAATACAACCCCGATCGCTTAGCGCCTTCGTTCAAGGGTCTGAATAGGTCGAGTCTTTGAAAATTCAGCGCAATATGCGGACGCTCTGATCATCGAATATTAGGATCGCCGTAAACAGCCTAATTCGACTCAACGCTCGGCCGCGATCAGAGACAGAAAGACATCGCCAAATCGTTTAACTTTCTGATCGCCCATGCCCGAAACCCGCGCCAACGCATCGTGTGACGCAGGCATTGCTTCCACAACCTTGGCCAACGTTGAGCGTGAGCAAGTCAAAAACTTTTCATCGCCGTGCTGCCCCCGGGACAATTCAAGTTGAGCGTCATGCAATGCTTCAAACAAAGCGCCGCCGCCGTTCGAGGCTACGGCAACTTCTTTCGGATGATGCTTTTCTGCGGGGCGGTCGGTTAGCGCCGTCAGGAAATCCGAACCATATCTCGCCAACTTCTTTCCACCGACGCCATTGCATGCGGCAAGCTCATCCAACGTTGTCGGTTTCCGGGTCGCCATGTCGATCAACGTTCGGTCTGGAAAGACGACATAGGCGGGGACGTTCTGCGCCTCAGCCAATTTGCGCCGCAGGGCTTTAAGCGTGACGAACAATGGCTCATCTGCCTCATCAAGCAATGCGGTAGGGGCGCCATGACTGCGGCTGGTGGCCGCTGGCTTAATCGTATCGGCCCGTAACTCAATTTTTTTTTCGCCGCGAAGTACCGGTCGGGCAACCTCAGACAGACGCCACGCACCATAGCGATCCGCATCGATCCATGTCAGGCCGAGCGCGTAGATCTGGCGGAAAACGCCGCGCCACCACGCCTTGTCCTTATCTTTACCAAGGCCAAACACTGCCAGCCGGTCATGTCCAGTGCGCACGATTTTTTCTGAGGTTTCCCCGCGCAGAACTTGGATCAGATGTTCGACGCCATATCGTTCTTCCGTCCTGTAAATCACTGACAGCGCCTTTTGCGCCGCTTCAGTGCCATCGAACAGTTTGGGAGGATGATCACACAGATCGCAGGCGCCGCAAGGTTCATCCAGCTCATCGCCAAAGTACGCCAGCAAGGTCTGCCGGCGGCAACGCGGGGCTTCAGCTAAGGCAAGAAGGGCGTTCAGGCGCTGATGATCTGCTCGTTTTCGATCATCAGGCGCCGGGCTTTCATCAATTTGCATCCGGCGCAGCTTGATATCCTCAAGCCCGTACAACGTAAGTGTTTCTGCAGGCGCGCCATCACGGCCAGCGCGGCCAATCTCCTGATAATAACTTTCCATCGATTTCGGCAGATCGGCATGCGCTACATAACGAATGTCCGGTTTATCTACGCCCATGCCGAATGCGACCGTCGCACAGATCACCAGATCTTCGCGCTGGAACCTATCCTGATGGTCCTGTCGCACCTCTGGCGGTAGACCCGCATGATAGGGCAGGGATGGCACACCCGCGTCAGACAATGCCTTCGCCAAAACTTCCGTCTTGTTGCGGGATGAGGCGTAGACAATGCCACTGCGGCCTTTCCGCGCGGTCACGAATTTCAGCAATTGCTGGCGGGGCGATGCCTTGGCGGTAAAGGCAAGATGTATGTTTGGGCGGTCAAAGCCATGCAGGAACATGCGCGGCGCATCGGCAAACAATTTGCCTGATATTTCCGTTCTGGTTTCAGCATCTGCGGTTGCCGTGAATGCCGCAATCTGCGGATCACCCAAAGATGTGCGCAGATCGCCAATCCGCAAATAATCGGGACGAAAGTCGTGCCCCCATTGGCTGACGCAATGCGCTTCATCCACCGCCAAAAGCGAAATCTTGATCCTGCGCAATAGAGCGCCAGCAGAAGACAGACGTTCTGGCGCAAGGTAGAGGAGCTTGAGGCGACCATCATCGATGGCGGAAAAAATCCGCTCATTTTCTTCTTCATCATTGGCAGAGGTAAGTGCACCTGCCTCAACCCCCAGCGCGCGCAATGCTTCGACCTGATCGCGCATCAGTGCGATAAGAGGTGAGATCACCAGTGTAACACCATCCCGCATCAACGCTGGGAGCTGATAGCAAAGCGACTTGCCACCGCCTGTCGGCATGATTGCAAGCGCTTCCTCACCGTTGAGGATGGCTTCGATAATCTCAGACTGTCCGGGGCGAAAGTCGTCGAAGCCGAATGTCGATTTCAAAAGGGTGCGGGCGTCCTGCATGCGCGCAGGTTTAGGGGCAGAGATCGAAGGCGCCAAGGGCCGAAAAGGCTAAGCGTGGAAATTTACGCCGGGTGCGGCGACACGTCGATCAGTTCACACTTTGCGCAATCGGATCAGGTTGATGTGTTCAAGAAATCAACGTCTTCCAAATTACGTTTCGTCGACTTGCGCGTCAGATGGAAAAGCTGGTCCCGCAGCCACAGCTGGCTGTCGCGTTCGGGTTCTCCACTGCAAACCGCGCCCCAATCAGTTCGTTCTTAAAGTCGATGACCGAACCAGACAGATAGGGCAGGGACACCGGGTCGATCAGCACTGCAGCTTTACCTGCTTCAATCACAAGATCATCATCCGCCGCATCGCCCTCAAGCGTGAACTCATACTGAAAGCCTGAACAACCGCCGCCCAAGACTGCAACGCGCAGATTTTGGGTCGCACCCTCAGCCTCAGAAATTGCAGACAAGCGCTGCGCGCAGCTTTCGGACACGGAAATCGGAAGGGTCAAGTCCATTGTTCTTCGCCATGGCTGCTGTATAGGTGACTTCTAAGATAGGTTTTGGGCCCCCTCGGGGCAAGTGCGTCATGACCCTCGCTTCCTTTGCTTCCGATCCTGCCACGTCCCGTGGTCGCCTGCACGCAGAGCCAGAAAGCGCGCATCGGTCGCCGTTTCAACGCGATCGCGATCGGATCATACATTCCAGCGCCTTTCGTCGCCTCAAACATAAAACGCAGGTTTTTGTTGAACATGAAGGCGATTACTACCGAACACGCCTTACCCATAGTCTTGAGGTCGCCCAAGTCGCCCGCACCATAGCGCGAACGCTTGGTGGGAATGAGGACCTGGCGGAGGCTGTCGCATTAGCGCATGACCTTGGGCACACGCCTTTTGGCCACACGGGTGAGGATGCACTGCATGAACTGATGGCCCCGTTCGGCGGGTTCGACCACAACGCGCAAGCACTGAAAATCGTCACGGATCTTGAGAGACGCTACGCTGAATTCGATGGCCTCAACCTCACATGGGAAACTCTGGAAGGGATCGCCAAACACAATGGCCCGCTTCTACGCGACAAAGCCGACGACGCAGGACGCCTTCATTTTGCGTTAGCTGACTACGATGCGCGTCATGATCTCGAACTTTGGACCCATGCAGGGCTTGAGGCGCAAATAGCCGCTCTGTCAGATGACATTGCCTACAACACACATGATCTGGATGACGGCCTGCGCGCAGGTCTTTTCACATCTGACGATCTGGCGACACTGCCTGTAATTGGCGACTGTCTTGGCGAAGTAGGCGCCAAATGGCCGGCGCTGGATCATTCGCGAACCGCACACGAAGCCTTTCGCCGCGTCTTTGGCATCTTCGTCGAAGATGTGATCGAAGAAACGTCAAACCGATTGTCCGCCGCCAACCTTTCCAGCGCGGATGAGCTGCGGGCGTTTGGCGCGCCTGTCGTCAGTTTCTCGGATGCAATGCACAAAGACCTGAAAGCGATCAGGGATTTTCTGTTCACCAAAATGTACCGTCACGGCGATGTGTTACGGATGCGGCGCAAGACAGCGATCGTGGTCAAAGACCTCTTCGCGATCTTCATTGAAGACCCCCAGCTGCTGCCAGATGAATGGCGCGACGACGCGGTGCACGCCCGGTCGTCCGAAATACGGGCGCGGGTGGTTGCGGACTATATCGCGGGAATGACTGACCGGTTTGCGCTGACTGAGCATCGCAAATTGACTGATCCCCAAGCCCGCGCCTAACGTATGAAGATGTTTGATAGGGACGGGTTTTCCCTCAAAGCGCGGGTGTTGGCGCTGTTTTCCATTGATCTACGTTCGCTCGCCGCGATGCGCTGCCTCGGTGCGTTGACCACCCTTTGGTGTCTGTTTGTCTGGGCGCCTGACCTGACACTATTTTTCACCGATGATGGTGTTCTGCACCGATCTGATTTCGCTGGCCGCTTCGACTGGGCCCGATTTAGCATACTTCGCTATATCGATGGCTATGCCGCCGCGCTGGGGCTTTGGACTATCGGTCTATTTGGCGCAATTGCGTTGCTTGCCGGATATCGGTCGAAATGTGCGGCCCTGACCTGCTGGTTGGTTTAACTCAGTTTCGCCGGGCGCAATCCCATGATCCTTCAGGGCGGCGATGTACTTTTACCGCTTCTGTTGTTTTGGATGATGTTCCTGCCGGTTGGCGCAGTCTCTTCCATCGACGCCGCTTTGGATCCAATCGACCGCCGAGGTCAGTCGCATCTGTCCATAGCAACAATTGGATTGCTGCTGCAGGTCCTCTATGTCTACATCTTTGGCGCGCTGTTGAAGACAGGTACGACATGGGTGCCCGATGGTTCAGCCATCTATGTGGCTCTGCATATCGACAGTTTTGTTACCCCAATGGGCATTCTGCTGAGGGAACATTTGGTCCCCATGCAACTGCTGACATTCTTTGTCTATTATTTGGAGTTGCTGACGCCGATCCTGCTGTTCTTTCCCGACAAACGCCAGTTCATCAGAATGATGACGGTGGGTATGCTTTGGATGCTGCTTCTCGGGTTCCGCATCTTCCTCCATATTGGGCACTTCTGGCTGGCCAGCCTCACGTCGCTTTGCGCCTACATTCCGGCAAGGGTCTGGCTTTGGATAGGTGGATGGTATTTTAGCGATGCTCAACGCGGGATCCGCATTTACTATGATCGTGACTGCGGTTTTTGCCTCAAAACAGCACTTATCTTGCGAGAGTTCTTCCTGCCCCGGAACGTCAGCATCGCCCCGGCCCAGGATGACGCCGTAATCGGCGAAGTGCTGGAACGTGAAGTGTCATGGGTCGTGATAGACGCCAATGGCGGCCAAAGACTGCGCTGGGACGCAGTCGCTTACGTAACGTCACAATCCCGGGTTCTGAAACCGTTTGGCTGGCTTGCACGGCTATATGGTTTGATTGGCTTAGGTGATCCAACTTACAAATTGATTGGCGACAATCGCAAAGGATTTGGAACGCTGACCAGCCATGCGCTAACACAGACGCAAACCATCCCGCAGCTTAGCAAGCCAGCTCAAATCGGACTTGGCGCTATCATTCTGTTCTGCTTTCTCTGGAACGTCCAAGGCCTTGGTGGAACGGTCCAGCCATTCAAGGAACTAACGCAGGTTAATAGTGTCACACAAAAATCCGGTTTCACCCAATGCTGGATGATGTTTGCACCTTCGCCACCAACGCTTGACGGCTATCCCGTATTTGAAGCCATCGGCAAAAAAGGAAGGGATCAAAACAAAGTAGGCGAGGACATTTTCCCTTATTCGCCGCGCCCGCTATCTTTTGAAACCCCAGACGATGCCGTCGGACTTTTCGACAGCACCCGCAAACGCGCTTTCCTTCTGAAGTCCTGGATCATGGGGGGTGATGACCGGATAATGTTCTTTTCTCGGCTTGCCCTGCACAGATGCGCTGAAGTGAACATGGATCGAGACTATGAGGGGAAGATCACCTCAGTTAAAATCCACTTTGTCCAGAACCAGACAAAATCGAACTTTCAGGAAAACATTCGTGTTCATACCGTCGTTGAGGTCATCTGCACCCCCGAAGGTTAACCTTTGAGCCTTTGGTCCCCCTGTGTTATGCGGCGCGTCCCGGTCGCTGTGACCGGCTGACTTACACTCTGACCTCGGTTGCTCGCTATGAATCTCTTTGCAGATATCCGCTCACTTATCGTTTCGTCTTTGGACGCGCTTGTCGCCTCTGGCGACTTGCCCGAAGGCCTGGCCTACAATGCGATTTCGGTAGAGCCACCGCGCGATCCCGCCCATGGCGACATGGCCACAAACGCTGCAATGGCCTTGGCTAAACCTGCAAAGGCCTCGCCACGCGATTTGGCCGCAAAACTTGCGCCCAAACTGGCCGAAGATCCCAGAATTGATAGCGCAGACATCGCAGGGCCAGGCTTCATCAACCTGCGGCTGGCTCCAATCGTTTGGCTAGGTGCGTTCAGCGCTGCATTGCAGGCAGGCGCACGGTTTGGCGCGGCGACGCAGGGCGCGGGCAAGCGCGTTAACGTTGAATATGTTTCCGCCAACCCGACGGGTCCGTTGCATGTCGGCCACACACGCGGCGCTGTTTTTGGCGACGCTTTGGCAGGGTTGCTGGATTTCGCCGGATGGGATGTCGCGCGCGAATACTACATCAACGACGGTGGATCGCAGGTCGATACGTTGGCCCGCTCTGCCCACCTTCGTTACCAGGAAGCGCACGGCCGGAAGATCGAAATTGTTGAGGGCTTGTACCCTGGCGATTACCTCGTCCCTGTAGGTGAAGCACTGAAGGCGGAATTCGGCGATAGCTTGCTGGACGCGCCAGAGGATGAATGGCTGCCCAAAGTGCGCGTCTTCGCAACGGACCGGATGATGGATCTTGTCCGCGATGACCTTAAAGCGCTGGGCGTTGAGATGGACGTCTTCTTTTCTGAAAAATCTCTGTACGGATCGGGACGGATTGAAGAGGCGATCGATACCCTCAAAAGCCGGGGTCTGGTTTATTGGGGTACATTGCCAAAACCAAAAGGCAAAGTGCCGGATGACTGGAAGCCGCGTGAACAGTGGTTGTTCCGGTCAACTGCATACGGTGACGACGAAGATCGGCCCGTACAGAAAGCGGATGGCGCCTGGGCTTATTTCGCACCGGACATTGCCTATCACTATGACAAGGTTGAACGCGGCTTTGATCATCTGATCGACATCTTTGGCGCCGACCACGGCGGCTATGTCAAACGGATGAAGGCGGCCGTTGCGGCGTTGTCAGAGGAAAAAACGCCTCTCGACATCAAACTCACCAGCATGGTGAAGCTGTTCAAGGATGGCGTCGAATTCAAGATGTCAAAGCGGTCAGGTTCGTTTGTGACGCTGCGCGATCTGATTGATGAAGTCGGTTCTGACGTCGTGCGGTTTACAATGCTGACCCGCAAAAATGACATGCCGTTCGACTTTGATTTCAACAAGGCGCTGGAACAGTCAAAAGACAATCCGGTTTTCTACGTGCAGTACGCCCATGCGCGCATCTGTTCGGTCATGCGGGGCGCCGCTGAGGCGGGCTTTGCAACCGGTGGCGCTGATCTGCAAGCAACAGATCTGTCTTCGCTGAACCATCCAGCCTGGATCGAATTGGCGCAAAAGGTCGCTGAATGGCCCCGTCTTGTTGAAACAGCTGCCCATCATCACGAACCGCACCGCGTCGCGTTCTATCTTTATGACCTGGCAAGCGTCTTTCATTCGTTGTGGAATAAGGGACGCGAAGTACCGGAATTACGTTTCTTGCAGGAAGATGACAAAACCGGAACTCCGGCCCGACTTGCCGCCTTGAATGCTGTTTCCATTGTACTTTCAGCCGGACTTGGTATCCTTGGCGTGACCCCAATGACCGAAATGCGCTAAAGCTGGGCATATTTAGGGGTTGGAGCAGTATGCGACCACCATATAAGGTGGCGCAGGAAAAACAGGCAAAGACCCCATGCGGGATGATTCTTATTTACAGCGGGAATCCGACGCTGCCGAAGCGAAAGCATCGGCATGGCACGGTCGCGCGGCCACAACGGCTGGCGCGCTGATTTCATTGGCCATCTTGGCCATTGTTGTCATTTGGTCCTATCGATTGGGTGTACGAGACGCCAATGATGTCCCCGTTATTCGCGCCCAAACGGAAGCGACCAAAATCAAACCCGACGATCCGGGTGGCATCGAAATCGCGCACCAATACCGCGAAGTTTACAACATTGTTGACGGAACATCGTCTTCAACTGACGGTGCCTTCGCCCCAAGCGAAGAAACCCTGACAGCGGCAGAAGCACCGGTTTCGCCATCGTCAGCCCCCCGGCCGGCCGAAGTAACCGAAACCACAGTTGTCCCTGCTTCGCCAGCACCGGTTGAAGAAACGACAGGGGCGCCAGTTCCCGCTGCGCTAGAAACCATTGCAGAAGCTGAACCTGCCATCACGACTGAGGTCGAGGCAGAGTCAGCCGAAATTACCGAAGATGTGTCAGCAGTCGCACCCAAGGCGGCGCCAGTCGCCCTTCGACGCCCCGCACGTGCTACGCCCAAACCACAGCAAGCATCCACACTGGCCGAACCCCGCGCCGCGGCAATTGCATCACGCATCCAGATCCAGCTCGGCGCCTTCAACACCGAAGACATCGCCGCCAGCCAATGGGTAGAGCTCAAGAACCGCAATGGCGATCTACTGAGCGGACGCGCACGCGTCGTCATGCCAGTCGTGTCCGGCGGCAGGCGCCTCTTTCGCCTTCGGGCCGGGCCATTCAAGGACGTTGATGAGGCTTCGACTTTGTGCCGAGCGCTGAAAGCACGGGGCGAGGATTGCATTGTGGCCCGCGCAAAGTGAACCCATCTGCGGCGATATACGGATGCGCAGGAACAACACTATCTGCTGCTGAGCGGGATTTCTTCGCTGATGCGAACCCGTTTGGCTTCATCCTTTTCGCCCGCAATGTTGATACCCCTGAGCAGGTTGCCGGTCTTTGCGATCAGCTCAGATCTTCATCAGGCCGCAATGCGCCAATTCTGATCGATCAGGAAGGTGGGCGCGTCCAACGTCTTCGTGCGCCACACTGGCGTGAGTTTCCGCCTGCAATGCGCGATGCCGCGCATCCTGAAGCCGACACTATCCTTAAACTTCGCTATCACCTGATCGCGCACGAACTCAGTACTCTCGGCATTGATGTAAACTGTGCGCCTCTGCTCGATGTACCGGTAGAGGGTGCTCACGACGTAATTGGTGAACGTGCGTTGGCGCGGGATGCCAAAGCCGTCGCTCGTCTGGGGCATGCAGTGCGTGCTGGATTGGTGGCTGGTGGTATTCTGCCGGTTATCAAGCACATTCCGGGCCATGGTCGGTCGAAGGTGGACACTCATCATGATCTGGATCGGGTCACAGACGCCCGGACTGTTCTTGAGCAGGATTTCATCCCCTTCCGCGAACACGCAGATGCGCTGTTGGGCATGACCGCCCATCTCGTCTACGAGGTTGTTGATCAGACCAATTGCGGCACGATGTCTGCTGCAGTTATTGACCTGATCCGGCGGGACATCGGTTTCGATGGTCTGTTGATGACAGATGATATCTCGATGGGCGCTTTGTCAGGCACCGTAGCTGAACGTGCTTCAAGGGCACTGACGGCAGGATGCGACATTGTCCTTCACTGCAATGGTGATCTGGAAGAGATGACTGCAATTGCCGCCGAAGCAGGGGCGCTATCCGGCGCATCTGCTGACCGTGCGAAGGCAGTCGACGCCGCACCGAGAACGCGGGCGGATGTCGATATCGCTGAGATCGAACATCAGTATAAATCCCTGACGATGGAGCGGGCAGATGCGTGACGACAAAGCCCTTGAAGGCGCCAAGATCGGACGGCTGTCCGAAACCCCGCCAACGCAGGACAATCTTTTCACCGCACCAAATGCCGATAGAACCAATCCAGAGGCGTTGTTGATCGACGTCGATGGATTTGAAGGCCCGCTGGACGTTCTTCTGACCCTCGCGCGTGGGCAAAAAGTCGATCTGCGCCGCATCTCAATTCTTCAGCTGGCAGAACAATACCTCGCCTTTGTCTCAGCCGCCCGAAAACTTAGGATTGAACTGGCCGCCGATTATCTGGTCATGGCCGCATGGCTTGCGTATCTGAAATCGCGCCTACTGCTGCCCCCGCCGGATACAGAAGATGGGCCAAGCGCCGAGGAACTGGCCACCAACCTCGCATTCCAGCTTGAGCGGCTTGAGGCGATGCGCACAGCGGCGGCCCAATTGATGGCCCGTGATCAGCTGGGTCGTGAGATTTTCGCGCGCGGTCAGGAAGAAACGATGACCGTGAAGACCGATATCGAATGGACTGCATCGCTGTCAGATCTGCTGAACGCATATTCCCGCATCAAGACGCGCGATTACTACCAGCCACTGCATATGAAACGGGTGCCAGTGTATTCACTGGAAGACGCGGTGAAACGATTGCGTGAAATGGTCGGCGTCAGCGTCAATTGGCAGGTGCTAGCGTCCTACATTCCCAGCGAATGGCTTAGCACGCCGACAAAACGAAAAAGTGCGCTAGCCAGCCATTTCTCAGCAATGCTTGAACTTGTGAAGCAGGGTGATGCGGAAATCCGGCAGGATGATACGTTCGGCCCAATCGAGTTGCGCGCTGCGCGGACTGAGGCGCATGCCTGAGGAAAAGGACGACAGCACAGTCGAAGAAACCCTCTTCGACGCGCCGCCAATCGCCGAACAGGAACGGATGGTTGAGGCGCTGCTGTTCGCTTCGACCGAACCCATGACCGTCAAGGAAATGTCCGATCGTATGCCGCACGGCGCCGATCCGGCAGAGGCTTTGGTCCATCTGCGCAAGCGTTATGAGGGCAGGGGCGTTAATGTCCGCAAGATCGGGCAGGGCTGGGCGTTCAGAACTGCAGCTGATCTGGCGTTTCTGATGCGTCGCGATCAGGTTGAGCGCCGCAAACTATCCCGCGCCGCCATCGAAACCCTTGCGATCATCGCTTACCATCAACCGGTCAGCCGGGCGGAAATCGAAGAAATTCGCGGCGTGTCGGTGTCAAAAGGCACTGTTGATTTGCTGTTGGAGCTTGATTGGGTCAAACTTGGCCGCAGGCGCATGACCCCTGGACGGCCAATTACCTTTGTCACCACTGTCGCATTTCTGGATCAGTTTGGCCTGGATTCGCCACGCGATCTGCCGGGTGTGAAGGAACTTCGCGCCGCAGGTTTGCTCGACAACAGAACTGCGATAGATTTTGACGGAAAAGAAACCTTCGACGACGAAGATGATGGTTTCGCCGAAGGACAAGACGAACTCTTTGAATAGGTGAGATCAGATGTCGATCGACCGCATCCTGAACATGATCATCCGCATGATCACGCGAAAGCTGATGCGCAAGGGCGTTGGCATGGCCATGGGCGCAGGTTCAAAAGCCTGGGAAAATCGTAAGCAACGAAAAGCTGGCGCGCGACAGGAGGCTGAACTTGAACAGGACCCTGCCGTTACACAGCGCAGAAAGCTGAAGTCGGATGAACAAAAGGGCGATGACGTTTTATATCCCACCGATGACTTCACCGAAGATATGCAGCCCCGCCGATAAAGCCCTTGCCAGTCTTCGGCACAGCAGGCATAAGCTCCCGTTATGATCACCGCGACCTCAACCTGTGAGATTTGCATTATCCGCTGACATCGCTCTGCGGCGGCGCTTTGGTGTTCCATCCCCTAATTCGACATCGCGGCCCGCCCGGACCCAACACGCCCGGACGCCATGACTGACATTCAGATTTACAATTCCGCCGTTCGCCAGAAAGTGGCGTTCAAGCCGCTCGATCCAAGTGACGTGCGTGTCTATGTCTGCGGGCCGACGATCTATGACCGCGCGCATATCGGTAATGCACGCCCGGTTGTGGTTTTCGATGTGTTGTTCCGACTTCTGCGCCACACTTACGGCGAAGATCACGTGAACTACGTCCGCAATATCACTGATATTGACGATAAAATCATGCACCGCGCGAAAGAGCGTGGCGCGCCAATCGAAGTCGTGACCGAAGAAACCGTGGGCTGGTATCGCGAAGATATGGCGGCCCTTGGCGCCTTGCCGCCTACTCATGAACCACGCGCAACAGAGTTTGTCGCGCAGATGGTTGCGATGATCGAAACTCTGATCGCCAAGGGCCATGCATATGAAGCCGAAGGTCATGTGTTGTTCGAGGTGTCCACCTATGGCGCCTATGGCGCACTTTCTGGACGGTCCACCGATGACATGATCGCAGGCGCCCGTGTGGAAATCGCACCGTATAAGCGCGATCCAATGGATTTCGTTCTGTGGAAGCCATCAACTGATGACCAACCCGGCTGGGACAGCCCGTGGGGCAGGGGCCGGCCCGGTTGGCATATCGAATGTTCTGCGATGTCGTCGGAATTGTTGGGAAATGACTTCGACATTCACGGCGGTGGGTCTGACCTGCAGTTTCCGCACCATGAAAACGAGATTGCGCAAAGCCGCTGCGCCCATACCGACGCAGGGTTTGCGCGGCATTGGATGCACAACGGCATGATCAATGTCGATGGACGCAAGATGTCTAAATCCCTTGGTAACTTTCTGACCGTCGAAGATCTGCGCGGTCAGGCGCCGGGTGAAGTTTTGCGGCTGGCGCTGATTTCCACGCATTATCGCGGCGTTCTCGACTGGACTGAGCAAAAGGTGTCCGAAGCATCGGAAACATTGCGCAAATGGGGCGCGCTGGTGGATGGGGTTGAACCATCTGCTGAGGCGCCCGCCACCGTGCTTGACGCATTGTCGGATGACCTGAACACGCCGCTCGCCATCGCAGAAATGCACAAGCTGGCCCGTGCAGGCGAGGTTGCGCAGCTGGCTTCTGCCATGGCGTTATTGAACTTGGCCGCGCCAGAAGCGGTTGCAGCCGATGACAACGGCATTGAAGCCCTATTGATTGAACGGACTGATGCCCGAGCTGCGAAGGATTTTGCCCGCGCTGACGAAATCAGAAAAGGGCTGGAGGCTGCTGGCGTCGTCGTAATGGACAAACCCGGCGAAGCATCGGAATGGCGCCTTGGGCCAAACTTTGATGCAAACAAACTAGAGGCGCTGAAATGATCAAAGACCGCCTCTATCTATTCGATACGACATTGCGCGACGGCCAACAAACGCAGGGCGTCGATTTCTCCGCCACTGACAAGGCCAAGATCGCACTGGCGCTTGACGGACTTGGCATCGACTATGTCGAAGGCGGTTGGCCTGGCGCCAATCCAACCGACATTGATTTCTTCGCGACCTGTCCGGCGCTGGGCACATCCACATTCACCGCATTTGGCATGACCAAGCGTTCAGGCCGCTCTGCCGCCAATGACGATGTGCTGGCTGAGGTTATCAATGCCGGCACAAGCGCAGTTTGTCTTGTCGGCAAAAGCCACGATTTCCACGTCAAAACAGCGCTGAACATTCCGCTTGAAGAAAACCTCACCAACCTCAGGGAAAGCTTCCAGCACCTCAAGTCGTTGGGCCGCGAAGCGTTGTACGACGCAGAGCATTTTTTTGATGGTTACAAATCCAACCCCAACTATACGCTTTCCGTGCTGGACGCCGCCATGGAAGGCGGTGTGCGCTGGCTTGTCCTTTGCGACACCAATGGCGGCACGCTGCCGGGCGAAATCGCTGAAATCACGCGCATCGTCGCTGATCGGTTTGGCGGTCAGAATATCGGCATTCACACGCACAACGACACCGAAACCGCTGTCGCCGGGTCGCTGGCGGCAGTGGATGCAGGCGCACGGCAGATACAGGGCACTCTGAACGGGTTGGGGGAACGTTGCGGCAACGCCAATCTTGTCTCGATCATTCCAACGCTACTTCTGAAACCAGCGTTTCGGGATCGGTTCGAGATTGGCGTCAGCGAAGATAAGCTGACCCTTCTGACGCAAACCTCTCACATGCTGGACGAGTTGCTGAACCGTCAACCCAACCGCCACGCTGCCTATGTCGGCGCAGCTGCGTTCGCGCACAAAGCTGGTCTGCACGCTTCGGCTATTCTGAAAGACCCAACGACTTACGAACATGTTCCGCCGGAAACGGTTGGGAATGCACGGATCGTTCCGATGTCTAACCAAGCGGGACGCTCCAACCTTCTTCGTCGTTTGTCTGAGGCCGGGATTGAGGCCACCAAGGATGATCCGCGCCTTGGTCAGTTGTTGGCCGAAGTAAAGGAAAAGGAAGATCAGGGCTTTTCCTATGACAGCGCCGAGGCCAGCTTTCAGATCCTCGCGCGTCAGGCATTGAACCAGCGGCGCAAGTTTTTCGATGTCGAACGGTTCCGTGTCACAGTTGAACGTCGCTTCAACGCCGTAAATGAACTGACGACAGTGTCCGAAGCTGTTGTTGTCCTGAATGTCGATGGCGAGCGGTTTATCAGCGCTTCAGAAAGCATCGATCCAACATCTAATGCAGATCAGGGGCCGGTTAATGCCCTTTGGCGTGCGATGAAAAAGGATCTTGGCAAGTATCAGGACGCGATTGAAGGGATGGAGCTTGTTGACTTCAAGGTGCGCATTCTCACCGGCGGTACCGAAGCTATCACGCGCGTTCTGATTGAAAGCCGCGATCGCGACGGCCGGCGGTGGTCGACGGTGGGTGTGTCCGCAAACATTGTCGATGCTTCGTTCCAGGCGCTGATCGACAGCATCGATTATAAACTGACCCGCGACGCCTGATGTCGTTGCCCGGCCTTTCCGCTGTCGGAAAGACTGCTTTGCAGGGCGATCCTGGGCGGTTTGAAGCGGCGATGTTCGCACCCGAAGATCGCCGTGAGCATCTTTTCGCGTTGATCGCGTTGAACGTCGAGTTGTCGCGGATCCCCGAAACTGTAACCGAATCAATGCTGGGTGAAATCCGCTTGCAATGGTGGGACGACGCGATCGCCGCACTGTTTGAGGATGGGCCCGTCGCAGGGCATGAGGTTATTGCAGCACTAAAACAGCCAGTGGATAACGGCCTTCTGGTCAAGGCGCGCCTAGTAGACTTGATAGATGCCCGTCGCATCACCTTGTCTGATGAACCGCTAACAGATGCGGCAGTTCTGCACCGTCTGATCACCCAAACAGGTGGCGCGCTTGCTGCGCTGCAAATCGGCGCACTGGGCGGGGATAAGGCGGCGCAGGATGTCGCTGCGGATGCTGGCTGGGCGGAAGGGGCAGGGCGATTGACCGCTGCGCTGCCCGCCATGATCCCAAATGCCGATCAAGAGAACGCCGAAGCGCCAGCAAAGCTGTCAACGCTTATCCAGTCGCTAGCTAGTGATGGTCTGGCGAAACTTGATGACGCTCGCAACAAACGCCGCGTCATTCCAAGGAACTGCCGCGCGCCGCTTCTCAGCATTCGACCTGCGGAAAGGCGGCTCAGGTCCGCGCTTCAAAAAGATGTCGATATCCTGAAAGATGACAGCGCCGTGTCACCGTTTAGGGAACGAATGTCGCTGTTTCGTCGGGCGATTACAGGACGGTTCTAAACTTAGCGTTTCCTCAGAACATAGACATAAGCCTTCAGGCCTGTTCCCGGAATGTGATCACCATATTCTTTGAATTCCAAATCGGCCCAGCCACCGTCGATAATCTCGCTCATGCGACCAAGATGGGCGCCATCTGCAATCGCATGGTCGTTTAGCGAGAACGCCAACCGTCCACCCACAGGTAGAAACTCTAGAATCTGATCCAACGCTTCTGGTGGGGCCAGGTCCGGGCTAAGCACCCCTGCGGCGACGGCATTGTGATATGCGCTGTCTGGGGCGACCAGCGGCGCAGCCCGGTCGATCTCGCGGACAGCTCTATAGATATCCTTGTCTCTGGCGCGCACAAGCATCTCAGCCGAAGGATCAACGCCGTCGATGACGTCAAACCCGGCGGCGGCCAATGCTGCGCCGCTGACACCTGTGCCGCACCCGACGTCCAGTATCGGCTGCGCTGGATCAGCGCCCATGGCGATCAACGCTTCTGCGCAGCGCTTCGGCGTCACATAACCCTGAGAGCCAAGCTCATCATCATAGCTTTCAGCCCAGTCATCATAAAATTCGACTGCACCGCCCTCGGCCATGCCGGCATAGGCGTGATCCAACTTTCCAGCCATGAAATCCCCCGCATCTCGCTAGTTCTGCGGCAGATTTTCGCTTTATGCGGCGGCGTAGTCAAATTCCCGGCTCAGCCAGTCCAAATATGACGCCTTGGCGCGGTCGGTATAGGCGCGCTTACGGTCAGCTTTGCCCCGACGGCCCTTTTTCGCGCCCGCTGGGGGCGGTGGAAACAGGCCAAAATTGACGTTCATCGGCTGAAATGTTTCCGCCTCGGCGCCGCCCGTGATGTGGTTGATCAGCGCGCCATGGGCCGTATCCATCGGCGGTGGCGAGATCGGCCTGCCCAATCTTTCCATCGCCGCCATCCGACCTGCCATCAGTCCCATCGCGGCGCTTTCGACATAACCTTCTACGCCTGTCACCTGACCGGCGAAACGCAGGCGCGGCGCCGCCTTCATGCGCATTGAATGGTCCAACAGCCGGGGTGAATTCATGAAGGTGTTACGGTGAATGCCGCCCAGACGCGCCCATTTTGCATTCTCCAACCCGGGGATCATGCTGAACACTTCGGTCTGTGCGCCGTATTTCATCTTCGTCTGAAAACCGACAATATTATAAAGTGTTCCAAGCGCGTTATCCCGGCGTAGCTGAACAACGGCGTAGGATTTTTCTTCCGGCTTATGCGGGTTGGTCAGGCCGACAGGCTTCATAGGCCCATGGCGCAGCGTCTCACGCCCTCGTTCAGACATCACCTCAATCGGCAGGCAACCCTCGAAATAGGGCGTATCTTCCCATTCTTTGAATTCAGTTTTTTCAGCCGCCAGCATGGCGTCGATGAACGCTTCGTACTGCGCCTTGTCCATTGGGCAGTTCAGATAAGCGGTGCGGTCTTCTTCTGTTTCGCCTTTGTCATACCGTGACTGAAACCATGCCGACGACATGTCCACACTGTCGGCGTAAACGATCGGCGCAATTGCATCGAAGAATGACAAAGCGTCTTCACCGGTAAGTTGTTGGACTGCCGTCGCCAATGCAGGTGAAGTCAATGGTCCCGTCGCAACAATCACGCTGGACCAGTCTTCCGGCGGCAGTCCTGCAACCTCACCACGTTCGATCGTGATCATAGGATGCGCCTCTAACCGGGCAGTGACGCCTTGCGAAAAGACATCGCGATCGACAGCCAAAGCGCCACCCGCTGGAACCTGCGCTTTGTCCGCTTCTTCCATGATGAGAGAGGCTGATTGTCTCATTTCCCAATGCAGCAATCCGACTGCATTCGACTCATCATCGTCCGAACGAAATGAATTCGAACAGACAAGTTCAGCCAATCCATTCGTGTGATGCGCATCGGTTCGGCGATCCGGGCGCATTTCATGAAGGGTCACGGGAACCCCCAAATTGGCCGCCTGCCAGGCCGATTCCGAACCGGCCATACCGCCGCCGATGATGTGAATTGGATTAAGTGTCATTGCGATCTCTGGTTGTAGCTGCTGTCTTCTAGACATTCGATACGGCGAAAGAAACGCCATTTTATCCGACAAACTGGTCTTTTTGGTGTATAAAGACACTATCGAACCAACACATTTTGGCCTAATTTGAAATTTTTCGGGTTTTCAACTGCTTAAGTCGTGGGGCTCGCGACATACATGATGATGGTCAGCTGAACCACGCGTTCCGCTGGTGCCTATGGCAGCAGCAGCCCCCGCCGCACTGGGTACGATTTGCGGTGATGTGATCTGCGTACTTGAACCCTGAGTTTCAAACGTTCCGTAACGCCCGAATGGGCCTGAGGATGTCATGCCGCTTACGTTCTTTATCACGCCGTAATCTGGATTGACCAATCTGCCTGTAAGTGGCGGTACAGAATCCTTTTTGACTGGAATGGATGCAGAAGGCGACGACGGTGGCACACTTGGACTGAACGATCAGCTATCGATCGATACATCAGGCATGATCGGCGCTTCGATATTTCAGGATCAGTTGCTTGACGGCGGTTCGATTTCGTCAGCAGAGATCACAATCGGCGGCGATACTTTTTAACCAAGCTCATTGATTGAAGCGGACTATTCCGCCGTCGCGATAGATGAGGCCACCGGGCTTTACTACCGCTTGACGCGGATAACGATCGCCGACCCTAACTCGCCATCCAACGGCCTTAGTAATATTGAAGTTGGTGTTGTCGTTTCTCGTGCTTTCGATGCGGATCTTGATCATTTTATCGGTGGGCCAGACGGGGTTTACCCATCTGGCGCTACCCTGACGCTTAACGATCCGGACCCTGTTTCAGACACCGATAACTGGGAAGCGTTCGTCGTTGACCCCGACTACAATAACGGTCCTGACAACGTGTACAGTCAGGACGTTGTCCTGAATGAGGAAAACGGAATTATCGTCGTTTGCTTTGCCCGCGGGTCAATGATCCTTACCGACCGGGGCGAGGTCGCCGTCGAAAACATCGAAGCGGATGATCTGATCCAGACCAAGGACAACGGATTTAAGCCTGTTCGTTGGATCGGATCCCGCAAGGTTTAGGGCAGGGGCCGTTTCGCACCGATTCTGATCAAGGCAGGTGCCTTGAACAACGACCGCGATTTGCGCGTATCACCTCAACATCGGATGCTTTTGGATGGCTGGAAAGCAGAATTGCTATATGGTGAAACAGAGGTTCTGGCTGCAGCGACGCATCTGGTGATTGATCATTCCATCCTGCGCGAAGTTTGTGACCGGGTGGAATATTTTCACATCCTCTTCTATCGGCACGAAATCATCTTCGCGAACGGCGCACCTGCAGAAAGCTTCATGCCAGGCGCACTAGGCATGGACAGCCTAGCGGCGGCGGCGCGCGACGAAATCCTCACGCTGTTTCCCGAATTGGCTGACGACGTGTCGTCCTTCGGACCATCAGCGCAACGTAACCTGAAGGCATATGAAGCGCGCCTTTTGTCCTGACGGACGACAGCAAACGCGATTTCAGGCAGGTTTCAAGATGTGATGTCCTTACGATACATACCATGAACAAATTATGGCGTTTGCACCCGGTCTTACACGATATCAATGACTAATGCCTACTTTCACATGTGAAAGAAAATTTGGCCGCGTCTCTTTGGGCAAAAGTAGTTTCAGGCGAAATCAGTACTTAGCGGCTTAGCCTCACTTTAACACAGACATGACATTCTTCACGGTGCAAACGGTCGCCACATGGCAATCTTGGACCGTGGATATGCATGGGTGGAGGATACTGAGGTGAGCAAAGCTCATTCAATGGCGCGAACCGCGATGATCATCCTGACCGGGGCGATGATCGCCAGTGGCTTCAATATGATGCTGTTCGAATGGGCCGAAAGCCCACCCGACATCAACCTGTCGGATGGGATCACATCAGTTGTCAGGCTCTATTCTTCCTGAGCCTCTTCAGGTTCGTCATCTTCGCCGGTCTCCGCGACCCAGGCGACAGACACGACCTTTTCATCTTTCGCGGTGTTGAACACTTTCACACCACCAGCAGAGCGTGACCGGAATGAGATGCCACTGACCGGGCACCGGATCGACTGACCGGTATCTGTGACCAGCATGATCTGATCATTGATCTCAACCGGGAAGGACGCAACCAGCCGCCCGCCGCGCATCGCTTTGTCCATCCCTTGAACGCCTTGACCGCCACGGCCCCGTACAGGGTAGTCGTGGCTGGACGACAGCTTACCTGCGCCCTGTTCGGTGATCGTCAGGATCAGATGTTCCACCGCCGACATTTCGGCATAGCGTTCCTGGCTTAGCGCCACGTCAGCCACTGCTTCTTCATCGGTATCGGTCGCATCGTCATCGACCTGACCGGCCACAGCGCGGCGCATCTTGATATAAGCTGCGCGTTCTTCAGTCGTAGCTTCGAAATGCCGGATGACCGACATGGAAACGACTTTATCGCCTTCAGCCAATCGGACACCCCGGACGCCAGTCGATGCACGCGACTGGAAGACACGAACGGCAGTAGACGGAAAGCGGATCGCTTTGCCCGTCGCGGTGACCAGCATCACATCATAAGATTCAGCGCAGATCCGGGCGTTGACCAGGGTTGCGTCTTTATCTTCACCCTCAAACTTCATCGCGATCTTGCCGTTACGCATGACGTTCGTGAAGTCGGACAGTGCGTTGCGCCGCACATCGCCTTTTGAGGTGGCGAAGACGATCTGCAAGTCGGCCCAGTCTTCCTCTGGCTTATCAACGGGCATGATTGCTGCGACACCAGCGTCATCACGGATGCCCTCAATCACCTGTTTCAGATACCGGCCCTTGGTGTTGCGGCCACCCAGCGGAAGACGCCAGGTTTTCAGCTTGTAGACGATGCCATCGGTGGTGAAGACAAGAAGCGGCGTGTGGGTATTGGCGACGAAGAGGGTGGTGACAAAGTCATCGTCCTTCGTAGACATGCCAGACGTGCCTTTACCGCCTCGCGCCTGCGCGCGATAGTCGGCCAGCGGCGTGCGCTTGATATAGCCACCATGCGTGACGGTAACGACCATCTCTTCCCGTTCAATCAGATCCTCATCATCAATATCGCCATGATATTCGATAATTTCTGACCGACGTGGGGTGGCGAACTTTTCCTTCACCTCAACCAGCTCGGCAGAGATGATGGACATTATCCGTTCGCGACTGCGCAGGATGTCCAAATAGTCAGTGATCTTGCCGGACAGCTCTTCCAACTCATCCGTAACCTCTTTCACCCCAATGGCGGTAAGCCGTTGGAGGCGAAGTTCAAGGATAGCACGTGCCTGCGTTTCAGACAGGTAGTACGTCCCGTCCTCATTCATCGTATGGCTGGGGTCATCGATCAGTTGGATATACGGCGCAATATCCTGCGCAGGCCAACGACGCGTCATCAGCTTTGCACGCGCTTCGGCAGGATCGGCGGAACCGCGAATGGTCTGAACGATTTCGTCCACGTTCGAAACCGCAACAGCCAAACCGCACAAGATATGCGCCCGTTCCCGCGCCTTGCGTAGGTCAAAGGCGGTGCGGCGGGTGACGACCTCTTCGCGGAAGGCGACGAAAGATGTGAGGAACCCGCGGAGATCCAATTGCTCGGGTCTGCCGTTGTTCAGCGCCAGCATGTTGCAGCCAAAATGCTGTTGCAGCGGCGTGAAACGGAACAGTTGATTCAGCACAACTTCCGGCGTCGCATCACGCTTCAATTCAATAACAACGCGGACGCCAAAGCGGTCAGATTCGTCCTGAACGTGATGCAGGCCTTCGACCTTTTTCTCACGAACCAGTTCAGCAATCTTTTCGATCATCGACGATTTATTGACCTGATAAGGCACTTCATCGACGACAATCGCGTAGCGATCTTTACGGATTTCCTCGACATGCGTTTTGGCGCGCATGATGACGGACCCTCGACCTTCCAGATACGCCTTGCGGGCGCCTGAACGGCCAAGAATGATGCCACCGGTCGGAAAGTCCGGGGCAGGGACGTATTCCATCAATTCATGCGATTGCAGGTCCGGCACTTCGATCAGCGCCAGCGTCGCATCAATAACCTCACCAAGGTTATGGGGCGGAATGTTCGTCGCCATACCCACGGCGATGCCGCCAGCGCCATTGACCAGCAGATTAGGGAACCGCGCAGGCAGAACGACAGGTTCGCGGTCTTTGCCGTCGTAGTTGTCTTGATAGTCGACGGTTTCTTTTTCGATGTCGGCCAGCAGAAAGTCCGCAGGCTTATCCATCCGCACTTCGGTGTATCGCATCGCCGCCGGGCTATCGCCATCCATCGAACCAAAGTTGCCCTGTCCGTCAAGCAACGGCAAACGCATCGAAAAGTCCTGCGCCATTCGGACCAGAGCGTCGTAGATCGCGCTGTCGCCATGCGGGTGGTATTTACCCATGACATCACCGACTGGACGCGCCGATTTGCGATAGCCTTTGTCAGCTGTGTTACCGGTTTCGTGCATCGCATAAAGGATGCGCCGATGGACTGGTTTCAAGCCGTCGCGTGCATCGGGGATCGCCCGCGAAACAATAACCGACATTGCATAGTCGAGATAGCTGCGGCGCATCTCATCTTCGACTGAAATCGTCGGGCCTTCGTAGGTAGGTTTCGGGGCTCGATCCGGCTGGTCGCCGCCTTCAATATCGTCTTCGCTCAACTCAGGTATCCCACTGATTACACTGTTGGGTTTTTATACCTTCTGAGGCGCCCGACGTCCATGGACGAGGCCACCTAAATTACTGCTCAGACCACCATAATTTGCGTTTGAGACAGGATTGCGACGCAAGATGATCCATTCGTCGTAAATTCCAGCAGCTTTACTGGACGCAACGAAGGGGCTTGCCCCCTAATTGGCCAGCCGCCTACTGTAGCCCCCAAAAATGTGAACCACTAAAAAGGCTAGATTCATGTTCGATCCAATCGTCATCGTCGGTGCTGCGCGCACGCCAATGGGCGGGTTTCAAGGCGACTTCACGGGCGCTACTGCGTCTGATTTGGGAGGTGTCGCAATCAAAGCCGCACTCGACCGCGCTGGAGTTGATAAGAACGACGTAGATGAAGTGCTGATGGGGTGCGTACTGCCCGCAGGGCAGGGGCAGGCCCCCGCGCGTCAAGCCCTACACAAAGCCGGCCTTGGCTGGAACGTGCCAGCAACTACGCTGAACAAGATGTGCGGATCAGGCATGAAAACAGTAATGAATGCCGTAGATCAGTTAAAAGCTGGCAACGGATCAGTCGTTGTCGCAGGCGGCATGGAAAGCATGACAAACGCCCCCCACATCCTACCCACGATGCGAAGCGGGCAACGGATTGGGCATGGCGCAGTCAAGGACCATATGTTTCTGGATGGGCTGGAAGACGCCTATGAAGAAGGCCGCCTAATGGGCTCGTTCGCGGAAGAATGTGCTGAGAAGTATCAGTTCACACGCGAGCAGCAGGATGAATACGCATTAAAGTCACTTGAAAATGCATTGAACGCACAAGCAAGTCAGGCTTTTGAAGGCGAGATCGAGCCGGTTACTGTTAGAACCCGGAAAGGACCTGTTGCAGTTTCCGTTGACGAACAACCGGCCAACGCCCGTCCCGAAAAAATTCCTTCATTGAAACCTGCATTCAAGAAGGATGGCACAGTAACTGCCGCGAACGCCTCCTCAATCTCGGACGGCGCTGCAGCTTTGATCCTGATGAGGGAATCGGAAGCTAAGGAAAAAGGCCTGCCGATCAGGGCTTACATCCGCTCTCATGCAAGCCATGCACAGGAGCCGAACTGGTTCACTACGGCGCCAGTTCCAGCCATGAAGCAGGTGTTGGCCGACACCGGCTGGTCAGTCGAAGATGTTGATCTTTGGGAAATCAACGAGGCCTTCGCGGTTGTCCCTATGGCTGCGATGAAGGAACTTGGAATGGACAGGGAAAAGCTGAACGTAAACGGCGGTGCGTGCGCCTTGGGCCACCCGATCGGCGCATCCGGAGCGCGCATTCTCGTCACGCTGCTGCACGCACTGGAAAACCGGAACAAGACAAAAGGGGTCGCATCACTTTGCATCGGCGGCGGCGAAGGCACAGCCGTTGCGATTGAGAGGGCATAATGGAAAGCACATTTTTCAAAGTAGAAATCGACGGCGCAGTCGCGCACTTGATCCTGGCAAAGCCTGAGAAGGCCAATGCGATGTCACCAGATTTCTGGGAAGACCTGCCACGCCTGACCAAAGAATTGGGCAATAACCCAGAAATTCGCGCGATGGTGATTTCGGCAGAGGGGCGTCATTTCACCTCTGGCATGGATCTTTCCGCTTTCAACAACATTCTAGATCAAGGCACGGAACCTGCTCGCGCCGCATACGATCTGCGCAAAACGATCCTTCATTTGCAGGACACGTTCACAGCGCTGGAAGAGGCACCATTCGCAGTCATCATCGCCACTCATGGTGTTTGCCTGGGCGGCGGCATCGACATGATCACAGCGGCGGACATACGTCTTGCATCAGCGGATTGTTCATTCGGAATAGAAGAGATCAACATCGGCATGGCTGCGGATGTTGGAACATTGCAGCGTTTGCCAAAGCTCATCGGATTTGGCGCCGCGATGGAATTGGCAATGACTGGCCGTCGGTTCTCGGCGGCCGAAGCAAAGGAACTCGGCCTCGTCAATCATGTGTATGAGACGCGCGAGGCGCTTTTGGATGCTGCGATAGACATGGCCCGCCAAATTGCCGCCAAGTCCCCACTGGCGATCACCGGCATCAAGCGGTCATTGACATATGCCCGCGATCATTCTGTTTCCGAAGGCTTGGAACAAATCGCCAACTGGAATTCTGGAATGCTACGGGCCGAAGATTTGATTGAGGCAATGCAGGCACGGATGGCTAAGCGTGATGCTGAATTCCGAGATCTATCGATGCGGGCAGAGAAGAAAACTGCCTAAATAACGTCGAGAGCAGGTTACTTTCAGCGCCGTAAAAAAGCACCAACCCACAAAGAGGGCGCAGCCAATGTATGGCTGCGCCCTTACTTTTCGCTGGGGTAGCTAGCCGTCAAAATTGATGGTTTCCATTATCTTCACAGCCTTAGGACGGGCTGCGCCAATTGCCGACAGAGGGGTCTCATCGGCTTCGAAGCTGCCGAATGACTTCACGAAATCGGATGGATCAACGCCAGGCTTCACCGGATATTCGCCATTAACCTCAGCATAAAGGTTCTGAGCTTTGTCTGATGTCAGCCATTCCATCAACTTCATCGCATTGGTTTCGTTAGGTGCGTTCTTGGCCATGGCGACGCCGGATATATTCATGTGAACGCCGCCATCTTTAAACGTCGGGAATGTAACATCGACGCTGTCAGCCCATTCCTTCTGCTCATCATTATTCAGCATCGCAACCATGTAGTAATTATTGCCAACAGCGATATCGCATTCCCCGGCCCAAATTGCTTTTACCTGCGCGCGATCATTGCCTTGAGGTTTGCGGGCAAGGTTGCTCTTCACACCCGCTGCCCACTTTTGCGCAGCTTCTTCACCATGTTTCGCAATCACCGCGCCCAGAAGACCCAGTGTGTAGGAATGAGTGCCCGATCGCGTGCAAATGCGACCAGCCCATTTATCCGAAGCCAGATCTTCGTAAGTTGTAACTTCGCCAGGCGCGACACGTTCTTTGGAGGCGTAAACGATGCGAGCGCGGGCAGTTAGCCCGTACCAGTGATCTTTGGGATCACGAAAACTTTCCGGAACATTCGCATCGAGAACTGCAGATGAGATCGGCTTGGTAATGCCAGCACTTTTCGCGGCAATCAGGCGTGAGATATCCACTGTGAAGATCAAGTCTGCCGGCGAAAGATCGCCTTCGGCCTGAATGCGCTCAATCAGGCCTTTTTTGAGAAAGACGACGTTTACATCGATCCCGGTCTCAGCGGTGAATGCGTCAGTCATGGGCTCGATAAGCTCTGGCTGGCGATATGAGTAAACATTGACTTCAGCTGCTAACACCGGCGCGGTGATTGAAGCGGCAACTGCAAAGGCGGCAAGGCGCGTGAACATGGGAATCCTCCGTTGAGAAAAGTTGCCCAATGAATACCTGACTATTTTGCTTCGTCAATAACTGATTAATTTAATCGGATATATTTTTTGCTGAATGCTCTGCGTGCTTGATCTCGGTCCAAAGGGCGTCCATCTCTTCTAATGTCGCCTCATCCATCGATCTACCGTGAGTTTTCAACGCCCCTTCTACTGCTCTGAAGCGGCGTTCAAATTTGGCGTTTACCCGACGCAGCGCTTTCTCTGGATCGACGCCAAGGTGACGCCCAAGATTGGCCATAACGAAGAGGAGGTCAGCGTATTCATCCTCAACGGCATCGGGATCACCGGCTAATTGCGCCTCCGCCAATTCAGCGCTTTCTTCGCGAATCTTATCAAGCACGCCTTCAATGTTGGGCCAGTCAAACCCGACCCGCGCAGCGCGTTTTTGCAGTTTCACCGCTCGGGTCATCCCTGGCAGATTTGAAGGTATACCTTCCAGAACGCTTTCGCGGCGTTCACCCTTTGCGGCGCGTTCCTTTTCTTTAAGCTTTTCCCAGGATCCGGCGACAAAATCCCCCGTCGCCCAATCACCAAAAACATGCGGATGCCGACGGATCATTTTTTTGGTTATGGACGCGACAACGTCAGCCCACGAGAATTCACCAGATTCTGCAGCTATCTGGGCGTGATAAACGATCTGAAGCAACAGGTCACCCAACTCATCTGGCAACTCATCGACCGCATCGCGTTCAATCGCATCGGCCACTTCATATGCTTCTTCAATCGTGTAAGGCGCGATTGTCGCAAAGGTTTGTTCTAAATCCCAAGGACAGCCATGCACCGGCTCACGTAGCCGGCGCATCAACTCTATAAGGCGTTCAATGCCTGCTTCCTCATCCGCAATCAGTGCGTCTGATTGGTCATGTGGTAAAGGGCGCGTGCGCATTGATCGACAACACTGCTTAGAATGGGATCTCATCATCCAAATCGTTGTTGAAACCGCCGCTGCCCTGAGATCCGCCACGATCGCCACCTGAGCCGCCGCCAAAGCTGTCGCCGCCGCGGTCATACCCGCCACCGCCACCACCACCGCCGCCTTCACTGCGGCCGTCGAGCATGGTTAATGTGGAATTAAACCCACGCAACACGATCTCGGTTGAATACTTGTCCTGACCGTTCTGGTCCTGCCACTTCCTGGTTTCCAGTTGGCCTTCGATGTAAACTTTGGATCCTTTGCGGAGGTACTGTTCAGCGACCCGAACCAGACCTTCCGAAAAAATCGCCACGCGATGCCATTCTGTTCTCTCGCGACGCTCACCAGAGTTTTTATCACGCCAGTTCTCGGAAGTAGCGATCGTCATATTGCAGACCTTACCGCCATTCTGAAAGCTGCGGACTTCAGGATCGCGACCAAGATTGCCTACGAGGATGACTTTATTGACGCTGCCCGCCATGTTTCGACCTTTCAGAATCTACACTCATGTTGCAGAACTTAGATCATCCGCGAACCGATAATGAAAGGCCCCACCAACGCCGCCAAGCATGGCAGAACCTAAAAAGCCAATGGCTGACAGGTCATCTAGAGCCACAGCGAGTACCAAGGCGGCAGTCATCAAGAAACGAGGTCGATTCCGCTGCACCGACTGGCGAACCTAGAGGTACGTCCACGATTACAAGAAAGGTCACTATCCCTCAGGCGTCATCTGAGTGGCCGTGCTCCTCAGCAGCCTCAATCGCCACAATCTCGCGCTGTTCAATCGGTTTGAGTATCGTCGAGATCAGCATTTCAACGGCATGTTTCTTCTGGTTTTCCATCGCCAGCAATCTTGTGGTGCAATCTTCAAGATGTGACGCAGTCGTCACCTGATCGGGCGCTAAGTTCTCTGCTCTCTGCCAAGCAGCTTTACTTGCCAGCGCTCTAAGCGTCTGAACTGACTGTTCGATTGCAGTATCTGCGATCTGCAAACCTTGCGAATGATGTATTTGTCCCGCAATCGTGGAAGGTATACTTCCCACCAGGTCCGGATCATCCCGGACTCTTGCGGTCAATTCAAAGACTTCAGCGGACGCATTTTCAGTTTCGGAAGGCAGAATCGGATTCGTTCCATAGAACATAGCCATTTACTCCCAACATTTGTGGCGTCTGCAACAAAACACCAAGCACACCCCAAGGACCCACCCATGGGTAGCGCCATTGTTAGGAACAACGTCTGAAGGCCCAGTTAACGAAACCCGTGGCAGATCCGGATAACCAACCGGCAAATTGAAATCGCCCATAACTTGCTTAGCAACCCAATTTCGTTCATGAATTGTTCCAATCACCCAACTCCTCCTGACAAGATATATCATCAGGCGGCGTCGCGCCCTCGCGTGGGCCCGACAAAACATGATACGGACCCTGCATGGCTGACCAAAAATATCTCTCAATCCGCGGCGCGCGGGAACACAATCTCAAAGGCGTCGACGTTGATCTTCCGCGCGACAAGCTCTGCGTAATCACTGGGCTTTCAGGCTCTGGCAAGTCGTCTTTGGCGTTCGATACAATCTATGCCGAAGGGCAACGCCGATATGTCGAATCGCTGTCTGCATACGCGCGCCAGTTCCTGCAGATGATGCAGAAACCGGATGTGGATCATATTGAGGGTCTCAGCCCGGCAATCTCTATCGAGCAGAAGACAACGTCGAAGAACCCCCGCTCGACAGTCGGGACTGTCACTGAGATCTACGACTACATGCGCCTCTTGTTCGCGCGCGTCGGCACGCCCTATTCGCCTACGACTGGCAAACCGATTGAGGCGCAGCAGGTCTCAGAAATGGTCGACCGCGTCATGGCGATGGAGGAGGGAACGCGCGCCTATCTGCTTGCGCCCATCATCCGCGACCGCAAAGGCGAGTACAAAAAAGAGTTTGCCGAACTGCGCAAACAGGGCTTTCAGCGGGTGAACGTCAACGGCGAGTTTTATGAGCTGGAAGATCCGCCCAAGCTGGACAAGAAGTTCCGCCACAACATCGACGTCGTCGTTGATCGCATCGTGGTGCGTGAGGGGATGGAAACCCGCCTTGCAGACAGCTTCACTACAGCACTCGGCCTAGCAGACGGCATCGCGCATATCGAAACGGTGCCAAGCGAAGGCGACCCGGTTCAGACCGTATTCTCAGAGAAATTCGCTTGCCCGGTTAGTGGTTTCACAATTGCTGAGATTGAACCGCGCCTTTTCTCTTTTAACGCGCCGTTCGGGGCCTGTCCGTCCTGTGATGGCCTCGGCAAAGAGCTTTTCTTTGACGAGCGTCTCGTTGTCCCGGACGTGAATGTCAGCCTGAAAGACGGCGCGCTGGCGCCTTGGGCGAAATCGAAAAGCCCGTACTTCATCCAAACGATCCAGGCGATTGCCGAGGCGTTCGAGTTTTCGCCAAGCGACAAATGGAAAGACTTGCCGCCCCACGTTCAGCAGCTGATGCTGTACGGATCTGGCGACCAGAAGATCAAATTCCGCTATGATGACGGCGGCCGCGTCTATGAAGTGAATCGTGTGTTTGAAGGCGTTGTTCCGAACATGGAACGGCGCTTTCGCGAGACGGATTCAAACTGGGTGCGAGAGGAATTTGAGCGCTACCAAGCCAACCGTCCATGCGCAGATTGCGGAGGGTATCGCCTTCGTGCTCAATCGTTGGCCGTTAAGATTGCGGGCTTGCACATCGGTCAAGTCACCGAGATGTCGATCAAAGAAGCGTCTGATTGGGCCGACACCGTATTCGATACTCTGTCAAAGCAAAAACAAGCGATTGCGGGCGCGATCCTGAAGGAAATACGCGAACGTCTGGGGTTCCTCGTAAATGTCGGTCTCGATTACCTGACGCTTAGCCGTAACTCAGGCACTTTGTCGGGCGGTGAAAGCCAGCGTATTCGTCTGGCCAGTCAGATCGGCTCTGGCCTGACAGGCGTTCTTTACGTGCTGGATGAGCCGTCCATCGGCCTGCACCAGCGCGACAATGACCGCCTGCTGCTGACGCTGAAAAACCTTCGCGATCAGGGCAACACCGTCATCGTGGTTGAGCATGATGAAGAGGCGATCCGCGAGGCGGACTATGTCCTTGATATCGGACCGGGTGCAGGCGTGCATGGCGGTAAGATCATCGCCGAAGGAACGCCGGAAGAACTTATCGCGAATGATAAATCCATCACTGGCGACTATCTGGCCGGACGTCGTGAAATTACCATTCCAGGTGATCGCCGTACGGGGAATGGCAAGGCTGTGACTGTTGTAGGCGCAACCGGGAACAACCTGCAGGGAATTACAGCGAGTTTCCCGCTCGCCACGTTTGCGTGCGTTACTGGTGTCTCCGGCGGTGGCAAGTCTACGATGACGATCGAAACGCTCTACAAGACAGCTGCACAACGCCTGAACGGCGCCCGCGCCAATCCTGCGCCTTGTGAGGAAATTCAGGGGCTGGAGCATCTGGATAAAGTCATCGACATCGACCAGTCGCCAATTGGCCGTACGCCGCGCTCAAACCCGGCGACTTACACTGGCGCGTTCACTCCGATCCGCGACTGGTTCGCAGGCCTGCCTGAATCGAAGGCGCGCGGATACAAACCAGGTCGTTTTAGCTTTAACGTTAAAGGCGGACGGTGTGAGGCGTGCCAAGGCGACGGCCTCATCAAGATCGAGATGCACTTCCTGCCGGATGTCTATGTGACTTGCGAAACGTGCAATGGCGCCCGCTACAATCGGGAAACGCTTGAGATCAAGTACAAGAATAAGTCTGTCGCAGAAGTCCTTGATATGACTGTTGAAGACGGCGTCGAGTTCTTTGCCGCCATTCCAGCGATCCGCGATAAGCTAGTGACGCTGGAACGTGTTGGGTTGGGCTACATCAAGATTGGCCAGCAGGCGACACAGCTGTCGGGCGGTGAAGCGCAGCGCGTGAAGCTATCAAAAGAGCTGTCAAAGCGCGCAACGGGTCGGACGCTGTATATTCTGGATGAGCCAACAACGGGCCTGCACTTTGAAGACGTGCGCAAGCTGCTCGAAGTGCTGCACGAACTGGTCGATACCGGCAATACGGTTGTGGTGATCGAACACAACCTCGACGTCATAAAGACGGCTGACTGGATCATTGATGTCGGACCGGAAGGTGGTGATGGCGGCGGTACAGTTGTAGCCGAAGGCACACCGGAAAAGGTTGCTGGCGTCAAGAAAAGCTATACGGGCAAGTATTTGAAACCACTGCTCAAACGCCGCACGAAAAATCAGCAAGTCGCCGCTGAATAGAGTTTTCTACGCAAACTCGCGCATCTGTGGTAATCTCCTCTCACGCAAAAGATGGGAGACCTGCAATGCATGTGCGCCAACTCTTGGATACCAAAGCCAAAAACTTTATCGAAACCGTCTCAGAAATGCAGACTTTATCTGACGTCGTTCGCCGACTGGCTGAACTGAAAATAGGCGCCGTCGTTGTCACCGATGGCGATGGCGGCGTCACTGGTATTATCTCAGAGCGTGATATTGTGCGGCAACTGGCCGCAAAAGGGCCGTCCTGCCTTAGCAGTGCGGTTCGCGACACCATGACAAAGAACGTCATCTCCGCCGTGCCAAACGATGTCGCCGAGGACCTGCTAGGTAAAATGACCGCGGGCAGGTTCCGGCATATGCCTGTGATTGATGATGGCACCTTGATCGGAATCCTTTCTATCGGCGACGTAGTCAAAGCCAAAATGGACTCGATTACAGCTGAGAATGAAGCACTGGAAGGTATGATCCGCGGCTTCTAATCCCGCTCCGGCTAGGTAACGTCGGGTCCCGCCCTTGACCCTTTCACGCAATAATGTTGCTTGGTCATATCAATGGCTTGCCCATAGGAGGGGCGAATGCGGACAGGGTTCTATCCGGGCACTTTTGATCCAGTAACACTGGGCCATGGCGACGTTATTCGACGTGCGTTGAAGCTGGTCGACAAACTGGTGATTGGCGTGGCGATCAACCGGGACAAAGGTCCGCTTTTCAGTTTGGATGAACGCGTTGAAATGCTTACATCCGATATTGAAGCGCTGTGTCCTGACGACTTTCACCGTATCGAAGTTGAGCCTTTCGAGGACCTTCTAATGGCCCGGGCTGAAGCGGTTGGCGCATCTGTGATCATTCGTGGTTTGCGGGCAGTCTCTGATTTTGAATACGAATATCAAATGGTTGGCATGAATCGCGCCTTGAATGACGAGATTGAAACAGTGTTTCTGATGGCCGAAGCGCGCCACCAGGCGATTGCATCGCGTCTGGTCAAGGAAATTGCCAGGCTGGGCGGCGATGTAACCAGTTTCGTCACGCCGACCGTAGCTGGCGCTCTGAAACGCAAATACGAATCGGCCTAACGGTTGACGGCGCTAGCCCATCGTCATACCTCCACGTCCAGCGCCTGAGCTGGCGCATCCTATTCAATCAGGGAGACCCCAGGATGATCACACATATTGCAAGCGCGGCTTTTGCCGCTGTCCTGTCCCTCAGCGCAGCGGAGGCGCAAGCCGTGGAAGTGAATAACCCAGAAAACACCATCGTCATCGAGGTCACATCCGGCCCGATTACTATCGAGCTTCTGCCCGACGTCGCGCCCTTGCATGTTGAGCGGATCAAAACTCTCGTTAAGAATGGTGAGTACGACAATGTCGTATTCCACCGCGTTATCGAAGGCTTCATGGCCCAGACCGGCGACGTTCAGTTCGGTGACACGGAAGATGGATATAACCTTAGCCGTGCTGGCACGGGTGGATCCAGCATGGCGGACATCCCTGCTGAATTCTCAAAATTGCCGTTCGATCGCGGCGTTCTCGGCATGGCGCGCTCGCAAAGCCCAAACTCAGCGAACAGCCAGTTCTTCATAATGCTTGAGGAAGGCCACTTCCTGAACAATCAGTACACTGTCCTAGGCCGTGTCATTGATGGCATGCCGAATGTAGACAACATCAAAAAGGGTTCGCGCGCAGCCAATGGCGCAGTTGATGACCCGGACAAGATGATTTCGGTGAAAATGTACCAGTAAGGTCATCCACCCTCTGATTGGACGGGCGCGCCTAATGTTGGTCGCGCCCGTTTTCGTTTTTAGGTTCGAATACAAGTGCCTGGGCACCGATACATCGCACCTCCACAATCACGCCGTGGCGCGACTTTCCGCCAGCAACGAAGCAATCAATTCAAACTGGATGCGACCTGAACCATCGTATCAGAATTGATACGATGTCTGACGTTAAACGACGCGTCCGGACACCAGCACATCAGGATACGATGGGCACGTCATCGACACACCGAAATACCTGCTTTCCAGCAGCTTTCATTCGTTCAACTTCCTGATCTGCACCAGCCGACACCCCGCCAATCCGCAGGATGGCGTCGCATCGATCCGCGAGCGCCAACGAGACGGGCATCATGATTTCTTCAAACCTGTCTTCTCCCGCGAGGTTGATAATAGGCAAGGCCATGTTCACGCCAATAACAGGTGTGTGCACTTTTTCGAAAACGGCAAGCGTAGCGGCATTCATCGTAGTCAGGTTAGCCGCCCGTTGGGCCGGATTGGCCCCGCCAGATGAGTAAGGCCCCGCAATCATAACCCAAGACATACTTACCCCTTTGAAAGTTTCAAAATAACCGCGCCACCAAGTGCCATCATGGCGGATAAAACTTTGATAATGCTCATCTTCTCACCCAATGCCAAAACGCCAATCAACATAGCGAAAATGATGCTGGTTTCCCGCAGCGCAGTAACCAACGCGATTGACGCCTGGCTGAACGCGTATACGACGATAGCGTAGGCGATAAACGACGCAGCCCCACCGATCAGAATGGTTCGCCAGGCCTTCATCGTAGCTCTTGCGCCAGCGCCCATCGTCGCCTTGGTCAAAACTGGAAAAATTAAAGCGTTCACAATGGCGACGATGGCATAGAACCCAACAGCGCTGTCTGATAGCCGCCCGCCATACCCGTCAACCAGCGAATACGCTGCTATGAAACACCCAGTGCCAACAGCAAATACCGCGGCTTTGCCATTGCGCAGGCCATCGGATTGGCGGGCCATGCTCATGCTCATGACGCCGATAATGATCAGCGCGACTGCGACTAACTCGGTGTTAGCCAGCGTTTCATCAAGAAAACAAAGCAATGTCACTGTCACGATCAAAGGCGCCACGCCCCGGGCGATCGGATACACTTGGGACAGATCGCCCAGCTTGTATCCTTGCAGCAAAAACAACTGATACCCGATATGCAAAAAGACGCTGATCGCCATATACCAAAAGGCATCCCAGCCGGGCAGGGGGATGAAAGCCAGCGCAATGACGCCGGCGATGCCTTGTCCCACGACAACTGCATTCATCGCCACGACCTTATCGCCGCCGCCTTTAACTAAAGCGTTCCAAGAGGCATGCAACGCCGCTGCAAACAGCACTGCAAAAAAGATCGTTGTCGTCATTGGTCGCCCCTCGTCACCATCTGCCCTCAATCACCACCTGCCAAAGCAAGCACCACCCTTAGAACACTTTAGCGGCGCCCGTCAGTGTTGGTTTTCTCAGATGCGTCGCAAAAGGCGCACATCTATCGCGGTGCCAACAATCTGATGAAACGATTGTGAAAGATGTTTCGCGCGCAACCCGGTAACTTTGCTTAACTCGGGAGGCCGCCATGCGCCATTGCTTACTACTCGCCTTAATCTGTTTCGCCGGCACTGTGATGGCAGAGGAACCTGCGCGCGCCTGGATATCTGAATGGACGAACACTGACTTTTCGAAAAGCTCAATAGAGTTCAGTGAAATCTTTTCAGGTGGTCCGCCAAAAGACGGCATCCCGGCCATCAGTAGCCCGCAGATGCTTTCGGTCGCCAATGAAACATCCTTTGACGCTGCAGAGCCGGTCGTTGTTGTTGAAATAGACGGGCAGAAACCCCGGGCTTATCCCATCCGCTACCTCACCTAGCATGAGATTGTGAACGACCGGATTGGTGACGTTCCAGTCGCGGTCACGTTTTGCCCATTATGCAATTCTTCCATTACGTTTGATGCGCGTGTGGCGGGGCAAGAACTTGAGTTTGGCGTCTCAGGCAAGCTACGGTTCTCCGATATGGTGATGTATGATCGAAATACAGAAAACTGGTGGCAGCAGTTTCCGGGCGAGGCCATTATAGGTGAATTGCAAGGAACCAAACTGACTGTTTTGCTCAGCTGGATGGAGAACTGGGAAAGCTATGCAACCCAACACCCTGATGGCCTAGTAATGGCGCAGCCCGTCGGACATAGCCGCGATTATGGCCGCAACCCCTATACCAAATATGACCGGTCGCAGACGCCGTTCCTTTATCGCGGTGATCCGCCGCCGCATGGGTTGCGATCTCTGTCGCGCGGCGTTGCGATTGGCGACAAGGCATGGCCGCTGCAACGACTAGCTGTTGCAGGTGAGCTGATCGAAGACAGTGTGCGCCTGACATGGCGGGCAGGGCAGGCGAGCGCCCTAGGCGCATCCGAGATCGCCAAAGGCCGCGATGTCGGGAATGTCCGGACTTATGATGCGACGACGGGCGATGCGATCCCGCATGATGTGGCGTTCGCGTTTGCTTTTCACGCATTCCGTCCAACCGGAACGTGGATGTTGGGTGAGTGAGCCATTGCTTGGAAATTCCATGGCAATTCAGTCATTCGCAGCAGTCTTGCTGTTGGCCTTGAGCCCCGGTCTTTGGGTCATTTCCGCTGAACATGATCCCACATGAAACCCAGAGCAGTGGGTCAGCAGAACTAATCACAGCTGAGCCCCCCGCGTAACCCGCCAGCCAGAATTGAAATCCCAGACCACCTGCCGCAGTCTCTGCCACGAACAAAACGCCGGAGGCCCCCATGCACGCATTCACATTCCAAACCACCCGTTCCGTCATCGCTGAGGTCGGCGCCACGTCTAAGGTTGGTGAGATTATGGGCCGCCGGTTCTGCAAGAAAGTCGCCTTCATCACCGACAAAGTGATCCTGGAATACGGCCTCGCCGACGCCGCGCTGGCCGGGTTGAAAGCAGAAGGTATCGATGTCTGGATCTTTGACGACGTTGTCGCTGATCCACCCGAAACCATGATCCTAAAGGCGACCGAAGATGCCCGCGCCGCAGGCGTCGATGGTGTGGTGTCAGTTGGCGGAGGGTCCTCTCTCGACACCGCGAAACTCATCGCGATGCTGCTGAATACCGACCAGCCAATATCGGAGATGTATGGCGTTGGCCTCGTCACCGGCGACCGGCTGCCATTGGTTCTCTGCCCAACGACGGCAGGCACAGGTTCCGAAGTCACGCCCATCTCGATCGTCACCACGGGTACCAATGAGAAAAAGGGCGTCGTGGCGCCGCAACTCCTCCCCGACTGGGCGATCCTGGATGCCGAACTTACGGTTGGCCTGCCAGCCGCTGTCACGGCCGCCACAGGCATCGACGCGATGGTCCACGCGATTGAGGCATTCACCTCAAAGATCAAGAAGAACGCCGTATCAGACTGTTTGGCAAAAGAGGCGCTGCGCCTTCTCGGCGGCGCGATCCACACCGCCTGCCGCACGCCTGATGACCGGGCCGCGCGCAGCGACATGCTTCTTGGTTCCATGCTCGCCGGTATGGCGTTCGCCAACGCGCCGGTCGCCGCCGTCCATGCACTTGCGTACCCGTTAGGTGGCCACTTCCACGTCCCGCACGGCCTGTCGAACGCGATGGTTCTGCCGTATGTGATGGAGTTTAACGCGCCCGAGGCTGAGGGCCTCTACGCCGAAATCGCACCTATCATCTTCCCCGACCTTAAAGGCGACGCTGCTGCACTGACCACCGCTATGATCGACAAATTCAAAGGGCTTGGTGGGGAGCTTGGCATGCAAACGCGCCTTACTGAGGTCGGCGTCAATCACAACCATCTGCCGATGTTGGCCGAGGATGCAATGAAACAGACGCGCCTTCTGGTGAACAACCCGCGCGAGATGACGCAGGAAGCCGCGCACATGATCTACGAAAAGGCCTTGTAAGGCGCGCGGCGCGGCTCTAATGCGGCGCGTCTCAACCAAGGACCCCGCTCATGCGCGTCGATGATTTCGATTTTGATCTGCCGGAAGACCTGATCGCTCTGCGTCCTGCGCGCCCGCGCCGGTCGTCGCGTTTATTGGTGGCTGATGGTGATACTCAGCGCATCAGCGTGTTTGAGCGACTGGCGGACGAGCTGCGTGAAGGCGATCTTCTGGTCTTCAACGACACCAAAGTGATCCCCGCGCGCCTTGTCGGTCTGCGCCGCCGTGAAACCGGCGGAGAGGGTGGCGAAGTAAAGATGGAGGCGACGCTGATGAAGCGTCTGGCCCCTGACACATGGCGCACCCTCGCCAAGCCCGGCAAACGTTTGAAGCCCGGCGATCAGGCCGTGTTCGGCAATCTGACAGGCGAGATCATTGCAAAGGGAGAGGCAGGGCAGGTCGACATCCGTTTCGATTGCTCAGACGCCAATCTCGATGCGGCTATCGCAATCGCGGGCGTTCCTCCTTTGCCGCCGTACATCGCAGCGCGGCGCGGTGCGGATGTCGAAGATGAGGCCGACTACCAAACGATTTTTGCCGAGAATTCTGGCGCCGTCGCTGCGCCAACAGCTTCATTGCATTTCGACGACGACGTGATGACCAGCCTTGCAATCAAGGGCGTAAACACAACCCGCCTGACCCTGCATGTCGGGGCAGGGACTTTCCTGCCAGTCAAGACCGACGATACTGATGATCACATCATGCATTCCGAATGGGGCGAAGTGCGGGAAGAGACCTGCGAAGCAATTGCAGCCGCCCGAAGGGCCGGGGGTAGGGTGATCGCTGCAGGCACGACCTCGTTGCGATTATTAGAAACAGCAGCGACCAGTCGTGAAGTTCTGCCTTGGCGGGGCGACACTGATATTTTCATCACCCCCGGTTATCAGTTTCAAGCAGTCGACGGAATGATCACGAATTTCCACCTGCCCCGTTCTACATTGATGATGTTGGTCAGCGCTTTTGCAGGCACAGACCGCATTCGCGCGCTCTACGCTTGTGCTATTGAAAACCAAATGCGGTTTTATTCTTACGGTGACGCCTCACTTCTTTGGCGTGCCGGGTAGTTTACCGACTTCCGCAGGTCGCGGATAAGCCGACCGCCTCGCCAAACCTATGGCACTCACGATGAAACACTGGGTGAAAACCCACGGCTTGGAGACTGGCCATGCTCGCAGTTCTACGCAGTTCCTGGGCGCTTCTTTTGGGCATCCTGCTATTGATGATCGGCAACGGTCTGCAGGGCACGCTGTTAGGTGTGCGCGGAAACATCGAAGGCTTTGATCCCGCGTTATTGTCCTACGTCATCTCAGCCTATTTCATCGGCTTCCTCGGCGGGTCAAAAATGGCGCCAGGCCTGATCCGCCGCGTCGGCCATGTCCGCGTCTTCGCTGCGATGGCGTCGATGATCTCAGCCGCATTCATTCTATATGCCGCCGCCCCAAACCTAATCGCCTGGGCCTTCCTCCGCCTCATGGTCGGCTTTTGTTTTTCTTGCGTCTACGTCGTCGCTGAAAGCTGGCTCAATGACGCTTCGGACAACGAACATCGCGGCCAGGCGTTGTCCCTCTACGTTATCGTTCAAATGCTGGGCATAGTTACAGCGCAAGGTATTCTCAGTCTCGGCGATCCAGCAGGGTATGGATTGTTTGTGCTAATCTCTGTTCTTGTCTCGATATCCTTCGCGCCGATCCTTCTGTCCGTCTCACCAGCACCGGTCTATCAGGCCACCAAGGGGATGACGCTGAGAGAACTGTTTAACGTCTCACCCCTGGGCTTTGTTGGAAGCTTCGCCATTGGCGCCGCGTTCTCTGCCCTTTTTGGCATGTCGTCGGTTTACGGCACTGAAGTCGGCTTCACCCTCGACCAAATCGCGATCTTCGTCGCTTCGATCTATGTCGGCGGCATGATTTTGCAGTACCCGATTGGCTGGATGTCAGACCGCATGGATCGACGCCTGCTGATCGTCGGCGTCACTGCAACAGCCTGCGCCGCCTGCCTTGGCGCCATAGCTGTCGGCGACTCGTTCTATATAGGGCTGGGGATGGCCTTCCTGATCGGCGGCATGGTTAACCCGCTCTATTCACTTTTGATTGCGCACGCTAACGACTATCTTGATCACGAAGACATGGCCGCCGCCGCCGCAGGCCTTGTTTTCGTCGGTGGCGTCGGCGCAATCGGTGGTCCGGTCATCGTCGGGCAGATGATGTCCATACTAGGCGCATGGGCGTTCTACCTTTATGTATTGATCACAATGGGCAGCGTAAGCCTCTACGGCATATGGCGTATGACCCGTCGCGCCGCGACGCCAGTTGATGAAACCGCGTCTTATGCCGCCGTCTCACCCCGGTCTTCTTATGTCGTCGTGGACATGGCGCAGGAATACGCTGTCGAACAGATCGTGGCCGAAGAAGAGATGGCGCCAGAGCAAGGCGAAATCGGCACTTTGTGACAAAGACTTGACTTTCTTTTCGCCCAATTATGCCATGAGATTAGTGGACCGAAGAGTTCGCAGGCGCAGTTGGGTGCGCCACAACCATTGAGGCGCGATATGCGCAGGTGCGGAGCAAGTTATGTGGGCTAAACCCGAAGACGTTCTGTCTTTCTGGCTCGACGAAGTGGGTCCAGCAGGCTGGTACATTCAAAGCGATGAACTGGATGAAAAGATCCAGTCCCGTTTCATGGAAATCTGGAAAGCGGCCAGCGAAGGCAAACTGGATCAATGGATGTTGCGACCCGATCAGTCGCTCGCCCTGCTGATCCTGCTCGATCAGTTTCCAAGAAACATGTTCCGGGGCGCAGACACCGCCTTCAGCACCGATAAAAAGGCGCTGGCAGTCGCGAAGAAAGCGATCTGCGACGGACATGACCTGAAGGTTGATGAACCGCAGCGGCAATTTTTCTACCTGCCTCTGATGCACTCCGAATGCATCACCGACCAGGACCGCTGTGTACGTCTGATCATGACGCGGATGCCAAAGAATGGTGAGCAGAACCTGCCCTTTGCGAAAGAGCATCGCGATGTGATCCGCAAATTTGGTCGCTTCCCGTATCGGAACGAAGCGCTTGGCCGACGGACGACTGCGACCGAACAGGCCTATCTGCAGGAACACGGCTACGCTGCCTAAAGCGACGGCCTGACCATCGATCAGTAGCTGAGGCGGTGGCGCCTCAGCCAGAGATCTTCTATCATTTGTTCCAACGCCGCTGATTGCGGCGCTCAGGCTCAGAATGTGGAAGGCCCCCTCATGGCAAATTTCGATATCATCGTGATCGGCGCAGGACCTGGCGGTTATGTCGCCGCGATCCGGGCCGCGCAGCTGGGCCTCGAAGTCGTCTGTGTCGAACGCGAGCACCTCGGCGGCATTTGCCTCAACTGGGGCTGCATCCCCACCAAAGCGATGCTGAGATCATCCGAAGTCTTCCACCTCATGCACCGCGCCAAGGAATTCGGCCTGTCCGCCGACAATGTGAACTATGACCTCGACGCCGTCGTCGCCCGGTCGCGCGGCGTGGCCAAACAGCTATCCGGCGGCATCGGACATCTGTTCAAGAAGAACAAAGTCACCACTATCATGGGCGAGGCGACGATCACCGCGCCCGGCAAGGTCACTGTCACCACCGCCAAGGGGACCGAAGACCTCACCGCCAAAAACATCATCCTCGCCACCGGCGCCCGCGCCCGCGATTTGCCGGGGCTTGAGGCGGATGGAGACCTGGTCTGGACCTACAAGCACGCCCTCCAGCCGCCGCGCATGCCGAAAAAACTGCTCGTCATCGGCTCCGGCGCCATCGGCATCGAATTCGCCAGCTTCTACAACACCCTCGGCGCCGACACGACGGTGGTGGAGGTGATGGATAGAGTTCTGCCCGTCGAAGATGAGGAAATCTCGGCCCACGCCAAGAAGCAGTTCGTCAAGCAGGGTATGAAGATCATGGAAAAAGCCATGGTCAAACAGCTCGACCGGGGCAGGGGTAAGGTCACCGCCCACATTGAGGCCGACGGCAAGTCCGAAAAGCATGAGTTCGACACCGTCATCTCAGCCGTCGGCATCGTCGGGAATGTGGAGGGGCTGGGGCTGGAGGCGCTTGGCGTCGAAATCGACCGCACACACGTCGTCACCGACAAATACTGCCAGACCAAAATCCCCGGCCTCTACGCCATCGGCGACATCGCCGGCGCGCCGTGGCTGGCGCACAAGGCCAGTCATGAGGGCGCCATGGTCGCCGAAAAGATCGCCGGCCAGAACCCCCACGCCGTTGACCCGAACAGCATCGCGGGCTGCACCTACTGCCACCCCCAGGTCGCCTCGGTCGGCTATACCGAGGCGCAGGCGAAAGAAGCAGGGCACGACATCAAAGTCGGCCGCTTCCCCTTCATCGGCAACGGCAAGGCAATTGCGTTGGGGGAGGCGGAAGGCATGGTCAAAACCATCTTTGATGCGAAGACCGGAGAGTTGCTGGGCGCCCACATGGTCGGCGCCGAGGTGACCGAGCTGATCCAGGGCTATGTCGTCGGGCGGCAGTTGGAGACGACCGAGGAAGACCTGATGCAAACCGTCTTCCCGCACCCGACGCTGTCAGAGATGATGCATGAATCGGTGCTGGATGCTTATGGGCGGGCGATACACTTCTAAGAAGTCGCCGGCTAAACACCGGCCTCGCGCCCCTAAAACCCAAACAGCCCAAGCCGTTTCAGCGCAGCGGTCTTCTTTTCCATCCCGATCATCCAGTTTGTATGCACGACGCAGGCGTTGGCGACGCGTTCCTCAATCTCTTCCAGTGGAAATTTGAACTCACCGTCAAAGCCAAACTGAAGTGGTCCCATCTTTTCGGACAGTTTTGTAGCGTTTTTAAGGTGTATCGGGTTTAGGTTTCATGCTGCTTTCTTGTCTTTCAAGCCCGCCCAATATGCGTCGTCCGGTGTTTGCCGATCAAGCGCGGAATGCGGGC
>CALKOT010000104.1 GCA_938092015.1 uncultured Paracoccaceae bacterium
TGGCAAGGTGGCTCAGGCTTCTGTGCCTCTGTTTACTGGCCTGCCTTGTCAATCAGAACTGAAAACTGGAAGCCTCAATCTGAGCACGATGCCGATCGCGAACGAAATTTGAATCGTTAGGGTGAAAATCACAGACGACTATCGGGTTTCTGTCCCGATCCAATTTCTATCGAGAGTTTCAGGGCGTTCACGGCATCACCCCTGCCGCCTATCGAAAGGCGGGTGAAGCGGGGAAATCGGACATATGAACATATAAAGAACATGTCTTTCCCTCACGCCCGCCCAGATATAGTATACCCGCCATGAGCGATCCCTATTTTTCCGATGACGCCCTTGATGGCTATGACGATGGTCCGAGCCTTACACAGATGGCGCGACCGCAAGCCCCAACGCCGTATCTCGATGGTCTGAACTCGCCCCAGCGCGAGGCGGTTGAAGCCCTCGACGGCCCTGTCCTGATGCTGGCGGGGGCTGGCACGGGCAAGACCAAGGCGCTGACCTGCCGTATCGCGCATCTGCTGACGACGGGCACGGCCCGCCCAAATGAGATCCTTGCGGTGACCTTCACCAACAAGGCCACGCGCGAGATGAAGAACCGCATCGGCGGGCTGATTGGTGGGGCGATTGAGGGGATGCCGTGGCTTGGCACGTTCCATTCGCTGTGTGTGAAGATCCTGCGCCGCCATGCGGAACTGGTTGATCTGAAATCCAGCTTCACCATTCTGGACAGCGACGACCAGCTTCGCCTGATGAAGCAGATCATCCAGGCCCACGATATCGACGACAAACGCTGGCCCGCCCGCCAGCTGGCCGCTGTGATCGACCGATGGAAAAACCGCGCGATCACGCCCGACCGCGTGCCGACCTCCGACGGCAACGCTTATGGCGGGATGGGCGCGGAAATGTACGCCGAATATCAGGCGCGGTTGGTCACGCTGAACGCTTGTGACTTTGGCGATCTGCTGCTTCACACCGTACGGATTTTTCAGGAACACCCTGATGTCCTGAAACGCTATCAGCAGTGGTTCCGGTACATTCTGGTCGACGAGTATCAGGACACGAACGTCGCGCAGTATCTCTGGCTGCGCCTGCTGGCCGCCGATCACAAAAACATCTGCTGTGTCGGCGACGATGATCAGTCGATCTATGGTTGGCGCGGTGCGGAAGTCGGCAACATCCTGAAGTTCGAAAAAGACTTCCCGGGCGCCAAAGTGATCCGGCTGGAACAAAACTATCGCTCAACCCCTCACATCCTCGCCGCCGCCTCGGCCATTATTCAAGGCAACGAAGAACGACTGGGGAAAGAGCTTTGGACCGAAGCCAATGACGGCGAGAAACTCCGCCTCATGGGCGTTTGGGATGGCGATGAAGAGGCGCGCTGGATTGGCGAAGAAATCGAAAACTTCCAGCGTGGCACCCGCGGCCTCGACCCCGTTAACCTGAACGAAACCGCTGTTCTGGTCCGCGCGTCGTTCCAGATGCGATCCTTCGAAGACCGCTTCCTAACCATCGGCATGCCCTACCGCGTCATCGGCGGCCCACGGTTCTATGAGCGGATGGAGATCCGTGACGCCATGGCCTATTTCCGCGTCGTGACCAGCCCCGACGACGGGCTGGCGTTTGAGCGGATTGTGAACAAACCCAAACGCGGCCTTGGCGACAAGGCGCAGCAGACGATCCAGCTGGCCGCCCGGCAGAACGGCGTCAGCCTGCTGGAAGGCGCGCGGATCTGCGTTGAAGAAAAGCTGGTCGGCAAGGCCGCGCTGAAATCACTGGGTGGGGTCGTCAACTTGTTCGACACATGGATCGCCCGCGCCAAAGCGCCGGACTTTGACCACGTCGAAGGCGCCATGCAGATCCTCGAAGATTTTGGCTACATGGATCATTGGCGCAAAGACAAAACGCCGGAAGCAGCAGGCAGGTTGGAAAACCTGAAGGAACTCGTCAAAGCACTGGCGGAATTCGAAAACTTCACCGGCTTTCTCGAACACATCTCGCTGATCATGGAAAATGAACAGGAAGACGCGGTCGAGAAGATTACCCTCATGACTTACCACGCCGCCAAAGGTTTGGAGTATGATGCCGTTTTCCTGCCCGGGTGGGAAGATGGATTGTTCCCGTCGCAGCGTTCGATGGACGAAAGCGGGCTGAAAGGCCTCGAAGAAGAACGCCGCCTTGCCTATGTCGGCATCACCCGCGCCCGCCAACACCTGACAATCAGCTTCGGTGCGAACCGGCAGGTTTACGGCCAATGGCAATCGGCCCTGCCGTCACGCTTCATCGACGAACTACCAAAAGCGAATGTTGAGGTGATGACGCCACCCGGCCTTTACGGCGGCAACTACGGCGCTGCTGGTGGCGGCATGCAGCAGGAATCAGTACTGGAAGCCCGTGCGGTCAACGCATCCGCCTATAACTCACCTGGCTGGAAGCGCCTGCAATCGAATGCAGGTCAGCGTGGGATGCGCAGCCCGAAAGAGGCGCGACAGATGGTGATTGACGCAGACGCCGTCTCCGGCTTCACCGTTGGTGAGCGCGTCTTCCACCAGAAATTCGGATATGGCTCAATCCTTGAGATTGAAGGCGACAAGCTGGCGATTGCGTTCGAAAAGGCTGGCGAAAAGAAGGTCGTCGCGGCCTATGTCACGGCGGCGGACGACATTCCCTTTTGAGATTGTTGCACGGCCCTGATGCAAACGTGAGTAGGAGGCGAGCAGGCCCCCGGCCTATGTAAAGCGAGACGTGGGCAGGACTGACAGGCCCGTGTGTCCGCATTCGAAATCGGCTCGCGAAAGGTCTCATCATGCCCTCGCTTCTTCGCTGCGGCGCTATTTGCGCTGGCCTCGGCTCTCTGGATCAGCGCGGCATCCGCACAGGACAGCGCACCATTGCCGGACTACGTGATCGAACAGTTTGGCGAACCTCCGGCAATCCCGACCGGGCAGCCGTCAGACAGCCTGCAAGCCGCCATAAAAACGGCTTTCATCGACAGCGTCGCCCAGTCGACTTGGGGGAATGATCAGACACTGGCGATCATTGAAATATCTGAATCCCAGGACCCAAGGCTGGTCTGGATCATTAGCGACCTCATGCGTTTTGCCACGGGGGGTGAGCTGACTGCGATCATGGTCAGCGGCGCGTCCAAGCTGCTGGGCAAGGAAATGGCAGGCCCGAACCCGTGGGGGACAATCACAGATCACCTGATCGCATGGGACATCCCCGCCCCGCCTGACTATCTGTCTGCGAAACGTGCGATCTTCACCAGCATCGTGCCAGGCTGGGACAAGATCTTTGTCGAAGGTAGTATCGATTGGCGCATGGTATCCTGGGGCGGCGTGCTGATCGATGACCGGGCCTATGACACCACAGATCAGCTGTGCAACTGCATCCCTGCCGCTGACAACCCAGACGTCAGCAACGCGGCTGAGGCCACTTGGCTGGACGACACCGACATCGTTTTTGGCGTCGTGGTGAACGGAGAGGCCCGCGCCTACCCACGCCAGATCATGGAAGTACGTGAAATGGTCAATGACACCCTCGGCGGGCGCGACCTCGGCATCCCATACTGCACGCTATGCGGTGCAGCGCAGGCTTACTTCACCGATGATGTGCCAGATGGCGTTGAACGCCCGGTTCTGCGCACGTCCGGCCTGCTGATCCGTTCGAACAAGGTAATGTATGACGTAACTTCGTTTTCAGTTTTCGACACGTTTCTGGGCAACGCCGTAACCGGACCGCTTGCCGAAAAAGGCGTGCAACTGAAGCAGGCCACAGTCATCACAACCGACTGGGCCACATGGAAAGAAGAGCACCCGGATACGACTGTTCTGGTTGAAGCCCTGGCGCTTGGCCGTGACTTTGATTTTCGCAATAACCGTGACGCCAACGGGCCGATCTTTCCTGTAGGCGACGTCGATTCCCGCCTGTCAGTGCATGAGGATATCATTGGCGTCGTTGCGCCATCTGGCACGCCCGTCGCATTCCAGCGCAGCAAAGCAATTGCGGCGTTGAAACAAGGGCAGGACATTGTGTTTGAGAATATTCGCCTGGAACTTGCAGCGGGCGGCGTCAAAGCCGTCGGCGCCAATGGCGCGGATCTGGGTAGTCATCAGGCGTTCTTGTTCGCCTGGTCTCAGTTCCACCCGGGAACTGCCCTTTGGCCGGGTTAAGGCCATAGCCCCAAAAGACTAAAACCCGACGCCATTTTCGCTAAGGGAGGGGAGCGAAAACAGCGTCGGGTTGCAGCATCTGCCAACCTAGGGGGGGAAGGGACGGGTCTTTACGCAAGAACCTATTGGTTCAGCGTATCAGGGGAGGGTGACCCGTCTTTGCACTGGCACACGCTTTTGCTTGGCAACTTTTACTTTGCTGCACGTGCATAATGAGGGATCGACCCGCGTGTGATGCCGATATCGTCAAGCTCGCGATCGGACAGTGCGCTCAGCTCAGCGACAGTTTTACAGTACATGCGCCACGCCTGAATGCGGGCGACAGTTGCTTCGAAAAAGCCAAGTGCTGGGGCTGCTGCGGTCAGCGGTGCGTTTGCTGTGATGTAAGCCATGATGTGAACTCCTACCCGTAAGTACGTCTCTGCTGGGCATGAGATGGGGCTTTCACCGTTATGCTGCAACGCACAACGCAGCAAACCTGATCTGCAAAAAATGCATATCATTCTGCTTGAAACAGATGGGCGGCTTCCCAAAGGCTAAAGCGCTTATCGTTTGCTATTCTTGGGGGTCGGATTCGGTAGGAAACTGTCCGGAACGGATATGCAGATCGCGCTGCGGAAAAGGGATTTCGATGTCGTGTTCTTTGAACAGGCGCCAGACGTTCAGATAGACTTCGCTGGCGACGTTTGAGACGCCGCCCTCAGGGTCGCCGACCCAGATCCTAAGCTCCAAATCCACCGAATTGTCGCCAAAGCCTTTCAGCAGGCAGGCGGGCGGCGGGGTTTGCAGGACGCGTTTGCAATTAGCCGCTGCCTTCAGGCACAGCGCGCGGGCGTGTTCCACATCGCAGTCATACGAGACCCCGACGGGCAGTTTTCGCCGTACGCGGCGATCTGAATATGACCAGTTGGTCACCGGGTTTGAGATCAGCGTCTCGTTCGGGACCAATGTCTCTGTCCCGTCGCGGGTGCGTACCGAGACATAGCGCGTCGTCATTTTGCCAACGACGCCGTAAGTCGCGCCTTGCGGGGCCTCAAACTCGATCACATCGCCGGGTTTCAGCGATTTATCCGCCAGCAGGGAAAAGCTGGCGACAAGGTTGGCGACTGCGCGCTGCATTCCCAGGCCGATCCCCAGACCAATGGCGCCTGAGAATACTGTAAAAGCCGTCAGATCGACGCCCACAGTGCTGAGGCCCAGCACAACCGCCAGAACGATCAACACAATGCGGGCGATTTTTGAGATCAGCAGGCGAAGGGCGCTGTTCAGCGTCTCAACCGTTTCCAGACGCTTGCTGATCATGTCCGTCAGGATGAACGCGACCCAGAATAGTGCGCCGGTGACGATCAGGCCCTTTACCACGGTCCAGGCGTTGATCGAAACTTCGCCAAATTCCATGCTGGCGCCGCGCAGAAACTCAATCAACGGATCCAGCAGACCAACAGCGTTCAGGGCGGCGATCGACCACGCCGTCCACGCGAACACTGACGACCAGTAGGCGCTGGGGATGAAGATCGTAACGATGCGAATGGCGATATAGGCGCGCAAAAGGCTGCTGATCAGACGCACCAGATAGACGTCATAGCCCAGCGCCAGCAGAATGTTTGAGCCAAAGATCTGCGCGATCACCCAGACAATGGGCAGCGATACACTCTCGCAGGTGCGCAGAAGGCGGTCGGCAAGGTGGCTGCCTTCCACCCTTTCCCGTACATTGGCAATCAGCCGGCGAAACGCACGGTGGGCGATCAGTGCAAGGAACAGTGACAGGCCAATGACCGCCAGTTGGTAGATCGACTGGATGCTAAAGAGGTGCTCTGTGATCAGCGCCGCGGCAGTCTCGTAGAGGTCGCTCGCTTTAGCTGTCGCCTGATCGACATAGGCGCCGACCTCTTCTTCGACTGCGGTAGGTTCTGGCGCGGCTTCATTCTCCATTGCTTTACCCTAGCGGGCTGAGCAGTGAAGCAGAAGGGGTTTGAATTACTCAGCCCCGCAACGCAGTTGGGCGTGCGACCAGCAAGGCCCGCGATCCATTGCAGCCTTTCGCAAAATCAATGCTGTAGGGGATTGGGTACAAGCACCGCCGAAACAGTGATGTAGCAAAATGCCCCGGACAGCGTCGGGCCTTTTATTATCCAAGCGCCTTCGCATGAAACCGCAAATGATCTTCAATAAACGTCGCGATGAAGAAATAGGAATGGTCGTAACCCGGCTGCATTCTGATCTCAGCCGCCTGCCCTGCTGCATCACAGGCCTCTTGCAGCAAGTGCGTTTTCAGCTGTTCTTCAAGAAAGCCATCCACAAGACCCTGATCGACGAGAATAGGCCCAGACTGAGCACCATCAGCAATCAGAGCACAGGCGTCATGCGCCACCCAGGCGCCCCGGTCAGCGCCCAGATAGGCAGTCATCGCCTTGTCGCCCCATGGACAATTCAAGGGCGATACGATGGGCGAAAATGCCGAGATCGACTTGAACATCTCAGGGTTCTTCAGCCCAACAGTCAATGCACCGTGCCCGCCCATCGAATGGCCCGTTATGGCCCAGCGCGCGGCATCCGTCGGAAACTCTGCATTGATCAGCGCAGGCAGCTCAGCCGAGACGTAGGAGTACATTTTGAAATGCGGCGTCCATGGCGCCTCTGTCGCGTCAACGTAGAACCCGGCGCCCTGCCCCAGATCATACGCATCATCGTTCGCGACGCCCTCACCGCGAGGTGACGTATCGGGGCAGACTAGGATCAAGCCAAGCTCAGCAGCCACCCGCTGCGCGCCGGCTTTTTGCGTGACGTTATCTTCAGTGCAGGTCAGGCCAGACAAATACATCACTACCGGGCGCGGACCTTCCTGCGGCGGCAGGAAAACTGCGCAACGCATGGGTGTCCCGGTTGAGGCGCTGTCATGCGAGGTTGTCAGCTGCCGCCCACCAAACATGACGGTTTCCGAAACGATTTCCATGAGGTTTCCTTCCTGAAGCAATTTCGCCAGACACTGCGGCGACGCCGCGTTCCATTCAAGCCCTTCTGGACCAAAACGTGCTGCAAGAGTATCCCGGCCCATATGGAATTCCCCGCCGCGCTACGCGAAGCGCAATACCGCAACTACGCCCTCGCCAACATGTTCTCGCTGAACGCCATATGGTGTCAGCGAACCATCGTGGCGTGGCTGGCGTGGGACCTGACGGGATCAGCGACATGGGTCGGGCTGATCGCATTTCTGAATTTCGTACCGACAATGATTTCCGGACCGATTTTTGGGGCCTTGGCGGATCGGATCGACCTGCGGATGTCAGCGCTGGCTGTGCAGTTGGCAGAAATGATCATCACCGGGGCGCTGCTGGGGCTATATGTCGGCGGCGTCTTGGATATCTATGTCCTCGCCGCCGTTTCCCTGATTTTTGGCGTTGTGATCAGCGCCCACCACCCGACACGCATGGCCCTTACGCCCCGCCTCGTGCCAAAGGCGGCGCTGGCGAATGCGGTCGCAATCAGTTCCCTGAATTTCAACTTCGCCCGCCTGATCGGCCCGGCGGCGGCGGGCTGGTCCATCGCCACCCTTGGCGTCGGTTGGACGCTGGGCGCCTGTGTCGTGCTGTTCGCGCCAGTCATCATGATCCTTTCAACCCTGAACCCACGGGGGGCTGAGGGGCCGCCGCGCACACAAACATCTCTTATTTCCGCAATTGCCGAAGGCGCACGTTTCGCAGCCGGACATAAACTGATCCGTGCGGCCATGACCCTGACCGGCGTGTTTGCACTGATCGTTCGGGGAATGCTTGAACTTCTCCCCGCAATTGCCGACGGCGTGTTCCAGCGCGGCGCGGCTGGGCTGGGTGAGATGATGGCCGCTGCTGGCGCCGGCGCGCTGATGGCGGCGATCTTCCTGTCTTCACGTGGATCAGATGACGGCGCTTCGCTCCCCCTCCGCGCGCTTGTCGCCATCTTCGTTGGTTTTTCCGCCGCCATAGCGCTGGCTGCCGCGCCAACATGGCCCCTGGCGCTGATCGCCGTTGCCGCATCGGGCTTTTGCGGCACCATGGTTGGCGTCTCGTTGCAGTCCGTCGTGCAGCTAAACCTCACTGACGACAGACGCGGCACGGTGATGAGCCTGTGGATCATGGTCGGCATTGGCGCTGCCGCAGTGGGCGCAATCCTGATGGGCGCTTTGGCGGATGCGATTGGCTTGCAGATGGCGCTCATTGGCGGCGCTGCGGTGGGCATGGCCCTGTCTGCGTGGTTGATGGTGCGTGGCTAAGCAACCTTGTCAGGTCAAAGAAAAATGGCCTACCTTTCACAGTAATTATTCTGCATGGCCGCTTTGGCCAGGCCCAAATTTCAGGTGATTAATCTGTGGCAAAGCTAAATTTTCCTTCCTTTGGCGATCTTGTCGCTTTTTCAAACACCTTCGCACCTGGCGGCACATTTACCGGTCGCCAACCCAGTTACGCCTTCGACAACACTGGCGATGAAGTCATCTATCAGCGATCGCAGACATTGGCCTCGACTGGCTATTTCAACATCAATCCGCGAGTCACCCTGACGGGGAACGACCTAAGCACAAACAACAGGGGCGAGTTGTCTGGCGAAATCACGCAGCTGGTTTTTTCATCAGAAAACCGCGGCTTTATCGCCCGCATCTCGGACGTTTCGATCAATGGTCGTGACTTCACCAATATCCTTCTTAACCGGATAGGGTGCGATCGGTTCGCTGGCACGGATTTCAACAGCCTTTTGGGTGATGCGATTGAGACCTATTCATTTGGATCAGGCGACGACACCACAACGATCCGAGGTTTCTTAGGCGCATTGCAGAGGTTGGATATGGGCGGCGGGGATGATCGCCTGACGCTCCGCTCACCACGCGACGATAGTTTTATCGCATCAGGTGGCGACGGCGTTGACACCCTGCATATCGAGGTATTCTCAAGCCAGGAAACAACGACTGTCGATCTGGCAGTCGGTGAAGTGCGGATCGGAGATTTCAGTGTGCAATTCCACGATTTCGAAATCTTTGAAGGGAGTCCTGGTCCGTACAGCTTCATCGGCTCAGATCAGGCTGACATCATTTTCGCCGCAGGCCTCGATGACACCATATCCGCCGGCGCTGGTGACGACAGTCTGTTCGCGGGGTTTGGCGATGACATAATCAATGCTGGCGACGGTGATGACACCATCAATGCAGGAACCGCAAATGACCTTGTCTTCGCAGGCGCAGGCGATGATCTGATCTTTGGTGATGGCGGCGATGACACCTTGCACGGCGAAGCGGGCAGTGACGTGATCAATGGCGGCGACGGCATGGATCAGGCCGTCTTCGAAGATGGCCTGGATGCATTCTCCTTCTTTAGGGCAGGCGATGTTCTGTTGGTCCGTCATGACGCGACAGGCGATATCGATGCAGTGCGCGCCGACGTGGAAGTACTGTCCTTCATGTCAGAAATCGCCTCACATGCCGATCTTCTCTTGCAGGCGTCCTTCAGCCCCCTTAGCGGATCACCAGCTTTTCCAACGAATGATGGCGATGTTCTAAGGGGCGACGCTGGCGCAGATCTGCTGATGGGCCTGCGTGGGGCGGACAGGTTGGTAGGCAAGGGTGGGGACGATCAGCTTATTGGCGCCGCAGGCAAGGATACGCTGATCGGCGGCCGTGGCCGAGATAGCCTTGAAGGGGGCGGCGCGAAAGACATCCTCAAAGGCGGCGGATCGCGCGATGAACTTGATGGTGGTGGCGGTCGCGATCTGATTTTCGGCGGCGGCGGGGCCGATATCATCTTGCCCAGCAACGGCGCTGATCATTTTTTCGGCGGCGGCGGGCGAGACGTATTTCAGTTCTTCCGCAACAGCGGTCGCGATGTCATCGGCGATTTCCAACAAGGTCGCGACAAGATCGAAGTCAGCAGCAGCTTCGTGGATTTTGAAGATGTTCGCATCAGTCAGGTCGGCAACGATGTACGCATCAGAATCGATAAGACCACTGTCATTGTTGAAGATGACCGCGCCGACAATTTCACCTTAGCTGACTTCATTTTCTGATGACGGCGGCTACTGCGTGTTCAACGTGTTTTCGCCCGCCATATAGACAGCGACGCTATCAAAGCGCATGCCCGTGACATGAAAGAAATTGCAGTTCGATTTGTAAGCCAGCGCACCCGTTTCAAGCGTATTGGTCACTTGAAACTGTGCAGCAATACGCGCCTCAGCCGCTGAGGGCACAAAGGTGAACTGATCGTGTCGGACCGCCCGATGGTTTGACCAAAGGCGTTTGAACATCCCTTCAATCTCACCATGTCCCTGCAGGCGCACGCCATGGGTTTCAACTGTGAATACGCAGCCCGGCGTTAATGTAGATAGAACGCCCGGCAAGTCTTCGGCGTCCACCGCGGCGAAGTAGGTTTTCACCAGTTTGATCATGTCTGCGTCGGTCATTTCGGGTCCACTCCAGAGTTTCACAGGCGCCGTTTTAAGAATATTATTTTATCTCAATTGCTTAACTATGGTTTCACGCGTGAAACCTTCTTGCCACCTTCGCCCGTGGGGCGGGCCCCATCCAGCATCTTTGCCTTAACCCTACCGGCTTGCCAATCTGCACGCCGCTGCTCTCACAACCTCAATATCGGTTGATAATCGCGATTAGGGACTTCCTTTCGCCATTCTTGCGTGGAACTCTGACGATGTGAAGGAAGGGAAGGTGAAGATGAGACTTTTGATTGCCGCTATGGCATTGGCGGCTACACCAGCCATGGCCAATGATGCAGAGATCAGCCCCGATGCATGGCGCGCGCTGACACAAGGCAAAACGCTGCACTATTTCAAGGATGGAGAACTTTACGGCCGCGAATATTACGCGCCTGATGGCAAAAGCACTGTTTTTCGCTTCCCGAACGGTCTGTGCGCTGAGGGCCAATGGGCCTTTGCTGAGAGGCAATATTGCTTTGCCTATGGCGGACAGTTGCACTGTTTCAAACATATCCAGCGCGGCGACGACATCGTCATTCTGGGCCTTGACGACGGCGAAGAGCAAAAGGTCGAGAAGATAGTCGAGAATGAACCGCTCAGCTGCGGTGAAGCGGTAAACAGCTGATGGGTTGGCCGCGCACCGATCTGATGGATTTACTAGGTGTGCGCCACCCGATCATCCAGGCGCCGATGGCAGGCGCCTTGACCCCCGCCATGGCCGCTGCTGCGGCGAAAGCCGGGGGATTAGGGTCGCTGGGTCTGGCCCTAAAATCGCCAGAGTATGCGGCGGCTGACATGGCGGCGGCGCGTGGTCTGACCAACAGGGCGCTGAACGTTAATTTCTTCTGCCACCAGCCATCAGCCGACGATCCCGACCGTTTCACTGCGATACGGGACCGGCTGACGCCCTACTATGCTGAATTTGATCTGGGCGAACCTGCCGCAGAACCCAAGACCACGGCGCCGTTTAACGCCGACATGCTTGAAGTTGTCCTTGCCGCAGCCCCAAGGGTGGCGAGTTTTCATTTCGGCCTGCCGCCATCCGACCTTCTGGCCCCACTTAAGGACGCTGGCGTCATCATCCTGTCTTCGGCCACTTCCCCCGCCGAAGCGCGCGAGTTGGAAGTGCTGGGCACTGATGCAATCATTGTGCAGGGCTGGGAAGCAGGCGGCCATCGCGGCGTCTTTGATCCTTCAACCGGCCCCGGAGACATCGGCACATTCGCCCTTGTCCCACAAATCGTTGACGCGGTTTCGGTTCCCGTGATCGCCGCAGGCGGTATCGCCGATGCGTGCAGGACCGCCGCGGCCTTCATGCTGGGGGCAAGCGGTGTTCAGATTGGCACAGCGTTTCTAAACACGCCGGAAAGCATGGTGGCTGATCCCCACAAGAAGGCGCTTCTCACTGAGCGGCCGACAGGCATCACTTCAGCGTTTTCCGGCCGCCCGGCGCGAGGCGTGGTCAATCGATACATGGTCGAAATGGAAGATGCGACGCTGCCGGACTTTCCCTTGATGAACGCCATGACAGGCCCATTGCGCGCAGCCTCAGCCAAAGAAGGCGCAGGGGAATTCATGTCCCTTTGGGCAGGACAGGCGCATGCCATGAATCGCGAAACTGGAACAACGGACTCGATCGAAACACTGGCCGAAGAAACATTGAAGCTGTTGAACGGCTGACTGTTTTCAGCGGTGAAGCCTTACCGCAGCGCCGCCACCAGTTTTGCGACGCCTGCCGCTAAGGCCGCCTCATCAAAACCGGCATAACCCAATACCAAACCCTGCTGCGGCGGCCCTTCGGTGTAGTAATTGGAAAGCGCGCGGGCGATGACGCCAGCTTCCGCCCCGCGCGCCTCAACGTCCCTGTCTGTCATCCGCCCGGCAAGGTCTGGCGTCAGTTTTGCAATCAGATGCATCCCTGCGGGGTCCGGCTTCGCAACCAGCAGACCTTGCGCCTCAGCTGCAAGCGCAGCTAACAGTGCCTTTTGTCGGGTGGAGTACGCCCGGCGCATACGGCGGATATGTCGGGCGAAGTCTCCGCTTTCCATAAACGCCGCCAGGGCCGGCTGGGGGATCAGCGATGCGCGTGGGCCAAGGCGGGCCGCGGCTTTGGAGATACGGGGCATCAGCGCTTCCGGCGCAACGAGAAACCCGATGCGAAGGGCCGGACTGAGGACCTTGGAAAAGCTGCCGAGATAAATAACCGCCCCACCCTGATCGAGACTGGCGAGGGATGGTAGCGGGGCGCCCTGATAGCGAAACTCACTGTCATAGTCATCTTCGACGATCACCCGCCCCTCCGCAGCCCATTCCAACAAGGCGAGACGGCGTTGAGGTGGCATTGTCGCGCCAGTGGGGTAGTGGCGCGATGGGGTGACGACGGCGCCAGCGGCTTTTGGATAGGCGGCCAGCACCGCCTCCACATGCAGCCCCTGATCATCGACGCCGTGAGCACGTGCGCGAATGCCGGCGCGGGTCAAGGCGTCGCGCATCGGTGTGTAGCCGGGGGTTTCGACGATGACCTCATCCTCAGCCCGCCAGATGGCGCGGGCCACAAGGTCAAAACCGTCGGCGGCGCCAGATGTGATGACAACCTGATCGAGCGAACAGTCAAGACCTCGCCAGATCGCCAGATGCGCGGCGATGGCTTCGCGTAGAGGCCCCCAGCCGAGAGGGTCGGGGTTCGCCAGCAAGTCAGCAGATGGCGCACGCCAAATGCGATCCAGCAAGCGACCAAACTGAGCGTGAGGAAACAGTGTGTAATCGGGTATGCCAGGCTGGAAGGTGGTGTAGGGTTTCGGGCTGTCTGCCTTTGCATGCCTCGCGGGCTTAGGCGCTGGGGACTGCAAGGCAACGTCGGGCAGGTCTTCAGCAACGAACATGCCGGCGCCGGGGCGACCCTCAAGATACCCCTCACCACTCAACTGATCATAAGCCTGCGTGACGGTGATGCGCGAGACGGACAGCCCAGCCGCCAGCGAGCGCGAGGAAGGCAAGCGCACGCCACCCGCCGCCGCGCCCAATAGGATCAGGCGGCGGAGTTGTTCAACGATCTGCGCATGCAGCGGGCGGTCGCCGCCCCGGTTCAACGTCAGCGCCGCTAAAGATGTATCAAGATTGGCCTTATTCATATTCGACTTATTGGACATTTATCTAAGTCCAATCAACCCATACTTCATCTCCCAAGCAAAGGAGTTTAGCCGATGAAGACCGAACGAAGCCGCCTCCGCCGGTTACACCAGCGCGGGCATTATGATCACGAAAGCATCTATCAGGTGATGGACGCCGGGCGGCAGTGTTCTGTCGGCTATGTATTCAAAAGCGCGCCCTATGTAACGCCGACGATCCACTGGCGTGAAGGAAACCAGGTGTACTGGCACGGGTCGTCCGCCAGTCAGATGTTGCGGGCGGCGAACGGGGCCGATGTATGCCTGACGGTAGCCATTTTGGACGGGTACGTAATGGCGCGATCGGGAATGCATCATTCGGTGAACACACGTTCGGTCATGCTGTTCGGCAGGGCTGAAAAAGTGCCGGATGAGTTGAAAGAAGCGAAGATGAAAAACATGGTCAAAGGGCTGTTTCCGGGCCGGTGGGACATCCTGCGTCCCGCTACCAAACAAGAGATCAAGGCGACGACCATCCTGTCGATGGAAATCGACGAGGGATCAGCAAAAATCCGCACCGGCGCGCCTGGCGATGACGAAGAGGACTACGCACTGCCAATTTGGGCCGGGGTCATTCCGGTACGCACGGTGGTCGATGCGCCGATTGATGATCCTAGAAATCTGCCTGAGATGACGCCGCCGGATCATATACTGGCGTTTCGGGGGTGAAGTCCCCCCTCCCCCGCTGTATTGGTCTCCCTGACGATACAGCGGGGATTTTCCATGGACGCTTTTACGAAACCTTTCACCCAGCAGGAACCGATGCCGGAGGCGGCCATTGAGGCCGCTGTCGCAGTCATGCGGTCGGGCCGGTTGCACCGTTACAATTTGGTTGAGGGTGAGATCGCCGAGACCGCCCTGCTGGAACAGGAATTCGCCGCAACGCTGGGCGTGCCCTACTGTCTAGCGACGGCCTCTGGCGGCACGGCGATGCAGATTGCGCTGGTTGCTTGCGGCGTTGAATCGGGCGATGCGGTGCTGACGAACGCGTTCACCTTGTCTCCCGTCCCCGGTGCAATCCATGGCGTTGGCGGCAAACCGGTGATCGTGGAAACCACTGAGAACTTAACCATAGATTTCGCGCATCTTGAGGCGCAGGCAGAGACGTCGGGCGCGAAGTTTCTGCTGATCAGCCACATGCGCGGCCACCTGGCGGATATGGACGCGCTCGTCGCGCTCTGCGATGGCCTCGACCTGACGCTGATCGAGGACTGCGCGCACACAATGGGCGGGGCGTGGAAAGGGAAACCTTCTGGGACATTCGGCAAAGCGGCGTGTTTCTCAACCCAGACTTACAAGCATATCAATTCCGGCGAAGGCGGCTTTGTGGCGGCCGATGATGCGGATGTCATGGCCCGGTCGATCATCCGGTCCGGCAGTTACATGCTGTATGACCGCCATCTTGCTGGCCCAGGGGCTGAGGCGTTTGCAGATGCCCGGCTGGATATGCCGAATTGTTCGTCCCGAATGGACAATCTGCGCGCAGCGATCCTGCGCCCTCAGCTGGCCGATCTGGCCGCACAGGTAGATCGGTGGAACGAGCGATATGCGGCAATTCAGGATGGCCTGCGCGGCACACCTGGGCTGCGGTTGCGTGAAACGCCGAACGAAGAAACCCATGTCGGCAGCTCGATCCAGTTCATGATGCCTGAGATGGCGGATGATCAGGTCGCGCCGTTCATCGCCGCCTGCGCCAAAGTGGGTGTTGAATTGAAATGGTTCGGCGCGCCCGATCCACATGGCTATACGTCAAACCACACGAGCTGGCGCTATGCCGGGTCACAGGAGGCGCCAGTGACTGACCGAGTGCTGTCGCGCCTGTTCGATATGCGCATCCCGCTGACGTTTTCCGTGGATGATTGCAAGCAGATCGCCGCGCTGATTGCAGCGACGGCTGCCGACTTTCGCTAACCGAATATGAGCACGCCCAAACCCTTTTTTGGCGTACTTCTGGTACTGGGCGCTGCAGTTCTTTGGGGCACCACTGGCACCATTCAGGCGTTCCTGCCTGAGGCCCGCGATCCATTGCTGGTCGCCGGGTTTCGTATGGTGTTCGGTGCGGCGACACTGTTCGTGTTGGCGGCGCTGGCGCAGGGGGCTTTTGCAGGCTTCAGGCAATTGCCTTGGGGTTGGGTGCTGGCGGCTGCGGCCTCCATCGCGGCCTACAATTTGCTATTCTTCAAAGGGGTGCTGGGCGCAGGCGTCGGGGTCGGCACGGTGCTGGCCATCGGCGGCGCCCCAATCTGGGTGACGCTGTCTACGATCGTCGTCCTACGTCGCCGCCCCGATCGCATCACCATGTTTGGACAGGGGCTGTCGATCACAGGGGCAGCGCTCCTGGTGTTGTCGGGGGGATCAGAAAGTTCGTCCCTTTCGGGGATCATACTGTCGATCCTCGCAGGCGCGGCTTATGCGGCCTATTCGACAATTACTTCAAAGATCAGCGACGCTGCGCCGTCGGTGACCGTCGCCGCCGCAACTTTTGGCATGGCCGCTGTACTGGTCGTGCCGGTGTTTTTCATCGCACCATTGGACTGGGCGCTGGCGCTATCACCGATGGCTTTGCTGATCTTCCTTGGCGTTGTTGTAACCGGGCTGTCCTACGCCCTCTACACCAAGGGTCTACAAACCGTTCCCGCCGCATCCGCCGTGACACTAGCGCTTGCTGAACCATTAACGGCATGGCTGCTGGCGACTTTTCTGGTTGGCGAAGCAAATACCCCGGCCAAGATGGCCGGGGCTGCGCTGCTGATTGCAGGTCTTTATGTGGTCAGCCGGGCAAGGCCGGCTGACTGAATTGTTTCTGATCGCTTAGTTCTTCACCAGCCACAGCATGTCGACCGAATGCATCTTGGGCCCGGCGTCTTCAGCGATCAGCAGGCCGCCTGCGAAGGACGCGATGTTGTCAGGGTTGGCGATACGCTCAACATCGCAACCTGCCTCACCCATATGCTTGCCCATCACTGAAGGCTCCAACCGCGAAATGTTGTAGTCAGCCTCAATTGCGCCTGCGTAGACACCACCGCACAGTTCAGCATTCAGAGCGATCACACCGCCATCCGCTTCATCCTTGGCGCCGGTGTTCCACGCGGCATGGCCCTAAGCGGCGTCCATTGAAATGCCGACTTCAGAAATAGCGAGGTAGACGTTTTCCCCATCGGCGGCGACGCCTTCCATCTTGTTCCACTCATAGGAGGCGCCCAACGCAGCCGCGGCCTTACGGCTTTCCAGAAAGGCCGGACGGTTGTCGGGGTAGGACCCGACCCTGCCATCGCCGTTGATGTCATTGCCAATCTTGCCTTCAGCCCAGTTGATGACGTCAGCGTCAGAGATAAAGTTCGTCCCGCCTTCAACATACTGGTCCGGGCCGATATTTTCGTATTCGTCGATCCAGCCAGCAATCGTGGCTTCATCGCCATGGGCCAGTTTAATCCACTCAATGTCAAAGCCAACTGTTTGGGCGTCAACGCCTGCATCCTGCGTCGCCTTGGCGGCGTAAAGCGTACCCGATGACAAATCGCGGGCCCGGTCGGCGACGAATTTGAAGAACACCCCGCCAGAGTTCGAGTTGTATTTGGCGTTGGTGTATTTCGCGCTGTCATCGTCAGACATGTAGACCGTGCGCCCATCGGCCATCATCATGCCGTTCTCATGGCTAAACCGACCCATCGCATAGCGACGGGCAAGACCTGGCTGATCAGTCAAAGGGTCATCCATTTCGATCATATAGCCATAGCGATAGGGGTTCGATTGCTTGTCAAGATGCTGCGCCATCATCTTGGGCATGTGGTACGAGACATCGTTGCCGCCTTTGAAACCCGGACGCTCATCTTCGTCATAGTCGTTTGGATGGTTCCAGAGGGAGGTGTTGTAGAAATAGTATTCCTCAGCCAGCAATTCGGTCCCCCATGGCGTGGTCCAGCCGAAACACAGCACCCAGGCGCCCTCGATAGAACTGAGATCAATAGCCTTTGATGCACACAGGTCCGTCGCCCACTTGCCATCAACCCGGTTCAGCTTCAGGCGAGAGATGGCCGAAACGCCCTTGCGGCTTGCGCCCTCAAACGCTGTGTAAAGGTAAGCTTCGTCGTCATTGATACGGACACAGGCATTATAGTCGACATCGTTGGACACGAACATCAGCGAACCGTCAGCATGTCTGACGTCGGCACCTTTGGGACAGATTTGAGGTTTTCGTAACGGAGGATTTCTGGTTCATCGCAACCTTCATGGAGTAAAGATGAACAAGAAACCCGGAACCAGCAAAGCCTCAGCTGACAAGCTTGTTAAGAACATCCGCCGCAAGACC
>CALKOT010000105.1 GCA_938092015.1 uncultured Paracoccaceae bacterium
CGGCGCGCGAAAAACTAGCTACCATCAAGTTGGCCTACCGGCCAACGCGCCTTGGAACGTGCTTGCTATTTGAGGGCATCACGCACCAAGGCGCGGCACCAAATGGCCGACTTTTGCTCCGCCCAAGTGGCAGGCTTTTACGCCGCCGTTGACAACGAAAATGGTTGAATTTATGGCCTCTCTCGTTGAGCTGAGCCACAAATACATCGCATTCAGAAAGCGAGCGGCACCAAAAGGTGGCGAATTGCGAGTTTTCACGCAGCCTCTCCGCGTTGTGTCAGTTCAGGAGGAGCGCAGCGAATATCCGGTTTTTCTCGTTCGCAAAAGGCTTCAGCTTTTGAAGCCGATTGCGAGGTTATTTCTCGCACAAATGGTCAGAGTAAAAATCACGCGTGTAACTGATTGCCTTAGGTCAACGAAAAAGACACGCCTTCGCGCTGCTTCAGCCGCGACACCATCGCCAGCAAATTGTTAGCGCGCGGGTTTCCCTTGGCGCTGAGCATCCGCATCAGGCTCTTGGGGTCCTTGTCCATGTCTTGCGCCAAGGCCTCAAACCCTACTGTGGCGTTGATGTAGTCGCGCAACAGTACCTTACCCGTCTCTAAATCGTCGCTGAGCATCGCTTCGATGGCTTCGCGGAACAGGCCCGTGCGGAACTCAGGATCGCGCTCAGCGCGTGCTTTGATCGTGTCTTTGAAGTCTTTCGTCAGTGGCATGTCAGTCGCCTTTCTCTTTGCGGGCTTTGTAGTCGTCCCAATATGCTTTGGCCTGTTCTATGTCCTTTGACTGGCGCTTCTTGGTCCCGCCACAGAGCAGGATGACAAGCGTATCACCGTCTTGGCCAAAATAGACGCGGTAGCCAGGGCCGAAGGTGATACGCCGCTCTGACAGGCCCTGCCCAACTGGCTTCACGTCGCCAAGATTTCCAGTCTCGATCCGCGCAAGGGCGGTCCGTACCTTCAATGCCGCCGCCGTGTCGAGACCGTTAAACCAATTCTCGAACGGCGTTTTCCCCGCCTCGGAGACATAGATAACAAGCTTTTTCATTGGGTTATTTGGTGACTTATAAGTTACCATTTGTCAATCGGTTTTTCCACATCAATGCGTCATCCCTCGGTCCATTCCCAGTTCCCGCGTTTCTAATTCTGTTTCAATTGCCTCTCGGCGGCTTTCACTAATTTGAAGCTGGTTTCGAGTTGCCTCCGCAGATTCCCGTAATTCGAGCCTTCGTTCAGCAAGCCGTGCAACGCAGCCACGGACGCTGTTTGCGATTGAATGAGCACTGACACGCAAGCGGCCAATCCATCCATCTGGCTCTGCATCTTGCTGGTCGAGCGTTCCTCCAATCCGCTCAATTCTTTTGCTGAGACCTCGCAGGCCGTCACCAACCGCTCGACGCAGGCGAGCAAGTCGCGTTCCAAGGCTGTCAGGGGTGTCGTCATCTAGTCCTCCTCGATCTTGATGCAGGTCACTGATCTGCCGCCCAGCGTGCAGGTCCTCACGCGCGTTGTCGTCGGGTCCAGCACTAGCCATGTTGCGTCCTCCCAGTCGATCCGCGTCAAGCCCAGCTCCGTCAGTTCCGAACGCGTCAGTTGGACCGTCCAAAGCCAGCTCGCGACCATCATCAAGGCGATCCCCGCAGTGATGATCCCCGTGATGATCCAAGGCGAGAACGTCATCCAATTCTTGATCAGTTCGATCCGTTCCTCGAACAAGTTCCTGTTGTGAAACAGAAAGTGCGCCGTATCGTTCTTCATTGTATTCTGCGCGTCGTTCAACATGGTCTGCGAGGTCTGCACGAAGGTTGTCATGTGAGATGCCATCAAGTCTTGTTGCTCGGTTTGCATCTGCGTCAACTTCATACTCAGCCGCGATTTCTGCGTGTCGGGTTTGGGACCAGTTTTCATGGGTGAGAACGCCTTCGAGTTTGAACGGTTTGGAAAATTCAGGATCGCGCACGCTGATCGATTTTGCCGCTTGGCGCGTGACCTCGAAGCCTGTGTCTTCAAAGAAGGCGACCATGGATGTGCGGTCTATGATCAGGCCCGCGTCGATTTGGTCATAGAGCGCGGATACGATGACCTGACGGGCTTCGGCGCGGTCGGCACTTTCACGGACAAGTTTGAAGTCGCGGGCAAGGCTAGGCTCCATCGGGTTGGCCCAACCGTGCGTCTTGTTCAACACGTCGCGCAATGTGCCGAACGCGGCCTCATGACCGGGCGGTGCGATGTTCAACGCTCTGCCCGTCACCAATTCCAAGCGTGGCGTGCAAAAGTGCAGCTCGACGTTGCCCTCGTGCACATGGCGCACCCAAAGGCAGTCGTATTGATCCGACTCAAGCCCAGCAAAGGCCAGAGCCTCAAATAGCTCAACGGCCTCTTGCTGGGCGTCCTCAGAGGGCTGATCGGCCTCCGCAAAACTGATCACGCCTGCGGTGCAGCTCCACTTGTTCGCGCTGGCATCGATCAAGTCACGGGTCTGGTCGGGATTGCCATGCAGGACTTCGGGCAGCGGGTCGCGGACTTTCATCTCCGGTTGGCCGACGTCATCGCGGATCAAGTTGCGATTTTCGTCGTAGGCCAAAACTTCGCGTGCGGTGAGGTAGTCAACGGGGGCCGCACCGCCGCCCGTGCCGGATGAAAAGAACGAGATGATCATTGCTGGCCCTCGCTGTGTTGGCCAATGATCTGCGCAAGCTAGCGTTCAAGTGAGACAAGCCGCACGCTGACCTTGAGCGCGTCGATGTTGCTTGCGCAGCCAGATTTGACGGCCCCGTTGATCCAGCGCGCCAGTTGGTTGAGGTTGCCGCCGACACGGGCAACGGCAACCGTCAGCGAAGGGTCAACACGCGGCAAGGGCTTGCGCCGCCGCGCTTGGACCAGCCCCAAGGCCTCTCGCATCAGCGTGGCGTTGGGCAGTCCAGCCGCGTCCGCCTTGGCGACAAGCGCGGCCTTCTCCGCAACAGTGCAACGAAAGATCACAGTCTCGGAAAGGCCTTCTTTGACGTGCTCCTCGCGCGTCTGGTTGGGGTTTGAAGGGGAGGCACGCCGCCCCTCACAAGTCCCGCCGATGTAATCGGTGGGTAACCTTGCTGTTTGCTCTGTGGTCGGATCGATTGCGGTCATGCCCTGAGGCCTGCGGCTTGGATTTGCGCCTGTGTCACCAGCTTCGAGACAAGCAAAGCCGTCACTTGCGGGGCCGTGATGTGCCTGCACATCGAGCTGCGATCACTGATCCAGCAGGCCAGCCGCGCATGGTGATCGGCCTGCAACGCTGCCGCCGTCTCTCGGTCTTCCGCCTGCTTCTCGACATAGGCCTGCCAGCGCCGCGACTGAAACCAGTTGTCCGAAAAGCAGACCTTGGAACGGGTGAAACCAGCGCTGTCGGATGCATAGGCTTGCACGGCCTGCAACAACTCCTTCGGCCTGATCCTTTCCTTCGCGGCCTCTTCGATCTGGGCAAAGCAGGCCGCTTTGCCTCGCAGTCGGTCAGGTGGATATGCCTCCAAAATCTTCTCAGCTTCCCCCGCCTCGCGCCTGCGCGAAGGAGGTTCTTTTACAGGTTCAATGGTAAGGTTACTGTCCCGATTTGAGACTACCCCCGTCTCACCCTTGAGACTTTTCCCCCGCATTTTTGGGACGTTTCCCCCCGTCTCATCTTGAGACGTTTCCCCATTGGGGTCGCTCGCGCCACCCTTTGGACGGGCGCTTGGCCCAAGAGTATTATCAAGGTGCAACTCATACTGATTGGACCCGCGCCCGCCGTCGCCATCGCCACGGGCGTGACGTGTGACAAGGCCGCATTCCTCCAAGGTAGTCATGTGCCGAAATAGCGTTGCGCGGCCCATCTCGCATTCGTCCGCCAACCGCTGGGCGCTTGGGTTGCACTGGCCGGTTTCCTTGTTGTGAAAATCCGCAAGCTGAATCAGAACAATCTTGGCGGCGGGTTTGAGACCTTTGACATTCGCGGCCCAAATCAATGCCAACCCGCTCATAGCTTTAAACCGCGAACCGTTTGCGAAAAAAGGTCCGTCATGTGCTAAATTATCGTTATGGAATCAAAGACCGCGTTTTTGCGGTTCGTCAGCCTAACATTTTGTTCTTGTAAATTTGTGCTCTGCCTGCCGGAACTGCCCATTCCATAGTTCGTTGGAATGTTCGACATATGCTTTCAATCTTGGGTCGAGGTGATCGCGAACATAAGTTGCGAACGCGCGATTGTACGCCTCATTGGCATTGTGAGGCATCGTGAACCAAGGATCCGCACCGATTTCGTTTGCCAACCTTACCATGACTTCGACGGGCGTGCCTTTGCCGGACACCCAGGTTGCATCTGTCAGGCGGGGGCGGTCCGACCAGTTTTCTTGGTTGGAACCGTTCGTCTGCATCCAGTTCATAAATCTGATTTGGCGAGCGTCACTAACCGCCGCCAACAAACGCGGGTTAAACATCGCACCAGCCTGATGCAGTTTTTCGTATTCTTTGCGAACCAGTACAATGTTGCGGATATAGTTGCCGGTTCCGTCAGGATCGGTAGCACGGATACGAAAATAGATCGGACCACCAGACTTGTTCCGAAATTCGATCCGCCCGGGTTTTCGTTTGATGACATGGGCATCAAGCTTCAGGTCAAGCTGACCTTCACCTTCGGAGGTAAGAACATAGTCGCCCTTGTTCTGTGCTACGCCAGCCTTCTTCTTGTTCCAGTGCCAAATTGTGGACGCAAATTTGGCAGTCTTGAGAATGCGTTTTACCCATCCATTCTCGTCAAATGTATCTTTGGGCAGGTCCCTTGGTCGAATGTTCCACCTTGCTTACTGGAAAACTTAAAGGGCCGCATGAACTTGGTCATGTTGATGAAAGGTTTCGCAGTTTCCCAATCGCGCAGCAGCGACACGCCAAACGCCAGCGTTGGGCTCGCAAGGCCCCTCAATGGCGCGTCTTTTGCCTGCGCCTGAGGCGTACAAAACAAGGTGAATGCGATCAGAAGTTTTGCGTAAAGGTTCATGCCAGCGTCTCAGTCTGCAAATTCATCTAGGGAGAGACGCTAGCAGGAAGCCGCCGAAGCGTCGCTTCACTTTTTATGTGAAAGAAATACTTCTGCCAGCGAGGCGGTGTTTGCCGCGAAATCCGGCGCCAGCGCCTGAGGTTCTGGCGCATCGATATGGCTGCCAATCCAAGCAAGCAAAGACATCCGTCGCAGCATCACCAGCGCATCTATCGCGGCGACGTCTACTGAGCCGAGCGGGCGGATAGTCTGGTAACCCTGCAGCCAGGCGTCCTTCAGAGTTGGGATCTGTGGGCTGTCTTCCATAAAGCTGATTGCAGAAGCAAAATCGAACAAAAACCAGCCGAACCCGCAGTCGTCAAAGTCAATGACGACTGGGCCCTCTGGACCAAGGATCAGGTTTGCCAGTCGCATGTCTGCGTGGATCAGTCCGAAACGGTCAGGTTCGTGGCCATATATAGTCAGGCAGCGGATCACTTCGCTTTCAGCCGCTTCAAGGACAGATCTGATAGCGGCGTCGACGCCAGGGCCACGTCGCCAATCACCCCAGGTCGCGGCATCGCCGAAAACAGTATCCAGATCCCATCGAAGGCGCTCAAATGGTCGTGGTTTCACCCATCTGAGAGAATGGAGGTGGGTTTGGGCGGCGATCGCGCCAAGTTCCTGAAATGCAGGGGCAAGGTTTTGATCTTCGCTTGGCGCTTCCCCGGCGACGAAATCGAACATAACCATCTGGCGCGGGGCCAGACGGTCATGCCCAATGGTTTGAATGGCCTCACCATTGCGCCCTAGCCGCCATGCAGGTGTGCGAATTACGCCTTCAGATCTGAGGGCGGCTGACCACGCCAATTCACACGAAATCGCCCGGTCGGTGTGATACCCGACGCGATGGATGCGCAATATGGCTTTGCCTGCGCTGCTTTGGACCAGGTACGTGACGTTTTCAGACACGTTTATCCGTTTTGCGCGCGCGTCACCTGGAAGCGGCCAAAGCGTCAGGGCCGCATTCGCGAGGCTGTCGATCTGTGCCAGTTCATCAGTTGTCTCGCCGACAGTGTCAGTCATTCGGGCCCATTTCTCGGTGTTCATTTCCCGTTCTCTGATTGCGTTGTCGCGCTTACGAGCGGGGCCATGCGTTTGCAAGGGTGATCCGGTTGTACGCCTTCGAAGGCGCACATTGGCGACCTTCAGTCAAAGCGTGAATTCAGGCTATCGCAGTGGCGCAGATCGTCGCAGATCAAGAATTGCTAGCGCCTGTGGGTGGTTTTCCTCACGAAAATTCTTTTGTGGGGCGTTCACAGAATCACTTCGGTCAGTTAGGAAAACCCACCCTATCGGGTAGGTACGGAATTGATCAGAGATGCGTCGGATATCGGCGGAGAAGTGGGACATCAGCCATGACAACACGCGTCGCAATTAGTGGATTTGGCCGGATCGGTCGCCTTGTCGCAAGAACCATTATTGAATCTGGTCGCGATGATATCGAACTTGTCGCCGTTAACAATCGTGGCCCGATCGACACCGCTGCACACCTCTTCAAGTATGACAGTGTGCATGGTCGCTTTCCGTTTGACGTGAAAGTGGTTGGCGACCAGTTGGATCTGGGTCGCGGTCTTGTCGCTTTTACCCGGCACACCAATCCTGAAGATTGTGAATGGGGCGACATGGATATCGATGTCGTTATGGAATGTTCGGGCAAGTTCACGGATCGCCCTGACGCAGCGCTGCATCTAAAGGCTGGCGCAAAACGCGTTCTCGTCTCAGCCCCATCAAAAGGCGCTGACAGCACCGTCGTGTTCGGCGTGAACAACTATATGCTGAAGGCGGAGCATGAGGTCGTTTCCTCAGCCTCCTGCACAACGAACTGCCTTGCGCCAATCACCAAGGTTCTTCGTGAAACTTGCGGGATTGAGCAGGGCTTCATGACCACGATCCACGCTTACACAGGTGATCAGCCCACACTGGACGCCAGCCATAAGGATTTGTACCGCGCCCGCGCTGCAGCGACTTCGCTGATCCCGACGAAAACAGGCGCGGCCGCCGCCATTGGTCTTGTGATCCCGGAAATGGAAGGCGTGCTGGATGGCGTTGCAATGCGCGCGCCTGTTCACAACGTTTCTGCCGTGGATCTCACCTTTACCGCCTCTCGTGATATAACGCCTGAAGAGATCAACGAGGCGATGCGCGTTGCCGCCAAAGGGGATCTGGCAGGCATTCTCGACTATACCGACGACAAGCTTGTTTCGATCGATTTTAATCACGACCCGCATTCATCGGTGTTCCATACCGATCAGACCCGTGTGATGAACAAGCGTTTTGTCCGCGTTCTCAGCTGGTATGACAATGAATGGGGCTTCTCGCACCGGATGTCGGATCTGGCTGCTCTGATGGGACAACAGATGGGCCGTATGGCGCCTTCAAAAGCGGCTTAACCCGCGCTGGCGCTTTGGTGTAAGAGATTGCGACCGCTCTGCTCAGGGCGGTCGTTTTGTATGAAAATGGGGCGATGCAATGTTCAAAACTCTCGATGATATGGATCTGGCTGGCAAGCGTGTTCTGATCCGCGTGGATTTGAACGTGCCGATGAAGAATGGCGGCGTTACCGACGCCACACGCCTGCGCGCGGTGAAGAATACAGTGCAGGATGTCCTGAAAGCTGGCGGGAAGCCGATCCTGCTCGCACATTTCGGACGGCCGAAAGGTATACGTGAGGCGTCGATGTCCCTTGCGCCGCTGGTTGATGATCTGGTCGCTGCCATCGACGCGCCTGTCTTCTTCGTGCCTGATTGCGTGGGTCAAGTCGTCAAGACTTCGATCGAAATGGTGCGCTCCGAGGGAGTGGTGCTGCTGGAAAATACCCGGTTCCATGCTGGCGAAGAAAAGAACGATCCTGAGTTTGTTAAGCAATTGGCCGAACTTGGCGACGTCTACATAAACGACGCATTTTCAACGGCTCACCGCGCCCATGCCTCAACCGAAGGGCTGGCGCATCATATGCCTGCCGCCGCCGGTCGTCTGATGCAGCGTGAACTCGAAGCGTTGTCCAACGCATTGGGTCAACCAGAACGCCCGGTGATTGCGGTCGTTGGTGGCGCTAAAGTTTCCACGAAACTTGAGCTTCTGGGTAACCTCTGTACGCGCGTTGATCAGATTATCATTGGCGGGGGCATGGCCAACACGTTTCTCGCCGCCATGGGCGCCGAAGTTGGCAAGTCGCTTTGTGAGCATGATATGATCGATACGGCGCGACAAATCATGTCCAAAGCGAACGGCGCTGGATGCGAAATTGTACTGCCTTCGGACGTCGTGGTCGCGAGGGAATTCAAAGCTGGCGCCGCGTCCGAGGTAATCTCATCAATGGCGTGCCCGGCAGATGCGATGATCCTTGATGCCGGTCCAGCTTCAGTGGCTGATGTTGAGCAGCGGTTTGAAGCTGCGAAAACTGTCATCTGGAATGGTCCGCTTGGCGCGTTTGAAATTGAACCATTCAACGCCGCGACGGACGCTGCGGCGCGAAAAGCGGCTGCACTGACAAAGGCAGGCGCATTGCTAACGGTCGCTGGCGGTGGCGACACCGTCGCAGCGCTAAACGCGAGTGGGGCAGGCATTGATTTCACCTATCTTTCGACCGCAGGTGGCGCGTTTCTGGAATGGATGGAGGGTAAAACCCTGCCAGGCGTCGCGGCGCTAAGCTGACTGGACAGGCGGGGCGGCCCGTCTGAACACATTTTCGCCACGGATTTCGCAAAAACTTCCCTACTTGCAACGGGAGGACCTGATGCGAATCGCACACCTTGCCTTTATCGCATCCCTGACTATCGCCGCCCCGGCTTTATCGCAGCCAATCGAAATGCCGCGCGGGGTTATTGCTTTCGCTGAAGCGGCTACGCGGATTGTCCTTCAGACCGCGATGTCGGCAGCGCGCAGTCAGGTCGAACTGACCTACGACGACATCGTGCTTGACCTTGCAGCGGGGCGCATCGCGCTGAACGGCGTAACGATACGACCTGACCTTCCTTGGGATGTTACGAAAGACTGCGTAGCGCGGGCTGGCGCGTTTGAGTTCTTTTCACCTGCTCAGTTCGACGCCAGCACCGGACGTATTGAAATCGTCGGGTTGGATCTGCCGCTTGCTTGCTTGCAGCCAGACCCTCAGGGCGCCATCGCCGCCGCCGGGTATGAAGCGGTTCGTGCGCCTTCGCTTTCCATCGACTTTGAATATCAGGCAAGCTCGTCAGCGCTGGATTTAACTATCGCAGGGGCGTTGGAGGATGCGATTGCGTTCGAAGCGGCAGTTGAGTTTGCATATTTCTGGGTTCAGACGCCGGGTGTCTTTCAGGATGAAGGGGCATTGCCGGCGGCAGGCGGTCAACCGCAGCAGGGAAAGCCAATCGCTGATCTTACCTTTGCTGAAATTGCGTTGACAGATGATGGGATTCTTGATCGCGCAGGGCCGATGCTGGCTGAGATGATAGGTGGTTTCGAAGCCGCCCCGCCGATGGTTGAAGGCATTATCTTACAAGAGCTTGGCGCTGACGGTCAGCCTTTCGCCACGGAAATGCGTTCGGCGGTTCAGAACTTCCTGTCCGGGGATGGAAAGCTGGTTCTGACTGTGGCGCCGGATCAACCTGTCCGTCTGGCGTCAGAGCTATTTGATGATCCCATTGCTCTGTATGCAGCGCTTGATCCGCGTGCTTCTGGTCGTCCTGTGGCGACAACCGCGCTTGTCGATCGTGATCTGCTTGAATCAGCGAGGGCTGGGAATGCGTTGTCAGATGATGGCCGGTTGGCGGTTGGAACAGCGCTTGCCGCTGGGGTTGGTGCGCCGAGATCACCTGAACTTGCACGGGACGTTCTGGCGCCTCTGGTGGCTTCCTGGAACCCGGATGCGGCGCTGATAGCATCAGAAAGCTATGGCTTAGCCGCGCCCGAAATGGCTTACGGGTTTGCTCTCATCGCAGCGACCGGCGGGGCTGATGGCGGGCTTGCCCGACTTGATCGCGTTGAAGCCCAGTTGGACTTTGCGGCTATCAGTGATGCACAGGAAGCTGCCTTCAATGACTGGCCTGAAGGCGCAGAAGCGACTTTGCGCGATGTAATCGCCACCGGCGACCTTGCTGAAATCCGGGATCTGGCGTCAGATTTTGAGAAAGGTGTCGGCGTCCCGCGAAACTACAAGGCGGCTTACCTACTTGCGACGCTCGCCGCCGCTGGAGGCGACCGTAGCAGCGCTGCGTTGAGGGACCGTATCGACGCCCGCTTGTCCCGCCGTGGCGCAGGTTCAACTGGGTGGGCCGAAACGCGTGCTGATGCATCATCGTCCGCGCTGGGCGCCTGGCTGGATGGCGGGCTTATCGACTGGTTAGCTGAGTAGGTGGTCAGATAAGGGTCACGTCAGGCGTCGATGCGTCGCCGCCTGGCGATTGCGCTCAGGCTTGAACTTTCTGGCTTGTCTCGCTACGCAACCAGCGACAAATTTCAACACGGAGATCCCCGATGAAAGCCACCGGCATCGTCAAGAAAATTCTCGCCAATTACGAAGGCGAAACCCCCGGTGTGAAGGGGAAGCTTTGCCAGATGTTGATGCATGGCAAACTGGGCGGCACCGGAAAGATGATCATCCTTCCTGTCGATCAGGGGTTTGAGCATGGTCCTGCGCGCACTTTTGCGCCCAACCCGGCAGGCTATGATCCGCATTACCACTATCAGCTGGCGATTGACGCGGGCCTGAATGCGTTCGCTGCGCCCCTGGGCATGCTTGAGGCTGGCGCCGATACATTTGCAGGTCAGATCCCTACGATCCTGAAAGCGAACTCTGCCAATTCCCTGATCCCGTCAGAAGCGCCGAACGATCAGGCGATCACGGCATCAGTTGATGATGCGCTGCGTCTTGGCTGTTCGGCTATCGGGTTTACGATTTACCCCGGCTCATCCTGCGCGATCGACATGTTCGAAGAAATTTCGGCGATGCGCGAAGAAGCCGCCGCCAAAGGCGTGGCCACAGTGATCTGGTCGTACCCGCGCGGTGAAGCGTTGACCAAGGCGGGCGAGACCGGCATCGACATCGCCGCTTACGCCGCACAGATCGCGGCCTTGATTGGCGCGCATATCATCAAGATCAAACTCAGCACCGACCATCTGGAATTGGCTGAGGCGAAGAAAGTCTACGAAGCTCAGAACATCGACATCGCTTCGCAAGCTGCGCGCGTGAAGCATTGCATGGATGCGTCATTTGCTGGTCGTCGCATTGTCGTCTTCTCTGGCGGTGCATCGAAGGGCGCTGACAGTGTTTACGACGACGCCCGGGCAATCCGCGATGGCGGTGGCAACGGCTCAATCATCGGCCGCAACAGTTTCCAGCGTAGCCGCGGAGACGCGTTGAGCCTGCTCAGCGATCTGGTCGACATCTACAAAGGCAAAACCTGATTTGGGGAAGAACGAGGGCCCAACCGCTGACCTCGATCCTCGTGCGCTGATTGTTGAGGCGTACAAGATCGAGGGCATTGTAGAAGCTGACTGCCGGTCAGTGTTCTTTGACTGGGCTTTGGGCGCGTCTGTTGACCGGGACATGGTCGCAGACACCAAGGCGCTTTTGGCCTTCTACGAGGCTGATGCGCCCGACCACCCAATGACCAAGGTTCTGCGGGAAGGCGGGTCCGCCATGCCCCAAGGGCGGCGCGGCGGCAGAAAAGGCCCTCGGCGCGTGAACTAAAATTGCGCGTTGGTGAAACCTTTTGCCGATACAAGGCGAAACATCTTCAGACAGTTGCGTTAGAACTGCTGATTGATGTGATATTTATCATCGACCAAATCACCGCGTCCGGCTTAACATCGTCGGTAGGTCGAGTTGCGTTTCAAAAAGATCAGCCGCGTATTGCTGAAGTGACGCCGATGCGGCCCCCACGCGTCGCCGTTTTCTATTGGGCGCTCCAGCAAGCATCATATTCAGAAACCAGATCTGCCGCTTTTGCAGACACTTCGGCAGCAGTCGCCCCAGGCTTATAGAGTGCGCCGCCAATGCCAAATCCGTCAGCGCCTGCACCGCGCCATTCACCAAAGTCAGCCGCCCCAACGCCGCCAACTGCGTAGACCTCAGCGGATTTCGGCAGCACGTCGCGCAACGCCTTCAGGCCTTTTGAACCCATTTGGAAAGCTGGAAAAATCTTCAACCCGTCTGCGCCTGCCTTGAGCGCTGCAAAACACTCCGACGCGGTGAAGACGCCGGGATAGGAAGCAAGGCCCAGACGCTTTGTTTCCGATATTACATCGGCGTTCGCATTGGGGGACACGATAAGACGACCACCGTGATCAGCCACGGCCTGCACGTCCTCAATGGTCAGAACCGTGCCCGCGCCGATTAGCGCATCGTCTCCGTACGCCTTTGACAAGCGCCCAATACTGTCCAATGGATTGGGAGAGTTCAGTGGCACTTCGATCCGGTCAATTCCGGCTTCGATCAGAGCGGCGCCAACCGCCTCAACTTCTTCAGGATGAATGCCGCGCAGGATGGCGACCAGATTGCGGCTCATATCAGGTCCTAGCGTTGTGAAGGGCGATGAGGCCGCGCAATGTCGCCGCCTCTGCCGATGCCGTTGTTATGGGCGCGCCTTGCGCGCGAAGGGCGGCTTCATATGCGGCAGATTGTGGTCCGCCGCCAAGGATCGCAACATCGCGGCCCAGCCAGTAGGGACGGGCCGCTGCAAGCTCCATCCCGATCAGCAAGCCCGATGCGCGAGATCGGGCAGCGTTGGGTGCAGGACCTTCCAGAAGCGATTCCGCGCGCAGGGAAAACAACTTGCTTGCCAGCGCTTCTGGCCTGCTCATCGCTTCATCGACTGCTTCCAGAAATCCGTCTTCGATCCACCCATCGCCGATGTCGTGGCGCAGGACAGAATGTTCAGCGATCAGCGCGAAGATTTCACCGGTCATGAACGTGCGAAAGCTGACGATCTCGGACGCGCTGACATGCACCCATTTGGTGTGTGTGCCGGGCAAACAAACGACGCCCTCAAAGTCGGGCAAATCCATCAGAAACCCAGCGATCTGCGTTTCTTCGCCCCGCATGACATCGGGTGGGGCGGCCTGTGAAACGCCGGGGGCGATGTTGACCCTCAAACGTGGGTCATTGGCAGGCGCCATGATCAGATCGGTCGCTGCGGCGGGGCAGGGGGTCGTGCGGTAAGGCGCTTCAACCCAACCCTGCCGGGCGCCAACCATCCCACAAGCGATCACGTCTTGGGCGCTTTCCAACCATGGGTCGATCAGCGCTAAAAGAGCAGGCTCAAATCCATCTGCAGCCAAGCCCGCCATACCATTTTCTGATGAGGCGCTTTCTACAACGTTGGCGCCATCCACCAACCAGGCGCGCAAGCGCGATGTGCCCCAATCCACTGCGATCCATTTCATCGCGTTCGCTTTCGATACAGCTGAATCTGATAGATGCTCAGTACATTGCATGTGCAACCTTTGAAAGGCTGTCCCACATCGTTCCAGTTCAGAGGTGTCGGTGAAATGCGAAAAATGGGACTAAAGTGTCCCGTAATATGATATTTTTGCGAATTTCGTTGCCTTCCAGGTGGAATCTGTGAAAGGTGCCTCCAATCTCATCCGCAGAGTGGGACAGTGATTCAGCGGCGCTCAACGCGCCCATCGACCAGTAGGCAGCGCTTGATCGCGCGACTGTCGAAAAAGCAGGACGACGAGGGACGTGATATGACGAAACTCACCGCAACAGGGGCAAACGCGCGCCGCCAGCGTCGCAAGGTTAGGTTATAATGGCCTACGACTACATCGTTGTTGGGGCAGGTTCTGCTGGCTGCGTGCTGGCCAATCGCCTTTCCGCTGATCCGTCTATCCGGGTGTTGTTGTTAGAGGCCGGCGGTCGCGACCTGAACCCATGGATCCATATTCCAGTTGGTTATTTCAAGACGCTGCACAATCCGAACACTGATTGGCGATACAAAGCGGAACCTGACCCCGGCCTGAACGGCCGTGCGCTGGATTGGCCGCGGGGTAAAACGCTGGGCGGGTCATCCTCAATCAATGGCTTGTTGTATGTGCGCGGCCAGAAAGAGGATTACGACCTGTGGGCGCAATCAGGCAACAAAGGTTGGGGCTACGATGACGTTTTGCCCCTCTTCAAGCGGTCTGAAGTCCATGAGGATGGCGAAAGCGATATCCATGGAAGTAGCGGTGGTCTGGCGGTATCTCGCATACGCGCGAAAAGCGAAATTGCCGAAGCATTCATCGGCGCTGCAGAGGAAATGGGCGTCCCGCGCACCGAGGATTACAATGGCGAAAACCAGGAAGGCGCAGGCTACTTCCACCAAACCGCCAAGAATGGCTTTCGCTGTTCCAGCGCACGCGCATTTCTGAACCCTGCCAAGAAACGCCCAAACCTTGAAATCACGACCCATGCCCATACCGAAGGTCTGATCTTTGCTAACGATGATCCAAAACGGGTCACCGGTGTAAAGTACGATGTCAAAGGCGACCCGCAGACCGCGATGCTGAAGGCTGGCGGGGAAGTTGTTTTGGCCGCTGGTGCCATTGGGTCACCTCAAATTCTTGAATTATCGGGTATCGGCCAAGGTGAAGCGCTAAGCGCTGCAGGCGTTGATGTTCGCCACGAATTGCCCGGCGTGGGTGAGAATTTGCAAGACCATCTGCAGATCCGCCTTGTCTATGAGGTCACGACGCCGACCTTGAATGATGCGATCAACAAACTGATCCCGCGCATTGGCATCGGCATGCAGTACGTCTTCCTGCGCAAAGGCCCGATGAGCCTGGGCGCCAGCCAGGTCGCCATTTTCGCCAAGTCGATGGAAGGGCTGGAAACGCCCGATATTCAGTTCCACTTTCAGCCGCTTAGCGCAGATAAGCCGGGCATTGAGATGCATCCGTTCTCTGGCATCACTTCATCTGTGTGTCAGTTGCGTCCGGAAAGCAGAGGCCACATCCACATCACCAGCTCAAACTCTGCCGTCTATCCAAAGATCACGCCAAACTATCTATCTGCGGCGGCGGATGAGCTGTGCGCCGTTCGGGCGGTAAAGTTCGCCCGGGCGATGACGAAGACCAGTGCTCTTAATCCATACATCGTGCGCGAACATGTGCCGGTTGGCGATCCGCAGACGGATGAAGAACTGTTGGATGCAGCAAGGACGATCAGTCAGACGATCTATCATCCCACCAGCACGTGCAGGATGGGGCAGGATACGATGGCGGTTGTTGATGACCGGCTTAGGGTGCACGGGATTGCAGGGCTGCGGGTTGCTGATGCGTCCATCATGCCGACGATTGTTAGTGGCAATACCAACGCCCCGACCATAATGATTGGCGAGAAAGCCAGCGACATGATCCTTGAGGATCGTAAAGCCTGAAAGGGCCAAGCCCATGACCGGAATAGATGACATCATCGCTGCTTCAAAGGCGGCCGCGCCGCGCATTGTACTGTCTGAAGGCGAAGATGTTCGGGTTGCTCAAGCCGCAGCCCGGGCGCAGGCAGATGGGCTGGCCGAAGTAATCATTGTAGGGGATGCGTCCAAGATTGCCGCGCTTGAGGTCGATGGACTTGACCGGGTTGAGATTGCAGATCCCGCTACATCTGAACGCCTTGAAGACTATAGCGCGGCTTATCATGAGCTGCGTAAGCACAAAGGTGTAGATGCAGTGGTGGCCCGAAAGGCGATGCAATCGCCGCTTGGCTTTGCGGCGATGATGGTTCGACAGGGTGATGCGGACGGAACCATTGGGGGCGCTGTTGCGACAACTGGTGAAACCGTGCGAACGGCGCTGCAGATCGTTGGCATGGCGCCTGACAGCAAGATCGTCTCCAGCTTCTTTCTGATGCTTCTGGCCGCACCGTATCACCGGCCTGTCGTATTTGCCGATTGCGGTCTTGTGATAGAGCCAAATGCAGCAGAGCTTGCTGAAATTGCAATTGCTTCATCAACTTCTTTCACTGCGTTAACCGGTCAGACGCCCCGCGCCGCGATGTTATCCTTTTCCACCAAAGGCAGCGCCAAGGCACCGTCCATCGATCGAACGACTGAGGCGCTTGAGATGGTTCGCGCCAAAGCGCCGTCGCTGGCTATTGATGGGGAACTGCAATTTGACGCCGCCTTTGTGCCTGACGTCGCCGCACGCAAGGCGCCGGGCTCGCCTATCGAAGGGGCAGCGAATGTCTTTATTTTCCCCAACCTTGATGCAGGCAATATTGGCTACAAAATCGCCCAGCGACTTGGCGGCGCAACGGCCCTTGGCCCAATACTGCAAGGCCTCGCCAAACCAGCGAATGATCTTTCGCGGGGATGCAGCGCTGATGATGTGTATCAGATGATTGCTGTGACCGGCGCTCAGGCGGCTGCACAACAGGGCTGACACAAGCGCAGGGTACAAACAGGGGCCCGGAGCTGTGTCAGGCTGATATGGGCAATTGCTTACAGGCCATCTGGCTCATGTAAGTAGGTGCGGGGCGCTTTGTTCTAGCGCAGCAACGTTTTGTTGGGGCACGTTTACACCGACAAACCGCTTCAGAAGTTCGGCGTTAAACTCAAACTCCTGCACTTTCATTTCCAGCATTGCCTGAACATTGCCATCGGGGTCCATAGTCTTGAGCTCGGAACTGCGCGCGAAATTCATGATCGGGATGCAAATGTCCATCAGCGCGCTTAATGCCAGCTTTTTGGTATTGGTGCTGAGGTGCTCATCTAATCCGACTTTCGGGCTGAGAATGCGGGTGAGAGGGCCAAGAAACTCTTTGAACCGTATGATCACGCTGCGAGCGCCGTTTTGGATATCAGTCACCGCGATGCGGACGCCTGAAAGCGCCAGGCCCGGAAGTTCTACCAGGAAATCTGGAACCGACAGCATATGTGCGCTTTTAGGCAAAGTTGAAAGGCAATCGGACAATGCAGTAGCCAGTTCTGCAACAAAGACATCGTCCAGCCCTAGCACGCCACGAAAAGACGTTCGGTTTAGGAAATTGTCGCCAGATGTTTCACAAGACTGGACAATTAGTGCGCCATTGCCCTGCATCACCAGGTTGATCGTCAATCTGCGCGAGGCGATCTTTGGGATGACGCTGGCGCTTATGGCTTCACGGTTCATATCCTCACCCTCGCCGAAAGATTCATTAAAATTTTTAGCGATTGCAGGTTAATTATCCGTAAACGGCGCAACGTTCTGTAAACGATTGGTTAATCTATTGAAGTGTTTCGTTAATTTCTGATGTCAGCCTCGCTGCTAAAGGTTTGGCTCTGAATGCCGAAAGCCTGTTTTGTTAATCCTCCACGACTTTGAATCCCGACCTTAATCGCGATTTGGTTAACAAAAGATAAATAAGATCCCTTCGACCCGAAACGCGCTTCCTTGTTGGAAGGCCTGGTTGCTGGGCGCAGTCAATCTGCCCGCTTGATCTCCACAACGCCGGTTTCTTGGCCGGATACGGCGTCAAAGACACGCAAACGCTCAACCCCATCGGTGTCTTTGGTCATGAAAGACAGTGAGGCCTCATTCGCACCGACCGAAGTTACCGCTTCCCCCTTGGGCAAATTCACTTCTTCTGCAGTGATAGTCGTAGTGGCGGACCCGGGTTCGGTGGAAATTCGCCAGATCAGTGTCGCCGCGACCGCAAACATGCCGAAAATCAGCACGAATGTCAGGGCTGAGACAAGACGCCTAAGCGATCTGAGTTGCGGAACCTCGCTCCAATCTTCACTGTCTTTTTTCATGACTGATCCAGAACCAGATGCCCCATCGGGCGAATTGATATTGCTTACCACAGGCGCTGACGGGCGACTGGACAAGGCGCTTGCCGTGGATGCGCCCGCAGGCCTGTCGCGATCGCGCCTGACCTCGCTGATCCGCGCCGGGGGGGTAGCTCGCCAAAGCGGCGCGACCGTTACGGACCCTAAGGTCAAAGTCAAGGCGGGGGAGGCGTTTGAAGTGTTGCTGCCGCCTGCTGAAAATCCAGATCCGCAGGCAGAGGATATTCCCCTCACCATTGTGTTCGAAGACGAATATCTGATCGTCGTCGATAAACCTGTCGGTATGGTCGTCCACCCGGCGCCGGGCGCCCCGTCTGGCACGTTGGTTAACGCGCTGCTCCATCATTGCGGCGACAGCCTTTCAGGCATCAATGGCGTCAAGCGGCCTGGCATCGTTCACCGGATCGACAAAGACACATCAGGTCTTTTGGTCGTAGCAAAAACCGACGCCGCGCATCATGGGTTGGCTGAGATGTTTGCAAGCCATGATCTTGATCGCGAATACCTCGCCGTCACGCGCGGCGCGCCCAACCGGGCTGACCCACGACTGATGGGAACGCCTGGCGTCACCATGGATCCACCATGGTTCCGGGTAGAGACGATGATTGGTCGCCATCCTGCGGACCGCAAAAAAATGGCGGTCGGGCGCCCTGGGCGCGGAAGTGATGGCCGGATCGCGATTACCCGTTTCCAGGTTGAAGACAGACTGTCCGACCGCGCTGCCCTGATACGTTGCCGATTAGAGACAGGGCGAACCCACCAAATCCGCGTACATCTGTCCCATCTGGGCCACGGATTGGTTGGCGACCAGGTTTATGGCAGGGGCAAAACCCATGGCTTGCCTGAGTTTGCGGCGAATTTCCCCCGTCAGGCCTTACACGCGGCTACATTAGGCTTTGTTCACCCGATCTCGCGAAAATGTGAGGAATATGTCAGCAAACTACCGCCGGATATGCATGATCTGGTCGTATCACTGACAGATCACGAAGCTTAGTGGTCTTGAACCGTGCAACATAACGCACCACTTAGGTACGGTAAGCGCGCCCAGTCGCGCATGGAGGTTACATGAGCTTTAAGAATCTTCCCGCACCAAGTCCGGAGGCTGGCCTCAGCCGCTACCTGACCGAAATTCGCAAGTTCCCGATGCTTGAGCCTGAGCAGGAATATATGCTCGCCAAGGCATGGGTTGACCATGAAGATACTGATGCAGCAGGCCAGATGGTGAATTCTCACCTGCGCCTTGCGGCCAAAATCGCAATGGGCTATCGTGGCTACGGCCTGCCGACGGCTGAGGTTGTATCAGAAGCCAATGTGGGCCTGATGCAGGCGGTTAAGCGCTTTGACCCCGAAAAAGGCTTCCGCCTCGCGACCTACGCGATGTGGTGGATCCGCGCCTCGATCCAGGAATACATCTTGCGGTCTTGGAGTCTCGTGAAAATGGGGACTACAGCGTCGCAGAAGAAACTGTTCTTCAACCTTCGTAAGGCGAAGAACAAAATCGGCGCGCTGGAAGACGGTGATCTGCGCCCCGAGCATCTGGAAAAGATCGCAACCGATTTGAATGTGTCAGAGGCTGACGTCATCTCGATGAACCGGCGGATGGGCGGGGGCGGTGACGCATCCCTCAACGCTCAGGTTGGCGGCGCGGACGGCGAAGGTGTTGCTGAATGGCAGGACTGGTTGACCGACGAGGACGCCGATCAGGCCAGCGACTACGAAAAGCAGGATGAACTGGAAGGCCGCCGCGATCTGCTGATCGAAGCGATAGCGACGCTGAATGAACGCGAACGCCATATCCTTACAGAGCGCAAGCTGAAGGATAACCCTGTCACGCTGGAGGAACTTTCCGGCGAATACGACGTCAGCCGCGAACGCATCCGTCAGATCGAAGTGCGGGCGTTTGAAAAGCTGCAGAAGAAAATGCGCGATCTGGCGGCTGAAAAAGGCATGCTCCGCGCGGTTAACTAATCTGTCGACGCCAGCGAATTAGCCAGCAGACACAACCATCTAGACCAGCCTGTTTATTTGGGCTGGTCGCTTTATGTGTCATTGAAGGAACCGCACATGGCTGAAACGATCCCGCGTTTGAAACCGCGCCCCCGCATTTTAACAGTATCTCGCGTTCAGCGGTTAAGCCCCAACATGATCCGCGTCACCTTTGCCTGCAGCGCGCTGGAGGGGATCGCCACAGATCGGGCGGGCGGAAACTGCAAGCTGATGATCCCGCAGTCGGGGCAAAGCCAAGAGGCGTTTTCAGCCCAGTTCGATCGACCCATTGGGCCCGATAATCCCAAGCCGACGACCCGCACCTACACAGTGCGCCAGTTCCGCACCGATCCGCTTGAGATGGACATCGACTTCTTGGCGCACGGCGATGAAGGTCCTGCGTCGGCCTGGGCCGAGGCGGCCGCGCCAGGTAGTTTTCTGGGCTTCGCCGGTCCTGGGGCCGCAAAGGTGCTGGATTTTGAGGGGGACTGGTGGCTTGTCGCCGCTGATCTGTCCGCTCTGCCAGTGGCCTCTGTTGCATTAGAGGCGATGCCGCGCACGGCAAAGGGCCTCGCGATTTTTGAGGTGACCGATCCTGCAGACAGGCAAGCGATCAATGCGCCGGAAGGTGTTGAAATCCGTTGGTTGCATCATCCCGACGTTCACAAGCCATCGGCTGCGCAAGAGCAGGCAGTGCGCGAAATCAACTGGCCTGATGGCCGCATTCGTACCTGCATCGCGGGCGAATCCGGGGTAATCAAGGCCCTGCGAGGCTTCCTGCACAACGAAAAGAATGTGCCGCGCGCCGATACCTATATCTCTGGCTATTGGAAGATCGGCCTGGTCGAGGACGAGCATCAGGCATTCAAACGCGCGGAAGGGTAGGGCGGTTACGGTTTCGGGACCGGGCCAAAGAACCCGTCCACCCGCACAACGAGGTTCTGATCGTCGATCTCGGCAACATCCATACCCGGCAACGACTGTCCCTCAGCCACTGTGACCAGCCATTTGTAGCGATATCGGTTGTTGTGGGTGTCAAATCCGCTGGTGCGCTCTGACCGCGCATTTGGCCATTTATCCCGGAAGCGTCGGATCATGTCTTCGAACTCTTCTACGCCAACCGTGCAATTGTCGGGGTCCGCGAAGATCACATTTGGCAATAACGCTGTGTCGTGTTGGCCACGGATCTTGGCTGGATCACGCTCATTCCAGGCGGCGAGCATTGCGTCAAAGCAGGGGGGAAGCGTAGACCTCGAAAGCTCCCCTCGATAAAACAGACCAGTGATTTATTTTGTGACTCAAAAGAATTCATCTGTAAAGCACGCACCTGTCGGTGAGGGTCGGCAAGCGGCAAAACGCGCTGCGACCCGGGCCCGTTTACTGGGCGCTGCGCTGGATCTGTTCCTGACAGAAGGGTACGAAGCCACTACCACGCGGGCGATCCTGGATCGCGCAGGGTCAAGCAAAGGCGCGATGTATCATCATTTCGCCAGCAAGGCAGAGATGCTTGAGCATCTCTTTCGCGATGCGTCCCTGACCGCAATTCGAAACGCTGGCGCAGCGGCGGTCGAGGGCCGGCATCTGGAACGTCTAAACCGCGCAGCGCTGGCCTGGCTGGGGGAACTGAAAGACCCGGCCACACGACGTATCCTGCTGGAACTGGGGCCAGAGGGGCTTGGCTGGCGGCGGGCGAAAGAGATTGAGGATGGGCACAGCATCCGCGCCCTGACCGCCATTCTGACAGAAGCTGTCGCAGCAGGCGAAGCGCCCGGCGTCGACCCGCGCCTTGCCGCACGGATGATCAATACGCTGATGACCGAGGCGGCTTTTTTACTGGCCGAGGGCGGGCAGGCGGCCCTGCCTGAAATCGAAACGCGCATTGCGGCGTTTATCACGTCGATTGCCCACTGACCCCGCGTTTCCGTGGCGCCCGGCGTTGATCTTCGCCGGGCTTTGGCGTCTCATCAGACAATCATTGGACAGGAGATTTCGTAATGGACGTGGAATGGCAGAATCTTAAAGCGCAGGAATTGCGTACACTGGCTGAGCAGAACGCAGTGGTCGTCATTCCCATCGCGTCAATCGAACAGCACGGGCCGCATTTGCCCGTGATGACGGATACCCGCCTTGGCCACGAGATCGCAACCCGCGCCGCGCGCAAGGCCCAGGCGTCCAGGCCAACAGTCGTTACGCCAGTGGTCTGGATGGGCCTTAGCGAGCATCACATGCCCTTTGGTGGCACGTTGATCGTCAGCCATGCGACCTTCCGTGCGATCCTGCGTGATCTGATCACGTCGCTGATCCGTCACGGGTTCCATGACATTCTGATTTCGAACAGCCATGGCGGCAACATCATCGCCATGCAGCAGATCGCTGATGAACTGTCGCCCGAACTGGACGCCACCATCGTCACAACCACGTATGTGACAGAGGGCGGGGAAGCCTTTGCATCGCTGATGCAGGATCAGGCCAACGTCATGCACGCCTGCGAAGGTGAGACGTCGATGATGATGCGGGTAGAACCTGATCTGGTCGACAAATCAGACCTCGCCTCGCTCAAGTCCATGGGCGAGGATGGTAAGAAGTTCCTCTCAGCCGGTCATGCGTCATACCGCTGGCGGCCTTTCGCGCATGTTACAGGGAACGGTATCGCCGGGGACCCAACCAACGCGACCGTTGAAAAGGGTGAGGCTTTGTTAGAGGCCGGATCTGACGCTGTTGCGGCGTTAATCACCGACGCCGAAACCTGGGCTGCGCCCCAGGATATGCGCGGTGATGCGCTGGCTGGCGTTGCGTTCCGGGATCGAAAATAGGCTGGGAACTTTCAGCGCGCTATCAAGTCAGACGCCGCCCATTGAATGGGCGGCGTTTTGTATATTGTTCGACCCAAGAAGCCTACTCAACGTGCCCTTCGCCAACGACGCGGACCAGCGTCTTGGTCGTCGTTACGCTTTCGCGAAGCGTCTTCCACGGCTGATATTCTTCAGATGACATGAACGCCTCAAGCGCGGACTGGTTGGGCCACTTAAAGATCACAACGCGTGAGGGCGCCCAGTCGCCGGCCATGACGTCGACCTGACCATCGCGGGTCAGGTACTCGCCGCCTGCCGCTTCGACCATCGGTTTTACTGCTGTCTTGTAGCGATCATAAGCCTCATGGTCGTGAATTTCGTTGTCGAGGATCAGATAGATCGACATGCTCAGTCTCCTTTTACGATTTATCAAATCTACGTCGAAGAACGCATCGCCGCGATATTGCCCTGCCGTCACATTCGTTTCACATGTATCTGGTAGCGCCCTTATGCAGTTGGCGCGCGTCTGAAGGAGAAAGCACCATGACAAAGATCGCAATCAACGGCCTTGGCCGCATCGGCAAACTGATCATGCGCGCGTTCGAGGCTGACGGCGCGCCGGGTGAGATTGTGCTGCTCAACGATCTGGGCGCTGACATCGCGCAACATGCTTTGTTACTGGAATTTGACACGGTCCATGGCCGTTGGGGCGCAGATATCAGCCATGACGACGAGGCGATTACCGTCAATGGCAAGCGTAGGGCGTTTACCCAAACCCGCCGGATTGAAGATTTGCCGCTGAAAGAGATGGGCATTGATCTGGTGATCGACTGCACCGGCGCCTTCAAGACTGAGGCTGCGGTTCAGCCGTATTATGATGCGGGGGTAAAGAAGGTTGTGATTTCAGCACCGGTCAAGGATGAGGCTGCGCTGAACCTTGTCATAGGTGTGAATGATCATCTCTACGATGGCTCTCAAAACCTAGTGACGGCGGCGAGCTGCACGACAAATTGCCTTGCTCCAGTTGTGAAGGTGTTGCTGGAAAGTATTGGAATTAAACACGGTTCGATGACCACGATCCACGATGCCACGAATACTCAAACCATTGTGGATCGCGCTCACAAAGACGCACGACGGGCGCGGTCGGCATTGAATTCGTTGATCCCGACAACCACCGGATCGGCCACAGCGATTACGATGATCTATCCGGAACTGAAGGGGCGGTTGAACGGTCATGCCGTAAGGGTGCCGCTACTGAACGCGTCGCTCACAGACTGCGTGTTCGAAGTCGAACGTGAGACGACTGTCGAAGAGGTGAACGACCTTTTTAAAACCGCCGCTGAAGGTCCGTTGAAGGGCATTCTTGGGTATGAAGAGCGCCCGTTGGTGTCCGCCGATTACACCAACGACACCCGATCCACTATTATTGATGCGCAGTCGACGATGGTTGTGAACGGCACGCAGGTTAAGATCTACGCGTGGTATGACAATGAGATGGGCTATGCATGGCGTCTGGCGGATGTCGCACGGTTGGTTGCCGATTAAGTCGCAGGGCAGGGCGCTTCAATGACTAAAAGCCGCCCGGCGGGCTTTGGCGCGTACATCGCCGTCACAGCCGCCTATTGGGCGTTTATGCTGACCGATGGCGCGCTGCGCATGTTGGTATTGCTGCATTTCCATACGCTTGGGTTTTCGCCAGTTCAGTTGGCGTACCTGTTTCTGCTTTATGAATTCATGGGCATGGTCACCAACCTTTGCGCCGGGTGGATCGCCAAACGATTTGGCCTGACCTCGACGCTTTATGCCGGGCTGATCTTGCAGATCGGCGCCTTGTGGGCACTGACGCAATTGGACCCTGCGTGGAGCGTTGGCGCCTCCGTCATCTTTGTCATGGCGGTGCAGGGCGTATCAGGCGTGGCCAAAGACCTTGCGAAGATGTCTTCGAAAAGCGCGGTTAAGTTGCTGGCGCCCAGTGGGGACGGAGCGTTGTTTCGCTGGGTTGCGGTGCTGACCGGGTCGAAGAACGCAGTCAAAGGACTGGGGTTTCTGCTGGGCGCAGCCTTGCTGGGGCTGATCGGGTTTGAAGCGTCGCTGTGGGCGATGATGGCCGCGTTGGGCGTCATTCTTGTGGCGGTGGCGGTCGCTATGCCGCCGGGCCTGCCGCGCGGCGCGAAGGGCGCGAAGTTCCGCGATATCTTCTCAACCGCCAGCTCAGTGAACCGGCTATCGGCGGCGCGGTTGTTCCTGTTTGGCGCCCGCGACACGTGGTTCGTCGTCGGCGTGCCGATCTACTTCTACGCCGTCCTGTCTGATGGAACCGCCGAAGGAAACCGGGAGGCGTTCTTCGTGATCGGCGTGTTCATGGCCCTCTGGATCATCCTCTACGGGGCAGTGCAGGCTGCCGCCCCACGCATTCTGAAAGCGAAGGAGCGTGGGCTGGCGTCAATGACCGGCGCCGCCCGGGTCTGGGTCGGCGCGCTGGCGCTTATCCCAGCCATACTTGCACTGGCAGTCTGGGCCGCCGGCGTGCCGGCAGACTGGCTGACGGCTTTTCTGATCGGCGGGCTACTTTCTTTCGGTGTGGTGTTCGCCGTGAATTCTTCCCTGCATTCGTACCTCATCCTGGCCTTCACTACGGCTGAGCGTGTGACGATGGATGTCGGGTTTTATTACATGTCGAACGCCGCCGGGCGTCTGCTGGGCACGCTGTTGTCCGGCGTTTCGTACCAGATAGGCGGCCTGCCTCTCTGCCTTGCCGCGGCGGCGGCGATGGCGGCGGCAAGCTGGCTGTGCGCCAGGCGTCTCGCCTGACCTCACGGCCTTGGATGCGCTGCGCCCTTGGCATGGTAGTCTGCGACGAGACAACCGAAAGGCCACGCCATGACCCAGCTTACCATTCGTTCCGTTCGCACGCGCATTGTCGCCCTGACCCACAAACGCCCTGTTATCAGCCGGGCTGTGACCGTCACGCAATGGCCGCTTCTGCTGATTGATCTGGAAACTGAACAAGGCGTCACTGGCCGGACCTATCTGTCCGCCTACACCTTGGATGGCGCCCGCATGGCCGATCAGCTGATCCACGGTCTCGTGGACCGCTTCAAGGGCGAACCCGTCGCCCCGACCGAACTCTACGACAAGGCCCGCAAGGCATTGTTCTTTACCGGATATGAGGGCGTCACACTGACCGCCGTTTCCGGCTTGGACATGGCGCTTTGGGATGCGGCGGCCAAGGCGGCTGACTTGCCGTTGGCTGAGTTTCTGGGCGGCGTCCGCAAACCGGTCAAAGCCTATAACTCTTGCGCCCTTTGGCTGAAATCACCGGAAGAAACGGCGGCTGAAGCGGTGGAGCTGCGCGATGAAGGCGGCTTTTCGGCTGTAAAGATGCGCCTTGGCCGCGAAGACCCTCGCGATGACGTCAAAGCCGTTGAGGCCGTGATGGACGCTGTTGGCGACGGCGTGTCTGTTTTCTGCGATTACAATCAGCTCAACACCATGGATGAGGCGATAGCGCGTTGTGAGATGATCGATAACCTTGGCCTTGGCTGGATTGAAGAGCCTATTCGCTATGATGACCTTGATGGCGCGGCTGAGCTGAAACGACGCCTGCGCACGCCAATCCAGATTGGCGAAAACTTCTGGGGCCCGCGTGATTTATGGCGGGCTTTGCAGATGGATGCCTGTTCCTATGTGATGCCCGACCTGATGCGAATTGGCGGGGTCACCGGCTGGATGCGCGCAGCGGGCGTCGCAGGTGCTGCAGGAATGCCGTTTTCATCTCACCTGTTTCCCGAAGTGTCTTCTCACATGCTGGCGGTAACTGAGACGGCGCATTGGCTGGAATGGGCTGACTGGTGCGAGGGTGTTCTGGCTGAGCCTTACAAGGTTGAAAATGGCTTTGTGACACCGCCAAATCGCCCGGGCGCGGGGATTGACTGGGACGAAGCGGCGATCGCTGCAAATCTGGTGGAATAACTGCTTAACTGCAGCACACTTGCATTTGATCACTTTTGGGGTACCCACGCCGTTTTATTCGGCGGCGGATGCTTTATCCTTTTCAGCAGCAGTCTCGTGATCCTTCGACCGTGAGGCCTCTGATGCGCAAACTTATCTCAACCACCATCATCTCTTCATTCGCTCTTGTCGCCGCCGCCGGGGCCGTGAACGCCGCCGCCCACGCCAAGAAGGCGGTAGGCGATGAAGTGATCGCAGCGCAGCGCGCCAAGTTGGCGGGGACAACCACCGGCTCCGGCTTTGGCCCTCAATCACCCTGAGCCTCCCCCTTTGAATTGGTCCGCCCTTATAGTTAGGAAAGCGGAGGACCCGAGATGGCTATAAAGAGACCCAAGCCCGAAGAGATTGTCGTGAAGTTACGGCAAGTTGAAGTTTTGATTGGGCAAGGCATGCCCCG